>NC_005125.1:3327870-3993444 GCF_000011385.1 Gloeobacter violaceus PCC 7421
ATAGGGCAGATTTTCCAGCGATCTTTCCCTTACAATCTGGGGTATCCACACACCACCAATTACCGAACCCATGGGAATCGAGCCTTCCCTGCCCCAGTCGAGTCCTGCCCCAGCGAAACTAACGGACCCGTATTTACAGATTGAGGGAGGCTACCGATTAAGTGGCGAGGTCACCATCAGCGGGGCCAAGAACTCTTCCTTGGCGCTGATGGCCGCCTCACTGCTGACCATGGAGCCCTGCCGGCTGCACAACGTGCCGAAGCTGGCGGACATCCGCATGATGAGCGCGATTCTCGAATCGCTGGGGGTGCGCGTCAAGCCGGTCGCCGCCAATACCCTCGATATCGATCCGCGCTTTTTGAGCGTGCACCGCGCCCCCTACGAACTGGTCAACAGCCTGCGCGCCAGCTTTTTTATTCTGGGGCCGATCCTGGCCCGGCTTGGGATGGCGCGCATTCCGCTGCCGGGCGGTTGCGCCATCGGAGCGCGGCCGGTGGACTTGCACGTGCGGGGTCTGCAGGCGCTCGGCGCCCAGGTGCGCATCGAGCATGGCATCGTCGAAGCGCGCGCGCGCAAATTGCGCGGGGGGCGCATCTATCTCGATTACCCGAGCGTGGGAGCCACCGAAACGATCATGATGGCGGCCACCCTCGCCGAGGGCGAGACCGTGATCGAGAACGCCGCCCAGGAGCCCGAGGTGGTGGACCTCGCCAACTTCTGCCGCTCGATGGGCGCCCACATCCGCGGGGCGGGCAGCAAAACCATCGTGATCAGCGGTGTGCCCCGCCTGCACGGCAGCGAGTACCACGTCATTCCCGACCGCATCGAGACGGGCACGTTTATGGCCGCCGCCGCCATCACCCGTTCGACCCTGCGCATCGGGCCGGTCTTCCCCGAGCACCTCGCGGCGGTGCTTGCCAAGTTGCGGGAGATGGGTTCGGTGGTCAATCTGGTCGGACCGGGCACACTGGAGGTGAGCCCCGGCCGGGTGATGGCCGCCACCGACATCGAGACGTTGCCGTTTCCGGGTTTTCCCACCGACATGCAGGCGCAGTTTATGAGCGTGCTGGCGGTGAGCGAGGGCACCAGCATCATCTCGGAGACCGTCTTTGAGAACCGCCTGATGCACGTCCCCGAACTCAATCGTTTGGGGGCCGACATCCGGGTGCGCTCGGGCCATGCCATCGTGCGCGGGGTGCTCAAGCTGTCGGGAGCGCCGGTGGTGGCCACGGATTTGCGCGCCTCGGCGGCGCTGGTAATCGCGGGGCTCGCCGCCCACGGCACGACGACGATTGCCGGACTGCACCACCTCGATCGCGGCTATGAGAGCATCGAACGGAAGTTGCAGGCGCTGGGAGCGCGCATCGAAAGGCACCTCCCGAGCGCCCCGCCCAGCGAGGTCAGCAGTGCTGTGGCGGCCGGTCCGGACGCCGCCGCTGCTCCTGTTTGACTTTGCAGTGGAGGCGCAGCCGGCCACCGACAGCACAACCTCCCCTAAGCCACCCTCCTTAGAAATACTGCCGCCCTTTAGGGCTGGCCCGGCGGATTCGTGGCAGCTTCGACCACGAAGACGGTGCTGGTGGTGGCCTGCTGGTCGTCGGGGTTGAGAAGCCGGATGCGGCCTGTGGTGGCACCTAGTGGGACGCGCGCCTGCACCTGAGTATCGCTGACAGAAAGTACCGCGAGGTCCACTGTGCCGATTTGTAAGCGGACGCCTGGCTGAAAGTTCTGCCCCGAAAGGGTGACCACCGTTCCTGCCGGACCGCGTACGGGGGTAAGCCGCGTCAGGCGCGGAGCGATGCCCACGATGCGCACGGTGGCCGTGGCGCGCACGACGTTCGCGGCCACTGTCAGCGCGTAGTCCCCCAGATTGGCGTCCGAGGGCGCCTGTACCCGCAGTTGAGAGCGGGTATTCTGGCCATCTAGAAAATCGGGGGTGTACTGGGCGTTCCAGTCGTCGGGCAACCCTCCCAATTCGAGATCGACGAGGCTGTCCAGGCGACCGGTAATGCCCACGGCGAAGACCGCTTCCTGGCCCGGACGCACGGCGACAACCGCCGGGTTGACTATCAGTTTGAACGTGGGAACGACGAAATCGGCGGCGCTGGTGGCGTTGCCCGCCGGGGTGGAAGCGACGATGCGGCCGGTGGCGGCTCCGGCAGGCACTACAACACTCAATTGGGTGGCCGAAAGCACCGTGAAATTGGCCCGCCGGCCGCCGATGGTGAGGGCGGTGGTACCGGTGAGGCGCGTGCCGCGCACGGTCACGGCCGTGCCGGGGAGACCGCCGGGCGGGCTGAAACCGGTGATCTCGGGCGGCGGCGGCTGGACGATCAGATTGATAGTGGCCGATTGCTGGTAAGGGGGACTGACTGCGGAGATATTCAGCGGATAGGTGCCGGGGGCGGCTGTCGCTTCGGCTGCGACCACGAAGTTGACCGGCCCGCCGGTACTCGCCAGTTGCGGCGGCTCGAAGGCGGCCACCACACCCGCCGGTGGGGCGGTGAGCAAGTTGAAACCGATGGGGGAAGTGACCTGCGGCGCTTCGCCCACCACCTGCAGCGGCAGACTGGCGGTGCGCCCCTGCAACACCGTCAGATTGCCCACGGCCGGTTCGAGCCGGTAACCGCGGCCCGCCACGGCGAAGGTGAAGGTGCGCGTGGCGGTGAGCCCGGCACTGTCGGTGGTTTGAACGGTAAAAGTGTTGTTGATATTGGTGGTGTTGGGGGTGCCCACGAGCTGACCGCTATTGCTGTCGAGGGTCAGGCCGTTGGGCAGTGACCCGCCAATTACCGACCAGGTATAGGGAGCCGTGCCGCCCACCACCCGCAGGGTGTAGCGGTACTCCTGCTCCAGATTGCCGCTGGGAAGCGCCGTGTCGATGAGGACAGGAACCCCCTGGGCATCGACGGTGCGACATGGCCAAAAAATCAGGGCGGCCCCCGCCAGCATCGCGACTATCGTGCTTTTGAATCGTCGCTGCATGGGGAGCACCGCCAGAAAAAAGGTGCCGTAGAAAGAACCTAGGGGGCCTGGGCGCCGGTGTCGTTGTCCTCGAAGCCGCCGGGACCGGCGGAACGCCGCCCGTAGCGGCCGGTGACCTGTTTTTTGCGATATTTGCGTGCGTTGGCCCGGTTGCGTAGGGCTTTTTCTTTCTTCTGGTTGCGGCGCTTCGCCATTCGTTGTTGACCTCCAGCGTGATAAACGCTTCTACAGGCTATTGTCCGAGCCTGCAGGGCGTTGCCCACCACTCCCGGACCTTTGACTTGTTACGATGCTTTCCCATCCTAGCACCGAGGGCAAGGGGTCACGGTGCGCGATAAGATTGTTCAGGTACTTCGATACTCCTATGCAGCAGCAACTCGACGCGCTCCAGCTCGAAGCCCTCAAAGCGATCCGCGAAGCGGCGGATCTGACCATCCTGGAGCGCATCCGCGTCGACTTTTTGGGCAAAAAAGGCAAGCTTTCGGCGCTTCTGGGCGGCATGGCCAGGCTACCCGCCGAGGAGCGGCCGGTCGTGGGCGCCCTGGTCAACCAGGTGAAAGCCCGGGTCGAGGAGGCGCTCGCTGCCCAGCAGACCCACCTGCAAGACCAGCTTATCGAGCTGCGTCTCGTCGCCGAGGCCCTCGATGTGACGATGCCCGGCCGCTTCGTGCCCCCCGGCCGCCTGCATCCGCTCACCGCCACCACCGACCGGATCGTCGATGTGTTCGTGGGTCTCGGGTTCACCGTCGCCTCCGGACCGCAGATCGAGACCGAGTACTACAACTTCGAGGCCCTCAACACCCCTGCCGATCACCCCGCCCGCGACATGCAGGACACGTTTTACCTGAGCGACGGGCTGGTCCTGCGCACCCAGACTTCCTCGGTGCAAATTCGCTACATGGAAGAGAACGACCCGCCCGTGCGCATCTGCGTGCCCGGCCGCGTCTACCGCCGCGATCAGGTGACCAACCGCCACTCGCCGGTCTTCCACCAGCTGGAGCTGCTGGCGGTGGACGAGGAGATCACCTTCGGAGACCTCAAGGGCACCCTCACCTTCTTTACCCAGGAAATGTTCGGCGACCGGCCGGTGCGCTTTCGGCCGAGTTTCTTTCCGTTCACCGAACCTTCGGCGGAGGTGGACGTGCAGTGCCGCTTCTGCGACGGCAAGGGTTGCCGCACCTGCTCCCACACCGGCTGGCTGGAGATCGCGGGCTGCGGCATGGTGGACCCGAACGTCTTTCAGGCGGTGGGCTACAACCCCGAGAAGGTCCAGGGCTTTGCGGCGGGCATGGGCATCGAGCGCATCGCCATGCTGCTGTACGACATCAACGACATTCGCCTGTTCTATACCAACGACCTGCGCTTCTTGCGGCAGTTTTAACCGATGGACACCACGCCCCTCACCCCGCTCACCAAGGGCATCACCCTCTACCAGCACATCCTTTCCCAGCAGGCGCTCAATCCCGACGCCACCGGCGAATTTAGCGGCCTGATGGTGCAGATCAGCCTGGCGGCCAAACTGATTTCGCGTCAGCTCGCCCAGGCGGGCCTGGTCGAAAACGTGCTGGGCTTTACCGGCGAGACGAACGTCCAGGGCGAAGCGGTCCGTCACCTCGACCAGTACGCCAACGAGACGTTTATTCGCGTCTTCCAGAACACAAATCTGGTCTGCCTGCTGGTCTCCGAAGAACTCGAAGACCCCCTGCCGCTCTCCAACCAGTGCCCGATCGGTTCCTACGCTCTGGTCATCGATCCGGTGGACGGCTCCAGCAACATCGATGTGAACGTCTCGGTGGCCTCGATTTTCTCGGTGCAGCGGCGCAACCCGCGCGCCACCGACGAGACAAGCAGCCTGCTGCAAAAAGGCACCGGGCAGGTGGCGGCGGGCTACGTGCTCTACGGCCCCAACACGATGTTCGTCTACACCAGCAGCCAGGGGGTGCACGGTTTTACCCTCGACGCCGGTCTGGGGGAATTCGTCCTCTCCCACCCGAATATCCGCATCCCCGAGCGCGGCGATTACTACAGCATCAACGACGCCTACTCGGCCGAATGGCAGCCGGGCACGCGCGCCTTTATCGACTACCTCAAGCAGGCCAAAAGCCGGGGCGAAAAAGCCTACTCCGCCCGCTACATCGGCTCGCTGGCCGCCGATGTGCACCGCACGCTGCTCACCGGGGGCATCTTTCTCTACCCGGGCACCGTCGCCAAGCCCAAGGGCAAGCTGCGGCTGCTCTACGAAGCCCAGCCCCTCGCGCTCATCGCCGAGCAGGCGGGGGGCAAGGCGAGCACCGGCACCGAGCGTATCCTCGATATCGAGCCCAAGACACTCCACCAGCGGGTGCCACTCGTCATCGGCAGTCCCTACGAAGTGGATCTGGCGGTGGCCTTCGCTCGGGGCGAAAAACAAACCGTGGTTGCCGGTTCGTAACCTCTACTCTGCAAAGATACTTCGCTCATACCAGTTCGTCCGGCAGCGCGTTCGGATCCAAACCCATCCGGCGCAGGCGCTCCTCCAGAATGGCCGTGCGCAGTTCGGCTTGCTCCCTGGCGGTGCGCTCTTGCCGGGCTTCGACTTCGGCCTGTTCGGCGCGCCGTTCCGCCCCTTGTGCCCTTTCCTGGCCGGTGGGCAGCAGATTGCCCGCCGCATCCCACCACCGCAGCCAGGGCAGTTCCATGTCCAGATAGCGGCCCGGCCAGATGCCCAACTCCACCCCCAACGGCTCGATCGCAAAGTGCCCCCGTTCGTTGGGGCGCATCCGGCGGTAGTGCCCCACCACCAGTTCGTATACTTCGACACTCGCCTTGCGCACCTCGTAGATGCCGTAGTAGGCAGGTCGGATCACCCGCTCGTAAATCCAGAACTTGCCGCGCCTGGGGGTTCTATCGCGTTCTTCGCTTCCGTCGCCGCTGGCAAACTCCAGCACGACCAGGGGTGGGATGTGCTCCTGCCACAGCACGTAGGAGCGGCGCACCTGGCCGCCCAGGGTCGGGGGCACCTCCGGCACATAGAACCAGTCGGGAGCTTCCGCCCCGCGCTCGGGCGGTTCGGGCGGGGTGGGCACCCGCCAATAGATGCCGCAGTCCTGGCCGATGCAGTACTGCCCGTCGGGGTGAATCGCTTGCAGCACCGGCTCCAGCGCGTCGGTCAACAGGATGCTCTGGGGATGCTCTTGAAAATTCTTCACAAACGTCCCATCCGACTCTGGAAGCTGGGTGTGATCCGGCAGAAGCGGATATTCCGGCTGGGAGATCATCGGCGTCTTGCCTCGACTTGTAATTCCTATAGTAGATGGCCCTTCGATGCCAAAAGCTGTTCACCGCAGGGCTATACTCGGTATCTGTACAGCGCTCCTGTACAACAAGTGGAAACGATGACCCTTGAGACGACTTATACCCAGGCCCGGGCCAATTTCGCCCAACTGTGCGATGAGGTGATCGCCAATCGGACGGCGGTGATCATTACCCGCCGCGGCGGGGCAAACGTTGCTTTGATCGCGGCGGACGAGCTTGCAAGCCTCGTAGAAACGGCGCACCTGCTGCGCTCGCCCCGCAACGCCCAGCGCCTGCTGGAAGCTCTGCAGGAAGCGGACGCCGGAAGTGTGAAACCGCAAACGGTCGAACAGTTGCAGCGGGAATTGGGGTTTGGCGAAGAAACATAAACCTTCGCGCGGGTCCGATGAGCCGCGCAAGTCGGACGAAGCTTCTGAAACCTCTGCTGAACGCATTGAGCGGGTCGCCGTCTTTACCACGGCCTTTCGCGAAGATCTTGCCTACTGGATAGCCAACGAACCGAAAACGGCGCTAAGAGCCCTCGAGCTGGTCAAAGACGTCATGCGCGATCCTTTTCGGGGGCTGGGAAAACCGGAGCCGCTCAAGTACATTGCCAGTAACACCTGGTCCCGGCGCCTCACCGCCGAGCATCGGCTGGTCTACCGTGTCGCAGGCGAGCAGATCGATTTTCTGCAGGCCAGGTACCACTACGATTAATTTTTATGGCTGCTCGGAAAACCAATAGCCCTACTGCAGGCGTATTGGTAGACAAAGCCATGCAACGACCAGAGGAGAGAGGGGGTCGCACCCCCAGCAAGCGATAATACAACCTGCACCATCCGACCGGGAGGATTGCCGTGCACTTAGCCGATCGATTGCGCACAGAACGCCATCGCCGCTTTGTCGGCCGATTGACCGAACGCGACCTTTTTCGCGCGGCCCTCCAGGAGCCGGATCCGCCCTTCTGCGTGCTGTGGATCCATGGGCCGGGAGGGGTGGGCAAGACGACACTCCTCAAAGAGTTCCTCAACCTGGCCACCGAGGCCGAATGCCGGGCGCTCTATCTCGATGCCAAGACCTTCGACCCGACACCCGAAGCGTTCAGCGAAGCGCTCGGCCGCGCGATGGGCGAGGAGGGGCGCGATTCACCCATCTGCCGGTTGGCGGCTTCTACCGAGCGGCGGGTGTTGCTCATCGACACCGGTGAAGAACTCAACGGTCTCGATCCCTGGTTGCGCGAGACGTTTTTGCCGCAGTTGCCCGACTGTGTGCTCACGGCAATCGCCAGCCGCCTGCCCCCCGGCCGCGAGTGGCGCACCGACCCCGGCTGGCAGAGTCTGCTGCGCGTGGTGTCGCTGCGCAACCTCAGCCCGGAAGAAAGCTGCGCCTACCTGGCGGCGCGCCGGGTGAGCGCCGAACATCACCAGAGCGTGCTCGAATTTACCCACGGCCATCCGCTGGCCCTGTCGCTGGTAGCCGATGTCTACGCCCAGGGGCACACGGGAAATTTTCATGCCGAGAACGAACCGGATGTGATCCGGGTGCTTCTGGAGTGCTTCCTGGCCGAACTCCCCGGTCCGCAGCACCGCCAGGCGCTCGAAGTCTGCGCGCTGGTGCACCTCACAACCGAGGCGCTGCTGGGCGAGTTGCTCGCAGTGGCGGACCCGCGGCCGTTGTTCGAGTGGCTGCGGGGGCTGTCGTTTATCGAGTCGGGGGCGGCGGGGCTTTTTCCCCACGACCTGGCCCGCGAGGTGCTCACCGCCGACTTGCGCTGGCGCAACCTGGATCGCTACGGCACTCTGCACGAGCGCGCCCGGCGCTACTACGGCAGCCGACTGCAACAGGGCAGCGCCTCCCAGCAGCAGGAGGTACTGTTCGACTACATTTACTTGCACCGCGACAACCCGATTGTCAAACCCTGTTTCGAGTGGCGTCGGCACGCCCGCGTCCTGGCGGGCGGTCTGTGGCCGCAGCAGGACGCGGGCGTGCTGCTTGCCATGGTCGAGCGCCACGAGGGTTCCGAGTCGGCGGCCCTGGCCGGCCACTGGCTGGAGCGCCAACCGCAAAGCGCGCTGGTCTTTCGCGACCACCAGGGGGAAGCGCTGGGATTTTTGCTCTCGGTGGCCCTGGAGGAGACTACCGAAGCCGAACGCGAGGTGGACCCGGCGGTGCGGCTTGCCTGGCGCTTTTTGCAGTCGCGCGCGCCGCTGCGCTCAGGGGAAAAGGCGACCCACTTTCGCTTCTGGATGGGAGCTGAAACTTACCATGCGGTCTCGCCGGTGCAGAGCATGATTCTCACCAGCGTCGTGCGCCACTACCTGAGCACCCCCGGCCTGGCCTTCACCTTCTTCCCGGTGCGCCGTCCGGAACTGTGGAGCCAGATGCTGGTCTACGCCGATCTGATGCGCCTCGCCGAGGCCGACTTTACCGTGGAGGGCGTCACCTACGGCGTCTTCGGCCACGACTGGCGCACGACGCCGCCCGCCGCCTGGCTGGCGCTGTTGGCCGAGCGCGAAACCGCCACCGCCCCCCAGGTGGCTCCCGCCCCCCGACCGGCGCTGTTGGTCCTGAGCCCGGAGGACTTTACCACCGCCGTGCGTCAGGCGCTGCGCGATTTTGCCCGGACCGACCAGTTGGTGCGCAATCCGCTGGTGCGCTCGCGGCTGGTGGCCGAGCGGCTCGCAGCCGAAGCGGGCGATCCCGCCACATTATTGCAGCAGCAGATCCAGGAGGCGGCGACGATGCTGCGCGATTCGCCGCGCGACCGCAAGGCGTACCTTGCCCTGTTGCACACCTACTTGCAGCCGGCTGCGAGCCAGGAAGCGGCGGCGGAGATGCTCGATTTGCCCTTCAGCACCTACCGCCGCCACCTGACCACCGCCGTCGCCCGCGTGCGCGACTTGCTCTGGCAGCGCGAACTGCACGGACTCACCTGATGCCGCGGAGAACCTGCCGCTTTGAAAAACGAGGGCTCCAGCCCTGGGCCTCGCGTTTTTCGACAACCGGCAACTGAGTCGAGCCCTACGACCGCTCCAGCGTCGCCACGCACTCGACGTGGTGGGTCTGGGCAAACAGGTCCACCGGCTGCACGCCCACCAGGCAATAGCCTCCTGCCACCAGCCGCTTCAGGTCGCGGGCGAGCGTGGCGGGATTGCAACTGACGTAGACCACCCGCATCGGCACCGCGTGCAGGATGGCTTCGAGCACTTCCGGATCGCAACCCTTGCGCGGCGGATCGACGACGACGATGTCGGCCCGCAGATCCGGCAGCAGCGCCTCGACGGTTCCAGCCAGAAACCGACAATTTTCGATGCCGTTGATCCGGGCATTCTGCCTGGCCTGTTCCACAGAACGGACGTGGCTTTCGATACCCACCACGGCGCGGGCGGCGCGCGCCAGGGGCAGGCTCAGCGTGCCGATGCCGCAGTAGGCGTCGACGACGGTCTGCTCGGCAGTAGCGTCCGCTCCCCGGGCCACCAGGCGGGCGAGGATTTCCGCCTGGGAGGTGCAGATCTGAAAAAACGTCGTGGGCTCGATGCGAAAGCGAAAGCCGTCCAGCACCTCTTCGATAAAGTCCTGGCCCGCCAGGCAGCGGGTCTGGGGACCAAAGATCGTATTGCCGCGCTCGGTGTGGGTATTGAGGCAGACCCCCACCAGGTCGGCAAAGCGGTCCATGAGCGCCTGGGCGGCGGGCTTGATCCCCGAGAGGGTCTGGCCGTTCACCACAAAGGTGAGCAGTCTCTGGCCCGTGCGCTCGCCGATGCGCAGGCCCAGATGGCGCAGGGCGCCGCGGTGGTGTTTTTCGTCGTAGATGCTCCAGCCCTGGGTGCGGATCAATTCGCGCGCCGCCGCCAGCAACGGGTCAAGGCGGCTATCCTGCACCGGACAAGCATCGAGAGGCACGATCCGGTGCGAATCTTTCTGGTAGTAGCCGATGACGGGTTCACCGCGGGCATCCCGGCCGATCGGGAAAGTCGATTTGTTGCGGTAGCCAAAAGGGCGCGGCTGGGCAATGACCGGCTCCACCGGCGGCTCTGCGAACCCGCCCAGGTGTTCGAGCGCCTCGCGCACCTGCCGCTGCTTGGCCTCCAGTTGAAACGGGTAATCGATCCATTGCCACTGGCAACTGCCGCAGCGTTCTGCCACCGGGCAAGGGGCTTCGATGCGGTGGGGCGAGGCTTGCACAATCTGCAGGATCTTGCCGAAGCCGTGGTCCTTTTTGAGATGTACCAGCCGCGCTTCGACGGTGTCACCGGGTACCGCCCCTGCCACAAAGAGCACCCTGCCGTCGGTGAGCCGGGCGATCCCGTCGCCCCCCGCAGCCAGGGCCGTGATGGGGACAGTTACGGTTTGCCCCTGCAGGAGGGCACCGGGTTCTACTGGGCGCCCCACCATTTCATATAGTGGCCAAAGTTGACGACCACCCAGATAAGCGCGATCACCCCGATGCAGATCCAGGTGCCGGTGACGGTGAATTTGTACCAGTAGCGGCTCTGCTCCTTGGTGATCGGCAGGCCCGGGATGAGGTACTCTTTGTCGGGATTGCCGTAGAGCGCACCCATCTGGTCTTTGCGCCGCTTGCTCTCGCCCATCGCTTGTCCTCGGTGCACCTTCTCAGTGTAATTCCGGCCCTTTGGATATCAGGTCGCCCGTGTGCCTCTTTATAATCGAAATCGAAGCGCCCAACTGAACTGATGACCGCAACTTCTCCTTCGCAGTTGTCCGCCGGTTTGCCCCCTTTGCGGCGGTGGCACCGGGCCGGCTGGCAGGATTATGTTGCCCTGCGCGACGCGCCCATTCGCGAGCGGATGAAGTTGGCCTTCGATCGCGGCTGGCTGTGGGTGGATATGGGTGGAGAAGGGATCAACCATGCGGGTGTGAGCGATTTGTTTACCAGTCTGCTCTTTCTCTGGGCTCTTCAACACCCGGAGCGACCGTTTAGCTCCCTGGGTCGTTGCCTGCTGGAAAAACCCGAGACCCAGGCCTGCGCGCCGGATCTGGTGCTCTACGTCGGCGAAGATTTTCCCCGATGGCAACCGGGAGAGCCGCGCCGGGTCGACCTGACGCGAACGCGCGTGCCGGATCTGGTGGGCGAAATCTCCGATACCACCCTCGCAAGCGACTTAGACGAACAGAAGCATCTGTACGCCGCTTTGGGCGTTCCCGAATACTGGGTGGTGGATGTACAAGGGGGGCGGGTATTTGCCTTTGAATTGGCCGAAAACGGGCAGTACCGGGTTTGCAGCACATCGCGCGCCCTGGCGGGTTTGCCGATGACTTTGCTGGAAGAAACCTTGCAGCGATTGGCTGAGGGAACCAATACCGGTGCCGCTGCCTGGTTCACCCAGCAAATTGCCCAATTACCGCGCCCCCAAGATGACAGCGCCGCCAATTGAGCATCGAGAATCGGACCCTTGGCTAGAGGGGCCGATCACAGGCGGCCAGTAAAAACACAAGGAGCGCCAGTGCCAGAGCCTGCAGGCGTACAGCGAGCGACGGGGGAATCGTCGGCAGGCTCCTTGTGGACAACAACGGCTCGACGCAAGAACATTTCATGACGAACTCGCTTACAAGTGGAAAGCTTTGGAGACTGCCGACTTTCAGGCTTTGGAGACAGCGCTCAGGCTGCGCACGACGGTGGTGGATTCGGTGGGTGCGACAGTCGGCAGCGACAGCACCGAGGCGGTCACCGTCAAAAGGACGATGCCCAACAGCACCAAATGCACGAAGACATCGAACGGGGCTTCTTTCAACATGGATAGGTACTCCGGTGTCGACAGCTTCACTTTAATAGGAGTGCAATTCCTGGTCGCGCAACGCTTGTAGCCCGCTTATGAAGTTGTGCGAGAGGCCGAATGCAACCGCTCATCGCGACTCATAAAATCTCACATCTGGAGTGGGATCGATGGGTTATCCTGACGACTAACGGGATCCACACCGATGAGCAAGATCACTTCTGCAATCGAAAAGCGTTTTTATGCGGCCATCCAATGGAGCCTCAAACACCAGTTGAAGGCGATGGCGATTATTTTGCTGGGGGTGATCGTCCCCATCGGCACGCTCAATGTGCTGCAGTATCAATCGATGGTCCAGTACGAGCAACAGGGAACCCGAGCCCTGCAAGAGCAGATGCAGAGCCTGCTCGGCCGTATGGCGCTGAGAATTTATACCGACACCTATCGGGGATTTCACGACACTTTTCATTCGGTAGATCGCGAACACAACGAGCTATTTAGCGGCAAACCCAGGATCGCAAGCACGCTCGTGGGTGCGATCCAGAACACCAGCAACAGCTACACGGCAAAGAAAAAAAAGCCACAGCAGGCGCTGTTTATCTTTGCAAAAGAACCCGACGGCACCTGGAAATCCTATTTTGGCCGCAGCAACAGCGACAATCCGGCGCGGCGCGCGGCAGCGGCCCGCGCCCGAGAATACTTTTTCACCTTGCCGCCGGAGCGGCAGGACACCGGCCATCAGTACTACTACGACGCCGAAAGCGAAATGCTGGTGCTGCTGCACACGATGTCCCCGGCCCAAATCGTCTATTCCGACACCCCCCCCCTGCGTCCGATCAAAGCGGTCATGGGTGTCACTTTGACCAAGAAAGATTTCAAGGACGACTTCAAATACCAGACCCAGACCGGAGCGATCAGCCGCTTCGATACCACGCCCCTCGATTCGCAACTGGCCGGCACGACCTACTACTACCAGGTCAAAGACGAAAAGGGGCAGGTGCTCTACAAAGATCCCGGTTGGGATAAAAACGTCGGTTGCAACGACTTTATCCGCGCCGATTTTCGGATCACCCCTGAGCAGCGCTTTTTGACCGATTGGGAGCTTTCGGCGATCACCCGCAGCAACTTCAAGCAGGCCACCGAGCGCAGCCTCACCCAGATGTTCTGGGCGAGCGGCATCGTCGCAGTGCTGTTGGGGATGTTGCTGGTGGTCCTCTTTCGGGCCGGGCTGGTGGCGGTCAAAGTCTCCGAGTTGCAGACCGACATCGTGGCGGGGGTCTCCCACGACCTGAAGACGCCGCTGGCCGGAATCATCGCCTCCGCCCAGCTGATCGCCTCGGGACGCGCGAGCGGCGTTCAGGAAACCAAACAATTTTCCGGCTACATCCTGGCCGAAGCGCGGCGGCTCACCGCGGTGGTCGAGAAGGTACTGACGATGGCCAAGCTCGAATCGCGCCAGTTGCTGATGAAACCTTCGCCCCTCAGTGTTGCGGAACTGATTGACCACGCCATCGGTCTGTCGCAGGCGGCCTACCCGCAGGCAATTATCGCCAAGGGTGAAGTGGCCACCGGCCAGGTCACAGGCGACGCCAACGCCCTCACTACGGTGCTGATGAATCTGATCGACAATGCCGTGCGCTACTCAGGCGACGCCCAGCCCTGGGTGCGGGTGCAGTCCTACTGGAGCGGCTTTGGTGAGAAGCGGATATTGCATCTGTTGGTCGAGGACCGGGGTGTGGGTATCCCGGCCGAGGAGCAGGCGTTTATCTTTCAGAAATTTTACCGGGTGCGCAACGGCCTGGTAAGCGATACCGAGGGGACCGGGCTGGGGCTGGCCATCGCTTCGCAGATCGTCAATGCCCACCGCGGCCAGATACTGGTCGAAAGCCGCGTCGGTATCGGCAGCACATTCACCGTGAAGATTCCCCATGAACAACCCCATTTTGGTCGTTGAGGACGACGAGACCCTGGCGCAGGTGCTGCGCAAGACCCTCGAATCGGAAGGCTACACGGTGACGCTCGCCCGCGACGGCCGCGCTGCTTTGGAGTTGGGCCGCGAGCCGGGATTGCAGCTCATCATTCTCGACTTGATGCTGCCGCGCATGAGCGGGCTGGAAGTTTGCCAACGCCTGCGCTCCGAGAACGTCGTCACACCGATCATCATGCTGACTGCCCGCGGCCTGGATACCGACAAGGTCTTCGGCCTGCGGCTCGGGGCGGACGATTACCTCAGCAAACCTTTTAACATCGATGAATTGCTGGCCCGCATTGAGGCGGTCCTGCGCCGCACCCACCAGAGCAAACCTTCCCAACACGTGAGCGTAGGGGACCTGGAGATCGATTTTCAGCGCCTGAGCGTCTGCAAAAACCGCCAAAAGCTCGATCTCTCCTCGCGGGAATTCCAGGTGCTCGAGTGTCTGTTTCGCAGCGCCGGACAGACGGTGGACCGCGAAAAGATTTACCAGGAAGTCTGGGGCTACGACACCGCCGTCACCAACCGCACCATCGACTTTCACATCGCCCGGCTGCGCTCCAAGCTCGAAGACAACCCCAAAGAACCGCGCTATATCCTCACGGTGCATGGCTCCGGGTACCGGTTCGTGGTGCCGGAGGTGTGAGTGCTCTCACCTCTTTCTTTTTCCCGATGACGGCACGGCCGCCGTTCCGTAGGATGCACGGGTAAGCTTCAGCGGGAGCAACCTATGGCAATTGCAATCTGTGCAGCAGGTGCGGCGGCGGTCGAAATCCCGTTTCCCAAGCCGCAACCCATTCCTGGCCCGGCGGTTCCCGAGCCCGAACCGCCATCACCCGGCCCATCTTTGCCCAAACCTGGGCCTTTCCCGACACCCGCACCGTTGCCGCCGGAGCCTGTGCCCCCGGACTTGCCCACCCCCACCCCCGCTCCCGGGCGCCCCGAACCGGTGCCGGAGGAGACGCCGCTCTAAATCGCCCGACTTCCTGTCGGCGGACTTGTCCTTAGCGCTTTGAAAGCGTGGAGCGATACAGAGCACAATGAGGCTCATTTTTGCTTCCTTCTCCCTAGAGGCTGGCGTCCATGGAAGCAATAGGGAGCGAAGCGATGGAAAGTCCAGAGTCTGTTGGGTTGGAAGCTGGCCACGAAGTCGAGAACGCTGTGGCGATGGAAGAGCAGCCGGGAACGATCCTGGGCTCGGAGATGGCCGGGGCTGAAGGTTTTCTGGCGGCGGGTGATGAAAATGGCTCACAGGAAGGTTTCTCGTTTATGGGCCTCGATATCGACCAAGAAAACATTGGCCAGTTCGCCGATGCGATGAGCGGTTTCGCCCTCGCCAACGCGATGATGGACCTGAGCGAGATGTTCTCGCAGGATGAGCAGGAGATCAACCCTGAAATGCTCGCCAATCCGGAAACCAACCTCAGTGAGTTGGTGGCAGGCGGCGAAATCTCCGAGGAGGACCGCGCCCAGGCTCTGCTCGATGAAGCGCGCGGACGCTTGGACAGCGACGCAGAACAGCAACAGGAGCAACAGGGGCTCTCCGGCGGCCTCGGGGATATGTTCGCGAGCATGGGGCTCGATAATCTGGCCGAGCGCTTCGGCTTTGGTGGGGAGAACGAAGCGACGAACAACAACAATGCCGAGGGCGAGCTGTTCAGCCAGGCCTCGACCGGTATGGAACTGGGCGAGGAGAACAACTTTGATCTTGCCGAGATCTTCATGCCTGGCGAAGCGGCGGAAGAAGAATCGTTCGGATTTACCTACAATGACGAAGGCGACGATTCGGTTCTGATGTAGGTGGGCCTTAAGGGGCACTTTCCGCGCACAGTGCCGTCCGCGGCTGCGCAAGCGACACCGCCCGCTCCAACAGCGCGCGCAACTGCGGGCCCTCGAGCACCTCCTGCACCAGCAACAGCCGGGCCATCTCCTCCAAGAGCGGCCCGTTGGCCCGCAACAGGCCGAGGGCGTGGGCGTAGGCGCTTTCGAGCACAGCGCGCACTTCGCGATCGATTTGCTCGGCGACCGCTTCGCTCACAGGGCGCCGCAGCGCCGTCCCGCCCAAAAATTCCGACTGCGGTTTTTCAAAGGCGACCGGACCGAGGTCCGCACCCATGCCGTAGAGGGTGATCATCCGCTGCGCCAGATCGGTGGCCTGCTGCAAGTCGTCCGCGGCTCCGGTCGAAAGTTCGCCAAAGATAATATGCTCCGCCGCCCGGCCGCCCATCAGCACCGCCAGCCGCCCGCGCATCTCGGGCTCGCTCATCAAGAAGCGATCCTCCTCCGGCAGTTGCAGCGTGTAGCCGAGGGCAGCCATCCCCCGGGGGACGATCGAGATTTTCTCGACCCGGCCGGTGCAGGGCACCAGGCGGGCGACGATCGCGTGTCCGGACTCGTGGTGGGCGACCGTGGCGCGCTCCTCGTCCCCCAGCACGCGCGAGCGCTTCTCCAGGCCCGCCACCACCCGCTCGAGCGCCTCGGCCAGATCAGCCATGGTCACGGCCGCTTTGCCCTGGCGGGCCGCGAGCAACGCCGCCTCGTTGATCAAATTGGCCAGGTCCGCCCCGGCAAATCCGGCGGTCCGACCCGCCATCGCCACCAGATCGACATCGGGGGCCAGTTTCACCGGTCGGGCGTGCACCTGCAAAATGGCGAGGCGGCCGGTTTTATCGGGCCGATCCACCAGCACCCGCCGATCGAAGCGCCCCGGCCTGAGCAACGCCGGATCGAGGCTCTCCGGCCGGTTGGTGGCCGCCAGCAAGATAACGCCGGTGTTGGGGGCAAAGCCGTCCATCTCGGCCAATAGCTGGTTGAGGGTCTGCTCGCGCTCGTCGTTGCCCCCGGCCATGGGCGAGCCGACCCGCGACTTGCCGATGGCATCCAGTTCGTCGATGAAGATGATACACGGAGCCTGCTGCTTGGCCTGCTCGAACAGGTCGCGCACCCGCGCCGCCCCGACACCGACGAACAGTTCGACAAATTCGGATCCCGAAATCGAAAAGAACGGCACCCCCGCCTCACCGGCGACGGCCTTGGCCAGCAGCGTCTTGCCGGTGCCGGGGGGACCGACCAACAGCACCCCCTTGGGAATCTTGGCACCGATGCGGGTGTAGCGCTCGGGCTGCTTGAGAAACTGGACAATCTCCTGCAGTTCGCCCTTGGCCTCGTCGACGCCGGCCACATCGCCGAAGGCGACTCCGGTCGAACCCTGGGCGTAGATGCGTGCCCGCGAACGGCTCATCGTGAGTGTCTGCGGCCCCTGCGCTCCACCTCGGCCCAATAGCCACCAGAAACCCAACACCGCCAGAGGCAGCATCAACCACCCAAGCACCCCCGGCAGCCAGTCAGCACCGCGGGAAGGCGCCGCCGTATATTCGACTTTGTGTCGGCGCAGAAGCCCGGCCAGTTGCGGATCGGTGGGCAGGGGCACCGTCCGGTGGCGTTTTTTCTCGCCCGCCAGTTCGTATTCGATGCGGTCGCCCGCCACCAGCGCGCGGGCAACCTTGCCCTGCTCGAGTTGTTCGATAAACCGGCTGTAGGGTTCGCTCGGGCCGGATGCGGACATCAACACCGCGGGCAACACCAGCAGGTTCACCGCCACCAGCACCAGCACCAGCACGGCAATGTAGTCCCAGCCCCGTCCGGATTTGGGGGTGTTCGTCCGCTCGCCGCCGGATTGTTCGCCCATTGCTCGGCCTCCCCACGGGCGGCCTTTGTCCCGGCGACCCGTGTTGCGCTCTTAATTCGGTTGTAGGCAGAGATGGTGAATAATTAGAGAAGAACGCGCCGCCCCTTCAACCGCTTGCGGCAGTACGGATAGAGGGCAATTGCTTGAGCGCCTGCACCTTAGCGCCCCCCAAATGCCAGATCTGGCTGGCTCGATTGCTGAAAATGAGTTTCATCGCCCGCTCCTGGCGCTGCACGAGGCGCTCGGTACGTAGATCGACGGTTCGAGCATCGGATCGGTGGTGTCGATGTTGACCTGGCCCCAGTTAGGCAAGGGATGTGTCAAGCGCCTTACACCGGTGCGGCCGTTGGCGGCGGTACAATTGGCGAGAAAATTGTACAACCAAGGAATGATCTGCGATGATCCGGCTGCGCCCCTACGAACCCGGCGACGCGCCTGCGCTCGTTGATTTATTTCGAGATACCGTTCGCCGCATCAACGTTCGGGATTACTCGCCCGGGCAAGTGGCGGCCTGGGCACCGGAGGACATCGACTCCCGGGACTGGGCTGGGCAGTTGACCGACCGCTTTGCCGTCGTGGCGCAGATTGGCGAAGCGGTCGTCGGATTCACCGATTTCGAGAGCGACGGCCACCTCGATCGCTTCTATGTCCACGCCGACTATCAGGGCCGGGGCGTGGGCGGGGCGATGCTTGCCGCCGTCGAGGCCGAGGCGAGGCGCCTTGGCCTCGACCGGGTGTTCACCGAGGCGAGCATCACGGCGCGGCCTTTTTTCGAGCGGCGCGGCTTTCGGGTGTTGCAGGCACAGACTGTTGTCCGGCGCGGGGAGGAACTGGTCAACTATCGGATGGAGAAGCGGCTCGGGTCTATCGAATTGTCGAACTGACCGATCCGGCGCTCTCCCAGCCGACTTTGACGCCTTTGTTTTGTTCGTCGAGCCAGGATTTGAGGGGTGCAAAGTAGTCGAGCATGGCGGTCGCGTCCATCTGTCGCTCGCCGGTCATCGCGGAGAGCACCTCCGGCCAGGGACGGCTCTGCCCGGCTTCGAGCATCAACGCAAGCTTCGCCCCCGCCGCTTTGTTGCCGTAGACCGAACAGCGGTGCAAGGGGCCGGTATAACCCGCTTCCCGGCACAGCGCCCGGTGGAACTGGAACTGCAGCACCCGCGCCAGGAAATAGCGGGTGTAGGGGGTGTTGGCCGGTACGTGGAACTTGGCGCCGGGGTCGAAGTCGGCCTCCGAGCGCGGCAGGGGGGCCGAGACGCCCTGGTAGCGCTCGCGCAGTGCCCACCAGGCTTTGTTGTAGTCTTTGGGCTGGACGGCGCCCGAGTAGACTTTCCAGCGCCATTGGTCGATGAGCAGCCCGAAGGGCAAAAAGGCAACTTTGTCGAGCGCCTGCCGCAGCAGGATGCCGGTGTCGGCTTCGGGACCGGGGATGGTGCCCATCAGTCCGACTTTGACCAGGTACTCCGGTGTCACCGAGAGGGCGATCGTGTCGCCCACCGCCTCGTGAAAGCCGTCGTTGGCGCTGTTTCGAAACAGCGGCGGCTGCTTTTTGTAGGCGCGCTGGTAGAAGTTGTGGCCCAGTTCGTGGTGGACAGTGACAAAATCCTCGCCCGTCACCTCGGTGCACATCTTGATGCGGATATCGTCGGGATTGTCGATTTCCCAGGCGCTCGCGTGGCAGACCACCTCGCGATCTTTGGGTTTGACGAGCATCGAACGTTCCCAAAAAGTTTTGGGCAGAGAATCAAATCCGAGCGAGGTGAAAAAGCGCTCGCCGTATCCGAACATGCCTCGCTCATCGACGTTTTTGGCCTTGAGCAGCTGGGTGAGGTCGTAACTGGGAACCACCCCCGCCGGGGCGACTAGCGGATAGATATTGCCCCACTCCTGTGCCCACATGTTGCCGAGCAGGTGGGCGGGGATGGGTCGATTCGCCGGTACCAGTTTGGTGCCGTACTGCTCGCCCAACTTGGTGCGCACGTAGGCGTGCAGCGAGACGTACAGAGGCTGGACCTGCCCCCAGAGCCGCTCGACTTCAGCGGCAAAGGCGTCCGGTTCCATGTCGTAGTTGGAGCGCCACATCGCCCCGGTATCGGCAAAGCCCAGTTCGCTCGCCCCCTTGTTCGCCAACTGCACAAAGCGCTCGTAGCGGGGCCGCAGGGGCACGGCAATTTTGTGCCAGCCCTGCCAAACATCGAGCAGTTCCTGCGGATCGCGGCTGGTGGCGAGGATGCGCGAAAGCTCGTTGATCTGCAGACAAGTTTCTTTGCCGTCTGCCCCCGGCCGGCAGTAGGTGCCCCGGCCGTACTCGCTCTCCATACCGACGGTGATCTTGGTCAATTCGACCTGTGCATTGGGATCGCCCGGGGGCGGAGCCGCCAGGCTCAACTTGAGCAGTTTGAATTTGCGCGCCAGTTCCGGTGGCAGGGGCGCGTTGTCGAAACGCTTCGCAGCCATGGCCAGCCGCTGGGTGGCCGCGGCCAAATTTTTCTGGGCTTCCGCCGCCAATGCCTCGGTGTCCCCGGTGATATACGTGGCGTTGACCCAACTGGCCCGGTTGGACTGCACCCCCAGCGCCGCCAATTCGCCCTCGGCTTTTTGCATGAAGGCTTGCGCCTCGGCAATATTTTTAGTCGTGGCCACGCGCGGGGGAGGCGGCTCGGCGGCGACGGCATGGGCACCCAGGCTCAACAACAGCCCGGCCAGGCAGAAATGGCGTTTCACAGCAGATGCTCCTCTTTTGACCGTTTCGACCATAGCATTTGGAATTACCAGAGCCAGGCTCGAAAGCTACACGGTCGTTACCAAAAAAAAAGGCCCCCGAAGGGGCCTGCATTCACAGATCGAGAGAGAAAGTTAGCCGTTGAGGTCGGCGTTGCCCACCGCCACCGGAGCCGACTCCGTTCCAGCCAAATCCAAGGGGAAGTTGTGAGCATTGCGCTCGTGCATCACTTCCATTCCCAAATTCGCTCGGTTGACGATGTCCGCCCACGTGTATATCGCACGACCCTGAGAATCCACGATGCTGCTGTTGAAGTTGAAGCCGTTCAGGTTGAACGCCATCACACTGATGCCCAGCGCCGTGAACCAAATCCCAATCACCGGCCACGCTGCCAAGAAAAAGTGCAAACTGCGGCTGTTGTTGAAGCTGGCGTACTGGAAAATCAAACGGCCAAAGTAACCATGCGCCGCAATGATGTTGTACGTCTCCTCTTCCTGGCCAAACTTGTATCCGTAGTTCTGGGACTCTTCCATCGACGTCTCACGAATCAATGAAGAAGTCACCAGCGAACCGTGCATCGCACTGAACAGCGAACCGCCGAACACACCCGCCACCCCCAGCATGTGGAAGGGATGGTTCAGAATGTTGTGCTCCGCCTGAAAAACAAACATGAAGTTGAACGTGCCCGAAATACCCAACGGCATACCGTCACTGAAGCTGCCCTGGCCAATCGGGTAAATCAAGAAGACCGCCGCCGCCGCCGCCACAGGAGCACTGTAGGCGATGCAGATCCACGGACGCAGGCCCAAACGGTAGCTGAGCTCCCACTCGCGGCCCAGGTAGCAAAACACCCCAATGAGAAAATGGAAGACCACCAGCTGGTAGGGGCCGCCGTTGTAGAGCCACTCGTCCATCGAAGCCGCTTCCCAAATTGGGTAGAAGTGCAGGCCGATGGCGTTGGAAGACGGGATCACCGCCCCGGTGATGATGTTGTTGCCGTACAGCAGCGAACCGGAAATCGGCTCGCGGATGCCGTCCATGTCCACCGGCGGGGCGGCGACAAAAGCGACGACGAAGCAAATCGTCGCAGAAAGCAGGGTGGGGATCATCAGGACGCCGAACCAACCAACGTAGAAGCGGTTGTTGGTGGAGGTCACCCAATCGGCGAAGCGGTCCCACAGCCCTTGTGAAGAACGACGCTCGAGTGTTGCAGTCATGATTGGAAAAATCCGGTAAAGGAACTGTCTATGTAAAAGAATGTAACAAACATTAAGAAGGGCGGCACAGGCCGCCCTTCTATGTTTCTGATGTGGGCGATGAGCTTTGCTTATCCGTGTACGAGTTCGCCGCTGCGCTGACTGGGTTCAAGCAGGGGACGAAAGCCATGTTTTTTAGACAGCGAGCCGATCTGGGCCATCTTCTCGACGGTGATGTGGTTGCGGCCCCAGGAAAAATTGAAGTGAAGCCCTTCGAATTCCAGCAGCATCGACTCGGCGAAGCAGGCGAAGAACTGGCGGGCGGGGTTGGGCACATTTAGAAACGACATGATCTGCCAGTCGATGTCGAGCGAGTGCTCGACCATGCCGCCGTCGAGGATATGGATGCCCGGGCGCTGCAGGGTGCCGGCCATGTTCTTGGGGTAGCCGCCGTCGATGAGCAGGCAGGGGGTGCGCAGGCCGGCGGGGTCGATGGCCATGCCCTGGTTCATCGAGGCGACCCAGACGACGATGTCGGCTTTGGGAAGTGCTTCTTCGACCGGCAGGATCCGACCGGTGCCGAGTTCCTGCTGCAGCCGGTCGAGCCTTTCGGCGTCGCGGGCCACCAGCAAGAGTTCGTGGATGCCGGCGCGGTCGGTGAGCCATCGGCAGACGGCGCTACCGATGTCGCCGGTGGCCCCGACTACCGCCACGGTCGCTTTGGCCGGATCGATGCCGTAGCGTACCGCACCCTGCTCGACCTGCTGACAAAGGATGTAGGCCGTGTGGGTGTTGCCGGTGGTGAAGCGCTGGATGTCGAGGGTGATGTCGCGGACGTTGAGCAATTTATCGAGGCTGAAATTCTCGAAGATGATCGACGAGAAGCCTCCCAGGGCCGTAATGTCGATGCCGCGCTTCTGGACCAGGGCCATGGCATTGAGGATCTTGCGCATGGCGGTCTTGAAGCGGCCCTGGGCGAGCATCTCCGGCAGAAAGCACGATTCGACGTACTGACCGTGGATCACCTGACCGGTGACGCTGGTGATCGTGATTTCATCGACCGCCTGGGGAGGGGCCATGCACCAGAATTCGAGGTCGTGGCTTGCATACTCGTCGTAGCCCAGGTCGCGGGCGACCCGCTGGGCATGGGAAAGATTGGTCAAGTGTCCGATCAGGCCAAACATGATTTCACTGGCGGGGGGCAGAGGCAAGGCCGCGGGCGGACATCTTCATCACGTCGCGCATCGAAAAACCGATGTCGCCCAAGGCTTCACCGTAGGCGATCATAAAGTCTTCGACGATCGCTTCTTTATCCATCTGCAGCACTTCGGTGTCCGCTTCGACGGCGTTGAGCATCCGCCAGACGATGGGCAGATTCTGGGCGTTGGCGCGCTCGATGCCCTCGCGCACGGTCACGAAGCGCTCTTTGAGCCACTGCTGCCCAAAGTTGAGGTGGGTGTACTCGTCCTTGACGACGCCCTCGGTCACCTTGCGGGCAAACGCGTCGGCCACCGGAATGTAGACGTTGTAGGCCGCAATTGCGAAGCACTCGATGATCAGTGCCTGGATGACCATGCAGGTGGTAAGGTCACCTTCTGCCGCCGCCTGCTGAAAGTTGCCGTCGAGCTGTTCGAAGTAGGCCCTTGCAAACGGGTCGTCCGGCGTGACTTCGAGGTTGCGGGCGCAGGACTGGAAGCCTTTGAAGTGGCGATTTTCCATCGCGGCCAGTTTTTTGAGCGCCTCGGCATGGTCCGGCAGCATCTCAGCGAGGGTAAGGTAGTTGGCGTGGGCTTCCCGCTCGCCTTCAAGGACGATGGCATTGATGCGGGAGTACGCATCGCGGTAGGTGTCGGAGCGGTAATCAAGCGCGGCGCTGGACGGTGCGGTTCGGTTCACGTAGGTTGGCCCAAAGTGGGGACTGTTTCGAAGCTAAGGCGTATTTTACGTAAAAAATGTTCTCCATGGATCAACACTTTGGCAACAATCTGTTATAAAAATGCCTGAATAAGGCCCTGCGTCAGCAAAGCACTACCCAGAGGCACCGTCAAATTATCGATGCCGCCCACTGAGATTACTTCCAGACCCGTGGCGGCACCGGCAATGGCGAGAGCACTCAGCACCATGGGCAGGCTCCACCCGCAAGTAAAACCCAGAAGCAACAGGCAAACGGCAAAGCTCACCACGGCCATCGCCAGCGATCCTTCCACGGTCTTGCGCATGCCCAGCACTTTGTATTCGCACCGCCCCCAGGTTTGACCCACCAAAGCGGCCACGGCATCGCCCCAGGTCATCACGAGAATGCCCACCGCCGCCACCACCTGCAGATTCTGGGGCCAGTAAAAGGCGATCAGCAGCGTAATACTCAGTGAATAAAAGAACGTCCCCCAACTTTTGCGGTCCACCCCGCCGACGCTCCCCAAAAGCCGGTAGCGATAAGAAAGCAGCGTCACGGCACAAAAAGCCGCCCCAAAGGCCAGGGCGAGCCACAGGGGCACCGCGAGCCACCAGGCCAGCAAAATGATATTGCCGGTGGCGATGTGGACGAATTTGCGGGTGCGCTCGTCGGCTATCCCCCGAGAAGCAAGCCACTGGGCAATCCCCAGCACGCTGCCCACGTACAGGCCGATCGCGACAACCTGCCACCACCAAGCGATCACCGCATCCTCGTCCACATAAAATCCAATCTAAGCCCGCTGAGCTAGCTTAGAAAAAAAGACGACCCCACGATGAGCACACCGACCGTCGGCGAACTCTTGAAGCAGCGCTTTGCTGAACACGGATTCGACAAGCCGGACAACGCCATCCCGATAACGCACATCCCGCCGGTCGATTGGGCGATTCGCTTTCACATTGACCGCCACGACGTCACCCATATCCTCATGGAAGCGCCCAACACCCCCCTGGGCGAAGCCTACGTAGGCGGGGCGGAGGCCGCGAGCCTCGGCATTCCTCGTCTGGCGGCGATTGTCGGGTTTGCCCTCATCTGCCGCCTCGACGCCGATTTTGACCGGGTACCGCGCCGGGCGATGCTGCTCAGCATGCTCCAGGGTTACGACCGCCACCTGTACTGCCGCACCAA
Source organism: Gloeobacter violaceus PCC 7421 (assembly GCF_000011385.1). Lineage (NCBI taxonomy): Bacteria > Bacillati > Cyanobacteriota > Cyanophyceae > Gloeobacterales > Gloeobacteraceae > Gloeobacter > Gloeobacter violaceus. Next base: position 3,352,524 of record NC_005125.1, read on the forward strand.
AATTGTCACCGGCCAGCCGGGGGTCTACCGCGTCGAGGATGTATTGCCCCTGACCCTTGCCGAAGCCAGGCGCCTGACCGGGATTGTAGGGATGGATCCCCCCCGCTGCGCTGCCCCCCTTGGAAAGGGGGGGCAGGGGGGGATCCAGAGGGCTACTGCCCCCGCGCCTCCTCGACCTCGCTCGGGTGGATTCCCCGGCGGGTGAGGTTGATGCGGCCTTTTTGATCGATCTCTTTGACTTTCACGACGACTTCGTCGCCGACGTTCAGTTCGTCTTCGACTTTGCGCACCCGGTGCTCAGCAAGCTGTGAGATATGCACTAAGCCCTCTTTGCCGGGCATGACTTCGACGAAAGCCCCCAGGTTGGGGATAATCCGGGTGACCGTACCCAGATAAACTTTGTCGACTTCGACGGTGCGGGTCATCCCCTCGATGATCTGCTTGGCAGCCAGAGCCTTCGCCCCGTCTATCGAAGAAACCACCACGGTGCCGTCGTCTTCGATATCGACCTTGGCGCCGGTCTCCTCGACGATGCGCTTGATCGTCTTACCGCCGGGACCAATCACCAGACCGATCATGTCGACCGGGATCTTGAGGGTGAGCAGGCGCGGCGCGTAGGGCGACAGTTCGACCCGCGGTTTGTCGATGGCGATCAGCATCTTCTCCAGGATGTGCAGTCGGCCCGCCTTGGACTGCTGGATGGCGGCTTCGAGGATCTGCAGGGTGATCCCCTGGATTTTAATGTCCATCTGCAGCGCGGTGATCCCGTCGCGGGTGCCCGCCACCTTGAAGTCCATGTCCCCCAGAAAATCCTCGATGCCCTGGATGTCGGTGAGGATGCGCACTTCGTCGCCTTCTTTAATTAGACCCATCGCCACCCCGGAGACCGGTTCGCGGATGGGCACCCCGGCATCCATCAGGGCGAGGGTCGAGGCGCACACCGAGCCCATCGAGGTTGAACCGTTGGAGGAGAGCACCTCGGAGACGACGCGGATCACGTAAGGAAACTGCTCGTGCTCGGGCAGGATCGGCACGATGGCGCGCTCGGCGAGGGCGCCGTGGCCCACTTCGCGGCGGCCGACGCCGCGCAGGGGCTTCACTTCGCCCACCGAAAAACCCGGAAAGTTGTAGTGGTGCATGTAGCGCTTGGAATCGTCCGGGTGCAGATCGTCGAGTTCCTGGGCGTCGGAGGCGGTGCCCAGGGTCACCACCGAGAGCACCTGGGTGGTGCCCCGGGTGAACAGGCCACAACCGTGCACCCGCGGGATCACCCGCACGGCACTTGAGATGGGACGCACCTCGTCGAGGGAACGGCCGTCGACACGCTTGCCCTCCACCAGGATCTGCTTGCGCATCAGCTTTTTGGTGGTGGATTTGAAGAGCGCCGGCAACTTGCTGGCATTGGCGGCCGCTTTCTCGCGCAGGGGGTCTTCTTCGCCCAGACCTGCAAAGGTGGTCCCCAGTTCTGCCTCGATAGCGTCGAGCTTGGCGTCGCGCTCGTCTTTGCTCAGCTCGAAGCTGCGCAGCACCTCGGCGACCGCCTCGGAAGCTTTCTCTTCGACAAAGGAAACCAGCACCGGGTCGTTGGCGGGGGCGACGAAGGCCATCGGCTCAATCTTCAGGTCGCGGATGAACTCCTCCTGGGCGGTGAGCATCGCCTGGACCGCCTCGTAGCCGTAGTCGATGGCATCGATGATGTCCTCCTCGGGCAGGCAGTTGGCCCCGGCCTCGACCATCATGATCCCGTTTTTGGTGCCCGCCACTACTAAGTCGAGTTCGCCCTCTTCGATCTCTTTGTAGGTGGGGTTGATGATGAAATCGTCGCCCATCAAACCGACGCGGGTAGCCGCCACCGGTCCGTCGAAGGGAATGCCCGCGAGCATGGTCGCCGTCGAGGCGCCGAGGATGGCAAGGATATCCGGCGGCACGTTCATATCGAGGGCAAGCACCGTCGCCACGATCTGCACGTCGTTGATGAAGCCCTTTGGAAAGAGGGGCCGCAGCGGCCGGTCAATCAGGCGGGCGGCAAGAATTGCTTTTTCGGGCGGGCGGCCTTCGCGGCGCACGAAACTGCCTGGAATGCGTCCGGCCGCGTACAGGCGTTCTTCGTAATCCACCAGCAATGGAAAGAAGTCGATCCCCTCCCGGGGTTTGCTGGCCATCGTGGCCGTCACCAATACCGCAGTCTCCCCCGACTGCACCAACACCGAACCGCCCGCCAACTGCGCCAGGACGCCGGTACTCAACCCGATCTCGCGTCCGTGGACTGTGACAGACTTTCTGTACTCGATCATATTCTTCTCTGTCTTTTGTACTCGTTAGAGTCTAACAAATGGGACCGGCGGTAGTGGACGGGCCGGGATCGCAAGCGAGCCGCCGCCGGCCGGGGCATGAACGATAAGATAGAAGGGCGCCAAGCTAGAACACAGGAAGCGATCCATGGGTGAGAAGAACCGTTCGACAGCAGCCATCCTCGCCATGCTGCTCGGGTGGCTGGGGGCTCACAAGTTCTACCTTGGGCGCCCGGTCGCCGGGATAGTGTACCTGTTGTTTTTTTGGACCGGTCTGCCGGGGCTCATCGGTTTTGTCGAAGGGGTGCTCTATCTGGTGCAGAGCGACAGCGAATTCAACCGCAAATTCAACCCGAAGCTGACCTACGAACCCCAAAAATTTCTAGGCGATCCGATCGACACGTTGCGGCGCCTGGAGGCCTTGCGCCAGGAGGGCCTCATCAGCGAGGAAGAATTTGAAGAAAAACGCCGCAAACTCATCGATCGGATCGGTTGACGCCGGAGGGGTGGGTCATGGACAGCGCACGCAACTGGAGGTGGTTACTGGCGGTGCCGATCGTCAACTGGCTGGGGCTGATGCTCGCCGGACAGGAAGTGCGCAAGCCCTCCTGGGTGCGCTGGGCGGTGGTCTACGCCATTCTCAGCTCCCTCGGGGTGATCGCGGGCACGGTGGCGGGGGAGTGGTTTTTGTTCTGGACGGTCTGGGGGTTGGTGGCCGCCCACACCTTTCAAGTGCAAAGCGAATACCAGAACCGCCTGCTGCTGATGCAAGATTCTCAGCAGCGTCTGCAATCGGATCAGGATATGCGCCTGGCGCGGGAGTTGGGCATGGGCATCGACATCAACCGCTGCAGCATCGACGATCTGTTGCGCCTACCGGGCCTTTCGATCATCGAAGCGCGCCGCATTGTCGAGGCGCGGCGCAGCGGCGGGCCTTATCTCTCGGCGGACGAATTGATCGAGCGTGCCGATCTTTCGTCGATCAAAGTCCGCCGCCTCGAACCGCTGCTGCAGTTTTGCTATTACGAGCCGCCGGTGGCGTTGCCGGTTACCCTCGATGTCAACGAAGCTTCCGTCGTGCAGCTTGAACAACTGGAAGGCCTCGACACCCACCTGGCTGTGCGCATCGTGCGCGAGCGCGAGCAACACGGCGACTACCCAAGCCTGGGTGACCTGCGCGACCGCCTGAACCTCACCCCCAAGGTCGTGGCGCGCCTGCTCAACCGCCTGACGTTCTGAGCCGACACATCGGTGCTAGGATAAGTTCATGTGAACACCTGTCCTTCTATGCCAAATGCCGCTGTGACTTCAGCCGAGCCGCCCCGGACCGTGCATGCGGCGGCGGATCTTTTTCCGCTGCCCGCCCTGGCCTATCTGCGGGCGAGCCAGGGTGAGCGCATCGCCCTGGTCTGCCGCGGTCTGGGGGGCTTGCTGCAGCGCGTCGAGGCTTTGGGTGGGCGGTTGGTCTGGTTTTTTGCGGAGGACGAGCGACCGGTGAGAGCGCTGCTTGCGGATGAGGCGGCTCCTTTCGATTTGGTGGTCGAATACCGCAGCAGGCGGCAAGCAGCCTCCGGCACCGATGCCATAATGAACGGACAGTCGGATTGACCTCGATGGGCGGCAGCAATCCTTACATCCAGCGAGTCGAGTACGAACTTCCCCAAATTGCTGATGCGATCCGCTTTTTGCCCAAGGGCCAAGCGCTCCGCGTCGACCCGGCCCGGAGCCCCCACGGCGACAACGGCCTGCCGGGCAGCGTGCTGGATATTGCCCTGGCCTACGGCATCGACATCGTCATCGAAATTTCCGCCTGGAACCGCAACCTCGCCCGCGAGTGAACCCCATGCTAGATCTGCTCGACCACCTCGTTCACGCCTACGGCTCCAAAGTCGATTATTTGCAAATTCGCATCGAGCAGGCCCAGGGTACCGACATCGCCCTGCGCGGCGATCTGGTCGAGACGCTCAGCGAGACGCTCTCGGTGGGCGGTCACGTGCGCACTTGCCACAACGGCGGCTGGGGGTTCGCGAGCTTCAACCGCCTTGCGGACCTCGAAGCGCGCCTTGAAGAAGCGATCGCCGCCGCCCGGCTCACCGGCACCGAGCAAACGCTGCTGGCGCCGGTCGAACCGGTGCGCCGGGTCACGGGCCTGCGTCTGGTGGGACGCGATCCGCGCCTGGTGCCGCTGGCTGAAAAAAAGGCCCTTTGCGACCACTACAACGCAATCCTGCGCGCTGGATCGCCCCGGGTGGCAAGCACCACCGTCCGCTACGGCGACAGCCATCAAAAAGTGTTTATTGCCACCTCCGAGGGTACCCTGCTGGAGCAGGAGTGGGTGGACCTGGAGATGCGCTTTGCGGCAACCGCCCGCGACGGGGCCACCGTCCAGACCGGACGCGAGACCCACGGCTCGCGTCGGGGTTTCGACGATCTGTTGGATCTCGACGCCAAAGTACGCGCGGCGGCGGAGCGGGCGGTCGCCGCCTTGAGCCTGCCGCCGGTCAGAGGCGGTATCTACACCGTCGTCATCGACCCGATTCTCACGGGACTGTTCGTCCACGAGGCCTTCGGTCACCTCTCGGAGGCCGACATGGCCTACGAAAACCCCGATTTGCTTGAAGTGATGAGCCTCGGCCGCCGCTTCGGCCCCAGTTCCCTCAATATTCTCGACGGGGCACTGCCCGATGGCCATCGGGGCAGTTACGCCTTCGACGACGAGGGGGTGCCCGCCACCACCACCCACTTGATTCGCAACGGCGAGCTGGTGGGCCGCCTGCACTCGCGCGAGACGGCGGGCAAACTTGAAGAAACCCCGACGGGCAACGCCCGCTGCCTCGATTACACCTACCCCCCGATCGTGCGCATGACCAATACCTGGATCGAGCGGGGCGACGTGTCGGTGGCCGACCTGCCCGTCGGCGTGCACGAGGGTGTCTACGCCCGCAACTGGCTGGGGGGCATGACCAACGGCGAGATGTTCACCTTTACCGCCGGCGAAGCCTGGATGATTAGAGACGGCAAAATCGCCGAACCGGTGCGCGATGTCACCCTTTCGGGCAATGTTTTTCAGACCCTCGCGGATATCGAGGCGATTGGCGACGACTTCGAGTGGGACGAATCGGGCGGCTGCGGCAAAGGTGGCCAGGACGGCCTGGCGGTGGGCTGCGGCGGCCCCAGTCTGCGCATCCGCAACGTCGTGGTAGGCGGTGCGGCGCCGTAGGGCCTCAAGTGCGGAAAGCAGGAGTTGGGCACCGCCGGTGCGCGGTGGTTTCGGCTTGGGGATTTCAAACCCCATCGTAAAAAAGTGAACTTTCTTCGTCGATTGCTTGAACGCAAAGTTCGGTGCGCTTAAGCGCATCGACCGCAGTACCAAGCGTGTTTAGGCATTGCGATGGATCGGCAGAACAGCGTTCTGGGTACGGGTCGAAGGCATCTCGGCTGCAGGAGGAGCAGCTTTGTGGTTGCAGGCAACGGGTGAACCGGCCGAGGCACCCACCAGAACCGCCATTTCGACCAGACCGTCGCGGCCCAACTGCAGCCGGTCGCCGTCACCCAGGGCGTAGGCGATGCCGGGTGTCAGGGCGAAGCCGTTGAGGAGCGTACCGTTGCGGCTGTTGACATCGGTGACGGTGTAGGTGGAATAGTTGGCGTCCCAGCGGATAAAGGCGTGCGATCGGGAAACCACCTGGCTGTGGGTGAGTCCCGACAGATCGACACCCTCCGCTGCGCGGCCAATCAGCGTGTCTCGGGCAATCCAGAACTCCAGACCAAGATCGCGATCGACCAGCTTGAGGGCCAGGCGGTCGGCGCTGGGCAGCGGCTCCCCGCACACCGGGCAGAAAGGGTTAACTGACGCACAAAGATTGTCATACCCACACTGGGGATTCGCACATTGAGTAGCCATCGCAACTTCCGAAGCAGGTAAACAGGGCGGACAAGGCGCCGCTAGGGATCGGGAAAATACGATCAGCAAAAATACGGATATTGAGGGCTGAGTACAGCATCTTGCTTATGGCACAATCGCAAAGGTCGGCACGGTATTGCAGGCGACGAAACCGAAGGAGCGGGTTTACTTGACCATTGTTTATCTGGTGCGGCACGGGCAAACCGTGTTGAGCGAAAAAAGACAATTTTGCGGGCGCACCGATCCCGATCTCAGCGCGGGGGGAGCCCAAAATGTCCGTGCTCTAGCGAGCTGGCTCGCGGGCGAATCGCTTCCTGTACAAGTATTTACCAGCCCCTTGCTGCGCGCCCGGCGGACGGCCCGTCTGCTCGAAGCGGCCTGGCCGTCGCCCGTGGTCGAGCCGCGCCTGCGCGAGAGCGATTTTGGCGATTGGGAAGGTCTGGATGGCGACACATTGCAGGCGAGCGACCCCGCCGGTTTTGCCGCCTGGATGGCCGATCCGGTGGGATTTCGGCCACCGGGGGGCGAATCGGTCGGTGAGCTTTGCGAGCGGGTGGCCGAGTTTTTCCAGGAGGCGCTTGAACGCTTTGCGGACCAGACGATCGCCGCGGTCTGCCACGGAGGGCCAATTCGGGCCATGGTGCTGGCGGGACTCGGCTTGCCGCTGGAGTGCTTCTGGCACTTCAACCCGCCCTGGGCTTCGGTGAGCCGCCTGGAAGTTCGCGGTCCGGTGCGGCAGTTGCGCTACTTCGGGCAGCGCGGCTAAATAGTCAAAACAAAAGGGCGCCGGAATCGGCGCCCTTCGCAACAACAGCACCGACCGAGGCGCTTACCCTTCAACCAGGCAGCGGTCGAGCGCCTTGGTGATGCGCTCGTAGCCTTTGCCGCCGGTCTGGAAGTGGCGCATTTCGCCTTTGCGGTCAAAGACGTAGTAACCGGGAACGTACTCGTTGGTGAAGCGCTCCACCAGCGTGTGCTCGCTGTCGATGGCGCACGGCTGGGTGAGCAACATCGCCTCAACGGCGTCCTTGGTGACCGCCCCGGTGTCGAGTTCCGCTTCGGAGCGGGGCTGATGGACGCTCAACACCACGACGCCCTTGGGCTGGTACTCGTCGCGGATGGCGTTGAACTGCGCGACCACGTCGTGGCAGATGTAGCAGCTGATCGACCAGAAGTGGACCAGCACCACCTTGCCCTGGTAATCCTCGGGCTTCGGTTCGCCGCCGTTAATCCAGGTGGGCACCCCCGCCAAAGAGGGCAGGGGAGCGCGCATGCGCAGTGCCATGGCTAGACGACTTCGAGGACTTTCTGGCCGGGCTTCCAGTCGCCCGGGCACAGGCCGCCGTTTTGCAGCGCCTGCAGCACGCGGATAGTCTCCTCGACCGAGCGGCCGACGTTGTCGTCGGTGATCGTCGCGTACTTGAGGATGCCGTCGGGATCGATGATAAACAGCCCGCGCTGGGAGTAGCCTTCTTTTTCGTTGAGCACGCCGTAGGCTTCGGCGACATCTTTGGTGAAATCGGCGACCAGCGGGAACTTCAGTCCGGCAATGCCGTTTTTCTCGCGCGGGGTGCTGATCCAGGCCCAGTGGCTAAAGACGCTGTCGCAGGAGCAACCGAGCACTTCGGTGTCGAGATCTTGAAACTCTTCGTAACGATCGGAGAGGGCAAGAATTTCAGTCGGGCATACAAACGTAAAATCGAGCGGATAGAAAAAGAAGATCAACCACTTGCCCCGGTAGTCGGTGAGCGCGATGGGCTCACCAAGATTTTTGGGGCTGGTGGCACCCTTGGTGCTTTTCAGCGTGAAGCTCGGAGCCGGAAGTCCAACGGATGCGGTCATGGTGGGCGGGTCTCCTCTGGGAATGGCCAATGCGTACAAAGTCTAATCTTAGAATTAATCAAGTTCGGGACGATGTCAACTTGAGCCCCCCGACCGCAAGACGTTAGGCTAGGGGCAGTAATTGCCCGAAATTCTGCCCCCATGAGCAATCCCACCCTCGCCGCCGAAGTCGGCAGACGCCGCACCTTCGCCATTATCTCGCACCCCGACGCCGGCAAGACGACGCTCACCGAGAAGCTCCTGCTCTACGGAGGGGCGATCGACATGGCCGGTTCGGTGCGCGCCCGGCGCAACCAGCGCCACGCCACCTCCGACTGGATGGCCATGGAACAGCAGCGCGGCATCTCGATCACCTCGACGGTGCTGCAGTTTGTCTACCGCGACTGCCAGATCAATTTGCTGGATACCCCGGGCCACCAGGATTTTTCGGAGGATACCTACCGGACCCTCGCCGCCGCCGACAACGCCGCGATGCTCATCGACGCCGCCAAAGGCATCGAAGCCCAGACGCGCAAGCTCTTCGACGTCTGCCGGATGCGCGGCATTCCGATTTTTACGTTTATCAACAAACTGGATCGGCCGGGGCGCGAGCCGCTCGAACTGTTGGACGAGATCGAAAAAGTGCTGGGCATCGACGTCTACCCAGTCAACTGGCCGATCGGCATGGGCGATACCTTCCGGGGGGTCTTCGATCGCCTGGAGCATACGGTTCATCTGTTCGACCGCACGACCGGGGGCAAGAAGATGGCGCCGGTGACGGTGGGGGCGATTGGGGACGAGCGCATGCGCGTGCTGATGGACGAAGGCACCTACGCCCAGATTGTCGAAGAGATCGAGCTGTTGGATGGGGTTGGGGTACCTTTCGACATCGAGCGTGTAGCGCAGGGCAAACTCACCCCGGTCTTCTTCGGCAGTGCCGCCAACAACTTTGGGGTGCAGCTGTTTCTCGATGCGTTTATTCGCTTTGCCTCGCGGCCGGGGACGCGATCGGCCAATACCGGCGTGATTTCGCCGGTGGCTGAGGATTTTTCGGGTTTCGTCTTCAAGATCCAGGCCAACATGGACCCGCAGCACCGCGACCGGGTCGCGTTTATTCGCGTTTGCTCGGGCAAGTTTGAAAAGGACATGACCGTCCACCACACCCGTTCGGGCAAAAAGGTGCGCCTGTCGCGCTCGCTCAAACTCTTCGGCCAGGAGCGCGAGACGGTCGAAGAAGCCTACGCGGGCGACATCGTCGGGGTCATTAACCCCGGCACCTTCGCCATCGGCGACACGATCTGTCTGGGCAAACCGCTGGCTTTTGAAGGTATCCCGCTTTTTCCGCCCGAGCACTTCGCCACCCTCCGAAACCCGAACCCTTCCAAGTACAAGCAGTTTCTCAAGGGCGTCACCCAATTGCGCGAGGAAGGCGCGGTGCAGGTACTCTTTCACCAGGACGAAGCGAAGCGCGATCCGATTCTGGCCGCGGTGGGCCAGCTGCAGTTCGACGTCGTGCGTTTTCGCCTCGAAAGCGAGTACCACGTCGAGACGATCCTCGAACCGCTGCCCTGGACACTGGCGCGCTGGATCACCGCCAAGCAGCTGGAGGATCTCGAAACGATCGACTGGTACTTCGACAGTCTGGGCCTCAAGGACCACGAGGGTCGTCTGGTGATCCTCTTCAAGACCCCCTGGGGCTTTCAGCAGATGAGCGAGCGCAATCCGCATCTGCAATTTCACGAAATAGCGCCGCTCTAAATCGCCTTTTTGTAGGCAGCTGCACAATGTAGCACTGCACAATATGCTGTTTTCTTTATTAAGGAATTCCAGCTTGTGATGGAGCGCTCGGAGCCACTATAATCCGGCGGTTTCTGTCTTGTGTGGTGTAGATGCTTCTTACCAACCGACCCTCCCCATTGCCGGTCGCGCGCTCGACGGCTTTTGCCGCTTCCTTGCTGGCGCTCGGCCTGGGCATCGCCTGTGCCGCCGCTCCCGCCGCCGCCCGTCCCGGCGGTGTGCCCGCCAATCTCGGCGGCGGCCTCGGCCAACTTGTCGAGCGCTACAACGTCAACCGCGGCGCCCTTGATCGCACCGCTCCCCGCTTCGGTGCCGATTACACCAGGCTCGCCATCTTCGACAAGCAGCAGCGCGTGCAGGTGGCGATTCACCTGAAGCGCGGCTGGCCGTTGGCTGAATTCAAGCGCACCGTACAGGGCAGGAACGATCTCAAAGATCTGCGCATCACCGCCGAGAGTGATCGCACGCGTGCCGCGATCGTCGAAGCGTTCGTGCCGGTAGCGGCGGTCTCCAAACTAGCCGGATTGCGGTCGGTCTCAGCAGTGCACCTGGTACCCCGGCCGGTCACCGATGTGGGGGCCACCACCAGCCAGGGCGTCGTCCAACACCGGGTGGATCAGCTCCCCGCCGGTATCGACGGCAGCGGCATCACCGTCGGTGTGCTCTCCGACAGCTACAACACCTCCACCAACCCGGTCAAAGCAGCCAACGACATCGCCACCGGCGATCTGCCCGGTCCCGGTAACCCGCTGGGCAACACCGAGCCGGTGGTGATCCTCGAAGAACTGGATGATGTGGGTATCGACGAGGGCCGGGCGATGCTGCAGATTATCCACGACCTCGCTCCCAAGGCGAAGCTGTGCTTTGCCACCGCCTTCACTGGCCAGGTGGGCTTCGCCAACAACATCCGGGGCCTTGCCGATCCGACCCTGGGTTGTGGTGCCAGCGTGATCGTCGATGACATCATCTACCTGGATGAACCGTTTTTCACCGACGGGATCATCGCCCAGGCGGTGGACGATGTGGCAGCTTTGGGGGTGCCCTACTTCTCCTCGGCCGGTAACCGGCCCTCCACCCAGGCCTATCTGTCGGATCTGAAGCTGGTGGCACCCACGACCAGTTCGCTCGCCGGTACCAACATCAAGCTCACCGGTGTCGATCCAGCGCTCTACGCAGGGGGCTTCCACAACTTCAACCCGCGCGGCCTCGATATCGCCCAGCCGATTTCGCTGAGCGGCGGCGGCACGATCAGCTTCCAGTGGGACGACCCTTACGACGCGCCCATCGAAGAAGGCCCGGAACTGCTCAGTACCGCCGGTGAAATCACCACAGCCCAACCGGTGGCAGATATTCCCTTTGCCGGTACCGCCGGACAGGCGATTAAAATCACCGCCGACGGCGTGCCCTCGGGCGATCTCGACATTGTTCTGACGTTCATCGCCCCCGACGGCACGGTGCTTGCCACCATCGACACCGGCACCAGCCCGGAAACTTACGCCGCCACCCTCGCCCAGACGGGCACCTACACCATCCGGATTACCGGTTTTGAAGGCGACACCGGACCGTTCACGGTCGTGGTCAACGAAGTATCCGGTTCGGTCCCGGTCACCTCCGACTTCAACTTGCTGTTCTTTGACACCAACGGCAACTTCCTGTTCGCCTCGGCCACCGACAACATCGCCGGCAACCGACCGCTGGAACTGTTTGACATCGGCGGCACCGGGACGTTGCAGATGGTGATTGCCCGGGCCAATACCCCGCCCCCTTCGCCCACCCCGGCGAGTAAGTTGCGCTACGTCTGGTTTACTTCCGGTTCGCCCACCGAGTACTTTGCCTACGACTACCCGGTCACCTTCGGCCACAACTCGGCGGCGGGCGGCAACGGGGTGGCAGCCTACGCCTTCTATGCGCCGTTTATTCCCGAAGGCTTCACCTCGCCGGGTCCGGTGACGATCTTCTTTGACACCGAGGGCAATCGCCTGCCCACCCCCGAAGTGCGCCAGAAACCGGACATGGCCGCCATGGACGGCGCGAACACGACGTTTTTCACCTCCGACACCAGCGCCGATCCGGACACCTTCCCGAACTTCTTCGGCACCAGCGCCGCCGCCCCCCACGCCGCAGCCATTGCCGCGCTGGTGCTGCAGAAAAACGGCGGACCTTTCTCGCTCACCCCGGCTCAGATGCGCACGATCTTGCAGCAGAGCGCCTTCCCCCACGACCTCGACCCGTACCTGGCAAGCGGTGTGGCCGTGGCGGGCGCTACGCGCATCTCGTTTAGGGCCGTGGGCGACGGCAGCTTCACCTCCCAGGTCGATCCGAATTTCTTCCGCGTCGGGGTCGCGGGCCTGGGCACTGTGAGCGGCTTTACCCTGGACGGCACCACCGGCAATCCCACCGGCGCTTCCGCCGATCCGGGCCTGGTCTTCGATTCGCGCACGGCGGCCACCTCGCCTCCCGGCTTTCCCTTCACCGTCGGCAACGTCCGGGGACTCAGCGCGTCCGACGTCACCGGCACCCTCGGACCGACGCCGCCCTCCCCGGCGGTGGCGGGCCAATCGAGCACCCTCGCGGTCACCCTCACCCCCGGCGTGTTCGGCGGCGGCGACTTCTTCACCTTCGGGATCGACCGCGACGAGTTGCCGACCGCCTTCAGCCCCCCTTCAGCGGCGGGCGGCAACTCCGCCGACTTGTTGGGCGACGGGGTGTTGATTCCGCAGGGGACCGTCGCCGCCGGCGGGGTCACCTTCAGCGGCAGCCTCGGCTCCGGCCAGAGCTTCAGCGGTGTCTTCACCAACCAGATCGGCGCCGGCTACACGCCCCTCGACGGCTTCGGCTTCATCAACGCCGAGGCGGCGGTGAACGCGCCGCTGCCGTAGTTCACCTTTTCACGCAACGCGAGGAAAATTCACATTGACCCGGGCCACCGTCCAAAGCGGTGGCCCGCCTTCTTTGCACGGGCCGAGCCGACCTCGTGGTAATAGAGCCCACTAGATTTCGGCTGGAGGCGGCCTATATAATCCTGCGGTTCTGCCCAAAGCGTGGAATCACCTGTATGCATCGACTTTTTCTACCCTCCAGCACCCGCCGCACGAGCTTTGTCGCATCGTGTCTGGCCCTCGGCCTCGGCGTGGCGGTGTCGCCTGCCCTGGCCAAACCCTCTGGCCTGCCTGCCAATCTGGGCGCCGGTCTCGCCCCGCTTCTCCAGCAGTTCGAGGCGCAGAAGGGGCAGCTCAATCGGACCGCCGTCCGGCGCGGCTTGAATTTCACCAAACTGGCCCAGTTCGACAAACAAAACCGGGTGCTGGTCTCGGTGCACCTCAACCGCAGGCAGTCGCTCTCCGGGATCAAACGCACCCTGCAGGGCAGAACCGACTGGAAAGATCTGCGCATCACCGCCGAGAGCGACCGCTACCGCGCCGGGGTCTTCGAGGCGTTCGTGCCGCCCGCCCTGGTCGCGAAGCTGGCGGGGCTACCGGGGGTTTCGGCGGTGCACCTGGTGCCCAAACCGGTGACCGATGTGGGGGCCACCACCAGCCAGGGCGTCGTCCAGCACCGGGTGGACAAGCTCCCTGCCGGTATCGACGGCGGCGGCATCACCGTGGGCGCCCTCTCCGACAGCTACGACACGGCCGCAGTGGATCTGGGCGGTTTTCCGCTCACTATCCGGGCGGCGGACGACGTCGCCTCGGGCGACCTGCCCGGCCCGGGCAATCCGAACAACGCCCAACCGGTGGTGGTGCTCCAGGACGGCGCCTCCGATGACATCGACGAGGGCCGGGCGATGCTGCAGATTATCCACGACCTCGCTCCCAAGGCGAAGCTGTGCTTTGCCACCGCCACCGGCGGCGAGGTGAATTTCGCCAACAACATCCGCAATCTCGCCGATCCGACCCTGGGGTGTGGTGCCAGCGTGATTGTGGACGACATCATCTATCTGTCTGAACCGTTCTTTACCGACGGCATCATCGCCCAGGCGGTGGACGAGGTGGCCGCCCAGGGTGTGGCCTACTTCTCCTCGGCCGGCAACCGGCCTTCCACCCAGGCGTACTTCTCGGACTTGAGGCTGGTACCGGCCGCCCCCGCCGCCCTGGCGGGCACCAACATCAAGCTCGCGGGCATTCCCAGTGCGCTGTACGCCGGGGGCTTCCACAACTTCAACCCCCAAGGACTCGATATCGCCCAGTCGATCCGGCTCGACCCGGCCGCGGGCGGTACGCTGGTGCTGCAGTGGGACGACCCCTACGACGCGGAAATTCCCCTGGGCGAGACGCTGCTCGATAGCAGCGGCACGATCACCGCCGCCCAGCCGGTGGCCAGTTTCCCGATTGCCGTGAGTGCCGGACAATCCGTGCAGGTCTTCGCGGACGGCGTGCCCTCGGGCGATCTCGACATCGTGCTGACGCTTAGAGATCCTGCGGGTACCGTCCTGCAGACCATCGACACCGGCACCAGCCCCGAGGTGCTGGGCTTCACCGCCGATGTCGCCGGTACCTACACCGTAGAAGTTTCGGGCTTCCAGGGCGACACCGGGCCGTTTACGATCACCGCCAACGAGATTACCGGTGCGCTACCGGTCACCTCCGATTTCAATGCCCTGTTTTTTGACGCGGACGGCAACTTCATCGGGGCGGCGGCCACCGACAATATCGGCGCCAACCGCCCCCTGGAACTAGCCGGGCTCTCGGGCCTCGACACACTGCAACTGGTGATCGCCCGCGCCAATACCCCGGCCCCTTCACCCACCCCGGCGAGCAAACTGCGCTACGTCTGGTTCACCACGGGCGAGCCGACCGAGTACTTCGCCTACGACTACCCGGTCACCTTCGGCCACAACTCGGCGGCGGGCGGCAACGGCGTGGCGGCCTACGCCTTCTTCCCGCCGTTTATTCCCGAAAGCTTCACCTCGCCGGGGCCGGTGACGATCTTCTTCGACACCGAGGGCAATCGTCTCCCGGTTCCCGAGGTGCGCCTCAAACCCGACATGGCCGCGATGGACGGTGCCAACAACACCTTCTTCCCCTCGCCGGTGCCCTCGGTGGGCGACAGCACCGCCGACCCGGACCGCTTCGCCAACTTCTTCGGCACCAGCGCCGCTGCCCCCCACGCCGCGGCCATCGCCGCGCTGGTGCTTGACAAAAACGGCGGACCTTTCTCGGTCACTCCGGCTCAGATGCGCACGATCCTCCAGCAGAGCGCCTTCCCCCACGACCTCGACCCGTACTTCGCCAGCGGCCTTGTGCGCCTGGGCGGTGCGCGGGTCACCTTCAAGGCGGTGGGCGACGGCAGCCTCACCTCCCAGACCGATCCGAACTTCTTCCGGGTCACTTTCACCGGCGCGGGCAGCCTGGAGCGCTTCACCCTGGACGGCACCACCGGCAATCCGACCGGGGCCACCAGCGATCCAGGTCTGGTCTTCGACTCGCGCGACGGCTCCGGTTTGCCGTTTACGGTCGGGATCACCCGCGGCCTGAGTGCCTCCGACGTCACCGGCACCCTCGGGCCGACGCCGCCCTCACCGGGTGCGGCAGGCCAATCGAGCACGCTGGCCGTTACCCTCACCCCCGGCGTGTTCGGCCCCGGCAGCCTGCTTACCTTCGGGATCGACCGCGACGAGTTTCCGACCGCCTTCAATCCGCCCTCGGCGGCGGGCGGCAACTCCGCCGACCTGTTGGGCGACGGGGTGCTGATTCCGCAGGGGACCGTCGCCACCGGCGGGGTCACCTTCACCGGCACCCTCGCCTCGGGCGCTCAGATCACCGGGGTGTTCACCAACAAAATCGGCAAGGGCTATTCGATTCTGGACGGCTTCGGCTTTATCAACGCCGAGGCGGCCGTGAACGCGCCGCTGCCGTAGCAACCGGTTGCAAAGTCACCAAAGCGGCGCACCGGTCGGTGCGCCGCTTTTTTGGGTTCAAAACCCGGCCCCGGCCGCCCCACCCCGGCCGATGTCGCGGATGCGCGGGGTCGTGAGCCCGCAGGTACAAGCTGTATCCACCAAAAGCGCTTCGTCGCCGTTGTCGAGGCGCAACAGTTGCGAGCCCGCCTGGGGAACAGCCCCCCGCTCCTGGTCGTACCCGAGCAGGCGGGTGATGACCACCCGGCCCCTGTGTCCCGCCGTCACCGGTCGCCCCCGGACATCGACGATCTCGACGTAGACGTGTCCCAAAGCCAGGTGAAATTCCTCCGGGTGCTCTCGGCAGGCGATCCCGAGGGTACCGAATTCAGAAGAGCCGTACAGGTTGGTGACGGTTGCCCCCTGCTCGCAGGCATGCTCGCGCAACTCGGGAGTAAACGTGCTGCTCGAACCTATCCACCAGCGGATGCCGTGGCGGCGGAACAGCTCCGGCTCGTGGCGCAACAAATCTTCGACCGTTTTGCCGCTTTTTTTGAGGCCCGAGCGCTGGGCAAGTACCAGGGTGTTGCACCCGAACGTTTCGATTTGCTGGACTGTCGAAGCTTCGTCGTCGGCCAGATAGTGGCGGGGGATGACGGTGGCTCCCATCTGCCGCAGACCGTCGTCGTAGGCCGGCCCCATCAGGTGGCCCTGGTGGTAGCCGTTGAAGGCGACCAGTTGCAGGAGGGTCCGTGGCCTGTGGGTTTCGAGCAACGCCGCCAGGGTCATCGCGAGGGCCTGCCAGTCGGGCCGGGTCCAAAAAAACGAAGCGGGAACGCCAGTCGTGCCGCTCGTGGCGCGGCATAGATACAAACGGCTCCGACTGGCGTCCGGCAGCAAATCCCACGGCGAAAGCACCCGCAGTTCCGCCTTGGTCATCGGCGGTAGGGCGGCAAATTCTTCGAGGCTGTCGAGGGTGGGGGGGAGGCCGTGTTTTTGCAGCCGATCGGCCCAGAAGGGCACATGCCGGTGGGCAAAGGCGACCTGGGCGCGCACCGCCTCCAGCAGCAAGGCGGCCCGCTGTTCGGTGGAGACCGCGTTCGGGTGACCTGGCTCGAAGAATAGACTGTGCTTTTCCATAGCATTCCTAAGGGCGCGGGACGGGTTTGAGGGTGGTATCGAAGAAATCGTAGAGCAGTCCGCTCGCTTCGACCGCGACTTCGAGCGCCTCTTCCCATTTGCGTGGGCTGTCGCACGCCCCAAACAGTGCGAAGCGCAGCTGTTCGGCGTGATCGACATCCACTTCGGAGTGGACATCGAAGAAGCGAACGGCATCCTCGTCGAGTTCCAGTCGGCGCAACCCAGCGGCAAGCAGCGTGCAGATCGGGCTGAACTGTTTTTCAAATCCGTAGAGCATCGCAAGGGCGCGGTGATCAGGCCCTTCGGCGCAAACTGCGTTGTAGCGTTCGACAACCGCGGCGGCGGGCGCATTGTCGAGATTGACAAACGCATCCGGGTTCAAGTCGAGGGCGCGAATATAGTTGCGAAATAGCTCAGGATGGGTCTGGCTGGCATCGAGATTACCGTGCTCCTCATAGAGGTTGCCCACCAGCAGCAGGCGTGCATTCTCGTCGCGGACATGTCCAATCGCCCTGGCCAAAAAAATCGGAAAGTCGAGCGAAATTGGGTAATAGTGCGCGAGTGCCGCCGGATCGACGGCCACTTTGCCCTCGGCAAAAAGACGCACCACGGCGCTATTGTTGATAGCATACTTCGAAACGCGACTTGCGATTTCTTCACGTCGAAGCAGCTCTTCCGCCTGCTCCAGCGTAGGGCAGCCTGTATAAACCGTCCTTTGGCCGAAGGCAATCACAGGCAATTCGTCGGCCTCGCCCAACGGGGCGCTTGGATCAAGGGGCAACTCGAGCACCTGCACAGAACCGCTGCGCCTGGCCGCCACCTGCCGCATCACCTCGGCAGCTTGCAGGCAAAGGGTGTCGCCGCTACCGTGAACGCTCACCACCAATTGCGCGCTATGGCGCTCTTTCGTTGAAGCATCAAGCGTCTGCATATTCCACTCCAAATACGCTTATTTTCAATCACACAACAACGACAAACCAAGTTACTATTTGTCGTCAACAGCAAACCCTGTTCGTTCCCTTCGATGCCATAATAGTATCGCTCTCGCAAAAGAATAAGAACAGCAAATGAAAGGCATTTGCATTCGTTTTCAACGCGATCTCACAAAATCATCAAATAACAGAGAGCCTTTCATTGCAATAGCAAAGCAGTTCAACATACATCAGAGATCAATGGATCTAGATCGGGATTTATCAGTGGAGCTGATAGCATTCGAGCATCTATTGCGTGGGTAGGAGTCTCCAGAGTGTTTGGTTTGTAGTAATCACGGATACTGGATGCACACGACTGCATCGCAGGCTCTAGTGAGTGAAAATCGCACGACAACCGTTTTGCGGCCGTGCGTTACAGAGCATTCTTAGGGAAGAGATTCTTAGAATATTGGCATCAAAAATTTGAGGGCGGTCCGACCCTTGGGTTGACGGCAGTGCCGGCCGTCTTAGCCTCAACCCAGTAAAGCCCACCGATAGGCGAAGCCCCGGCCGCGTGCGGCCGGGGCTTCGCCTGGGATATAAAAACGCTCAAACGCGCTCGGGTTGTTTCTCGGCTTCGCCCTCCGACCGCGGCTCGCCGCTGTCACCCAGTCTGTCCGGGAGCAGCTTTTCGAGCCCTTGGCGATCAGGGGCAAAAACCCGATCGCCGCCACCACGCCGATCACAATGCAATGATTTTTTGGTCTTCATGGGTAAGTTTGTCCACAGCCTTGCTCCTTCCCAGGGCAGATGCGCTGCAGCGGCTGAATGCCCCTATACTTGCGCAGAACAGGATTTTCCGTACTTGACGACCGCCGTGCACAAGCGGTGCAGAGTAACTGCAGCGGTCATCCGGTAAACAGCAATGGAGAAAATAGATGCGCATTGCACAGGTGGCTCCTCTATACGAGCGCGTACCCCCTCCCGGTTACGGTGGCATTGAACTGGTGGTGGGCTTGGTGACCGACGAGCTGGTGAGGCGGGGCCACGAGGTGACGCTTTTTGCTTCGGGGGATTCCCAGACCCTGGCGGCGCTCCACTCGGTCCACGACCGCGCCCTGAGGCTCGATGATCGCATCCGTGAGCCCGGCATCTACGAGATGATGCAGATGAGCCGGGTCTACGAGATGGCCGAAGCGTTCGATGTCATCCACTCCCACATCGGCTGCGCAGCCTTGCCTTATTCGGGCTTGGTGAAGACACCGACCGTCCATACCCTCCACGGGATTTTTACCGCCGACAACAGCAAAATTTATCGCCAGTGCTGCCAACAGCCCTATATCAGCATCAGCGAGGCCCAGCGCGACTACAGTCTGGGCCTCAATTACCTGAGTACTGTTTACAACGGTATCGATTCGAACCTCTATCGCTTTCAAGCCGAGCCCGACGCCGAGGAGCCCTACCTGGCTTTTGTGGGGCGCATCTCCCCGGAAAAAGGGCCGCTGCAGGCCATCGAAGTGGCCCGCCGCACCGGCTGGACGCTCAAGATGGCAGGCAAAGTCGACCCGGTGGATCGCGAGTTCTACCAGGAGCAGGTCAAACCCCAAATCGACGGCAAGCAAATCCAGTACCTGGGCGAAGTGAGCCATCTAGAAAAAGCGTCCTTGCTCGCCGGGGCGGTGGCGACGCTCTTTTCGATCACCTGGCGCGAGCCTTTCGGCCTGGTGATGATCGAGTCGATGGCTTGCGGGACGCCGGTTTTGGCCATGGCGATGGGAGCGGCTCCCGAGGTGGTTGTCGACGGTCGGACCGGCTACCTGGTGAACAGCATCGAGGAAATGGTGGAGCGGGTCGGTCGGATCGAGACGATTCGCCGCCAGGACTGCCGCGACCACGTCATGCGCCAATTTACCGTCGAGCGCATGACCGACGGCTACGAAGCGGCCTACCGGGCGGTGCTCGCAAGCCGCAACGGCGCCCTCTCCCATCGGGTCTAGCCTGCCTGCCCTGCCGACCGCCCCGCGGGGATGATCCCCGCGTAGGCTATGTTTGGTACGGGCGAAAAGCGTCGGAGGCGGCCTTCGTCCACTCCTACACCAACCACCCGTCAGTTGTTCATGGAACGCTTCGCACTCGACGAGCAGGCCACCGATGGCTGGTCCTGCAGCTATACCGATGCTTTGACACCGCTTCGCACTATCAAGCACAACGATCTGTTTCTCGTTTGCGACGCGCTGGGCAATGTTCCGGGAAGCTGCCGCACCACGAGCATGGGGCTGTTTTGCGCAGACACGCGCTATCTGTCGCGATTGGAGATGCGTCTCAACGGCGAGCCGCCGGTCTTGCTGTCCGGCAGTGCCGATGCCGGGTTTGCCGCTGCGATGCTGCTGACCAACGGTTCCCAAAACGCCCTGAAGCCCGACACGATCGGCATCCGCCGCCACATTGTGCTGTACGGGGCGCTGTTCGAATCCATCGAGCTGACCAATTATGCGGTCACTCCCGCGGAGGCGACCCTCAGCCTCAGTTTCGGCTCCGACTTCGCGGATCTATTCGAGGTGCGCGGCTTCCACCGCGGCAAGCGGGGCGAATTTTTGCGCACCAAGGGCGCGTTGCCCGCCGATACGCTTATTCTTGCCTACCGGGGGCGGGACGGGAGCGTCATGGAGGGGCGCATCCAGTTTGCCCATCCCCCCGATCGGCTCACCGACCACACCGCCGAGTGGACTTTTATCCTCAAAGCCCACCAGCGCGTGGAGATGCAGTACCGGATGCTGCTGCTGCTGAATGGCGAGTCGGCTTCGTTCACCCCGCCGCCCGCCACCTTCGAGCAGGCCCGCGCCACCGCCCACAGCGAGCAGCAGGGCTGGCGAACGGGCATCACCCAGATCAGTTCCGACAACGATCTGTTCGACCAAGCCCTGGAGCGCTCGACTAGAGATCTGTTTTTGCTGCGCCTCACGATGCCGGAGGGCCGCTCGCTCGCGGCGGGGGTGCCCTGGTTCTCGACCTTGTTCGGCCGCGACGCGCTCATCACCGCCTCCCAGACGCTTCTGCTGGACCCGACTATCGCCCGCGAGACGCTCAAGCTGCTCGCCCACTTCCAGGGCAAGCAGGACAACCCCTGGCGCGACGAACAACCGGGCAAGATTCTGCACGAAGTTCGTCGCGGCGAACTGGCCCGCTGCCGGGAAGTACCCCACACCCCCTACTACGGCACCATCGACGCGACGCCGCTGTGGCTGATGCTGCTGGCCGAATACTATGCCTGGACCGCCGACATCGCCCTGCTGCGCGAAATGTGGCCCCATGCCCTCGCGGCGATGGGCTGGATCGACCGCGTCTGTGCCGGGCAAACCGGGCCGCTCGCGGGCTATCTGGCCTACAGCCGCCAATCGGAGCGCGGCCTTGCCAACCAGGGCTGGAAAGATTCCGACGACTGCATCGTGCATGCCGACGGCCGGCTTGCCACAGGCCCGATCGCCCTGTGCGAAGTGCAGGGCTACGTCTACGCAGGCAAGATGCGCCTTGCCCAACTCGCTCCGCTTTTTGGTGAAGAGGAACACGCCAAGACCTGGTACCAGCAGGCGCAACGGCTCAAGGAGCGCTTCAACGAAGATTTTTGGCTCGACGAACAGGATTACTGCGCCCTTGCCCTGGACGGCTCCGGCCTGCCGGTGGACGGCATCGCCTCCAACCCCGGCCACTGCCTGCACACGGGTATATTCACCCGCGAGCATCGCCGGGAAGTGGCAGAGCGCCTCACCGCCCCGGACTTGTTCTCAGGCTGGGGGATTCGCACCCTCCACAGCCTCTCGCCCGCCTTCAATCCGATCGGCTACCACACCGGTTCGGTCTGGCCCCACGACAACTCGCTCATCGCCCTGGGTCTGCGCTCGGTGGGGGCGGTGCCCCAGATGCTCGAAATCGGCTCGGTGCTTTTCGAAGTCGCCCAGAGCCAGCCTTCCTTCCGGTTGCCGGAGCTGTTTTGCGGCTTTACCCGCAGCGAGTACGATACTCTGCTGGCGAGCTACCCGGTGGCCTGCTCTCCCCAGGCCTGGGCGGCGGGCAGCCTCTTTCAGATTCTGCAGGCGATGGTCAACCTGGTCCCCGACGCGCCGGGCAACTGCTTGCGGATTATCGAGCCGATTCTACCCACCTGGCTTAGCCACTTGGAGTTCAAAAACCTGCGCGTCGGCACCTCGGTGCTCGACTTGCGCTTCGAAACCTCCGGGTCGGCCACCAGTTGCCGGGTGGCCAACAAGCGCGGCAATCTGCGGGTGATCGTCGAAGCCTAGTACCCCTTGCTGGGGGCGGATCAAAGCGGGCAAATCGCGGTAGGCTTTTGAAGTGCACGCCCACTTTTAAAGTGAATGTCTTGGCGAGCCTCACCCAAGCAGGCAGCCTGTGCATCCGGTTACTCTATCGTGGAGATTTGGCGGGATGAAGCTTTCTTTGCCTCTCGGCATCGCCCTTGCCGCTTTGCTGTCGGCGTCGAGTCCCCCCAGTGGGCTTTTGGCCCAGAGCGCGCCGCTGCAAGCCCGATTCAAAGAAGCCTACACCCTGCAACAAAGCAAAGACTACAGCCGGGCCAGGCAAGTATGGGACCAACTGCTCAAAGAATACCCGAACGAGGCGGCCGCCTACGTCAACCGGGCGCTGACGCGCTACTACCTCAACGACCCGCGCGGGGCGGTGGGCGATCTGACCCTTGCCATTGAGAAAAAAGCAGACTACGCCGATGCTTACTACAACCGCGCCGCCATTCTCAACGCCCTCAAAGACTACGAACCGGCCCTGCGGGACTACGAAAAATACGTCACTCTTGTGCCCAAAGAGCAAGACACCTCCCAGGTCAGCAAAATCGTCGAAGACCTCAAAAAGAAAGTAGCCGTCGCCCCACCGGCCCCGCCACCCACCGTCGCCCGCGCTGCCGCCCCGGACACCCCGCCACCCACCGCGAGCGCCGCCGCCGAATCCAAGCCCGCACCACCCACCCCGGCCCCGCCACCGCCCCCGGCCCCGGCCACCGCCGCCGCGCCCGAAACCGCTACTAATGCCGCCGCGCCCCTCGAAGCGTCGAGCGCACCCACCGAGTTGCCGCCCGGGGTCTATTCGCTGGGCCGCATCGCGGGCTACGACGCAACCACCGAAGATCTGTTGCTCGGGCTGAAGCTCAGCGTCGATCGCAAGTTGCTCAAGCCCACCGACGCCGTCTTCCAGCAGGCCCAGAACCTGGTGGTGCAGATGAAGCGGGGGGCCACCGTCGATCAGGCCACCCGCCGCTCGGGCCTCGGCAAGCAGAGCATGATTCGGCTCGCCTGGCGCGGTGCGGCCTGGCGCAGCTACCGGGTATTCATCAAATAAAGGCGTCGGTGACCGCCCCGAGGCTGCTGCTGTTCACCTGACGGGCGTACTTGGCGAGCACCCCGCGGATGTAACGGGGGGCAGGCGGCCGCCAGGCGGCGCGTCGGCGCTCCAGTTCGTCTGTGGTCACCAATAGCTCGATCTTGCGCGCCGGGGCGTCGATGGTGATCAGATCTCCTGCTTCGACCAGGGCGATGGTGCCGCCCACGAAGGCTTCCGGGGCGACGTGGCCCACGACCATGCCGTAGGTGCCCCCCGAGAAGCGGCCGTCGGTGATCAGTCCCACCGCATCGCCCAGACCCGCGCCGATGATGGCCGAAGTGGGCGAGAGCATCTCCCGCATGCCGGGACCGCCCTTGGGGCCTTCGTAGCGAATGACGATCACATCGCCCGGCTGGATGGCGCCCGCCAGAATTGCTTCCATGCAGCTTTCTTCGGAGTCGAAGACGCGGGCAGGACCAGTGATCTGGGGCTTTTTGACGCCGGTAATCTTGGCGACCGCCCCTTCGCTCGCCAGGTTGCCGCGCAAAATGGCCAGGTGCCCCGAACTGTAGAGAGGCCGGTCCCAGGGACGGATCACCTCCTGGTCGGTGCGCGGTTCTGTGGGTACGTCGCGCAGCACCTCGGCGACCGTCTGGCCGGTTACCGTGAGGGCGTCGCCGTGGAGGAGCCCGCGCACGAGCAACATTTTCATCACCTGGGGAATACCCCCGGCTCTGTGCAGATCGGTGGCGACAAAGCGACCGCTGGGCTTGAGATCGCACAGCACCGGCACCCGCGCGCGGATGCACTCGAAGTCATCCAGTGCGAGTGGCACCCGGGCGCTGTGGGCGATGGCAAGCAGGTGCAGCACGGCGTTGGTCGAGCCGCCGATGGCCATGATCACAGCGATGGCGTTCTCGAAAGCTTTTCGCGTCAGGATGGCGCTCGGCAGGATTTGCGCTTGGATCGCTTCAACCAGCACCTTGGCCGACAGGGCGGTGCTGTCCGCTTTTTCGGGATCCTCGGCGGCCATCGTCGAGGAGTACACCAAGCTCATGCCCATCGCCTCGAAGGCCGAACTCATCGTATTGGCGGTGTACATGCCGCCGCAGGAGCCCGCCCCCGGGCAGGCGCGCCGCTCGATTTCGACGAGGGTCGTCTGGTCAATTTTGCCGGCGCTGTACTGGCCCACCGCTTCGAAGGCGCTCACGACCGTGAGGTCCTGATCCTGGTAGCGGCCGGGTTTGATCGTGCCGCCGTAGACGAAGACCGCCGGGATATTGAGTCTGGCAATGGCGATCATCGCACCCGGCATGTTCTTGTCGCAGCCGCCGATAGCGAGCACCCCGTCCAGGCTCTGACCGTTGCAGACCGTCTCGATGCTGTCGGCGATCACCTCGCGGGACACCAGCGAGTACTTCATCCCCTCGGTACCCATCGAGATGCCGTCGCTGATCGTGATCGTTCCGAATAGTTGGGGCATCGCCCCGCCGGCGCGCAACGCCGCCTCCGCCCGCTCCGCCAAAGCTCCCAGGCCCAGATTGCAGGGGGTAATCGTGCTGAAGCCGTTGGCCACCCCCACGATGGGCCGCTCGAAATCACCGTCGCCAAAACCCACCGCCCGCAGCATGGCGCGGTTGGGGGAGCGCTGCACCCCCTGGGTGACGATGCGGCTGCGCAGATTGCCGGACATGGCCTTTCCTCAAATCCCTCTTGGACTCGTAGGCTAACAGGATCGGCTGTGGAGCGCAAATCCCCGGTTGGTGCACTCAGTTTCAGCAGCTTGCGAACATCAGGAATCCGACGCGCAATCATTCGGTGCAATGGGCACGCGATCCTTCGAGCCGGAAATTTCTCCTACGTGGAAACTTGGGCTTCTGTTTGGGTCGGTGGCATGGGGGCTACAAATCACGGGGCAACACCAGCACTTCGTGTATGGCTGTGGCTGCATTGCCGCCGGTTCTGGTTCCGCCGCCAAAAACAAAAATTCGGTCTCCAACGGCCGACGCCCCCAATCCGTGTCGCGGGGTTGGCAAGGGCGGCAATGCTTTCCAGACGTCGATTTTTGGGTCGTACACCCAACTTTCGGCAAAAACTTTCTGCTCCGGAACCCATTGTTCGCCGCCAAAAACGTAAAGCTTGCCGCCCAGCGAGGTCGCAGCAAGACCACCTCGGGCTTGGGGCATCGGCGAGCGCGTCTGCCAACGATCAAGTTTCGGATCGTAGACCTCAAGATTTGGCACATTGACTTGCCGCGTGGTGCCATCGGCATTCTTGAAAAACTGGCGACCACCGACCACGTAGATCTTTCCATCAATGACTGCCGATGCTGCACTGTTTCGTGGTGTCGGTGCATCGGCACGGGCCAACCAGCGCCCGGTCGCCGGATCAAATACTTCGTTTCGCACACTGTCAATGTGGTCATCGAAAAGCCGAGCGTTCTCAGCGGCCCGAACGCGCCCGCCAACCAGGTATATTTTGTGGTCGATCACCGCGGAAATGCCCTCCGCACGGGCCACCGGCAGGTCGGTGCCTCTGGTCCAAGTGTTGGAGGAAGGATTGTATATAAACACCGTACTTTGTGCGCGCCAGTCCGGAAACCCACCCGTGAAACCGCCGACGCCGTAGAGCGAACCCTTCACCGCCGATAGCGTGATGTGATGGCGTGCTTCGGGTAGCGGTCTTAATACGGTCCATGCATCGTTAAGAGGATCATAAGACTCGAAATGGGCCGAGAATCCGGTGTTTGGACTGAGTAGACCGCCAACCACGTAAATTTTTCTGTTCAATACTTCCGGATACAGTTCCTGCCGAGCCACCGTCGGCGGTGCGGCTTTGGTCCAATAGGGCGGCTGGCTTTGCGCTTGACTTTGCACCGGCGACAATAGTGTGCCGAGCGAAAATATCATGATCAACGTGGAAAGCAGATGTCTGGGCGGCACAATACAGGCTCCATTGCTCAAATATCTTTATTTGTGGGTGAGTTAAGTCACTCGGAGCGACCCGAGTCGCGGCGGGCAGACTCTTAGCAGAATTGATCTGGTTCACTTGCAGTGACAATGGCGCATGCGACTGCCTTCAAAATGGTTTCGGCCGATGTTCGACCGGCTCCGGTTGAACCGCCGACGACGAGCCAAACCTGCGGATTCCATCCGTCCATTTTGGAGCCGCCTCGTCCCGTGTCATTGATTTATGATACGAATCGTATTAGAATAAAAACTAGATGTCAAGCGCTGATTCTGAAAAATGCCTCAAGACCCTGAAAAACGAGTTGGGCGACCTCGGTCTGCAGAATCGAGGGCAGCAATCCTTAACGCAACCTGGACATTGCTCAAAACAACCACCCTCAGAGATCTGTCGATCGAGGCGATTGCCCACGAGTCCGGTGTCGGGAAAGCCACGATCTACCGCTGGTGGCCCAGCAAAGCGGCGGTGGCCATCGATGCCTTTTTGGAGAATGTACTGCTTGTCACGCCTTACCCAGAGGGACTGTCGGCCACAGAAGCCATCGCACGGCAAATGGCTTCCCTGGTGCAAGCCTGGTCGGGGGAGTACGGGCGTATCCTGGCACAAGTGATCGCCGAGGGGCAGGCCGATCCAGAGGCACTGAACAACTACCGCGCTCGCTATCTCAATCACCGCCGTGCCGAGGCGAAAGCCGTCATCCAGCGGGGCATCAAGGATGGCGAGTTCGCCCCCGATCTCGACCCGGACCTGGCGATCGATATTCTTTATGGCCCCATCTACTATCGGCTTTTGGTCGGGCACTTACCTCTCGACCAGCGGTTTGCGACAGAGCTCTCTCAATGGGCCCTGCAGGCGCTCAGGGGCAATTGACCACACACCCGACACCCGCTCGCTCTCAGTACCCGGCACGCTTGAGGAAGAATTCCGACTCAATGCGCGTGGCTCGGTGCGGCTTCGGAGCGCTTTTCGC
Source organism: Gloeobacter violaceus PCC 7421 (assembly GCF_000011385.1). Classification (NCBI taxonomy): domain Bacteria; kingdom Bacillati; phylum Cyanobacteriota; class Cyanophyceae; order Gloeobacterales; family Gloeobacteraceae; genus Gloeobacter; species Gloeobacter violaceus. The sequence goes on from NC_005125.1 coordinate 3,379,510, forward strand.
CGCCTGCAGCCGACAGTTCCACCCAGCGGCCCTGCTTGAAGCGGCGGGCAATTTTTTTGACGTTGCCAAAGTCGACGAGCGGATCCGCTTCGAGCACTAGAAAACTTGCCTCGTACCCTTCAGCGATGACCCCAATCTTTCGCCTGGGAAAGATGTTCTGCGGCGTCGATTCGCACAGCGATTTGAGCAGTTCCAGCCGATCGAAGCTGCCCAGGGTGTTCAGTTTGAGCGCCTCCTGCAAACTGGTGGCGCCAAAGGCGTCCGATCCGATGACCAGTGGGACGCCCGCTTCTTTGAGCAGGCGCAGATTGCGCTTTTGAACGGCCTGGATCTGCTCTGCCTGCGCTTTGTCTTTGACTAGGCCGTCGGTCACCAGGGTGGTGGTGACCACGGCGACGTTGTTGCGGCGGGCCAGTTGCGCGTCTTCGCGGGTGAGTTCGAAGGCCGCAGGCGGCATCGGCCACTCGGGGGGACCGAACCAGTAGCCGGGCAGGTGGGCGATTTCGTCGACCCCCGCCGCCACAGCGCTACGAAAATCGGCGGCCGTCTCGATGTGGGTCACCACCTGCAGCCCTGCGCGGTGGGCCTTCTCCACGATGCGGCCCAACAACCGGGGGTCGAGTCCTTTGGCCCCAAAGTAGCGCTTGTCGTCTTTGCGTTTGTTGAATTCTTCGGAGTAGAGCAGATAAGTCTTGATAAAATCCGGTTTCCCCGCCAGGATCTGCGGCCACTTGCGCTCGAGATCCGCTTCGCTGTCGACGACATGGTAAGCCTGCCCGTCCAGCTTTTTAGGCTCGGTGATTTCGATGTATTTGCTCTGGGCGAGGAAGGCATACAGGCGCATCGGGTGGCCGCCCGTAGCCGTAAGCCCCCCGTGGGCGTACACCGCATCGACGCTGTCGGGCCGGTTGAGCCGCTCGCGGGCCGCCGCCGAAGAGAGGGGAATGTCGTTGGGGATCTTCGCGTAAAAGATCCCGTCGCGCAGATAATCGGCGATTCCCGCTTCTACCTCCCGCGGATCCGAAAGCCGGTGGGTGTGCGCTTCGCCAAAGGGCGGCACGACGTAGCGGTTTTGCAGGTCCACGGTGCTGTCGACTTTCGCTGGGCGTTCGAAGGTGAAGCGACCCCCCACCGCGTACACCGTTTTTTTCTCGAACCCGCGGCCGTTGAACCACCGGCCGCCGACAAACGCATAATTTTGATCCGGACCTTGCGCCGCCACCGGCCCGCTTGCCAAAACCAGCCCCAGTAGCGGTCCCAACAACCATCGACCCCACGGCAACACCGCTTTATCCATCGAAGCTCCTTACTTGGCACTGTCTTTTTCTGCGCCGTTCCGGACGTGCCGGGGTGCCGCGCGGTTCCCCTTGCCGATGGGATAGGGGGGTGCCACAGTGGGGGAAAACGCCATCCCACCTCCATGAAACTTTCCGTAGGTTGCACCCTGGGCTACCGCTGCGACGGGCCCGCTACTCTGATGCTCACCATCCGCCCGCAAGACGGCGGCAACCAGCAGGTGATGAGCGAGCATTTCCGCATCGAGCCCGACTTGCCCAAAGAACACTTCGAAGACAGCTTCGGCAACCGCACGGTGCGCCTGCGCCCCAGCGGCGGGCGGGTGCAGATCGACTACCAGGCCCTGGTGCACCTGCAGCCGCCTTTTGCAGGCTCCTGGGAGGAGGCCCGCCAGGTCGATCCGGGCGAACTGCCCCCGGAGGTCGTGCCGTATTTGTTTCCAAGCCGCTACTGCCAGTCCGACCGGATGGTGCCCTTGGCCAATAGCCTCGTGGGCCATCTCGAACCGGGCTACGCCCGCATCGACGGTCTGTGCGACTGGATTTACGAGAATATCGCCTACAGCTACGGCACCTCCGACGTGCACACCTCCGCCCCCGACACGGTGATCGAGCGCATCGGCGTCTGCCGCGACTTCGCCCACCTGGGCATCGCCCTCAGCCGTGCCTTGGGCATCCCGGCCCGCTTCGTGGCGGGCTACGCCTTCAAGCTCGATCCGCCCGATTTTCATGCCTACTTCGAAACCTACCTGGGCGGCAACTGGTACCTGTTCGACGCCACCCGCAAAGCCCACCGCGAGGGCCTGGTGCGCATCGCCACCGGCCGCGACGCCGCCGACACCTCCTTTGCCAATCTCTTCGGAGAGGTCACCCCCGACGGCATGGCCGTCTGGGCGCGCGAGGTTTCGGACGACTCACCCTCCGAACCCGCTCCCGTCGAGACGCCGCTTTCCAATCAGGTTGCTTGATTCTCCACAGATAACCGGCTGCGCATATGGACTTTTGTCCTCAAATAAGATAAAATTCCCATATGTGGACAGCGAGGATTTTATGGTGCGCGGAGTGAGAGACGATGCCCTACGCCGGGAAGTGATTCGGCTCCGGGTCGAAAAGCGCATGTCGCTTCGTCAAATTTCGGATGTTACAGGTGCAGCAAAAGGTTCCCTGAGCGCTTGGCTCAAAGATTATCCGCTCACTCCATCAGAAATAAAGGAACGCCAGTCGAGAGCCCATTATGTTCCCCCCAAAAAGGACCGAGGAGAGCTGTCCAAACATTGGACCGATAAAGTTGCAGAATACACAAGAGCGCAAAAAGGTAGAATTGCTGAATCCGCTATTCTTTTCCGGTTGCATCTTCACCGTTTCGACGTCTATAAGGCACCTGATGATCGAGACAAAACAGTTTGGTTAGTAAGAGTTCCAGCAACTGGCAAAATTTTTCGTATTGAAGTTCGCTGGACAAGGATAAACAAAAAAGGAGGTCTTCCTTCAATTTCCCTTCATTGCCGAGCGGGTGTAGGCAAATACAGGCGCTATGCCGACGATGAGTTCGATTTTATTGTGGGATACAACCTTTACTCGGATACCGCCTATGTATTTTCTAGTAAAGAGATCTCGCATCTATCATCCATGGTTGCAATCCGTTCCGAGGCAGCTGAAAGATGGGACAAGCTATTTCAAAGATGACAAAGTATTTGGCTTAGATACTTGCTTGCATTCGTCTTGTTGAGATGATGGGCGTAGCAGGACTTGAACCTGCGGCTTCGACCGTGTGAAGATCGCACTCTACCGCTGAGTTATACGCCCGTGAAACACTACGATAAGCCAGGAAACCCCAAACGTCAATCCGACTGGATAAGTAATTGCCGGATCATGCGGTTGGCCTGGGAGGCGTAGCCGCCGCCGAACAGATTGTAGTGGTTGAGAACATGGTAGAGGTTGTAGAGCACTTTGCGCCGCTCGTAGCCGGGAGCAAGCGGCCAGGCCCGCCGGTAGCCGCGGTAGAAGCTTTCCGGGAAGCCGTCGAATAATTCGCTCATGGCCAGATCCGTTTCTCGATCGCCGTAGTAAGTGGCCGGGTCGAAGATGACGGGCTCCCCCGCGGCGGTGAAATCGGCGTTGCCCAACCACAGATCACCGTGCAACAGCGATGGTTCGGGGCAGTGACCGGCAAGCAGGTTGGGGATGCGTTCGACCAGCTCCTGAGCGGTAGCACGGTCGATGGCGGAGCCGCGGGCGAGGGCGAGCTGGTGGCCGATGCGGTGGCGGGCAAAAAAGGCGGCCCAATCGGCGGTCCAGGGATTGGGCTGGGGGGTGGAGCCGATCGTGTTGTCGCGCCGCCAGCCGAATCCTTTGGAACTGATGGTCCGGTGCAGGCGGGCCAACTGCTCGCCCAATTGCTCCCAATCGCCCCGGCCCCCCAAGGGCAGCCACTCGATGACCAGGTAGGCCGAGTCGGCGGCAACTCCTGAGCAAATCGGGCGGGGAACGCGGAGGGCTCCAGCGCGGTGCAACGCTTCGAGGCCATCCGCCTCGGCTTCGAACATGGCGAGGGTGTCCGGGGTGTTGAGCTTCACAAAGTAGCGCCGGCCAGAGCCTGAGAGGACGCAGGTGCGGTTGATGCTGCCACCGCCCACTGCACTCCGGCCCTCGGCCGCGAACGCCTCGCCGGTGCTCTGGGCGATGTGCCTAGCGATTGCGGTCCACATGGCCGCTGCGGATGGCGTCGAGCAGACCCGAGCAGGCGTCGAGCAACAGATCCAAGACATGCTCGAAACCGGCGTCACCGCCGTAGTACGGATCGGGGACTTCCCGATCCGGGTACACGCGGCAATATTCGCAGACGAGTTTGACTTTGGGGCGACGGCGGCCGGAGGGGTCGAGATCGAGGATGTCCTCGTAATTGGCCCGGTCCATCACCAGGATGCGGTCGAAGTGGTCGAAATCGGCGGGCGAAAATTTGCGGGCGGTGCCGCGCAGCGCAATGCCCCGGCGGGTGGCGGCGGCGCGCATGCGCCGGTCGGGGGGTTCTCCCACGTGGTAGGCGATCGTCCCTGCGGAGTCGCAAACCACCTGACCACCCAGCCCGGCCTTTTCGAGCAGATAGACCATGATCCCCTCGGCGGCCGGCGAGCGGCAAATGTTTCCCATGCAGACGAACAGCAGTTTTTCGTCCATGCGCTGGCGGCGGTGACTTCGAGGCTATCCTACCGCTTTAACCGCTCAGCACCGTGAGAAACAAAAATGTCGAACCGTTCCACAGCGAGTGCAGCAGGATGCACGGCGCCAAGGAGCGGGTGTAGTGATAGACGGTGGCGAGCACCACGCCCAGGGCAAAGAGCGGAAAAAATTCGAGGGCGCTGAAGTGGGCAATCCCAAAAAGGGCGGCGGAGGCGACCACCCCCGCCGGGGCACCCAGGCGGCTTGCCAGCGATGGAAAGACAAAGCCGCGAAAGAGCGTCTCTTCAAAGAGCGGGGCTGCGACCGCGACGCTCAAAAAGAGTACGATCCGCACCGGCCATGCGTCGGCGCCGCCGATGCCGGTGAGCAGCGAGTTGCCGCCGCCGCCTTCGCCCACCAGGCGCTGGGCGAGCAGCGAGGTGGCAAGCACCAACGGCACCGCCGCAAGCCAGCCGCCGATTCCCCAGCGCTCCCAGCCGGCGACCAGCCGGTAGCTAAATAGAGCGCGGCTTTCGGGATGGGGCTTCCAGACCAGCGACCACAGCAACCCCAGACCCGCCCCGGCGATCAGGCCGTAGACCAGCAGCGTGAAGAGCGCCTGAAAGAGCGGATCGGCTTGCTCCGGCCGCAACCCCGCGACCAAGGCGCTCACGAGAAACCCGGCGCTGAAAAAAGCGGCAAACCAGTAGACCATCACTTCCCAGACGGTCTGGACATTCCAGGGCACCTGCCACCCGGGCGGATCGGGCCTGCGGTTGCGCCAGACGACCCAGCTCACCAAAACGACCAGGCCCGCCACCAGCGCGGCCAGCGGCAGAAGGTTGAGCACCCCGAGGCGCACCAGGGTGCGGGTGGCTTTGGCGCTCGCGTCGGCCTGCAAAGTCCGCAGGGCGTCGGAGCGCTGCTGCAGTTGGTAGAGGCGGGTGAGGGCGGCGGTGCGGTACCAGCCGGCCAGCTTGCTTTCGAGAATGTTTTCGGCCTCGGGGGGCAAGATCGGCGGGCGAGCCCACAGATCGGCCAGCACTGCGGCCGTCGGTCCCAGGGGCGAGCGGACCTCCACCTGCTTCCAGGCCGTCCGGGCGGGCTCGGTGTTGCCCCGGGCCGCCTCCAGCAGACCGAGTTTGACCAGTTGGGCGGGGCGGGCGGGCGCTTCCAGCTTCGCCTCGCGGTAAGCTTCGACTGCTTCGGACAGCAGTTGCCGCTCATCGAGCGGGGCCATCGCCTCGCGCCAGTCGGGGTCGGTCTTGAGGGTGAGCAGCTGCAATTGCAGGTCGGTCCCTTCAAGGGCGATTTGGGCGCGGGGCTGGGGCTCCTGGAGGGTCTGCACGAAGCGGGTCCCCCCCAGGAGCAACACCAGAACCGTCGTCACCACCAGCAGCGCTCGGCGCATCATTCGTTTGTCCGGATAGCTTGTTCCCAGCATCGGCGAGGACGCACCATCCGGCAACGGCCCGCCGGACTGATACGATCGGGGCGCGTTGCTCTCCTGCGGGTTGGACTGTGGCTTTGCGGGCGGTTCTGTTTGATTTCAACGGCGTGCTGGTCGACGACGAGCCGCTGCACCGGGCTTTGACCCTGCAGGTGCTGGGCGAAGCGTTCAACCTGGAAGTCAGCCGTGCCGAGTACCGGCGCCATTGCCTGGGCCGCCCCGATCGCGAAGCGTTTCGCGCCGTGCTCGAAGCGCGCGGTCTGGCGGTGGGCGACGGCGCCCTTGCCGCCCTGATGCGGCGCAAAACCGAGCTGTACCGCGAGCGGGCGGCGCCCAAGGACTTGCTCGTGGTCGGGGTGCAGGCGTTGCTTGCGGATCTCGTGGGCCGGGGGATGCATCTGGCCGTGGTCACCGGCAGCGGCGGCGAAGAAGTGAGCTGGTTGCTCGAGAACACCGGCCTGAGAGAGTACTTTGCTCTGATTGTGGCCGCCGAGGACATCCAGCGCGGCAAACCGGACCCGGAGGGCTACCGCACGGCGCTGGGGCGCCTCGGCCGTGAACCCGAGGAAGCCCTGGCGGTGGAGGATAGCCTGGCGGGGATCGAAGCGGCGCGGCGTGCCGGGCTGCGGGTGCTTGCCCTGACGACGGCGGTGCCGATGCACCTGCTGCAGCGGCGCACCCAGTGGGTGGTGGATCGCTACGAACAGCTCGATCTCGACGCCGTGGTGCAGTTTTACGGGCGCGCCGCCCCCCTGCCCCCCTCCGGGGGTTCCGCCTAGAATAGGGTGTTGGACTTTGAGAAATTCATGTTTACGATCGAATTGATTTTGCGCGGCAACCCCGTCGCCCTCGCGGTGCAGCGCAAGGACCAGACGGCCGCGGGCGATCTATATGCCAAAATTCGCGACGCAATGAACGCCAGCCCGCCCCGGGTGATCGAGCTTACCTGCGACAAGGTGCCGGAGAAACACCTCGCGGTGATGAGTTCCGATGTCGTGGCTGTGCAACTGACCGCCGCCAAGTCGGGGAGCGGCGCGCCCATGGGCATGCGGGCCGGTTTCTTCGCCGGTGAGAGCGAGGACGAATAACCCGCGGCTTCCGAAGTGCTTTTGCTGGAGCCTTCGGGGCCGTTTCTCAATTGTTAATTTGTTCCGACGATTTTGCGCGGCGACAAAGCGAAGCCGCCTAGTCTGGGGTAACACCCGGCGGTGTTGCACAGATCCTTGCTTGAGTTTCGAGGCCGCTACCGTATGACCGCATCGTTGACTGGAGGATTGAGCGCCAATCCGTTGCGCCAGGGGCTGCGCCTGGAGCGCACGCCCAAGCCTGCCATTTTGACTATCTTCGGGGCCTCCGGAGATTTGACCGTCCGCAAGCTGATCCCAGCCCTTTACGACCTGGCCCGCGACCGGCGATTGCCCCCTGAATTCACGGTCGTGGGCTATGCCCGTCGCCCCTACAGCCACGAAGAATTTCGCGAAATGATGAAGGAAGGGGTAGCCAAGTATTCGCGCAGCAAGCTGGGCAACCTCTGGGAAAGTTTCTCCAAGGGCATCTATTACTTCCAGGGGGACCTCGACAATCTCCAGAATTTTAAGGACCTCGGCGAATTTTTGCAGACTCTAGATAGCGAGCGCGGCACCCTCGGCAACCGGGCCTTCTACATGGCTACCGCCCCGAGTTTCTTTGCGCCCATCATCGAGAATCTGGGCGGAGCGGGCCTGGCGGGCGACGTGCGCAACACGCGCCTGGTGATCGAAAAACCCTTCGGCCACGACCTGGAGTCGGCTCAAAATCTCAACAAAGTCGTCCAGCAAGTCTTTCACGAAAAGCAGGTCTACCGCATCGATCACTACCTGGGCAAAGAGACCGTTCAGAATATCCTGGTCTTCCGCTTTGCCAATTCGATCTGGGAACCGCTCTGGAACAACCGCTACGTCGATCACGTGCAGATCACGGTAGCAGAGACGGTGGGGGTCGAAAACCGCGGGCCGTACTACGACGAAGCCGGCGGCGCGCTGCGCGACATGATCCAGAATCACCTGGTACAGCTGTTGGCTCTCACCGCCATGGAGCCGCCCTCCGCCTTCGAGGCCGACACCGTGCGCGACGAAAAAGTGAAAGTCCTGCGCGCCACCCAGGTCGGCCAGGGGCCGAACGGCCTTGCGGCAGTCCGCGCCCAGTACGCCAACGGCTGGATTTCAGGCGAACCGGTGCACGCCTACCGCGACGAACCCCGGGTCAACCCCGACGTTCAGACTGCGAGCTATATTGCCGCCAAATTCATGATCAACAATTGGCGCTGGAAGGGCGTGCCGTTTTTGCTGCGCACCGGCAAACGCCTCGCCAAGCGCGTCACCGAAATTGCCCTGCAATTTCGGGAAGTGCCGCACCTGCTCTTTCCGTCGAGCAGCGCGGGCCAGCTCAGCCCGAACATGCTGGTGCTGCGCATCCAACCGGACGAAGGCATTTCGCTGCGCTTCGAGGCCAAGCGGCCGGTGGCCGACATCGCCATGCGCTCGGTGAACATGGACTTTCACTACGGCGGCACCTTCGAGGTCGCCTCGCCCGAAGCCTACGAGCGGTTGCTGCTCGATTTTCTGCTCGGGGATCAGACGCTGTTTACCCGCGCGGACGAAGTCGAGGCGGCCTGGAAGATCGTCACACCGCTCATCGAGCGCTGGGAAATCCAGAAAGCCGGCGATCTCAATTACTACGACGCCGGTTCCTGGGGGCCGAGTGCCGCGAGTAAGCTGATGGACAACGGCCGCCGCTGGCGGCGCCTATAGCCTGTGTTTTCTTCTTAACTGGTGAGTGAATCATGACCGAGAATGCCTCCGTCGTCGCGATTGCCGAGCCCTTCCGGGTGCAAGTCAGCCAGATCGACAAGCAGCTCAAGACCATCTGGAGCTCGCAGGAGGGTGCCACCCGCGCTTCGACCTTCAACTTGCTCGTCTACGAGAGCGAACTGCAAGATCCCAACAGCATCGGCGAGGCGATTGGTGCCATTGCCGTGCAGCACCCCTGTCGGGCCATTGCCCTGCTTGCGAGCACCGATGGACCCCAGGATAACCTCGAAGCTTATGTCGCCGCCTACTGCCCGGTGAGCGAAGGCGGCGGGCGCGAGTCGATCTGCTGCGAGTACATCACGCTGCGCGCGAGCGGCAAAGCCCTCAACGAACTGGACACCACCGCCGCGGCCTTGCTGTTGCCCGAGCTTGAGACGTTTTTGTGGTGGAAGGGACCGCTCAATACCCACCTGGAACTGTTCACGAACTTGCAGCACATTGTCGATCGCACCGTGGTCGATTCGTCACTGTTCGAAGCACCCGAGAAGGCGCTCGAAAGCTATACCTCCCTCGCCCTGGGGCACGAAAGAAACCGTTCCTTCGGCGATCTCAACTGGTCACGGCTCACCCCCTGGCGCGAAGAAACCGCGGTTGCCTTCGACAGCGAAGGCCGGGCCGCCTGCCTGGGCGCACTCGACCGCGTGATCATCGAGTACGGCCAGAGCGAGGGCATTCCCCTCAACCCCTGCCAGGCGTACCTGTTTTTGGGTTGGCTCGCCAGCCGCCTGGGCTGGCAGCCTCTGTCGCTGCACAACAAAGATCTCACCAAGCAGATCATCATGCGCGACAGCACCCAGCGGCCCATTCAGGTGACCCTGCGCGCCGTGGCAGGCGAGGCGCACCTGGCCGGTCAGATCACCTCGGTGGGTTTGCGCTCCGAGGAGATGGGAGCCGCCTGCTCGACGGTGCTCTGCAGCAGCGATTCTTCCAGTTGCATCCGTATGCAGATGAACGTGGGTGAAGCCACCCTGTCGCTGGTGAGCGACATCGACACCCTCACCACCGAACAGTTGCTCAGCGAAGCGCTCAGAACCCCCGATCGCGACCCCATCTATGAGGAATCGCTCGAAGTGATCCACGATCTGATGCAGCTGAAGTAGCTATGCGCGGCGCCATCACCATCTTTCCGGATCTGGAGAGCCTGTCGCTGGAAGCGGCACAGCTATTCGAGGAGGCAGCCCACGCTGCCATCGCCCTGCACAACCGCTTTTGCGTGTCGCTCGCGGGCGGTTCGACGCCCAAACGGCTCTACCAGTTGCTCGCCACCGAGCCGCACCGCTCCAAGTTGCCCTGGAATCAGATTCATCTATTCTGGGGCGACGAACGCTTCGTGCCGCCCGATGACCCGCAGAGCAACTACCGGATGGTCAAAGAGGCGCTGCTGGACCATGTCGCCATCCCCGTGGCGAACGTGCACGCGATGCCCGTGGGCAGCGACGATATCGAGGAAGCGGCCCGCCTGCACTCGGCCCAGTTGTCCGAGTTTTTTGGCGGCGACATTCGCCTTGACCTGGCATTGATGGGTATGGGCGCCGACGGGCACACCGCCTCGCTCTTTCCAGGCGATGGCGCTCTGACCGTGGACGATCGGCCGGTGGCGGCGGCCCGCCCCGCCTCCCAACCGACGGCCCGCCTGACCCTTACCTACCCGGTCTTCAACCGCAGCCGCAAGGTGCTTTTTCTGGTGGCCGGTGCCGACAAAGCCGAGGTGCTGACCCGGGTGCTCGCCGGCGACACCACCTACCCGAGTGCCCTTATCGATCCCGCCGACGGCGAACGCTTCTGGATGCTCGATCAAGCCGCCGCCGCCAAGCTGCCACTTCCTAGCTAACGCGTCGCTGCCACTTCGCGCACGACCGCCTCGATCGTCTCCGGAGCCAGGAAGTGGCCTGCCTCCATTGACAACCACAGCCAGTACTCGCGATTGCCGGCAGGTCCGGTGATCGGAGACGGGCAGAGCCCTCGAAAACCCCAACCGAGGGCTTGTGAGACAGACCAGACATCGGCTATCACCTCTCGGTGGACAGCCGGATCGCGCACGACGCCGTTCTTGCCGACGCGCTCCCGTCCTGCTTCGAACTGCGGCTTGACGAGGAGCAGCACTTCGCGCGGCACCAGCAGCAATTGCCAGATGGGGCCGAGCACCAGCTTGAGCGAGATGAACGACAGATCCGCCGTCGCCAGATCCGGCCAGGGATCGCCCGGGCCGTAGAGTTCGGCAGGCCTTAAATGGCGCAGGTTGGTACGTTCTTTGAGCACGACGCGCGGGTCGGTGCGCAGTTTCCAGGCCACCTGACCGTAACCCACGTCGATACCGTAGACCCGCGCTGCCCCCCGCTGCAGCAGACAATCGGCAAATCCGCCGGTGGAGATGCCGCCATCCAGGCAGACGCGGCCCTCGATATGCACATCAAAGCGGGCGAGCGCCCCCGTGAGCTTCTCGCCGCCGCGCGAGACGAAGGGCGAACCGGCTGCCACCGACACTTCGCTATCGACCGGGCACAGCGAACCGGGCTTGTCGAACCGCTCGCCGCCCACGCGCACCTGTCCGGCCCGGATCAGAGCCTGGGCTTTCTGGCGGCTTTCGGCCAGGCCCCGTTCGACCAGGATCTGATCGAGCCTGAGGCGCGCCGGTCGCTCGGCCATGGTCTAGTCCCCTTCCAGGGGCAGACCGGCGGCGACCTGGCCCTGGGCAAAGTTTTGCCCAAACTGGAGCATGTACACTTCGTCCTCGTTCTGCAGTTCGACTTCAAGGTTCGATTGGGCGTAGGAAACGCACAACAGCGCGTAACCCTGGGCCTGCAGTTCGCCGGAAAGGCCCATCGCCTCGGGCTGGCGCAAGCGGCCGGTGAGCACCCGGGCGGCACAGGTGGTGCACGCACCGTTGCGGCAGGAGAAGGGCAGGGCAACGCCCTGGGCCTCGGCCTCGCGCAAAATATATTGATCTTCGCGGGCGCGCAGGCGGTAGACCCGGCCGCGGGCAGGATCGCGGATCTCGACGGTGTAGCGCTGAGGCATTGAAGTCATCTCGGCCGCCCGCGCTCCGGGCGCAAACGGCAATAAGGTATCCTAGTTTGAGTGACAGCCCTCATTCTGTCACGTTCCGTTTCTTGGTAACCCGGATTTTCCCACGTATTTTCAGGAGCATTTGATGACAGCAGTAAAGACCCCAATCCAGGTGCGCTACGAAGTTCGCAACCTCGAACTGGCGGCTGAAGGCAGACAGCGTATCGAATGGGCGGCGCGCGAGATGCCCGTGCTCAAACAATTGCGCCAGCGTTTTTCCCAGGAACGCCCTTTAGCCGGCATTCGCATTTCCGCCTGCTGTCACGTCACGACCGAGACGGCCAACCTGGCTGTCGCCCTGAAGGCGGCTGGGGCCGACGCCTTGCTTATCGCAAGCAACCCCCTTTCGACCCAGGACGATGTCGCCGCCTCGCTGGTGGTCGATCACGGCATTCCGGTCTTTGCCCTCAAGGGTGAGGACACCGCCACCTACTTGCGTCATGTCCGTGTCGCCCTCGACCACCGGCCGCAGATCATCATCGACGACGGCTCCGATGTGGTGGCGACGATGATCAAAGACCGCCCCGATCTGATTGCCGGGGTGATCGGCACCACCGAGGAGACCACCACCGGCATCGTCCGCCTCAAGGCGATGCTCGCCGCCGGGGTGCTCACCTTTCCGGCGATGGCGGTCAACGACGCCGAGACCAAGCACTTTTTCGACAACCGCTACGGCACCGGTCAATCGACCCTGGATGGCATTATCCGGGCCACCAACATTCTGCTTGCGGGTAAGACGATCGTTGTCGCCGGTTACGGCTGGTGCGGCAAGGGTGTGGCCCTGCGCGCCCGCGGTATGGGGGCGAATGTCGTCGTGACCGAGATCAACCCCGTGCGCGCCATCGAAGCGGCGATGGACGGCTTGCAGGTGATGCCGATGGCCGAGGCCGCTTGCCTGGGTGACCTGTTCATCACCGTCACCGGCAACAAGCACGTCATCCGCCGCGAGCACTTCGCGATGATGAAGGACGGCGCCATCGTCTGCAACTCCGGCCACTTTGACATCGAAATCGACTTGGTCGCCCTGGGCGAACTGTCCAGCGAGCGCCGCATGGTCCGTCCTTTCACCGAGGAGTACACCCTCGAAGGGGGCAAATCGGTGATCGTGCTGGGCGAAGGCCGTCTAATCAACCTGGCCGCCGCCGAGGGCCACCCCGCCTCGGTGATGGACATGAGCTTCGCCAACCAGGCTCTGGCCGTCGAGTACCTGATCAAGAACCAGGGCAAGCTCTCCCCGGGCATCTACAACATCCCCGAAGAACTCGACCGGCAAATCGCCGCCCTCAAGCTCGCCGCCATGGGCATCGCCATCGACACCCTGACGCCCGACCAGCTCCACTACATCTCCTCGTGGGACGAAGGGACCGAATAGTCCAAATCTCCAAGTGCTACCATCGGTTGGTAGCCTTGGGCACGTAGCTCAGCGGATAGAGCGTTCGCCTCCGGAGCGAAAGGTCGTGGGTTCGATCCCCGCCGTGCCCATGAATTCTAGAGCATCGGTCCAGTTATACCGAAAGGTGTCACAGAGCTCTTCCCGAGCCAAGTCGTATGGGTCAGTACCCACCCGTCTTCGTCATGGCTGAGTGCGTCGCCTTCAACTCGGAATCCCAGCGAGCCCAAGCGGCTAGCCACATCTAACGCTGCCCTTCCGGTACGACGGCTGCTGTAGCTGCTGACTATCAATCGCCCTCCCCCTAAGACAGCTTGTCTCAGCAGTCTGTCCAGGTATTCTTGCTGCAGTGCCTCGGGTACGTATTCCAAAAGCGTGTGTACATAATCGAAAGCCCTTTGTGGTTGCCAGTCGTGGGCGTTGGCGACCGCGAGATTGTCCGCAAAAGCAGGCAGCCTGGTGCGCGCCAACTCCACCAACGCCTCCGAAAAATCGATGCCGTGGGGCTCCAACCGCACTCCTTGCTCGTTCGCCCACTGTACCAAGCACTCCAACAGCAACCCGTTCGCACAGCCGATGTCGAAGAATGACCCCGAGTGGGGCACGGCCTTCAAGATGACCCGCCTCGCCCAGAGCCAGCGCTCGGGGGTGCTTGCCCAGCCCGACTGCAAGTACGGGTCGTCGCCGACCAGGTAGGACCGCTCGATTGCTTCTTTGTGCCGGTCGAACCAGCTGGACAGGTCCTCATCACTTCCCTGCATCCATGCCTCTCCGGGCGTTTTGCTTGAACTTGAATGGGAGCAAGCCCGCAGACGACCTGGAGCAAAACCGTGCGACTACAAACCTGGCACCCTCCCATCGAACTGTCACAGGCGGAGAAGCGCATCGTCAAGCGCATCGCCGCGCCAAGCTGTTCGTTTTCCTGCGCCGCATCCGCCATCAACTGTTCGACTCGGCCTTCCAAGCTGAGTTGTCCGGCATGTACATCGGTATCGTTATACCTATTTTGACCAAAAGAAAACGGCACAGGAAACGGAAATTTTTCAGGGCTTCCAAGGTTGTAGCTTAGAAATGAAGAGGTTTTGAGCCTTGCTTGTTAACGGAAGCAGAAACGGAAATTTTGGAGCTTTTTGCAGGAAAGACTGTATGGCAACCTGGCCGGTGGAATTGATGGAGCCGATGCGCGTTTCCGAGGGGCGCGACGGCGGCAGGTTCGTCGAACTCGCGGCCAGACTGCAGAAACTGGACACTGCCTTCGAAGCGTCCGTTCCCCAGAGTATCCGCGCCGCTCTGGCTGACTTGGTCCGCTCTATGAACTGCTACTACTCAAACCTCATCGAAGGTCACAACACGCGCCCTCGGGATATCGACAGGGCTTTGGCGCAGGACTACTCGGACGAGCCCGCCAAACGCGAGTTGCAGGAGGAGGCGAAGGCGCACATCGAGGTGCAACGCCTCATCGACCGTGGCGAGATGCCTGCGGTGCCTGTGACTGCCGCCGAGTGGTTGTACTGGTGCCACCGGGAGTTCTACGAGCGTATCGGAGCCGAATTTCGGGTGCTCAAGAACCAGAGCGGCAAGGTCATCGGCCGCGTCACTCCAGGCGAGTTGCGTACTGTCGAGATCAGCGTCGGGGCGCACCAGCCTCCCCCCGCCGCCGATCTGCCCCGGTTCCTCGCCCGGTTCCATGAAGCGTACCAGCCCGATCCCGAACGGCCCATCCACGGTCTTTTGGCCCTCGGCGCCTCCCACCACCGGTTGCTGTGGATTCACCCGTTCACGGACGGCAACGGCAGGGTGGCCCGGTTGTTCTCGCACGCCTACTTGCAGGCGTTGGGCCTATGCAAAGACTCGCTGTGGTCCGTCTCTCGGGGACTCGCCCGCAAACGGAACCGTTATAGAAATTTGCTTGCCCATGCCGACGCCGACCGCCGCAGTGACCTTGACGGCAGGGGCCACCTCAGCGAGATTGCCTTACTGGATTTCTCGAACTTTTTCTTGCAGGAAGTGGCGATCGACCAGGTGGAATTCATGCAAGGGCTGATGCAGACAAACTCGCTGCGGGAGCGTGTGCTGGCCTACGTCAGAGCAGACATGGCCCAAAAAAAGCTCCCTTCCGGCAGCGACCGGCTCATCAACCACGCCTTGACCTACGGCAGCCTTGCGCGCGGTGAAGCCGCGACGATCTCCGGTTACAGCGACCGCCAGGCCCGCGAAGCGGTGGCCGCACTCTCAGGCAAGGGGCTCCTGGCCTCCGATTCCCCGAGGGGCAAACAGGTCCGCCTCAACTTCTCGGCCTCGCTCGCCGAGGCGTGGTTCCCAGAACTGTTCGCGGCCGGTGCCGCCGAAAGTGCAGAGGATCCGTAACCTACTTTTCAGCGTTACCGATTTGCGATCAGCCCTTTTGCTGTGCGAGCCCCGCGCCCGCCCGGCTCGCTATTGCTGTTAACCCTGCCCGGGGCTGTTCGGCGTCAATTAGATTGGCCACTCGATGCGGTCGAGCCGGTCATTGCTGCGGGCGGTTGGCCGTTGCTGGAGGTCACGGTGCCAAGAGTGAGTCGAACTGCTTTCAATTTACCCGGAAGCCACTCCGGCAATCTCCGGAATGAACCATGAATAGACTTTACTCGGGTCGGCCCAGTAGCTAAAACTGCTCTCCAGGTTCACCATGGCGATTTCTCGCGTCATGGTTGCGGACAATCTCTGCTATGGCTTGAGTGAGTTCTTCACCCGTCACCTCGGCGGGGATTGTCTTCATCGGCATTTGGCGCAATCGGTCCATGTAGGCAAAAAAGGCAGATTGCTCATCTCGGTGACCCAGCATATACTCACGCAGCTGGTCGATTGTCATCGTCGAATACTTCGATTCATTCATAGCGGCAGGTACCTTGCATCGCCGGTTGGGCTTATCAGGACTTCCAAATTGCCGGAGGTCAAGATGTAGACCTCATTATAACGGGGGTCGAGGGTGAGCAAGTTGATACTGCGGTAGAAGCGGGTGAGGTTGCAGCACACTTCGTAGCACTTGCGCAGTTGGGCTGGTGTCGGCACGGATGTCTGGGGTGGTTCGTGCATGTCCTGCGAAAAGAAACGACAAACAGAAATTGTAGCCAGACCGCATCGAGGAGCGTACCCACCAGACAGGCTCCCTCGAAGTCTGCCAGGCAGGTATAGCTTCCGCTAAGGTCCGCGCACACCAGATCGGCCCCGGCGAAACTGACCCCGGCCACAGCGGCGCTGCTGTTGAGGTCGCGCATGATGACAATTTCGCGATTCTGACAACGAAGAGAGCACGCAATGGCAGCTTGAGTTGACGAGGTTGCACAACTTCGTTAACTTTGAAGTAATGAATGGGATAGTTCACCATGACAGCCCGGCTTCTAGAGCAGCAGTTACGGGAAGCGCCCGCCGTGGAGCGTGCAGCCGTTCAGCGTTTTCTTTCAGCACCGGAGCCTGTGAAGCTGGCGCTCTCCAAGGTGTTGCTCGAAAGCGCCCGCCATCCTGAGCGCAGTGACATTCTGGCGCGTGTGATGCAGCTTGTCGGCTCGCCGGCCGGTCGGACCGACGAGCCATCCCTGCAGCCACTGTCGGATGTGCCTTCAGCTTTCGATGCGCTTCTGGAAATTCTCGGTCGTCCTGAGGTACTGCAAGAAGCCGTCCAAATGGATCCGCCGGCCGCTGCCCGCCTGCGGGGGGTAGCCCTGAAGCGCGATTTGCTTGTAGCCGGGGGAGGCACATTGACCAGCGAACAGGTGGCCGCTCATCTACACCTGACGCGCCAGGCAGTGGACAAGCGCCGCCGCAAAGGCCAACTGCTTGCGTTTTCCCTGGGGCGTCGCGGGTATGCCTATCCCACCTGGCAGTTTCACGAAGGCCGGGTGCTCGCCGGTCTGGAGCAGGTGCTGGCCGCCCTCGCGGAGTATTCACCCTGGACCCAGGCCATGTTTCTGACTACCGGTGACATTCGCTTGGGAGATAAAACGCCGCTTGAGTGCCTGCGCGACGGGCACATTGACGCCGTCGTGGCGGCAGCGGCAGCTCACGGAGAACAGGGTGCCGCCTGAGTCTGTCTGTAGAGCAGCCGGCTCCCCTTCCCGATCCACCACCAGATTTTCACCCGGCTGTCCAGCGGTCAATACCGGACGGCTCGCCGCTGGGCCAGGGCTATCTGGGCGCACCCGGCCCGGCCCGATGGAATGCTCTACCGCTTACGGCACGACGACGAACGTTATTGCTGCGGCCTGTTCGATCGCACGGCCGATGCACTTCGGGAGAACAGTCTGGGTTCTTTGCCGGAAAAACATGCCGAACTACTGGGCAAAATTCTCGAGCACTACGGCTTCGGGTTGATATAGCTATCTGGGCTCGATGGACCAGTGTGATCAAAAGAGGGTCAACACAATTCCGTCAAGCCCGGCCGCCGTTGCGGCGCTCAAGAATCTCCAGAATGCGGCGGTTCTCTGTTTGGAGACCGACAATTTGGGATGAGTTTGCATCGATACGCGCCATGATGTCGCCGATGCGCGCCATGATGTCGTCGATGCGCGCCAGAATATTGTCGGCCACATCCACCAAGCCGGTGATGGCGTTGGTGGCCGTAGCGGCTGCATCGGCGGTCGTCCGGTTCACCCCGGCTACTTCCTCGCTCAACCTTGAAATGGCCTCGGTGTTTCGCTCCTGCTGCTGAGCAATGGTGGCGAGGCGTTGATCCAGGCTGACGAGGCGCAGATCGAAAGCCTCTGTCCGTTGATCAAAAGCCTCCATCCGCCGTTCGAGAACTTCCGTGTGCTGATCGAGAGCCTCCATCCGCCGGTCAAGGACCTCCGTCCGCCAATTGAAAGCCTCAAGCTGTCTTTCGAGAACTTCCGTGCGCCGTTCGAAGGCGTCCATCCGCTGTTCATAAACAGCATCTCGGCTGAGGAGAACCCCGATTTGCCGGTCGTGCTCCGCTGAACTGGCCGCCACCGCAGCAAGAATACGCTCGATGCGGTCGAGCCGGTCGCTGCTGCTGGGCGGTTGGCCGTTGCTCGGGGTCATCGGTGAAAAGCGTAAAATCGCACGAATTTGTGTACAGCCTACCTCAGACCGCATCGAGAAGCGTACCCACCAGGCAGGCCCCCTCAAAATCGGCCAGACGGGTGTCGATCCCGCTTAGATCCGCACACAGCAGATTGGCCCCGGCGAAACTGGCCCCGGCCACGGCGGCGCTGCTGAGGTTGGCTTCCTCCAGGTCGGCGCCGCGCAGGTCCGCCCCTGCCAGATTCGCTCCCGAAAGATCCGCCCCCGCCAGGTTCGCCCCGCTCAGCCGCGCTCCGCGCAGATCCGCGTGGCGCAAGTCGGCCCCGATGCCGTTGAGGCCCATCAGGTTGGTTCCCTCCAGATTGGCGCCGCCCAGGCTGGCATTTTGAAGATTGGCCGACATCAAGTTGGCACCGCGCAGGTTGGCGCCGCGCAGGTCGGATTCGCTCAGGTTGGCCCCCATCAGGTTGGCTCCCCACAGGTCGCAATGCAGGACAGCACCCGCCAGGTGGGCGCCGGTGAGATTGGCCCCGGCCAGGTTGTGGCGCTCCAGGCGCACCCCCGCCAGATCGATGCCTTCGAGGCCGGCGCCGCGCAGGTCTTCAACTTCACCCTGTTTGATCTTTTCTGCTTCGATCATCGCTCGTTAACAACACACTCAACGGACTGTCGATTCCTCGGAGGCGTCCATCGCCGCCGCGTGCAGCAACCACTGGCCGGTACCAACTTTAGGCTGGAGCGGATCGAGGAGGATGCCCGCCTGCATCAGGCGGACCATGTTGGCCAGCTGCTCCAATAGCTGTGGATCCCATCGCCCGCCCGCGCCCGTCTCGCACAGCGAGAGCGCCTCGCTCGGGGTGCACACCGGCCGCTCGCCCCGGGCGACCAGCCACTCCTGAAAGTAAGCGGCAAGACCCAGGATACGCGCTTCGAGCGGAATCGCTTCGCCCGCCAATCCCTCCGGCAGGCCCTCGCCGTTCCACCACTCGTACTGGCGCTCGACGATGCGGGCCACCGAGCGCAATTCCGGCATCGAGCGCAACAGCTCCCCGGCAAACCCGGCGGCCTCGGCGAGTACTTTGAGCGTGTCCGGGCTGTCGGGATCGATCAGCGTGCCGGGAATCTCCGATAGGCCGACGCGGTGCAACAGAGCCGCGAGGCGCAAGCGCCGGAGGCGCCCGAAAGGCAGGTTCATCAGTTGGCCGATCACCTCCACCAGACTGCTCACCTGCAGCGAAGCCTGGGGATTGCTCACATCGCCCGCGTCGATGCGCTGGGCCATGCGCAGGAACGCCTGCAACCGGTTGGCGGTCAGGTTGGTGCCCAGTTTGTCGGGCTCCTCCCAGGTGGGCGGGGCAGGGCGGGTGAGGGAGACCAGTTGCTGCTGGCTGCTCTGCAAATAGGTGACGACCCGGGCGACCACGCCGCTCAGGTCCGAGCGGCTGCCGGCCGGTTCTGCGTCGATGCGCTCCAGTTCGTTCTCCAGCTTTTCGGTGAGCTTCGCGTCGTAACCGCGGATGTGATCGAGGGTCAGATCGACGGCCGCGCGCACCAGCGGCTCCTCAAACGTCCAGAACCCGTAAAACTTGCGCTCGACATCCTGCTGGGGCCTTCCCCCCGGCCCGTACTCCGCTTCCCCCAACTCCTGGCACATCACCATCGCCGCATAGTTGGGGGCCAGAATCATCAGATGCCACTCCACCGAGACCGGGTCGGTCTCGCTGAGGGCCAACTGGGTGAGGTTGGCAGGGTTGTCCGGCTGCAAAAATCCCGAATCGGGTACCGCCATGATCAGCACCTGGCGGCTGTGCATCGCGAGTTGGCGATAGCGCTTCGCCTCCTGGGCATACCATTTGCCGCGCTGAAAGGCGGTCAATACCAACGGCGGACTGCCGCAGGTCAGGATGTGATCTTCGAGAGCGTGGCAGAGGGCTACCAGCGTGTTTTTGTAGTACACACCAAAGGAAGGTGGGTCCGCACCCAGTTGCTTGCGCAGTTTATACAGGATCGAACCCTCGAGCATCACCCCTCCGAAAAACCCACTGCCGGCCTTGCTCCCCGGACTGTGCTCAATTATGGCTGAAAATCGGCAAGAAAACTTTACCCGCAACCAAGCAGTCGGGCCGCCTCCGGTGTGCGGGGCGCCAGAAATTCAAAGGTGTTGCCGTCGAGATCCTTGGCATAAAAGGAACTGGTGCCGTCGCGATGGGCATGGATGGTGGTGGCGGTGGCCCCTTGTTCTTGGAGTTGGGCGTAGTAATGGGCCAGGGCCGCCTCGTCTTCGAGTACAAAGCCGAAGTGCGGTCCGGCCGCCGAGTACTTGGGTCCAAGCAACGCCAGCCCGTCGCCGCCGGCTTTGACAAAGGCCCAGTCCTCGTCCTGCCAGGCCACTTCCATCCCGAGGGTCCGATAAAATGTGACGGCGCGTGGGACATCCTGCACGCAGACGGCTACATGCCCCAGGCGGGTCAGACGGGTGCGCAACGGTGTAACAGAGGACATAAAAACTTCTCCAAAAAGTAGCGTCGTCCGGCCCGCAGGCGCAATCACAACCGCGCACCGGCTTCTCCAGGATAACCCTTCACAACCGGGCCAAACTTACCAAAGCCAAGCCCCCGGACTGGAGACAATCCGGGGGCTTGGGGTGAAGTCGTTGCTACGAGAGCGGCGGCAAACCGGGGCATCGATCTTGCCCGTCCTGGTAACCCATTGCATAGGCAATCTCCACGGTCTGACGAACGAGTTGAACAAGCTTCAGGGCAAGTAGTTGATCGAGCGGTTCGGTCGTATCGAGCCACAGACGCTCAAAGCTGCTTTGCAGCGGCTCCGGCGCGTGCAGCGGCAAATCGTGGCTGTCCGAAGGCATAGCATTGCCCCCTACAGAGGATTGGGCTTACAAGCACTCCCCACGCGGGCGGCCGGTTTCAACCTGATTGCAGACAGTTATTCAAACCGAAGTGCACAGTTTCGCTACCTCTATTGTAGAAAAAACCGGCAGCAACCGCCATGGGGATCACTGGGCAAGCGCTGCACTCAACGCAGCAATTCGCGCAGCCCGTCGACCATAAACTGCAGGGCGATGGCCAGGATCAAAAATCCCAAAATCTGGTTGAGGGCGCGGGTGCCCGCCCGGCCCAACCGCTTGAGCAAAGGCTCCCCGAGCATCAGACACAGATAGAGCACGCCGGCCACCAGGGCGATACCCACCAGGCTGCCAAAGTAGTCGGGCCAGCCGGACGCCTTCGAGGACAACCCAATTACCACACCGATGGCCCCCGGACCGCTGACCAGCGGCATCGCCATCGGCGCAAAGGCAATGTCCCCCGAGGTGTTCGCCGCCAGGGCGGTGTCGCCCTCGTGGCGGTGGGAGTTGACCATCTCCCAGCCGGTCTGGGCAATGAGCAACCCGCCGGCGATGCGCAGCACCGCAAAGGAAATCCCAAAAAATTCGAGCACCACCTTGCCCACCAGCAAAAAACCTGCCAGCAGCCAGAGCACATGAATGGTCGTCAACCGCGCCTGCCGGCGACGGTAACTGTCGCTTCCCGAACTGGTAAGACTATAAAAAATCGGCACCGCCCCCAACGGATCGGTCACCGGCAACAGCGCCAGAAAAGTTCCAGCGGCAGAACCGAGCACACTCTCCCACATCGGCCGCACCCTTAGCCTTTACATTTTGATACACTATCCAGACAACTGTAGCTTTTGCTACACATTTTCGTCAACGGTGCCGGGAAGTTCAGTGCTTGCGGTTGGCACCTTTGAGCTGTTCGTAGGTCTCGACGGTCTCGGGCGACGGGGGACCCAGTGGGTCACGGCCGCCGCCCAACAGCCACAGGCCGCCGCTCACCCCCGCGAAGACGGCAGCGGCCCACAGCAAGGCCACCGGTGTTGTCGACCGATACCCTTTGGCGACGGCAAATGCGGCTACCGCTGCGATCGAAGCTGTCACGAACATGCCGACCCCTTCCACACCGACGCGTATGCGCCGATCCTAGCCTCGCCTAGATCGGCCGAAACCACAGTTCGCTGCAGTCGCAGTCGCGGGCCAAGTTAAGGGCTACCAATTGGATTTGCGTACGAAATCCGGCACTTTCTTCAACCAGGCCCGCCGGAAATTGCCGTTCGTCGTCCGTGACAAATACGTATCTTCGTTCTTGAATCGTATGTTTGTTTTGCACTACCCAGGTTCCGCTGATCAAGGCTTGTCCTGTGGCTTTATCAAAAAATACGCCCCTTACCAAAGTCTCAATTTGCATAAATTCGCATATGCCTCTATTAAAATCGAAGCGAGGATAAATCCAAGGTCGTCTCCTTCAAGGTTCCTCTTGCAGCGATAGAAAAGCAACTACTGCGGGTTATAGAGAAGACTCTACCTGCGGAAGGAAGCCTCGGCGAATACTCCAGGCGGCAACCGCAACTACAGTTCGACGGCGAGCGTTTCGAGGGTGGGGGCGTCCGGGGAGCCGAAGCGGTGCGGACCAAAGTGCAGCGCTGCTGGAGTGGTTGCCGGTCGATGCCCAAAAAGTGGCCGAGGTAGTAGGCTTCGCTCCAGTCGAGTTGTCGGCGCAACCCTAATAGGGGAGCGGCTGTGGTGCTGACGGCGGCGGTTGCGCCCCCGGCTTAAAAGTCGCTGGAACCGGGGTAGGATGCTCGCCCGCTCCCGGAGCGGCTAAGCTGTGGGCAACCCCCCATCCGCCCCGGACGGCCCCGGCTTCCCGAGGCGGACGATGGACGGTCTGTCTTGCCACCTCGTATGTTGAGCGTATGAGCAAATCGCTAGTCATCGTCGAATCCCCCGCCAAGGCCAAAACGATCAGCAAGATCCTCGGCAAGAACTTTGTCGTCAAGGCCTCCGCCGGGCACATCCGCGACCTTCCCCAAAAAGAGATGGGCGTGAATGTCAAAAATGACTTCGAGCCCAAGTACGTGATCATTCCCAAAAAAGAAGAGGTGGTCGAGGAACTCAAAGGGGCCGCCCGCAATGCCGACCGAGTCTATCTGGCCCCCGACCCCGACCGCGAGGGAGAAGCGATCGCCTGGCATCTGGCGCAGATTCTGGATATTCCCGGCGACAGGCTGCAGCGCATTGAGTTTCACGAGATCACCAAGCAGGCCATCCAGAACGCCGTCGCCCATCCCCGCGACATCGATATCAACCGGGTCGATGCCCAGCAGGCGCGGCGCATCCTCGATCGGCTGGTGGGCTACAAGCTCAGCCCGCTGCTGTGGAAAAAAGTGCAGCGCGGCCTGTCCGCCGGGCGGGTGCAGTCGGTGGCGGTGCGCCTGCTGTGCGACCGCGAAAAAGAAATCCAGGCGTTCGTGAGCGAAGAGTACTGGACCGTCCACGGCCGCTTCCGCCAGAGTGCTCAGGTTGAAGCCACCCCGTTCAGCGCCGATCTGGTTCGCTGGTCGGGCAAAAAACCGGATCTAGGCAACGAGACGGCGGCGCGGGCGGTGGTCGAAGTCCTGACGGGAGCTGCCTCGCGGGTCGATTCGGTCAAGACCCGCGAGCGGCAAAAAGAACCCCAACCGCCCTTCATCACCAGCACCCTGCAGCGCGAAGGCGCTTCGGCATTGGGCCTCACCGTCAAGCGCACAATGGCCATCGCCCAGCAACTCTACGAAGGCATCGATTTGGGTGAAGAGGGGCCGGTGGGGCTGATCACCTATATGCGCACCGACAGCACCCGGGTGGCCGAAGAAGCCCAGGAAGCGGCGCGCGAATTTATCTTGGCCGCCTACGGCAAATCGTACTACCCGAGCCGCCGCCGCCAGTACGGCGCCAAAAAAGGCGCCCAGGACGCCCACGAGTGCGTCCGGCCCACCGACATCAACCGCCCCCCCGACGCAATCAAAAAATCGCTCACCCCGGACCAGTTCAAGCTCTACCGCCTGATCTGGCAGCGCTTTACGGCCTCGCAGATGACCGCGGCCACCCTGGAGACGCGCACGGTCGAAATCGCCGCCACCCCCACAGCCGGCCGCCCCGACGCCCTGTTTCGCGTCTCGGTCACCCGCACGATCTTCGACGGCTACACCCGCGTCTACGAAGAAGCGCGCGAGGAAGCAGCCACGGGCGACGAAGAAGCGGCCGGTGCCGCGCCGGTGCTCGAAGAGGGCGAGGCGCTCACCTTGCTCACGGTCGACCCCAAGCAGCACTTTACCCAGCCGCCCGCGCGCTTCTCCGAGGCCACTCTCGTCAAGGCCCTCGAAGAGCAGGGGATCGGCAGACCGAGTACCTACGCCCCCACCATCGGCACGATCCAGGAGCGCGGCTACGTCAATAAAGATGGCCGCACGCTCATCCCCACCGACCTGGGCATGAAAGTGAACGACCAACTGGTCCAGCACTTTCCCAACATCGTCGATACCGAATTTACCGCCAACATGGAAGCGCAGCTCGACGAAGTCGAAAAGGGTTCCCAGCGCTGGACCCAGTTGCTTGCGGATTTTTATGGGCCGTTTGTGGAGACGCTCAAGGCCGCCGACGAGGAGATGAAGCGGGTGGTGATCGTCACCGATCACCTGTGCGAGAGCTGCGGTCGGCCGCTGCTCAACCGCTACGGCCGCTTCGGCAACTTCTTGGGCTGCTCGGGCTATCCGGAGTGCGACTTTACCCACCAGCTCACCCGCGACAACAAACCGGTCCCCAAGGACCGCCCCGCCGAGGGGATTTCCTGCAACCAGTGCGGCCACGCGCCGATGCTCATCACCTACGGCCGCTACGGCGAGTACCTCAAGTGCCCCGCCTGCGGCAAGAGCCAGCCCAAATCGACGGGGATCACCTGCCCCAAGTGCAGCAAAGGCCAGATCGTCGAGCGCCGCTCGAAGATGGGCAAGAATTTTTACGGCTGCGACCAGTATCCCGATTGCGACTTCGTGCTGTGGAGTCGGCCCATCGACAAACCCGCCTGTCCCGAGTGCGGCTCGATCTTGCTCTACAAACCCCGCAAGCGCGGCGACGACATGGTGGCTTGTTCAGCCTGCAAATTCACCGCCCCCGCCCAGGAGATGGTGGGCGAGGAGGAAGTGGAGCGGCAGGCTGAATTGCTTACCGGTTGAGCGGACCGGTGCGCGCGCCAGGGAAGCTGTACGGACTGTGGGCAAAACCGTTGTTGCTGGTGCTGTCGAGTGCGGCGCTTGTCGCCTGCGCCGGGTCACCCGAACCTTCCGGTCCCATCGAGCTGACATTCTGGCACGGTGCCGACCCGCCTCCCAACCGGGTGGTACTCGACAAGCTCGTGGAGCGCTTTAATTTTCAGCACCCGGATATCCGCGTGCGTGCCATTTACGCGGGCCAGCAGGATCAGCAGATCCCCAAAATTTTGGCGGCGGTGATCGGCGGCTCGCCCCCGGATTTGCTCTGGTACAACGCCACGCTCACCGGCCAGTTGGTCAAGGCCGACGCCGTCGTTCCCCTCGACGGCTACTTGCAAAAAGAAAACCTGCTCGAGCGGGTCTATCCGAATTTGATCCCCGCCACCCGCTACCGGGGCAAGACCTGGTCGCTTCCTTTTGACACCAACAACCTGGCGGTCTTCTACAACAAAAAGATCTTTGCAAAAGCCGGGGTGCAGACTTTTCCCACCACCTGGGCCGAATTTCTGAGCCTCGCCGAGCGGCTCACCGTCGATCGCAATGGCGACGGCCGCCCGGAGCGCCACGGCCTGCGGCTGCCCTTGGGCAAGGGCGAATGGACCGTTTTCAACTGGTTACCCTTTTTCTGGCAGGCTGGGGGTGAACTGCTCGTAGGCGGCCAACCGCAGATCGATTCGCCTGCGGGGGTACGCGCCCTCACTTACTGGCAGAGTTTGCTCGTCCGTTCCGCCGCGAGCCTCTCCCAGCCCGAGCAGGGCTACATGTTCGACGATTTTTTTGCCGGACGGGTGGCGATGCAGGTGAGCGGTCCCTGGACCCTGGGAGAAATTGGCGAAAACGGCATGGATTACGGCGTATTTCCCTTGCCGCGCGGCGAGGTGCGGGCCACCGCCATCGGCGGCGAGCAGTTGTTTTTGATGAAGACGACGCCCAAGCGCGAGCAGGCCGGCTGGCACTTCGCGCGTTATATTCTCAGTGCCGAATTTCAGAGCGCCTGGGCCACCGGCACGGGCTACTTGCCCGTCACCCCCGAGGCGACCCGCACCCCCGCCTACCAGACGTTTTTACAGCGCAATCCGCAACTAAAAATCTTCCTCGACCAGTTGCCTTCGGGCCGCAACCGCCCCCTCGACCCGACCTACCCGCAAATTTCTGACGCCATTGGCCGTGCGGTCGAGCAGGTGCTTCTGGGAGCACGCACCCCCACTGCGGCCCTCAACGCCGCCCAACGCGAAGCGGCACTGATTGTGCGCACCCAGCCAGGGGATATCGACACCGGGCCTTAGAACCTGCGTGTAACGGTAAGAAAACCACCTTTGGAAAAAGCCTTGTGTCATGTGCGATAAAATGCTGTCCGTGAGCAACGGCTGAAAAATCGTTATGTACGCCCTGATTTCAAGCCAGAAGATTCAGCTGCCGCCTGGGACCGTCGTCCGGATGTTGGGCTCCTGGGAGGACTACCGCGCCCTTCAAGACAGCCGGGGCGATGCTTCCATTCCCCGCATCAAGTACCGGGTCGAAGAGGTTTTGCTGATGTCCCCCCTGCCAAAGCATGGGCGCGACGCCCATTTGGTCGCGGGTATCGTCACCGCTTTGCTTGATGCTCAAAACCGCAACTACGAAGCCTTTACGCCAATCACGATGGAACTGCCGGAACAAGGCGGCATCGAGCCGGACTATTGTTTCTACATCGACAATTGGCAGGGGGTAGTCGGGCGAGATCGTTTGAATTGGGGGATCGACCCCTGGCCCGACCTTGCAATTGAAATCGACGTCACCAACTACACCGATGTGAACGATTACTTGTTGTACCGGCTGCCGGAAGTGTGGTTGTGCCGTCGCAGCCGTCTCGCCATTTACCGGCTACAAGACAACGAGTACCGACTTCAAGAAACGAGTCCTTACTTTCCGGGCATAGACTTGTCGGCGCTGTTTGAACAATGTGTGCGGGCTGCGGGCGAGCGCGGCACAGGTGCGGCCACGCGCGAGTTGCGTCGGCAAATTGCAGCGCGAACTTGAGTAATTCGACTTGAAACTCAAGCAGAGCTTTGATAGTTCTGGACATTCTCGGAGTCCTTTGCCGAGAGCCCCAGCCGTTTGGATCAGTTTTGCGGGGACAGGCGATTGTTTGTTCATGCGCCGTTAACAATATGTTCACCGCCTGTTAATGCCATTCATCTACCGTGATGAGCAACTGCATTCCCATGGTGTTGACGCACAACTTCTTCTAAACGTCAGTGACCATATGACCCAGTTCTGTCGTAAGGAGCCAGCTTATGAAACTCGGGCATCGGATTTTCTGGTCGGTATTAGCGACCTCCACCGCACTTGTCTGCTTTCAGCCGTTCGCCCGCACCGCGGCTCAACAACAGGACCGCTCAGTAAATGACAGGCCGGCAGGGTTGCAGTCGGGAGAAATCCTACCGACCGGCCAGAAGATCACACCGACGGCATCGAGGGGTTCTACCTTTCAACATCTGAAGCCGGACACATCAACAAGTCCAGACCTCGCCGCGGGTCATGCCGTTTCAACGGCGACCAGCCCGGACGGCAACACGCTGCTCGTCCTGACCAGCGGCTACAACTTCTACGCCACACCAACGGGTTCCATCGCTGACGAGTACGTTTTTGTTTACGACATTCGCGGCAGCTCGCCCAAGAAAATCCAGGTACTGCAAGTACCCAACACCTTCAACGGCATTGCCTGGAACCCGAACGGCAAAGCGTTCTACGTCGCGGGCGGTGCAGACGACAACGTGCACATCTACGAGCAGGTGGGTGGAGCGTGGACGGAAGCGACACCGGCGATACCCCTGGGGCACGCCGAGGGCGTTGGCTTGAACGTCGGCGCGATCGCGGCGGGACTGGCGGTGAACCAGCGCGGCGACCGCCTGGTGGTGGCCAACTTCTACAACGACTCGCTGAGCATCGTCGACTTGACCGCCCGCGCGAAGGTGGCCGAGGTGGAACTGCGGCCAGGCAAGATCGATCCCAGCCGGTCCGGCGTTCCCGGCGGCGACTATCCCTTCTGGGTGGCAATCAAAGGCGACCGCAAAGCTTACGTGTCCAGCCCGCGCAGCCGGGAGATCGTCGTGGTCGATCTCGGATCCGATGCCGCGACGGTCGCAGGCCGGATCCCGGTCGAAGGGCAGCCTAATAAAATGATCTTGAACCGGCGGCAAGACCGGCTGTACGTGGCACTGGACAACAGCGACACCGTCGGGGTGATCGACACGCTCAACGACCGGGTAATCGAAAAAATCGGGACCACCGCGCCGCAGTTTTTGCTCAGTAACCGCAAAGGCTACAAAGGCAGCAACCCGAACAGCCTCGCTTTGTCTGCGGACGAGCGGACACTGTACGTCACCAACGGCGGCACCAACTCGGTCGCGGTAATCCGACTGGGAGTCGGCGCGCGCTCGCCGGAGCGCGACGGTTCGCGGGAACTTCTTGCCGCAGAATCTTCCGAAGCGGCCCGCGCGCCAGAGAGCCGGGTGATCGCGCTGATACCGACGGGCTGGTACCCGAATTCGGTCAGCTTGAATAAGGACGGCTCGCGCCTGTACGTGGTCAACGGCAAGAGCAAGGCGGGACCGAACCCTGCCTACAGCAACCCGGAGGCCAATCAGTATGTGCTGCAACTGATGAAAGCGGGTCTTCTGACCCTGCCGGTGCCAAGCGGACAGGAGCTCGTGAAGCTCACCTGGCAAGTCGCCTCTAACAACAACTTTATGCCGGTTGCCGACCATCGTCGCCAGGCGAGGGTAATGGCCTCGCTGCGCGAGAAGATCCAGCACGTCATCTACGTCGTCAAGGAGAACCGCACCTACGACCAGGTGCTCGGCGACCTGGAAAAAGGCAACGGCGATCCTGCGCTCACCTCATTGCCGGAGCCGATCACGCCGAACCACCATCGGCTCGCCCGTCGGTTCGTGACCCTCGACAACTTTTACGATAGCGGCGGCGTCAGCGGCGACGGCTGGAACTGGACCACCGCCGCCCGCACCACCGACTTTACAGAGAAGGCCATGCCGCCCAGCTACGCCGGGCGCGGTCCGAGCTATGACTTTCAGGGCATCAACCGCAACATCAACGTCGGGTATCCGACCCTCGAGCAACGCATCGAAGCCAAACCGCAGACCCCGAACGACCCGGACATCCTGCCGGGTCTGGCGGATGTCGCCGCGCCCGACGGCTCCGGCGGTCAAATCGGAAACGGTTATCTGTGGGATGCCGCCCTCCGCGCCCAGCGGACGGTGCGCCATTACGGCCATTTCACCGATTACGATCGTTACTCTTTGCCGACCACCGATCCGGCCTTCATTCCGCCGGTGCGGCGCCCGTTCGCCGAAGGCGTCGTGGTCTCGTTTGCCACAAAGCGCACGCTGCAGGCCGTCAACGACCCGTACTACCGCGGGTACGACATGAAGTATCCGGATTTTTGGTTGTTCAAGGAGTGGGAGCGCGAGTTCGACGGCTACGTCCAGAAGCGCAATCTGCCCGCGCTCTCCCTGGTGGCGCTGCCCCACGACCACTTCGGCAGTTTCGCCGAGGCGATCGACGGCGTCGACACCGTCGAGACGCAAATGGCCGACAACGACTATGCCCTCGGTTTGCTGGTCGAGAAGGTGTCAAAAAGCCCCTACAAAGACAACACGCTCATCTTCGTCATCGAGGACGACGCCCAGGACGGTCCCGATCACGTCGACGCCCAGCGCAGCATCGCCTTTGTCGTCGGTCCCTACGTCAAGCAGGGACCGGTCGTGTCGACCCATTACACGACGGTCAGTATGGTCCGCACCATCGCAGACGTGCTGGGCATCGAGCCGCTCGGCCTCTACGACGGTTTCGCAGCGCCGATGGCCGATGTTTTTGATTTGCAACAAAAAACCTGGACCTACACAGCGGTGGTTCCGGAAGTGCTGCGCACCACCGGGCTGCCGCTGCCGCCGCGTACCGCCGGCAACAGCCTCCCGCTCACAAAATACGCGGCGGCCTACGCCAAACCGCGGCGCACTGCGGCTTACTGGGCCGAGAAGACTAAGAATCACAATTTCACGGAGCGCGACAACCTCGACACCGCAAACTTCAACCGCACTCTGTGGACCGGGTTGATGGGCGATACCGCGGCGTATCCGACGGTTCGCCATCGTCGGGATATGCGTCACGACCGGCAGCGCTTGCTGGCCGCATGGCGCCAAAGCAAATCCGCACCGGTGCGCGCCGATGTGCAAAGTAGCCGTTGATCCGCAATAAAGTCGCTCCCCGAATGTGCCACCACACCCGAGCCGCGGGCCGCAACCGCGCTCAAAAGGCGCTGGTGTCGGTGTCGGGGCAGCTTTCGGGATCGATGTCATCCAGGAAAGAGTCCCCCCACTCGAGGACGGTACCGCGGGTCGTCTCGTTCACGCTGTCTTCGAGTTCCCCGGCCAAGCGCTCGGCGGCGTCGATCAGTTGCTCAGTGTAACCGGAGCCTCTCAGGCAAGTTTGCTGTTCGGGGTCTCCGTAAAATAGGGCCTCCTGGGCGTCGGAGGTAAAGTCGGTGCTGCCGTCCTGATTGACGTTGTGACCGTCGTAGGGCAGCGTCTCGCCCTGCCAATACCCGACATCCGTTTGCACCGGTCTTGCCTGGGCCAGAAAGAGCTGTTGATCGTCCTCGTCCGCTACAAGGTCGGTAGGCTCCGGCACCTCGAATTCCGGCTGTTCTGTCATATCAATACTTTCTCCATAAAGTAGAGTGCGATGAGACCGGCTAGGGACGCTCTTCTACACTTGAAAATGAAAGACAGCATCAACGGGAGGTTGAAAAGATTATGGAGGCGGTGACTAAGTCGCCTTGTACGCTGGTCACCGGTGTCGGAACGTACAGATCGGTGTCTCTTTTGAGCGCTTGGAGCCCATCGAGTTCCGTCTGTAATTGTGCTGCGCTCACCTGCGGTTCGCAAACGCGCAAAGCGTACCGCCTCGCATCTGCTTCCACCCGAACCACCAGATTCCCCAAGTGCCGCAGCACTGTGCACTCGGCATTCTCCAGAGCATATTGCTCAAGAATTTCCTTGACCTGCTTGTTCATACACAGGTTCAGACCTGCTTTGCTCTAGAGATTGCGTTCAGGATTGGCCAGTAATCCGCCCAGTACCGCCACCGGCACGACAGCCAACAAACCTAGCACCAGCGGCCAGGAGAGCAGTCCTCCGGGAGCATCCAGATTGAAGAAGATTGAAACCGCCAGCGAAATGATCCCAGTCAGCAGCGCGTGGCGCAGCGGCAGGGAACGGGCAGTGCGAGAAGCCATATAGCCCCCGAGGCCAGTAAAAAACAGTCCGCGCAAAAAATTGAAGACAAAAAAGGCGGCCGTGCCCTCGACGGGATACCCGCTCAGCATCACCACCAGACCCGCCGCCATGTACGTAACCAGTTCGGAGTGCAGCGTACCGGCGACATCGACCAGCGAACCAGTAAATACGGCTCGCGACTCGAGGGGGCGGGGGGCCAGATCGGCGCTGTTGCGGGGTTCGAGCATGGTGATCGCCGGGAAGAGGGAAGATACGAAAATTATAGGCCGCCCGAAGCTTTCGGGTGGGTGGGCGCTTCCATGGCTAGGACGGCGGCGAGTGTGATAAGTTTCCTGCTGATGGCTAGGATTTTTGCGTTTGCCGCCGCCTTGCTGCTCGCAGGCTGCACCTCCACCTCCCTGCCGCTTACACCCAAACCGGTGACGGGCGGCGTCCTCTCCGGGACCCTCATCGGCGATCCAGGCACCTTCAACCCGGCCCTCGCCCGGCGCGGCAGCGCCCTGGAGGTTAGTCGGCTGATGTTTGCCGGGTTGCTGATGCCCGATAAAGCCGGTGGTTTCTCCCCCGACCTGGCTGCCGACTTTCAGCAGGCCGAGGACGGCCGCCGCTACCGCGTCCGACTCAAACCCGCACTGGTCTGGTCCAATGGCCAACCGCTCGGCGCGAACGATGTCGTGTTCTCCTTCGAGCGGGTCTACGGCGACGGGCGATCTCCAGGCAGTCTGCCCCGGGGACTGAAGGTGAGCGCCCCGGACGAGCAAACGGTCGAATTTGTCCTGCCGGCCCCCGATTTCGATTTTGCCGCCTACCTGACGCTGCCGATTCTGCCCGCCCACGCCCTGGCCGAAGGCGATCCCCTCGCCCGGTGGGGACTCGACGCCGACCCGACCACCCTGCCGGTCAGCGGGCCGTTTCTGTGCCGCGGCTATACGCCCAACGAGAGTCTGGAACTGGCGGCCAATCCCCGCTACTGGCGCCGGCCCGAGCAACCTTATCTGGCGGGCATTCGCTACCGGATCGTGCCGGATCGGCCCGCGGCCCTTGCCCGCTTCCAGAGCGGCCAGAGCGACACCTACCGGCCGAGCCCCGAAGAGTATGCTGGGCTGGCGGCCGGGCGCTCTTCGGGTAACTACGCCCTGGTGAGCGGTGGCGCCGAGCAGCCTGTTTATCTTGCCTTCAACCTCAATCGGACCGCAGTTGCTGGCAAAGCGCCCGTCGCCTCCCCTGGGGCGAACTGGTTCGCCAACCCCGCTTTTCGCCAGGGGGTTGCCCTCGCCATCGATCGCAGCCGGCTGGTTCAAGAAGCTTTCTTGAACACGGCCGAGGCCGGCAAAGGCACATTCGATCAGGACGCAGCCCGCGAGCGGCTCGCCGCCGCCGGTCTCAAGGGCGGTGCAGGCGGAGTGCTCACCGATGCGGCGGGCCATAAAGTCAGCTTCGAGGTCTTGCTCGACGGCGACGATCCGGCCCAGATGCGGCTGGGCGAGGGCGTGCGCGCCCAACTGGCGCTTGTCGGTCTCGATGCCCAACCGCGCCCCCTGCCCCGGCTGGTGCTGCGCAACCGCATCTTGCGCCAAAAACGCTGGCAGGCTGCAATCACCAATCCCGAGCGACTGGGGGCGCCGCCCCCGGCGAGCCTCTCGTTCTGGCGATCCGCGAACCCATGGCATTTTTTTGACCTGGGCGACGACCAGGGCACTCTCCCCTGGCAGGACCAATTCGATGCCACGTATGGGAACAAAACCGGTGCGTCCGAGCGCGAACAATTGATAGCGGCGCACCAGCCGCTCGTCGAACTGGTGCGTCCCCTGGCGCTCGCCGCCATTCGGGCCGATGTACGCGAAAGTCGCTTCAGTGCCTTCGAGAGCACCTACAACGGCCGCATCCTCGCTAACATTTGGGAGGTGCAAAAAGCACCGCCGCCCCCGGCAGAAGTCTCCCCGGCACCGGGCAGCTGAAGACAAACCGGACCGGATTGCGAGGATGAAATGATCTACATCGTTGCCATGGTTGCCGCCCTGGTCTGCGCCTTGAGCCTCGTCCAGTGGCAAAGGCAACGCCGGCGACACCCGCAGCCCGCCAGGGGCGTCGTAAGCCTGCAAACCGAAGTGCTGGAGCTGTCGGGCAAACCCCAAGCGCAGCATGCTGCAACCTCCGCCGGAGGCTCCGCGGGTGCAGACGAACCCGGTATCTACGATGTGGTGATCGAATCGGTCCAACCGAACACCTATCTGGAGTCGCTGCAGCAGCCTGCCGTCGGGCCGGCTGAACCGGTTGCCGCAACAGCCGACGACGAGCAGCCCCCCGCCTTGATATCCACCCCTGTGGAGCCGGCCCCGGACCCACAGGGCGATCCTTATCTGGAGCAGTTTTTCAAGCACCATGCGATCCCCGAAGTGAGTGTCGAGGATGCGCCGGCCCAGAGCACCGGCCTGGCCGAGACCCTCGATCGGCTGAGTGCCGCCACCGACAGCTACTTTCCACGGCCCGAGGCAGAGTGCCGGACTGCCGAGGCACCCTGTGAGGAGATCGGGGGGGCCGAGCTGTTTGCGGCTTTGCCGACAAAGGCAGTGCAGCCCGGTCGCTACCGCCTGGTGCTCGAAGCCATCGATGTCGAACGGCGCAATCAGGTGGTGCGCGTGCTGCGCGAACGCGGCGGTCTGGACCTCAAAGAAGCGCTCTCCAGCACCAAAAAGTTGCCCCGTGCCCTGAACGCCGATTTGGACCGGGAGCAGGCCCAGGCGCTCCAGGGGGAACTGGCCGCCTGGGGCGCGCGCGCCGCCATCGAACCGCTCCACTAGCCGGCCGCGGACCTCACCGGTGGGGAGCGTGCTTACGGGATTCGCCCGGGGCGCTCAACCAGTCCGCGGCATTGCCTTCTCCCGGGAGGCCTTGATAAGTCTGGGTGCGCACCTGCCCCGCCGTGTAGACAATCTGGCCGTTGTGGGTGCCGGCGACTCCCGAATGGCGGGGCACCGGCAACGGGGTAAGCGATGTCCATGCGTTCGAAAGCGGGTCGTAGGCGAGGGTGTAGTTGTAGGTGTTGCTGCTGTCGAACTGCCCGCCCAGCACCACGATGCGGTTCTCCATGGCAAATGTTGCCGAGCCGATATGCGAAGTCACCCGCGGTAGACTCGCCACCGCGCTCCAACGGTCCGGCGCCTCGGGATCCCAGGCGTGCACCGCGCTCTGGGAGACCTGGCTGTCGCCGTAGCCCTGCTGGCCGCCGATGGCGTAGATCTTCCCGCCCAGGGCCGCAGCCCCCATGTGGGATTTGGCGGTCGGTAACGGAGCCGAGGTACTCCAGGTAGTCCCACCGTCGAGTTTTAAGATCCAGTGATCTTTTTTGTCGGCGCGGTTGGCGTCGTTGCCGCCGAAAAAGTGCAATTCCCGGCCCAGCATTACCAGCGAGCCGGACCCGCGCGCTGCCGGTAAAGGCGGCATCGCCGTCCATTTGTTGCCAACCGTGTCGTACTTCCAGACGTCTTTGACAGCAAAAGTTTGGCTGCCATTTGAAGTATTGTCGGCGATGTAGCCCCCGGCCAGGTAAATGTCCTGGCCAACCACGGCCATGCCGGCGTGGGTCAACAGCGTCGGAGCGTCGGCGATCTGCTTCCAACTGTCGGCCACCGGGTCGTAAGCGTAGCTGCGTCGGGTCGCCGTCAGCGGATCGAGATCGGTATAGCCTCCCAGCACATAAAGTTTGCCGCCCGCGAAACCGCCCTGGGACTCCGATAGAGCGATGGGCGAAGCCGCCTTGCTGCTCCAGCCGATCGACTCGAAGCCCGGCCGGCCGGCAATCTCGACGGCGTTGATTTTGGTATACAGGCCGCCCACGCCGTCGATAGACAATTTGCCGTCGCTGACTTGCGTCTCAACGAGCACCTGCTTGAACGGCCGGCCGGCGGTGGTCCGGTAGCGCTCCAGAACCGGGATGCCCTCGACATTGAGCGCATGATCGCTGCCGAAGTAAACCGGATCGCCGACGGTGATTTGGACGCTGTAGGAGCCGTCCGGAAGAGCGTACTCCCACGCGGCGGGTGGACTGACCGCGCCGTCCGGGGGATATTCCATGTGGGCAAGGGTGTTGAGCCGGGGGTCGATGCCGCCCACCGCCCGGTCACGGGTGTTGGCTGAAACATCGAGGGGGGTGGCCGTCGAAGCGCCCAGGCTGTCCTCGCGCACCCAACCGTAGCCTCGGCTGCTGCTGTAGGCCGCTCCGGTGTCTTTGAGATAGTCTGCGGGCACCGCCGAACCAGTCGGCTGAAAATTGAGCTGGACGCCTATCCTGTCAGTCTGGGCATTGAGAATTCTCACGAAACTCAACACTAAAAGCACCACCGCCGCCGTCGCCAGAGGTACGGCCATCCACTTGTTCATAGAAGTCTCAATAGAATCGATCGAAACTTGCGAAGCTATGACCGGTATACGCCGGTGCGAGAACATATCCAACAATCTTTATGTTTATTAACCCAAAGATCGCCATGGGCCATGCAAGCAGCGCTGATCTGGTTCAACGCGCATGCCCAATTGCTTGACTGCTCTCGGTCGTTCAATGGCCGGAGGGGCTATTCTCGTGCCGATCGTCGAGCACTGAAGGGTCGTACAGGAAGGCGCTCGAACCGGCGGCGGCAGGGACACCTTTGTACACGGTCGTTTGCATCTGCCCGGTTGCGTAGTAGATGGCGCCGTTATATTGGCCGGCCACACCCGAGTGGCGCTTGGTGGGGAAAGGATTGAGCTGCTCCCAGGTATTGAGAATTGGGTCGTAGGCCAGTACGTAATCGTAGTGGTCATTGTTGTTGAGGGAACCGCCGATGGTGATGATTCGGTTGTCCATCACAAAAGTGGCCTGTCCCATGTGGGAGATCCGATCGGGCAGGCTTGCCACCTGGGTCCAGGTGCCGGGATCTTCGGGCACCCAATAGTGCACGGCGCTCTGAGCATCGAGGGTCTGATCGAAGCCCTTTTGACCGCCGATGGCGTAGATTTTGCCGCCCAGCGCCACATAACCCATGTGCGAGAGCGGGAGGGGCACGGACGTGGAGGTGGTCCAACTGGTTCCCCCATCGAGCTTCAAGATCCAGTGGTCCTTTTTGTCCACCCGGTTAATATCGGTTCCACCAAAAAAGTGCAGTTCCCGGCCAAGGGCCACCAGTGCGCCCGAGCCGCGCGCCTGCGGCAAAGGCGGCATCGCTGTCCATTTGTCGCTCACCGTGTCGTACTTCCAGACGTCCCTGGTTCCGTAAGTCTGGGTGGTGTCGGGATAGCCGACGTATCCTCCCGCCACATAAATGTTTTTGCCCACGATCGCCGTCCCGCCGTGGGTGATCGACGTGGGCATGTCGGCAATCCGCTTCCAGGTGTTGGCGGCTGGGTCGTAAACATCGCTGCGCCGGGTGGTGAGCAAGCTCAAATCGAGATAGCCGCCCAGCACGTAAAGTTTGCCGTCCACGAAGCCCCCCACCGCCTCAGAACGGGTGATCGGCGAAGGGGCGACGGTGCTCCAGCCGACCGAGTCGAAACCGGGCCGACCGGCGATCTCGACGGCGTTGATTTTGGTATTCGTACCGCCGATCGAATCGAGGGTCAATTTGCCGTCGCTCACCTCGGCCTTGACGAGCACCTGCTTGAAGGGCTGGGCCGCTGTGGGCATAAACCGACTAAAGGCCGGGACCCCCTCGACATTCATCGAATGCTCGCTGTCGAAATAGGCAGGATCGCCCACGGTCAGTTGAACGCTGTAGGAACCGTTGGGTAGTTTATATTCCCAGGCGACGGGCACCTTTACCGCATCCGGGTCACTGCCGCCGGGGGGATAGTCCATGTGCATCAGCGTGTTCAGCCGCGGATCGAGACCCTTGACCTTGCGATCTCGCGTGTTCGGCCCGATGCCGATTGCAGTGGGCGTCGCACTGCTCAGGCTGTCCTCGCGCACCCAACCGTAGCCGCGCTCGGAACTGTAGGGTGCACCATTGTCCTTGGTGTAGTCGGCGGGTACCGATGAGTTGCCTGGTTGAAAATTGATCAATACACTCAGCCTGTCTGCCTGAGCGTAGAGAATCCGGGTAAAACTCAAGCACAAAAGCGTGCCTGCTGCAGCGGCAAGGGGTGCAACCATCCATTTGTTCATAGGAAAAAACCAGCCCGTAGTAAACACACCTAAGTCATTTCCACACAATATTACAATGCCATACATCAATCGAGTTTCTTTCGCAAGACCCTTGACGCACGCAGGCTGTCCGTTACGTGTGGGGACAATCCAAGGGGTCTGGTCGTTGTACAACGATTCACCGCGACAGTGCTGCGTGGGCGAAGGTGCGAAATCCCTCCAGGTAGAGGCTGCCTCCCTCGACGGCATTGGTGGCGTGATCCCCGCCTGCAACCAGCAACAGGCGCTTGGGTTGGGGAGCGGCGGCATAGTTGCGCTCGCTCATCGTATGGGAGATCACACGGTCGCGGCGGCCATGGATAAAAAGCACCGGCACCTGCAGACGGCTCATCTTGGCAATCGAGTCGAAGCGCTGGTGCAATAACCATTCGACGGGAAAAAAGCGCGTCCACCGCTGGGCAGCGGTCATCTCCAGAATCGAGGTGAAGGAGCTTTCGACCACCGCACCCGCCACCTCCGGGTGGCGCACGGCCATTTCGACGGCGACCGCTCCACCCAGCGAGTGGCCGTAGAGCAAAATGCGCCGGGGGTCGATTTTCCGCTCGCCCACCAGGTACTGCCAGGCGCGCTCCGCGTCGGCGTACACCCGGTTTTCTGAAGGAAACGGGCCGCTGCTTTTGCCGTAGCCGCGGTAGTCAAACAAAAAGACGGTAAAACCCAACCGGTACTGCAGGCGGTGGGCGTGTTCGGCGTTGGCGCCGACGTTGATGCCGTTGCCGTGCAGGTAGAGCACCACCGGCGCATCAGGGCGAGCCGCCGGGATCCACCAGCCGTGCAGTTGATCTTTCTCCAGCGGCAGGTACACGTCTTCGTAGCCCAGGCCGTAGGTGGCGGGAGTTTCGGTGACTTCCCGTTCAGGAAAGAAAATAAAACGCTCCTGGACCTGCCGGAGGCAGGCGCACGCACCTGCGTAGAGTAGCAGCGCAAGCACGATCAGTCCGATAAGTAGCATCCGAACAGGGCGCGGCAAAGGGATGGACAGCGTTGTTTCAAATCGACCCATCGCCAGGAGGTCCGAGCAAAGTGCAAAGCCGTCGGTGCAGCACGGCAAATTCGCTGTCGCTTACTACCGGTACGCTCGCTGGGGGCGCGATGGATGCATCGAGCGTCACCCAGGAGTGACAACCGGCGTACTGGGGTTGCTCATGAAGAATCTGCGGACGCTCCAGCCGATAAACCCGCACCAGCAACACCTCCAGCCAGGGCTTCGCCCGGTAATCAAAGCGCTCGGCGATCGTGGACCAGGCCAGAACGTGCAGCCCTTCGAGCGAGCGCAGCGCTTCGAGGTCCAGCACTTTCCAGTGGTCCGCCACCTCGGCAAAAAGGGCCAGCGCGACCGTTCCTGACGCCGGTGGCGGCGGCTGTTCCGTCCGGACGGCGGGTGCGAGCTTCTCGGGACTTTGATGAAATCCGGTCGGGTAGAGCCAGAAAGTCCGGTGCTCCGGCACAAAGCCCTCGCGGCGCTCGCGGATGCCGCCTTTGCGCAACAGGATGCTCTGTTCGCCCCGGGCGAGGGCTTCGCAGACGACCGCCCACTCCTTGAGGGCGGTGCGCATCAGACCGGCTCGCTTTTGCGGGCGGTGCGGTTTGCCTCGCGCTCGGGTTTACCCCGGAAGATAAAGCGCACCGGCGAGCCTTCGAAGCCCAGCGAACCGCGGAACTGCCCTTCGAGATAGCGGCGGTAGCCTTCTTTGAAGAGCTTGGTGTCGTTGACAAAAAGCACGAAGGTGGGCGGGTTGGTGGCGATCTGGGTGGCGTAGTAAACCTTGCCCTGGCGCCCCTGGCGGCTGGCAGGGGGCGAGCGCCACAGCAGCGCATCCTGCAGCGCTTCGTTGAGCACCGAGGTGGAGACACGGCGCTGGTGCTGCCCGGCGGCGGCATCGATGGCATCGAAGATCTTTTCGACCCGCTGGCCGGTGAGGGCACTGGTAAAAACCACCGGCGCCCATTCGACGAAATCCAGTTCGCGGCGCATCTCGTCGCGGTAGTGGTTCATCGTGTAGGTGTCCTTTTCGATGGCATCCCATTTGTTGACCACCAGCACGCAGGCGCGCCCCGCCGAAGCGATCTTGGCTGCGAGGTTTCTTTCTTGATCGTGGATGCCCTCGGTGGCGTCGACGACCAGCACCACCACATCGGCGCGGCGGATGGCGCGAATCGCCCGCGTCACCCCGAACGCCTCCGGTCCGTAGTCGACGCGGGATTTGCGGCGGATGCCCGCCGTGTCGATCAGGCGGTAGCGCCGCTCGCCGTGCTCGACGAGCGTGTCGATGGC
Organism: Gloeobacter violaceus PCC 7421; assembly: GCF_000011385.1. NCBI lineage: Bacteria > Bacillati > Cyanobacteriota > Cyanophyceae > Gloeobacterales > Gloeobacteraceae > Gloeobacter > Gloeobacter violaceus. The sequence continues at coordinate 3,419,582 of NC_005125.1, forward strand.
GTCGCGGGTGGTGCCGGCGACCTCCGAGACCATCGAGCGCGGGTGCTCCCCACCCACCAGGGCATTGAGCAGGCTCGATTTGCCGACGTTGGGCCGCCCGACAATGGACACGCGCAGTTCGGGCAGTTCCTGTTCTTCGGGCTGATCTTTGGGAAGCACCGCCACCAGCGCGTCGAGCAGATCGCCCGTGCCCGAACCGTGGATGGCCGAGACGGCGTAGGGTTCGCCCAAACCGAGTGCATAAAATTCGGCCGCCAGGCTCAGGGCCGTCGAAGGCTCCTCCAGTTTGTTCGCCACAATGAGCACGGGCGGTTTGCGCCCGCGCAGCCAGTCGGCCACCTCCCGATCGCCGCCGGTGATCCCCTGCTGGCCATCCACCACGAACAGGACCGCCGCCGCTTCGGCCAGGGCGATTTCGACCTGCTCGCGAATCAGCGGCAAAAAGACTTCGCTGTCTTCGAAGACCAGCCCGCCGGTATCGACCACCTCGAAGCGGTAGCCGCACCATTCGGCCGGCAGGTAGAGCCGGTCGCGGGTGACCCCCGGCTGGTCGTAGACGATGGCTTCGCTGCCTCCCGCCAAACGGTTGAGCAGCGTGGACTTGCCGACGTTCGGCCGTCCAATGATGGCGACGATTGGTAATTGCATAGCCAGACTATGCTAGCCCATCGAGGCGGCAGGTGCGTTCTCACGCCTGGCGGGGCCAGCGGCAGGCGAGCCAGCCTTTGCGCCGGGCGAGCCGACGGAGCACCCAGTCGGGGTTGACCGCCACCGGGATGCCCACCGCACTCAGCATCGGCAGATCCGAGGCGCTGTCGGTGTAGAAGAAGCTGTCCATCAGTTCGACCCCCACCGCCGCTGCCCACAGTTGGGCAGCTTTGACCTTGCCTTCGCCGTAGCAGAGGCCGAGGCCATGCAACCGGCCGGTGAACAGCCCCTCTGCTACCTCCAGTTGCGTCGAGAGCACCGCGTCCATGCCGAGCGCCTCGGCGAGCGGCTGGGCCAGATAGCAGGTGGCGGCGGTCAACAGCACGCAGCGATGGCCGCGCTCCCGGTGCCAATCGAGGACCAGCCGCGCCTGGCGACCGACGCGGGGCAGCAATTCTTTGAGGGCGATCTGCCGGCAAAAATCGGCAAATTGCGCTTCCTGCCGACCGCGGATGCCTTCGAGGGTCGGCTTCAAAATGGCGTCTACCGAAAGCCGGTTGAAGCGGTAGAGCAAATAGTAATAAATCGTCTTGAACAGGTCGCTCATGCCGGCGCGCTCCTCGGCCATCGCCCTCTGCACGTAGAGAATCGAGGAGTTGCCGGCCACCAGCGTCTGGTCCATGTCAAAAAAGGCCGCTACGGCAGAACCTCCCGGTGCAGCTGCAATTTTTTGTTGCAGGCGGTGGTGGTTCTCGACCACGGCCCGCCCGCGCAACGCGCGGCTGGCAAACGATCTGCGCAGGCGGATCATCGCAGGAGACTCGGCAGGCAAACGTTTTCAGTGTACCTGCTCTTGCAGATATGCTAGGAAAGCTTTGCGGTTGGAGGTGGCGGCGTGTCCCGCACAGTGATTATCGGTTCGCGCGATTCGCAACTGGCCCTCGTTCAGACCCACTGGGTACGCGACGAACTGCAGCGCGCCCACCCGGACATCCGGTTTGAAATTGTCGAGATGAAAACCCAGGGCGACAAGATTCTCGATGTCGCCCTCGCCAAGATTGGCGACAAGGGGCTTTTTACCAAAGAGCTCGAAAGCGCCATGCTCGAGAAGCGCACGGACCTCGCCGTGCACTCGCTGAAGGATCTGCCCACGGCGCTGCCGCCGGGGCTCATCCTGGGTGCAATCACCGAGCGCGAAGATCCGAGCGATGCGGTGATCGTGCGCCGGGGACTTGAAGCTGCGGGGCTTGCCGATCTGCCCGAGGGGGCGGTCGTCGGCACTTCTTCTTTGCGCCGCCTCGCCCAACTCAAGCATCACTACGGCGAACGCCTGCGCTTTCAGGACATCCGGGGCAATCTCAACACGCGCTTGCGCAAGCTGGATGAGGGCCGCTACGACGCGATTGTGCTCGCCGTGGCAGGCATGCGGCGCTTGGGCTGGTCCGAGCGGATCAGCGAAGTGCTCTCCCCAGACATCTCGCTGCACGCCGTAGGCCAGGGTGCTCTAGGTATCGAGTGCCGCGAAGCGGACGGGGAGATCCTGGACTTGCTGACAGTTCTCAACCACCCCCCGACCGCCCGGCGCTGCCGGGCGGAGCGGGCCATGCTGCGCGCCCTCGAAGGCGGCTGCCAGGTACCGATCGGCGTGTACACCGAACTGGACGACAGCGGTCGGCTCACCCTGCAAGGTATCGTCGCTTCCCTGGACGGCCGGAATATGGCGCGCGCCTGCCGCAGCGGTCCCGGCGACGCCCCTGAGGCTCTTGGCCGGGCTGTGGCGGAAGATCTTAAAGCGGCGGGCGCCCAGGCGATCCTTGATCAAATTTTTGTCCTCGTTCGCTCTCCCGGGGTGATCGCTCCTGGTGCCGCGCCGGCCTCATGAACTGGCAGCCGGCTGCGAATCGCGAAAGTAATAGCGATCGAGCGCTTCGGTGGTGCCGAGACTGCGCAGCGCCTGCTCGGCAGTGCGCACCAGCGCTTCGTTGCCCTCGACGAGCAACAGGTACTTGCCCTTTTCAATGCGGTTGCGGTAGGCAATCGATTCGCCGCTCTCAAAGACCAAGCCGGTGCCGCCACCCACCAACACACCGCCCAGCACACCGGAAAGGCCGCCCAGGATGGCGGCGATCATCAGGCTCAACACCCGGTTGTCCGGGACAATGTCTATCTGCGTCAGCCAGTTGAACAAAAAGCCGAACACCAGGCCGACCAGACCCGTGAACCCGGCGGTTTTCCAGGCGCGCTCTTTGGCCACCTTCACCGGGTCGGCAAAGCCCACAGCGTCGGCGTCGCGATAGCCGTGGCCCACAATAGCGACATTCTCAGGCGACATACCGCGCTGCTGCAGCAGGCGAAAAGCTTCCAGGGCGATCGGTTCATTGGCGTACACCCCAATAATCAGGTGTTTTTCGCGTGGCTGGGCGGACTGCACGGCTTGCTCCGGGTCTCTGCTTCTTCAGTGTACTAAGTATTCTTAAGCCGCTTCTCTACCTGCCGACACCGTTCGACCGGAGGATCGACCAATCGATTGACATTCAGATTGCCGCGGATACACAATGAATGCTCGTGAAAACGCGCCGGGATAGCTCAGTTGGTAGAGCAGCGGACTGAAAATCCGCGTGTCGCCAGTTCAAGTCTGGCTCCTGGCACTGGTTTGCAGCTTCGGCCCCAGGAATGAGGCGGCGCGGACGCTTGCTCACATTGCCCTGGGGAAGGCTTGTACGCTTTGATGGGACGCATGCAACGATTTGTTTTGTGTGGTTTCGCCTTGGGGTTGGTCGGCTGCGCCCTGCAGACCGACATACGGCTGCGCAAGATGCCCGACAGCGGCATGGAGCCCACCATCCGTGCCCAGGAGGTGGTACGCGAGAACTTCGATGCTCTGGAGAAACGGCCGCCGGGCCGCTTCGACCTGGTGGTCGTCAAAGATCCCGATAAACCCGACGAGACCACCATTCGCCGCGTGATTGCACTGCCGGGCGAGCTGGTGCAGGTGTCCGCCTACCGGGCGAGCGTGGGCGGCAGGTCCCTGGATGAACCGTTTATTTCTACCCAACCGGCAACCGAGGACGGTGCCCCCCGGCCCAAAGCCGAATTCGGGCCGCTCACCGTTCCGGCGGACGAGTACTTCGTCTTGGGCGACAACCGCGCCGCCGCGAGCGACAACCGCCGGTGGAAGCGCTCCAGCGTGCCCGTCAAGGACATTCTCGCCGTTGTCGAGCGCTAGTGGCCGGAGCAGGTGCGCCGCTCGCGCTCTAGTTCCGGTTCCTGCCAGGCGTAAGCAAAGTGGCTCACCGAGTCGACGAACGGAAAAGCGGCTTGCAGCGCGGCCATCTGCACTTCGAGGGGCGGCCGACCGGTGTGAGGACGGCCCCAGACACCCGCGAGGGAAGGCACCACGACAATTCCCGGCGGTGTCCGCTCCAGAACCGTCTGCACCTGGGAAAGGATCGACAAAGACCCGATCCAGTTCGAGAGTGCTCATGTCGGTCTGGGAGCCGATCTCCCCCACCGCCGTCAGACTGGTGCGGCCGAGACCGTTGCGGGCCAGGGCGGCCTGCCGGGCGACCAGTTGGGTATAGGAGTAGCCGAAGTTGAGCGAAAATAGCCAGGCGTAAACCGCCACTCCCCGCGCCCTTGCACTGGCGATGGCAGCGGCCAGCAGATCCGCCGAGGGCTGCGCGCGGACCACGCTCGGCCAGACAGTCGGGTTGTCGGCGGCGGGCAACAGTACTTGGCCTTCAAAAAACACCTCCAGATGGATGCGGTTGTAGCCCAGGGCCACAAGCCGGTCGATCAGCGCGTCGATCGCCCCGGGCTGCAGGTCGCACGGGTGGAGTCGCAGCCAGACCGCCTGCACCCGCGGCCACACAGCAGCGCGGCACAGCCGCAGCTGTGTGGCGTCTTCGTCAATTTGCGCCAGATAGCGGCGCCCGGCTTCGCCGTCCCCGGCAAGTGCCGCCCGTTGCCACGCCGCTTTGCGCGCCACCGCCTCGGTGGAGAGCCGACATCCCCCGCCGGGCGCCGGTATCTCGGCTGCCCGGCTCGGGGCCGCACCCAGCAGCGGCCCAAGACTAAAAAGCACGGCGCTCAGCAACCCGCGGCAAAATCGATGCAAACTCATCGGCAAAGTATGTCGGGCATTCGCATTATCGAACGTCCGCTCGGCCCGGCGGCCCGGTGAGCACTTCGGCTGCAACGCTCACCAGGCGGCATCCGCCTGCCCAGCAAACCGGCAGGCCTTTCACATTTATTAATGCCTAGGCAAACGGCATCCATGTTACAAAAACAGGGAAGATTCTTCAGGCACCTTAACTTTGGCCTGACCTGCGCATCGCAAGGGGTGCGGCGGACGAGCAAGAAGGCATTGCTCCTGTCCATCGTGCCTCCGGCAGTTGCGATGGGGCACCTGTGTCTCAATCTCAACAAGAGGACAGGCTGGTTACTAGGGAGAGGATTCTTCTCGGGGTTTGAAAGCTGTTTCGCCCATGGACCACATCCTAAATGTGTTAAGGAGAGCAATGTAATGCAAGACGCATTCACCAAAGCCATTGTTGCGGCGGATCTGCGCGGGTCGTTCCTCAGCGAGCAGGAACTCAACCAGCTGACCAACCTGGTCAAAGAATCCAACAAGCGACTCGATGCCGTCAACGCCATCACCGGCAACGCCGCCGAGATTATCTCCGACGCCGCCCACAAACTGTTCGCCGAGCAGACCGACTTGATCCGTCCGGGCGGCAACGCTTACCCCAACCGCCGCATGGCCGCCTGCCTGCGCGACATGGAAATCATCCTGCGCTACGTCTCCTACGCGCTTTTGGCCGGCGATGCGTCGGTGCTCGAGGACCGCTGCCTCAACGGACTCAAAGAGACCTACGTGGCCCTGGGCACCCCGACCCGTTCGGTGGCCCGCGCGGTCCAACTGATGAAAGAGACGGCGATAGGCTACGTCAACAGCCCCTCCGGGGTGACCCGCGGCGACTGTTCGGCGCTGGTCAACGAAGCGGCCACCTACTTCGACAAGGCCGCCGCGAGCATCGCCTGAGTTTCACCCACCGAGACCGACACAGGAGAACGACGAGCATGAAGACCGTGATTACCGAAGTGATCGCCTCGGCGGACAGCCAGGGGCGTTTTTTGAACAACACCGAGCTGCAGGCGGCGAACGGCCGTTTTCAGCGGGCGACGGCCTCGATGGAAGCGGCGCGGGCGCTGACCTCGAACGCCGATTCGCTGGTCAAGGGTGCGGTGCAAGAGGTGTATAACAAGTTTCCGTACCTGACGCAGCCGGGTCAGATGGGATACGGCGACACCAACCAGGCGAAGTGCGCCCGCGACATCAGCCACTACCTGCGCTTCATCACCTACAGCTTGGTGGCCGGTGGTACCGGTCCATTGGACGACTACATCGTGGCCGGTCTGCGGGAGGTGAACCGCACGTTCAACCTGTCGCCGAGCTGGTACATCGAGGCGTTGAAGCACATCAAGGGGAAGGTCGGTTCGCAGCTGTCGGGCCAGCCGCTCACCGAGGCGAACGCCTACATCGACTACTGCATCAACGCCCTGAGCTAACTGCTCTCGGCTGAGATCTCTGGGGCAGGCGATGCATTGCGCCTGCCCTTTTTGATTGAAACCAATCGACAAAAATCGCCGGGAAAGTCCGCCTTCCCGGCGATTTATTGACGGCGGTTGTTGATCCTCAGACGATGCCGCGGCCGGAGCGAAGCAGGTTTTTGGGATCGACCCGACGCTTCTGGCCCTGCAGGTTCAGGTTGGTGTCGCTGCCGGCGTCGCCGCGATAGAGTTTGAACATCCGGTTAAAGCTCTCTACGGTCTGGCCGGACTGGGACTTGAAGCCACGATAGTAGGGAACGACATTTTCGCCGAAGGCCTGAATGTACTCGTCACTATCGATGTAAGAATCGATCTCCGCGTCGTAACCGAACGTCTGGTAGCGGTCGAGGTGCGCGGCGATCTCCGACTGGTTGTAAGGGGCGCGGCCCAAAAAATGTTTGAAGTTCAGTTCGGTAAAGCGGTTGTTGGAGGTGCAAAAGAAAAAGCGTTCCTTGTACAGTTCGGATTTGGCCAGAAGCCGCACGAACTCGCGCACACTGATCGAACCATTGCGCAGCAGCGACTCGGCGGAGGTGAGCCGCTCGCTTTCGAGCACATAGGTGTTGCCGAAGATCTGCTTGTAGGCCGCCACAATCGCTGCTTGTACATCCGAGACGTCGGCTTTCGCCCACAGTTCGACTTTGAGGGGAATGGCCACCGAGCTGATGTCGGGAGGTCCCAGGGCCTCGAGATCCGCCGGGGAAATGTCGAGGACACGACCGCCCTTGTTCTTGATGTAGGTCATCTCGGCCAGCAGCCGGTCGAGGGGCACCACGACGCTGTAGCTGTTCTGGCTCGGCTCGTAGGTGTCGAGGCTCGGCCAGGGGTGGTGCGACAGCGCCGGAGAGAGAGTCATCGTCACTTTGAACAGTTTGCCGCCCCGCTGGCTGCTGGTGGTGAGCACATTCATTGATCGGTTCTCCTGATAGGTCGTCAAAATCAAGGCAGATTTGCTGAATGGACCACGGTTGCCGATTGTCCTTCCGATCGCTCCGAAGTCAGGCGCAACAAACACCGACGCCGCAGTGCGACCGGACTGCCTATTTAACCAAGGTTTTCCTTTGTATTATTGTTCGAATTTACACTCCGCAATCGTCAAGAATTATAAAAAAGATGGAGCCTTCTTCGAACAGCCAGGAAACTGCAATTTTTCTGGAGCGATCAAGTTGACCATGGAGTGAACACATGCACAGCCCCGGGCGTCAATAGGGTCTGGAGCGCCAGACGGATCCTGTCGAACCCCTTGGCGGGCTACGCCTGCGTTCCGACGAGCAATCGAAAGGCGCGCTGGTAAATGAGTAATGACAAAAACAAAAGCAACGGTGACCGTGGAAAACCTGCATCTGCGCCGGGGCCTCCCCGGGGATGCTCCGGCCTGCGGCGCCATCTCCTACGAAGCGTTTCGGGGCATTGCCACGACCCACAATTTTCCGCCGGATTTTCCCTCGGTGGAATTTGCTGTGGGTATCCTCTCCTATCTGCTCGCGCGCGAGGATGTCTATCCGGTGGTTGCCGAGGTGGACGGGCAGGTTGTGGGGAGCAATTTTCTCTGGGAAAGTGCACCTGTCGCAGGCATCGGACCCATTGCCGTCGATCCGGCTATCCAGAGTGCCGCGGTCGGGCGGCGGCTGATGGAACACGTGCTGGGGCGCGTGGAGGAAGGGCGCTTCGCGGGGGTGCGGCTGGTGCAGTCGGCTTACAATCTTCGCTCGTTTTCGCTCTATGCCAAGCTCGGCTTCGCGGTGCGCGAGCCGCTGGTGGCCCTTGCCGGACCTGCGCTCGATATCGCCATAGAAAGCTATAGGGTGCGGCCGATGGCAGAAGCGGACCTGAGCGCGTGCAACCGACTTTGTCGGCGCGTCCATGGCTTCGAGCGCCGCCAGGATCTCCTCGACGGAATCGCTCAGGGTACGGCAATGGTCGTCGAGCACGGCGGGCGGATCGCGGGATACGCATCGGGTCTCAATTTTTTTGGTCACGCCGTCGGAGAGAGCAACGAGGCTCTCAAAGCCCTCATCGGCGCGGCCGGAGGATTTGAAATCCCGGGCTTTTTGTTGCCGACGCGCAATACCGAGTTGTTGCAGTGGTGTTTGCACCGGGGCCTGCGCATCAGCCAGCCGTTGACGCTGATGAGCCAGGGGCTGTATAGCGAACCGGCTGCACCTTTCTTGCCGTCGATTCTCTATTGAAGTTGTGGGGGCGGCACCGGATAGAAACGGCCATCCAGTCCGCGTACCCAGCCCAGCCCGTCCGGGTCGGCCCGCTTGCGCACCCGCCGGGTGCCCCGACCCGAGCGGCACCAGTTGGCAAACAGCGGCCCCAGGTCGTCCCACTGCTTGAGGATCATCTGCTGCGAGACGCTCAATCGCTCGCCGAGGGCTCTTGCTGTGAGGCCCTTCGCGAAATCTGGGGGTGGGAGCAAAGGCTGGTGATCCTGTCCGTCTTCCATAAACGCCATAAACGCTAGGGCCGATTCTGCAATATGCTGCTATGTTAAGCGTCAGTCTGCCTCTATAAGTCTCCTCAGGGGAAAGCTTTCAGCTATTGCAACTTATGTTTAAATTGGCACTCAAATTCTTTCAGCTACCTAGATACTACCGTAAGATTCGGCTCGAACAAAAACCAGTTTTCTATTGATTATTCCTGGCCATTCCTGAACACAGAGATATCCCCGAGATTGAATAGAGCCTGTAACTATCCTCCAGGTGCTCCAACTGAAGGAGCCACTTGTACCTCGGGTATCCGATTGCCAACCTGAACGTTCAAGCTGCTCGCCGAAATAGCTAGCTAGGATTTGGGTGCTGTGCTGAGTTGTAAGAGTTAGCGTTATAAACCTGCCCATTGTATCAAGGCCGCCATGGAACGTAGCAAATTCTTCAATTCCTTCCGGCGGCTCTAAGAAGGGCATTGTGACAACTGGAAAAGTAGTCCTGGAATTCTGAGAAGTCAATTCTTGGGGTTGTACTTCTCCAGCAGTCGTAGTACCTACCACACTTAAGGGAGTGCTTCCTGCTTGATCGCTGTCTTGTATGCCATGAAAACGTAGCCGAACATCTGTTACGGAGTCTCGCAAGGCGGAAGCTATAACTGCTAGCCTTCGAAGGGGATGGGGAAGAAGAAATCTTGCAGTGTTGTCTGCAATGTTTGGAAAAACCTCCCTGCTGCTTGTGGGTGTAGAACTCACATTTCGTTCGTGTCCACCAATACCGATGATCGCCTGACGATAAAGGTCGAGAACCTCTCGAGAAGACAGTCCCGATTCGAAAACGACTTGAAACTTATCTGGACCCTCTATCAAACACCCAATAATCCGAGCGTCTTCTGGGAGAGGTACCTGCCTTGGGAATTGCTCTGGCAACCTCCCTAACAACAACTGCGGCTCGGAGGGTTCCGAATTCAAAAAAGTAGGAGATGAAAGTAGGCGTTGTGCTAACAAGTACAGGGTTGGTTCTTCCATATTTGTCAGTCGATACCCAGTTGATTCAAATGCCAATGCACAAAGCGCGCAGTTATCGCGGTTTATGTAGTAAGTATACATTCAATCTTCGATTTGTAGCTTTGAATGATTATCGATAACTCGCCGCTTCAAAAATGAAGTGCAACACCTGAAGCCCTTTTGCTGAGGGACTCACGGAGGAACCTGACGTTTATTACGACGAAACGAAAGGTCACCTCCATGAGCTGCCAGCAGCTTAGCCTGGCTGAGCGCCAACAGATCTATGTGCTCAGAGATAAAAATTGTCTAGGCATTCAAGCGATTGCCAGAGTGCTGCATCGCTCCCCGAGCACGATCAGCCGCGAACTCCTGCACAACCAGTCCAATGGGCGTTACCTTCCTGAGACAGCGCAAGCTTTGGCACAAACGCGACGACACAACCGCAAACGGCCTTTCGCGAAAGTGTCTTTGGAACTGGTGCTGCTCATCAAACAACACCTGGCTGCTTTTCACAGCCCCGAACAATTGTGCGGACGCCTGGAGTTGGAGGGCAAAGATTTCGTTAGCCACGAGTTGGTCTATTAGATGATCTACGCCAACCACGCAGGGCTGGGAGCTTACCAAAAGTATTGGCGTCAGGGTTGGCGCAAACGCCAGAGGCGCGGCGGGGAAAAAAGCAAGCGGGGCCAGATTCCTAACCGCGTGGACATCGACGAACGCCCGGCGATTGCGGGGTTCAAAGTCGAGACAGGCCACTGGGAAGGGGATACCGTTATCGGAGAAAATCACCAGGGAGCGTTGGTAACCTTGGTAGACAAGCACTCAAAATATCTACTGGTGGAGCTGATTAAAAGCTGGAGGGCAGCCCCTGCGCGGTCGGTCAGCGAAGGATTGCTGAGTTAGGTAAAAAGCGAGCAGGTCAAGACACTGACCTTTGACAATGGCAAGGAGTTTTCAGAGCACGAAAAGCTCAGTGAGTCGACAGGAGTGGCGTGTTATTTTGCCAAACCGTATCACTCGTGGGAGCGAGGATTGAATGAGCATACGAATGGCCTACTCGTCCTTCTGGTGCAGCGTGGTGGCGTTATTGTTTGCGATCGAACGCGATACAGGCCAACCGGGAAGGCTCTCGACAGCCAGTTCTTGGCTTCTATGCCGTTTTGCATCCAACTGAAAATCGCTCTAGTTGATTTGATTACCAGCAGATGCACCAAAGCCAAAACAAATAGCCCCAGTGTCTGTAGTAATGAAAGTGGCGTAGTTGTAAGTTCCTACGAAGCCTACACCCGAGTTCACATCAACATCGTCAGAAAAGAAAACTCCACCAAATACAGCATTGGCACTGGGTTCAAAGGCAAAGGTCACGAAACCGGTGTCAAGGTTATAGACCGAGTTCGACCAAAGGGGCACTGAAGTAATGTTGCCCAAAATAGACTCTATATCTATTTCAACTGTCGCCACGCCTGAAGTTCCCGACCCTACTATATTTGTAGAAAGACTGCCGCAACTCCCAGTTACAGTATCGTCGGTTGTCGAAGCAGGGTTTGTCGTTGGACTTTGACTAGTGAGTTTTGGAGGATTTGCATTAATAATGCTCGAGCTACAATAATTCTTTCTCACTGCAAATGCCCTGAGAGTCTCTGGGAGATTTGTGCAATCTGATTTGAGTTTTGTCAATTTGTAATACCTTTTTGGCCGGGAAGCAGCATCCATAGTCTGCGCGTAAGCAGGTTCGCTTACTACCGCAGCAACAGGGGCAACAGACAAAAGAAGTGCAATCCCAAAAACAAATTGTTTTACTTGAATCTTCATGGTAGCTCCTTCTAGGCGTGGAAATCGTACTGAGAAATTGTCGCGAAATCAAAATGCTCAAACATCATCGAGAGCTCTTGATGCTCAAGATCACTGCAATTTTCTCTTGGCACCAAGATGCGGAGTGTTAGCTTTTTGTCACAACAAGAGATTAGTGTAATTGTAAAATTGAGTCAATGAGTATATATGTTGATCAATCAGCAACGGAGCTGAAACCTTTGCGTGGAGAGGATTCTTGTGTGGCTGTCTGACAAAAATACAAGAGAGAAAGCTAAATTGCACCAGAGTTTAGGTAGCTGGGCTACATTTCGAGACGCCCAATCGCTCGCCGAGCGCTCTTGCTATGAGGCCCCGCGATAGATCCCCTGCATGCTGATCGCTCTGTCCGTTTTCCATAGCCAACATCGAAGGTACGCGTGTGTAGACTGTTAGCGCCCCAGGCTCAACACGCACTGCCAAGGTCGAGCCTGGGTTTGAGGGATCGGTGCCGAAGTTCGAGAACCGCACCATTGAAATCCTGTTTGTGAATCACGCATGATCGATTTTGCGACAAAGCCGTGCGACTCTGCTGACTTTGAAGTTTGGGCTGAAGGTGCCGCACTCTAGAAGGTAGAGTATAGAAAAAGCAACCATGCAGCAAATCAACATTAAAAGCGACAAAGCCTATCGAATGGCGAACGAACTGAGCCGCTTGACTGGGGAAAGCGTGACTCAGGCGATCACCACAGCCATTGAAGAGCGGCTCGAAAAGATTCGTGCCCAGACGCGCAGCCGCCGCGAGGGTATCGCCGAACGACTGCTTGCCCTTGGCACAAGGAGCGTGGCTCTTCCCATCCTTGACCCGCGCGCGCCCGACGAGATCCTCTACGACGAGAACGGATTGCCGAAAAACCCGATGGCGGATCGATGATCGCGATCGATACTTCCGCCATCGTCGCCATTCTCCTTGGTGAGCCCGAAGCGGAGCGCTTCGCACGCGCCATCGAGCAGGACGAGGAACCGCTGCTTTCAGCGGCTTCCCTGGTTGAGCTTTTCCTCGCGATGAAGCACAAGCAGGGGTCGGCGTCCGTGCCCTTGATCGAGCAGTTCCTGGCCACGGGCGGGATCAGCGTCTGTTCTGTCACCCCCGAGCAAGCCCGCCGCGCTCAGGAAGCCGCCTATCGCTTCGGCGTGCTGAATTTTGGCGATGTGTTTTCTTATGCGCTCGCCAAGGAGAGGGGCATTGGTCTTCTGTTCAAAGGTACCGACTTCGCGGTGACCGATCTCACCGCAGCACCCTTCTAGAGCAGGTTTTAGGTGACAGGTTTCATGGCGACAGGATTGAAAGGGTTGTGCATCGGAGTTTCCAGGCGGCCGGCTGTTGTTTATGCAACTGAAGACCGCTCTAGAGGGCATCCATTTTCAGGGGGTACCTGAGCCGACCCCGGCCAAGTTGTATCTCAATGCAGATTGTCATGACCGTTTCCTTGTCTTTTAGCGCATCAGCGCGCTGACCGGAACGGCTGCTCCCAACCCGCCGGGATTTTGAGCGTCCGCACAGCACACAGCCGCTAATGCTCACATCCAGACATTAAGCCGAGCTGTTTCATGACTTCCAGTAGATTACATTCATACCACCATTCTGCGATTTTGCCGTCAGCAATCCGAAGCAGTGTGAAATCGTTGATTGTGACTGATTTTCCAGTAGGGGCAATTCCCAAAAAATTTCCTGTGTGAGTTCCTTTTAATTTTGTGCGATACACAACTTTCTTGCCTTCAGCGATGACATCTTCTATTCTATGTTTGATGTCGGGGAAGCCGCGAAATAAACTTGCATTGAATGCTTTATTAGCTTCCAGGCCCACAATTGACTCTGTTTGGCTGTTGAAGTGATGAACGACGTTAGGATCGATCAGCTCATCCCAGATTTTCTCCCAACCCGGATTTGTTCCCCATCCCTCCTGGGCAAAGCGAAGGGCAACCACTCGATTTTGCTCAGTCAGCATAGCCGTTAACCTCGATTTCGATGTTTGTTTGTCTTGCACTCAGTATCGAAAATGAAGCAATCGGCTGTATTCAAGGTTTTTGCGCTGTTTTTCTAAGTTCTTGCTACTGCCGCAAAAACGCTTTGGGAGCTATCCCAACGACACGCTTGAAATGGTAGTTGAGATGTCCTTGGCTGGCAAACCCAACAACCTGGGCAACTTCTGCAATACTCAACTCCCTTGCCAAAAGTAGCCGCTTAGCACGTTCGACGCGGCGTCGAATGTGATATTGGTGAGGTGCGATACCTGTGGATCGCTTGAATAGACGGGCAAAGTGATAGGAACTCAGTCGAGCTAGGGCCGCTAATTCAGCCAAGCTTAAATTTTGATCTAGATGCTCATCAATGTAGTTAATGACCCGATCCAGCTGTTGATCAGACAGCCTTCCTGAGTCATGCTGAATACTTGATTTGTTTGTTGAATACCGACATAAAATGTGGACAGCCAGGGCGTTTGCCATTAAATCAGAATAAAGTTTACTGCCGACACCATCGGTTTCTAATGTTGTTTTAAGAGCGATCGCAATCTGATAAATCAATGGATCAATACACGATGTCAACTGTGGAATTAATTCGATCTGATCTTTATCATATAGCTCTGTTCCCAACTGATTAAGCAGCATCGGCTCCAGATAGAGTTGCAAAAACTCGGCCTCTTGATGCCAATAGAAAGTTTGCCAACGATTGGCTGGATAAATGCCAACGCCTCCTGGAATCGAATCGATGGTCTTTGATTTTCCATCTACGGTCTGTTGAAGCGTAACCGGAGTGCCGGCGTTGATGCAGATAACGTGATGGGGGGAATAGTGTTCAGGAATGCAGTAAGGCGGCTGGCGATAGAGAGCCAACTGAATTCTATTCCACCCAGCTCTGCAACTGGACACAAGGGGTAAGCAGGGCAAGGAGAGCTGGTCTTCTTGAGTGAAGTCGATGAAGCGGGAGCTCGCAGTCATACAAGCCCATCGTCCTATTGGCAGTAGACAGTTTAACTTTACGCTTACAAGCGGCAATCGTCCTACTGATCCTCGCGCCCACTGGCAGCAGTGGACGCAAAGGGCGGGACCACCACCAGCCATCCGGCTGGGATGGTGTAGCCTCCGACCTCAAAGGCTCTTGCACGCCGCGAAAGCTTGTGAACCATCAGTGCTGCAAGCTGGGTGAAAATTCGTATCTTTTCTCAGCGACTCGCAGATAATGGCGGGATTATCGAGGCAGATGGCCTCCAAGCGCCATCGGCGCCTACCAAGACCTCGCAACACCTTCGTCGAACCTTCTGCAAACGGGGTGATTGCCATGGCATTGCACCGAGCCGGATTCTATCCCGCCCAGTTTCTCATTCCTGTGGCGATGTTGCTGGTACTGCTGCTCACGGCCTACATCTTCCGCTACCGCTACTTCAGTCCGTCGGAGCGTCTGGATCGATTTACGGGAGATCCGCAGTACTACAGCCGGAGCGAACGGGTCTGGAAGCCTGCCGAGCCGAGCCGTTAGGCGCACAGGCCGCGGCGGTATGCTAGATTGCGGTCCGCGCCCCGGCGCGCGTTCAGTCCGGTGCGGCACGCTTCTATGCCCAGAATATTGATCTTTCATGCCTCCTTAGGTTCGGGCCACATCCACGCCGCCAACGCCCTGGGTGAGGCGTTCTCCCGCTATCCGGACGTCGAGGTGCGGATCGAGGATGCCCTCGCTTACGCCAGCCCGATCCTGCGCGAGACGCTCATCCGCGCCTATGAGCAATTGAGTGAGAAAGCCCCGCAACTCTACCGGCTCATCTACGAAGGCAGCGACGTCTCCGACCTCAAAGAATCGATGAGCAACACGCTGCTGCTCAGCAAAATCGAACGGCCGTTTTTTCGCAAGTTCGAGCAACTGATCAAGCAGACGGCCCCCGATGTGTTTATCTGCGTGCAACAGATTCCGAGCCGTTTGGTGCAGCTATTCAAGCAGGAGTTCGACTGGCCCCAGCCGCACTACGTCGTGATTACCGACGCAGTCGCCCACAGCACCTGGATCAACTACGAGGTGGACGGCTACTTTCTGGCAAGCGATCTGACCGCGAACATCCTCACCAAGCAGGGCGTCGACCCCGAGTTGCTGCACGTAACCGGCATCCCCGTCAAACTCGAAATCGCCGAAGCCAAACCCGCCCGGCAGATGCGCGAGCGCCACGACCTGCCGCTGGACGCGCCGGTGATTGCCCTTTTTGGCGGCGGTTTGCAGCCGCGGCGGGTGCGGCTGATGGTGGCGGGGCTACTCGAAAGTCCGTTTGCCGGGACCCTAGCGGTGGTGGCCGGCCGCAACCATGCCCTCGGTACGGCCCTCGCGGACTTGGAGGACGGTCCGGCCATGCGCCTGCGCTCGCTCGGGCAGATCGATTTTGTGGACGATCTGATCGCCGCGAGCGACCTGGTGATCACCAAGGCCGGCGGGTTGATTGCCAGCGAGGTGATGGCGCGGGGTACGCCGATGGTGATCGTCGATCCGATTCCGGGCCAGGAGGAGTGGAACGCCGATGCGATCGCCGCCTATGGCGCCGGTATCCAGTTGCGCCTGCCGGAGATGGTGGCGCCGACGGTGCAGTTCTTGCTGAGCGCGCCGGAGCATCTGGCTTTTATGCGCTTCCAGGCGCGAAAATACGGGCGTCCCACCGCGGCCCTCGCCGTCGTCGAATCGATCCTTGCCCGCCTGAGTGTCTAAAGATGCCCGAGTCACACACCGACAACACCGAGCCAAAAGGGAGCGGCGATTTTCTCTGGGGGGTGGCCTCCTCCGGCTACCAGAGCGAGGGCGGCTTCAACGCTCCCGGCCAGCCCCACAACAACTGGGCGCGCGGCGAAGCGAGAGGTGCCGTGATGCGCACAGGGGCCGCAGCCCAGTTCTGGACGCGCTACGAAGCCGATTTTTTGCTCTGCCGGGGCATGGGCCTCAATGCCTTTCGCCTGGGACTGGAGTGGGCGCGCATCCAACCGCGCTTCGAGGCGCGGCCCGGCCCCGCTCCCGCCTTTGATACCGCCGCCCTCGACGCTTACGCCGAGCGGCTTGCTGCCTGCCGCCGCGCGGGTCTGGAGCCGGTTATGACGCTGCACCACTTTACCCATCCCGCCTGGTTGGGGGCGGACGCGTGGCTTGCCCCCGCCACCGTCGAAGGTTTTGCCGAGTATGTCCGCGTCGCCGTGGGCCATATCAACCGCCGCCTGATCGATTGCTATGGTCTGGCGCCGGTGCACTGGTACATCACCATCAATGAGCCGAACATGCTGGTGATCAACAGCTACTTCGGCCGTCAGTTTCCGGCCGGGTCGCACCGGGGGACGGAGGCGAGCCTGCGGGCCTACGACCACCTGCTTGCCGCCCACATCCGGGCTTACAACACCATTCACAATCTCTACGAGCAAGCGGGTTGGCCCCGACCGCGCGTCACCCTCAACACCTTCGCAAGCGATCTCTACTGGTCCGACAAGGTGCTCTGGGACCTGTTGTGCCTGCGCGAGCGGGCCATTCCCGCCGCCAATCTGCGCGAGCACCTGCATCGGCAGGCGGAGCGCTTCGAGGCGGCGCTGGCGGCGGCGAAATTGCCCTTTGTGCGGGATCTGCCCTACCGCACCGGCCGGCTTGTGCACTGGTGGGCCAACCGCTTCGGGTACCGTTCCTTCGATGCTCGCCACTTTGCGCTGTTGTTGCGCACGCTGGAGGCGAGTCCGCGGGCACGGGTCATCGATTATGTCGCCATCGACTATTACGACCCGTTCGTGGCCCATACGCTGCGCCTGCCCTCGTTTTCGGATTTTGAATTTAAGACGACGGGTCTGCGCGCCTGGATGATGAGCGGCATTACCAGCAAATGGTGGGACTGGCGCAGTCTGCCGGAGGGATTGCATTTTTTTTGCAGTCACTACGCGGCGGAGTACGCTCTGCCGGTGCTCATCGCCGAAAACGGCATGGCTTTGCGGCGCAAACCCGACAACAGCGCTGCCGGTCACCGCCCGGATCAGCTGTTAAGAAGCCAGTTTCTCGAAGCGCATGTCCAGCAGGTGCAGCGGTTGTGCGCCGAGGGGGTGCCGGTGGCCGGCTATCTGCACTGGTCGCTTACCGACAATTACGAATGGGGCTCCTACACGCCGCGCTTTGGCCTGTTTGCTATTGACTTTGCCAGGGGCAGTGAGCGGCTGGTTGAAGATCACCTGGGGGATAGGCCCTCCGAGACCTACGCCCGCCTGGTGCGTGCCATGATGCCTGGCACCTGATGTCTGGCGGTTGGCTTTGCACGAAAGTCTGTGGAGCGAGAGGCGGAACCCCCTTCGGGTTCCCCTCTCGCGCTCTCCAACCTCCCCGCGTCGAGGGGGTGCCACCCCCCCGACACCCCCCGGACTTCACGGCACGGTGGGAACGAGACTGTGTGGGTGGGATGGGTTTATTCTTTTAGGGCCTGCACGACGCGTGTCGACTGCGGCGATGGGGCCGGCTGGTCGCTGGGCGGCACAGGTGTTGGGAAGGGTTCAGACAAACTGGTTTTCTCGACCGTCGAGAAAACCTGGTGGTTCAAGGTTTTTGCTTGACACATCCTCTAGGGCACCGGCTCTTCTTCCGTAGGCGGTGGCTCGGGAATATCGCTGCTGTAGTTGCCCTCGCGACCGGTATAGCGCTGTTGCCACTTGCCGTCGTAGCGGCTGTAGATGCCGTAGACCCAGCGGTCGAAGCGGGTTTCGCGCACAATCAGATCGTCGTTGCCGTCGCCGTTGAGATCGACCACCGCGAGGGGACCGTAGATCGTGCTTGTCTCGGGATTGCCGAAGCTTGCCAGGCTCAACTGGGGCTGCCAGGTGGTCTGGCCTTTGTCGGTGACCGGTTCGGCCACCAACAGCAGGTTCACCAGCCGCTTGAAGGTGGCCCCCGCCTGTCTGAGGGAAAACGTGTGCCGGTAGAGCGCCACCACCGTCTCCGGCCGTCCCGGCATCACCGCCGCCGCCGCCCACACCCGAGACGTTTTGGTAACCAGATCGTCCGGCAGGCCCTGTTTGGCAAGGGCTGCCCGGGCGAGGCTGTCGACAATGGCGAGGGTTTCTTCGCTTGGGGCTTTGCGCGGGCGGACCTTCAGCGGCTGGTCGGTCGCTACGACTAGATCCAGTTCCGGTAGGGGCAGCAGGCGCTGCTCACTCTGCAGGGGCGCTTCGAGGCTGCCGTACAGCGAAGGCACTTTATCCGGCAGCACCGCCTTCGCCTCGCCCAGCGGTTCATCCTGTCGCCATAAAAAGTAACGATTGTTTTTCTTGAAGTGATTCTCGCCAAAGAATTTGAAATCCGTATCGGAGGGCAGGGGGGGGTTGCGAAACTGTTCGCCGCGAATCTGCGCTACAAATTCCAGAGCCGGGTAAGGGGCGAGTTCGCCGCTGTTGTCGACCGCCGTGCGCTCCTGCAGCGCAAATACCACACCCGGGGCGGCCCATAGGGGCGACACCCAACTCAACAGTCCGAACGCGGACCATGCGAACCAACTGCGCATTCGAACGATGGTTTTTTCTGGCACGATGCGTTTTTCCTGACCTGGGCGGGACGTCGCCCGATTTTGCCGACTTCTCAGGCTACCATTTCCGGTACCTTGGCCGGCTGTGGAATACCCTGTGGAAAAACCGCGAACCTCAGTGGAAAAACCCCGGGTTTTTCCACTGAGTATTTATACCCTGTGGAAAAAGGAGAGGCTTTCCACAGGGTATTCCACAGGGACCAAAGTCGGGGATCGCTCACTGGAGGCGGATTTGGGCTTCGATTTCCACTTTTCCCCAGGCCCTACTACTACTAGATCAGTAAATTAATAAAAGAGTAGAAGAATAGGCATCTGGGGAAAAAGGGTCTACCCGTAGATGAGATCGGTCGGTTTGGACTGGCTGGAACGCTAAACGTGGACCTGTCGGGCCGGTGCTATACTCGCTGCCATGGCCGGGTGTGGTGCGCTGCGATGAAGATTGTTTGTTCACAAGCCGTGTTGAATCAGAACCTATCGCTGGTGGGCCGGGCGGTGCCCTCGCGGCCGACGCACCCGATTCTGGCCAATATTTTGCTGGAGGCGGACGGTCGGTCGGGCACGGTAACCCTCACCGGCTTCGACCTCGATCTGGGTATCGACACGCGTTTTGCAGCCGAGCAGGTCGAAGGGAGCGGACGCACGACGCTGCCGGCGCGGGTGCTCAGCGACATCATCTCAAGGCTGCCCAACGAATCGCTGACGATGGAGGTGAGCGAGGACAACGCCATCAGCCTCGTCTGCGGCAGCAGTCAGTACCAGGTGCAGGGGGCGAGTGCCGAGGAATTTCCGAAGTTGCCCGAACTGCCCGACAGTGCCGCTCACGTTCTGCCGGTGAGCGAGTTTCTGGAGGGCGTCCAGCGCAGCTTGTTCGCCGCTTCCACTGACGAGAGTAAGCAGATTCTCAACGGTGTCTCGGTGAAAGCCCTCAAGGAGGGCATGGAGTTCGTGGCCACCGACGCCCATCGCCTGTCGTTCTACCGCACGGACTTTACGCTGCCCGAGGCGGGTACGCAGGCCATCGCCGCGGTGCTGCCGGTGCGCTCGGTGCGCGAACTCGAAAAAATCCTGGGGGCGCAGGCGGGCGACAGCGTCGAGGTGCGCTTCGACGAGAAGCAAATGATCTTCCAGTTTCCCAACCAGACGCTCACCACCAGGCTTTTGGGTGGCCGCTACCCGGACTACCAGCAGCTACTGCCCAAACAGTTCCAACAGACCGCCGACATGGAGCGCAAGCGGCTCATCGGCTGCCTGGAGCGGATCGCCGTGTTAGCAGACCAGAAAAACCACATCGTCAAGCTCGACTTTGCCCCGAGCGAGCACCTGATGACCGTCTCGGTGGACGCTCCCGACGTCGGCCGCGGTCGAGAGAGCGTGCCGGTGCAGTACAGCGGTCAGGACTTCTCGGTGGCCTTTAACGTGCGCTACTTACTCGAAGGGCTCAAGGCGATGGACGCGACCGATGTGTCGTTTTGCCTCAACGGAGCGAGCGATCCGGCGGTGCTCAAGCCTGTGGGCGATGGGAATTATCAGTATCTGATCATGCCGGTGAGTATTCGGGGGTGAGGCGTCAGACGTTGAACCGAAAGTGCATGACGTCGCCGTCTTTGACGATGTACTCCTTGCCCTCGGAGCGCACCTGGCCTTTTTCGCGGGCGGCCACCTGGGAGCCCGCTGTCACCAGATCCGGGTAGGCCACGGTCTCGGCCCGAATAAAGCCGCGCTCGAAGTCGGTGTGGATGGTGCCGGCGGCCTGGGGAGCGGTGGTGCCGCGGGTAATCGTCCAGGCGCGCACTTCCTTTTCGCCCGCGGTGAAAAACGTCTGCAGACCCAACAGGTCGTAGGTGGCGCGGATCATCTTTTGCAACCCCGAATCGCTCACCCCGAGGTCCGTGAGGTAGGCGCTGCGCTCCTCGGGCTCCAGTTCCGCCAGTTCCGCCTCCAGTTGGGCGGAGATGACGACCATCAGGGCGCTTTCCTCGGCGGCGATGGCGGCCACCTGCTCGGTGAAGCGGTTGCCGGTGGCGAGTTCCTCTTCAGAGACGTTCGCAGCGTAGATGACCGGTTTGAAGGTAAGCAACTCTAGAGGGACGACAGTCTCCTTTTCGGCGTCGGTGAGGGCGCAGGAACGGGCGGGCTTGCCCTCGTTGAGCACCGCGGTGATCTTTTCGAGCGCACTGCTCTCGACGGCGTACTGGTCTTTGCTGGTGCCTTTTTGCTTAGCAATTTTCTGTAGGCGCTTGTCGACCTGCCCCAGATCCGAAAGGGCCAACTCCAGGTTGATCGTCGAGATGTCGCGGACCGGATCGACAGACCCTTCGACGTGGATGATGTCGGTGCTCTCGAAGCAGCGCACAACGTGGACGAGCGCGTCCACCTGGCGGATGTGCGAAAGAAACTGGTTGCCCAGACCCTCGCCCTGGCTGGCGCCGCGCACCAGACCGGCGATATCGACGTACTCGATGCGCGCCGGGATGATCGTGCTGGTGGAGACGATGCGGGCCAAGATCCCCAGGCGTTCGTCCGGTACATTCACCACCCCAGTGTTGGGCTCGATGGTGCAGAACGGAAAATTGGCGGCCTGGGCCTTGGCATTTTCGACCAGGGCGTTAAAAAGGGTGGATTTGCCGACGTTGGGCAGACCGACGATGCCTGTCTTGAGCATGGGTGGCGCGACACTCGAATGTAAAACGATCTTAATGCGTTCTGTCCCCGGTCGGGGAGGAGGGGGCTCCGGGGCCACGCCCTGTAACGCAGCCAAAAAATCATGGTAAAGTTCTCAACGAGATGTTAAGGGCAGTAAAGGGCGGGGTGAAGCCACTGTGCGCTTTTCCCGACCGATACAGAAGTGTTTTATGTATTTGATTACCGGCGCGGGCGGACAACTGGGCAAGGAGCTGTGCGCGCTGCTTGAAGCGCGGGAAGAGCCTTTCGTCGCCTATGGGCGGGCACAGCTCGATATCGCCGATTCCGGAGCCGTCCGGCAGGCCCTTGAGCAGAGCGGTGCAGCGGTGCTTTTCAACTGCGCCGCTTATACCCGCGTCGACAAGGCCGAATCGGAAGCTGAAGAAGCGCACCGGGTCAACGCCACCGGAGCAAGGGTTCTTGCGGAAGCTTGCAGCGCGGCGGGCAGCCGGTTGGTCCACGTTTCTACCGACTATGTCTTTGATGGAAGTGCGTGTCGGCCTTACCCGGAAGACGCTCCAACCCAACCGCTCGGGATCTACGGCCAGAGTAAGCGCGATGGCGAAGTGGCGGTGCTCGAAGGGGACGGGGAGCATCTGGTGGTCCGCACTGCCTGGGTCTACGGCGTCGGCGGGCCGAATTTTGTGCGCACGATCTTGCGCCTGGCGGGCGAACGCGAACAGTTGCGCGTGGTGGCCGATCAGGTGGGCTCTCCTACCTGGACCTTCGACCTGGCCGCAGCGCTCGTGGGATTGACAAAGGCCCAGGCCGAAGGCGGCATCTACCACGTGACCAATAGCGGGGTGACCAGCTGGTACGACTTCGCGGTCGCAATTGTCGAGGAGGCGCAGGCGCTCGGTCGTGCCCTCAAGCTGCAAAGCGTGGTACCGATCACCACCGCCGAGTACCCGACACCCGCAGCGCGGCCTGCCTATTCGGTGCTCTCCAACACCCGGGCTCTGCGGGTGCTGGGTGGTCCCCTGCCGCAGTGGCGCCAATCGCTGCGGCGCATGCTCCAACAGCTCGACAAGGAGGGGTGAATCGTGAAACATCTGTTGGTGACCGGCGGCGCGGGCTTTATCGGCAGCAACTTCGTGCACTACTGGTTTACCCACCACCCGGAAGATCGGGTCGTCGTGCTCGATAAGCTTACCTATGCCGGCAACCGTGCCAATCTGGAAACTCTCGAAGGCGACCCGCGCCTGCGCTTTGTGGCGGGGGACATCTGCGATGCGCCGCGGGTCCAGTCGCTGCTGGAGGAGGAGCGCATCGATACGGTGGTGCACTTTGCCGCCGAATCCCACGTCGATCGCTCGATCGCGGGTCCGGAGCCTTTTATCGAAACCAATATTCGCGGGACGTTCGTGCTGTTGGAGGCTTGCCGCCGCTACTGGGAGGACGAAGCTTCCGATTGCCGCTTCTTGCACGTCTCGACCGACGAGGTCTACGGCACCCTGGCCCCGGACGATCCGCCTTTCACCGAGACGACGCCCTATCGGCCCAACAGCCCCTACGCCGCGAGCAAAGCCGGTTCCGATCACCTGGTGCGCGCCTACTATCACACCTACGGGTTGCCGGTGCTCACCACCAACTGCTCCAACAACTACGGCCCTTACCAGTTTCCGGAGAAGTTGATTCCGCTCATCATCACCCGCGCCCTGGAGGGCCAGAGCCTGCCGGTCTACGGCGACGGGCAGCAGGTGCGCGACTGGCTCTACGTCGAAGATCACTGCCGGGGGATCAAGGCAGTATTGGAGCGGGGACAGCTGGGCGAGACGTACAATATCGGCACCCGCAACGAGCAGCGCAACCTCGAGACGGTCGGACTCGTCTGCGACATCCTGGGGTCGATTTACCCCGAGCGCGCCGAGCAGTTCCGCTCTCTCATCACCTTCGTCACCGACCGTCCCGGCCACGACCGCCGCTATGCCATCGACCCCGCGCGCATCGAGCGCGAACTGGATTGGCGACCGGTCGAAAACTTCGAGACGGGCCTGCGCAAAACCGTCGAGTGGTACATCGAGAATCGGGCCTGGTGGCAGGCCCTGCGCGCCCGCCAGACGCTGACGTTCCCTTCCAGGTGAACCGTGTCATGTCCACGAGCAGCCCTTTAACCGGTGCCTTTCCCGCCGATGTGCGCTCGGGGTGGTCCTTCCGCCTCAAGCGTCTTTTCGACGTGCTGCTGGCCCTGGGCGGTCTGGCGGTGCTTGCACCGCTGTTGATGGCGATTGCCCTGCTGGTGCGCATCGGTTCGCCGGGACCGGCGCTGTTTGTCCAGTGGCGCGTCGGCGTGGGGGGACGCCTGTTTCGCATCTACAAGTTTCGCAGCATGTACCCCGATGCCGAGCAGCGCAAGGTGAGCCTGATGGCCCTCAACGAGGCGCCGGGACCGCTGTTTAAGTTGCGCAACGACCCGCGGGTGACGCCTATCGGGGCGTTTTTGCGCCGCACGAGCCTCGACGAGCTGCCCCAACTCTGGAACGTGCTGGTGGGCGAGATGAGCCTGGTGGGTCCGCGGCCTCCCTTGCCCTCGGAGGTGGAGCGCTACGAGCCCTGGCAGCGCGAGCGGCTGGCGGTACTGCCGGGGATCACGGGGCTGGCGCAGGTCTTAGGGCGTTCGGATCTCAGGTCTTTTGATGACATCGTCCGCATGGACATCCGGTACATTCGCACCTGGTCGCTGGCGCTCGATTTCGCCATATTGATCAAGACCGTAGGCGCGGTGGTGAGAGCCCGGGGAGCCTACTGATGCGCGGACTGATCCTCTCGGGGGGCAAGGGCACCCGCCTGCGGCCCCTCACCTACACCGGCGCCAAGCAACTGGTGCCCGTCGCCAACAAACCGATCCTCTGGTACGGCATCGAGGCGATGGTCGCCTCGGGCATCCGCGAAATCGGCATCGTCATCTCGCCGGAGACGGGCGAACAGGTGCGCGCCCTCACCGGGGACGGCAGCCGGTTCGCAGCCCAAATCGAGTACATCCTGCAGTCGGAGCCGGGGGGGCTCGCCCATGCCGTGCGCACCGCCCGGCCGTTTCTGGGCGAGAGTTCCTTTGCGATGTATCTGGGGGACAACTTGATCCAGTCGGGGCTTGCGGCCCCCATCGAACGCTTCGAGGCCAGCCGCCCCGAGGCGCTGATTTTGCTCAAGCGTGTCAGCAACCCGACTGCCTTCGGGGTGGCCGAACTCGACGGGCAAGGGCGGGTGATGCGGCTGGTCGAAAAGCCCAAAATACCGCCTTCGGATCTGGCGTTGGTGGGGGTCTACTTGTTTTCGTCCCAGATCCACGCGGCCATCGATGCGATCCGCCCTTCGGCGCGCGGCGAGCTGGAAATTACCGATGCCATCCAGCAGCTGATCGAAGTGGGCCAGCGTGTGGAGTCGGTGGAATTGACCGGCTGGTGGCTCGATACCGGCAAAAAAGACGATCTTTTAGAAGCCAACCGCGTCATCCTCGACGAACAGATGCACTGCCCGATGGAAGGGTCGCTCGATGAGGCGAGCAAAGTGAGCGGGCGCGTCTGCATCGGCAAGGGAGCACGGCTGGTGCGCTCGATGGTGCGCGGTCCGGTCACCATCGGTCCTGAGTGCCTGATCGAAGACAGTTACATCGGCCCTTACACGAGCATCGCAGGCGGTGTCCAGCTCAAGAATGTCGACATCGAGCACAGCGTCGTGATGGAAAAAACCTGCATCAGCGGCGCCGGCCGCATCGTGGACAGCCTCATCGGCCAGCGCACGGTGATCGCCCGCCACAACGGCAAACCGGAGGCCCATCGCTTCTTGCTCGGGGACGATTCGCTCATTGAGCTATAACTATACGTAATGAAAGCGGTTGTTTCTATTTCGAGTCCAGTTTTTCGCGAAGCTGAGCTCCTGGCAAAGCGCCTGGGCATTTCGCGCAGCGAGTTGTATTCCCGCGCCATTAAGGCTTTTGTCGAAGTCCACAAACATCAGGGGATCACCGAAGCCCTCGATGCTGTATTCGGTGAGCAGCCCGGCGCCCTGGAACCAGGTCTGGCCTATCTCCAATTTGCCTCTCTGAAACGGGAAGATTGGTAGCCTCTGCCTTGCGCTTGCTCGATGGGTTAATTCCCTGGGGAAAGTATTTCTCTGCAAAGAACTTGGTTCATTGCAGTACACTGGTGCCCGTTGCGGGGTGTTGCAAATGGTGAAAGCCTCGTTCCAGTTGGTAAGCGTACTGGCGGCGCTGGTTCTGGTCGCTCCGGTCTTTGCCCAGCACGCGGCACCGCCAGTGTTTGATCTGGGCGCGTCGCAGGACGGCTACTTGCTCGGGCCGGGGGATCGGCTCAACATCAAGGTCTTCGGCTCCGAAGAATTTAGCGGCGTGCAACTGGTGCTCCCGGACGGCACGGTGAATATGCCCCTGGTAGGAGCAGTGCCCGCCATCAACCAGACCGTACCGGAATTGAGCGCGCTGTTGGAGAGAAGACTGGCGACCTACGTCAAGAAGCCGCGCGTCGCAGTGCGGGTCGAAGCTTTTCGGCCCTTGCGTATCGCGGTCTCGGGCGAGGTGCTCCAGCCGGGGCCGCGCCAGATCCAGTCGCTGCTTACCACCGGCAGTACCCCCAACCAGACGGCGAGCACCCTGCCCACGCTCACCTCGGCTTT
The DNA here is from genome assembly GCF_000011385.1 of Gloeobacter violaceus PCC 7421. Classification (NCBI taxonomy): domain Bacteria; kingdom Bacillati; phylum Cyanobacteriota; class Cyanophyceae; order Gloeobacterales; family Gloeobacteraceae; genus Gloeobacter; species Gloeobacter violaceus. Next base: position 3,445,949 of record NC_005125.1, read on the forward strand.
GGCGGCGGCGGGCGGGGTCAGTAACCAGGCCGACGTCAGCCAGATCCGCGTCTCACGCCGCACCTCCGAAGGCCAGGTGGTCGAAAAGCGCGTCGATCTCTGGCAGACGCTGGAGCAGGGGCGCACAGAAGAAGACATCCTTCTCAAAGACGGTGACGCCATCTTCGTGCCTAAAGTGAGCCCGGGCAGCACCATCGACAGCCGCCTGCTGGTGCGCACCACCCTCGCCCCCGGCAAGATCCGCGTGCGAATCTTCGGCGAAGTCAACAAAGCCGGCACCCAGGAACTCGATGCCCGGGCCACCGTCGTCGACGCGGTCGCCTCCGCCGGGGGGCTCACCAACTTTGCCGCCCCCGATGCCGTCGAAGTGGCTTCGCTGGAACCCGACGGACGGGTCACCAACCGCACGATCAACGTCAATGCCGCCATCGGAGGCGACGCCGCCCAGAATGTCCAACTGCGCGATCAAGACGCCGTGATCGTCCGCAGAAGCGCCGGAGGCGAAATGCTCAATGCCCTGAATGTCTTTGCCGCACCGATCAGCACGGTGGCCAATTTGTTTTTTATCTTCCGCAACTTCTACCGCTACTGACATGCGTGCGTTCTGGGGATGGCTGGTACTCTGTCTTGCGGCCGGGCTGTTCGCCGCCGAAATCGCCCGGGCGGCACCCGGACCGGCAGTGCCGCCCCCCAAGGCCCTCGAAGAGCAGGTGCGCGCCGCCCTCAAGGCCCAGCCCAGGGAGCCGCGGCTCTGGAACAACCTGGGGGTGAGCCTGAGGCGCCAGGGCCGCAATGCCGAGGCGATCAGCGCCTACCGCCAGGCGGTGCGTCTCGACAGCAAGTACGCCGACGCCTACAGCAATCTGGCGGTCGCCCTCACGGCCATCGGTCGCCACGACGAGGCGCTGGGCGCTATCCGCACGGCCCTCAAGCTCGACCGCGACAACCCGGTCTACCGCCTCAACCTGGCCACGGTCTACGAAGGGTTGGGCCGCGACGGCGAGGCGGCTATCGAGTACCGGGCCTATTTGCAGCGGGCCGGGGAGTCGGCCGCGGTCTACGAGCGGCTCGCCAAGATTCAGCAGAAGCTCGGGCGCAACGCCCAGGCGCGCACCAGCCGACAAAAAGCCGTGGACCTGGAGCCTGAAAACGGCGCTTACCGCCTCGCCTACGGCCAGGCCCTCGCCGCCGCCGGTCAGGATTTTGCCGCCATCGCCCAGCTGGAGGCGGCGGTACGCCTCAAAGCGATGGACGCGCGCTCCTGGTTGCTGCTGGCAACCCTCTACAACGGCCAGCAGCAGACCGATGCGGCGGCGGCGGCACTGCGCGAGGCTGCAGCCCTCGACCCAGGCTCCGCCCGCGTCCAGAACGATCTGGGCGTGACCCTCAGCAAACTCAAACTCACCGACCAGGCCGCCGAGGCCCTGAACCGCGCCGTCACCCTCGCCCCCAGCTACGCCGAAGCCTGGAGCAACCTCGGAGTGGTCCTGAGAGGGCAGGGTAAGATGAATGAGGCCGAGCAAGCCTACCAGCGCGCCCTGGGCATCGAAAGCAGGCTGCCGCAGATTTATAACAATCTCGGTGTGCTCTACCTGGAGAGCGAGCGCGTCCAGGAAGCTGTACCCCAGTTCCAACAGGCCCTTGTCCTTGAACCTGGCTACTGGGAAGCGCGTCGGAATCTGGCGATGGCCCTGGGCCGACTCGGCAAGTGGGGAGCTGCGGCCGACCAGCTCAAATTGGCGCTCGAAGCGGCGCAGGTTCCGTCCGCGCTCATCACCCAGGTGCAGGCGGATTTGCAAAAACTACAGGAGGCATCGCGTTGATTGATCTGCACGTGCACCTTTTCCCGGGGATCGACGACGGCCCGAAAGATTGGGATATCGCCCTGGCGCTTGCCCGCAAAGCCTACGAAGGGGGCATCCGCACAGCGACGATTACCCCCCACCATATGCCCGGTACCTACGAGAACACCGCCGAGCAAATCCAGAGCTACGTGCGCGAACTGCAGGCGGTCTACGACCGCGAGGGCATCGGCATCAAGCTGTTGCCTGGGCAGGAAGCCTACCCCGAGGGGGATCTGCGCGAGCGCTACGAACGGGGCGAACTGCAGACCCTGGCGGGTGGATCCTATTTGCTGGTCGATCTTCCCCAACAGGATTGCCCGTTCTATATGGAGCAGTTGCTCTTTTCGCTGCAGGCCAAGGGTGTGCTGCCCATCCTCGCCCACCCCGAGCGCAACCGCACCTTGCGCCACCACCCCGAGCGCCTCGAAGAAATCATCCGCTCCGGCGTGCGCGCGGTGATGAGCGCCGGCAGCATGCACGGCGCCTACGGACCTTCCGCCCAGAAGGCTTCCCACGACTTTCTGCGCCGCGGCCTGATCCAGGTAGTCGCCTCCGACGCCCACCACCCCGAGGGACCGGCTTTCTTCCCACTGCAGAACCGCCCGCTGGTCGAATCGCTCATTGGCCCCGATCGCGCCTGGGAAGTCATGGAGCGCAATCCCCAGTGGGTGCTCGAATCGAAAGAAATTCCCGCTCCCATCTACGAGCGCGAGTCGAGCGAGACCGCCAAGAAAAAAAGCGGCGGCTTCTGGTCGCGGTTGTTTGCGAGGGTCTAGTTCGCCATGCGCCGCATCGACGCCGTCTACATCGGCCTTGGAGTACTTGTGGCGGGCGGTCTGCTGTACCTGCTACTGGGTCTGTTCGGGCTGTCGCGCATCGATGCCGGGCTGTGGTCGCAACTATTGTTGGTGGTGGGCCTGGTCGTCTGGGTCGGCTCCTACGTTTTTCGGGTCTTCGGCCGCAAGATGACCTTCAACACCCAGATGCGCGACTACAAAGAGGCCGTCCTCCAGAAGCGCCGCGAGGAGCAACGGTCCAAGGCCCAGGGTGAACCGCCGAAGCCCGGTCGCTAGTGCAGGTGGCGGGTGCCGGTGAAATCCCGTTTGCGCCTCTGGCTGGCCTGGTTCTGCTGCTTGCTCGCCCTTGGCGGGGGATCGCCGGGGATGGCGGCACCGACGCTGGGTTTAAATATTGGCAAGAGACTCGACGAATTTGACATCGAGCACCGGTTGGGTGTCGAACTGCTCGATGCGCTCCAGCCAGGGGTACAACCGGCACGCTTTTTCGGCAGCCGCCTCGATCTGACGGTGACAGGCGGATCGTTGCGCACGGTGGACCCGGAGCAGGTAAAACGACTGACTGGGGCTACGCCGCGCTTTACCGGTACTTCCCAGGTGCAGTGGCTGCTGCCTGCAAGCCGGATTGTAGCGGTGCGCGCCTCCCACTCTGCCGAAGGCGAGCGGCTGGTGATTGAACTCGATAGACCCGCTTTTTACGAAGTGATCCCTGCCGAGTCCGGGCTGCGGTTGATTGTGCAGGCCGCGCCACCGCCTGCGCAGACGGCCCCTACAGATGGAGTGCAGGTGACAGCAGGGCTGCAGCAGACCGTCATCGCCGTCGCGGGGCCACCGAACGCTTATCCGTTGCTCACCACCCTCGGCGCACCCGACCGCATCGTGCTCGACTGGCGTATCGCTGGCCGCTTCGAGCGCGCCCGGGCCTGGGGTGTGGGCCTGGTCTATCGCGAGGTACGCCTGGTTTGGGAGGGGCTCTCTCAGCAATTGCACCTGCTGGAATTTGACCCGGCCCGCGTGCGCCTCGGGCTGCTGCGGCCTCCCTCCCTGGGCGCTCTGGCCCCCCTGAGCGCTCTGGGAAATAGCCAGGGTGCCTGGGGAGCGGTCAACGGCGGCTTTTTCAACCGCAACACCCGCGAAGCGTTGGGTGCGCTGCGAAGCGACGGGCAGTGGTGGACCGGCGCTGTGGCGGGGTTGCCGCCCCGGGGAGCAGCAAGCTGGCAGGATGGGCGGCTGGATTTCGATCGACTCAACTGGTCCGCCGCCATCCGCACAGGCGATCAGACGCTCCCGGTCGGTGCACTGAACGGTACGGCGGCAGGTGCGGGGCTTTCGGTATTCACTCCCGAATGGGGATCGCTCTACCTGGCCCGCGCCGGTGAAACGGTGGCAATTGCCCGTGCCGACCGCATCGAAAGTGTCGTCGAACCGATGGCCGATCAAATCGTCTCGCTGCCGCCGGACGGTTTGCTGCTGGTGGCCCGCTCCGAGCCTTTGCGCACTGCGCTGCGGGCTGTAGCCGCCGGAACGCCGGTTGTCCTGGATGTTCAACCGTCCGGATCCGGTTCGCTTTTGGGAGCGGGACCGCTTCTGGTCCAAAACGACAAACTCGTCCTCGACGCGCAAGGGGAACGCTTTCGGCCGGACGTGCGCGCCCCCGGTGTCGCACGCACAGCCATCGCCCGGCGCGGCTCGCTGGGCATACTGGCTGTCGCCGCCCGCAATGGCTGGGCTGCCGGTCTATCGCTCGAATCGTGGGCCAACTTGCTTCTCCAGCAGTTTCAGGCTGACGATGCGCTCAATCTCGACGGCGGCGGTTCGAGCGGTTTCTACCTGGGCGGCCGTCTGCGCGACCGCCCGGAAGGATCTTTCGAGCGGCCTGTCCACAACGGTCTGGGTCTGTGGCTCAAATAAGCACTCCGCCTTGCGCTTGACTTGCACCGATGCAATCTCCTACCGGGGGCGTAGAACCTGGGAGGGATATTGAAGCCGACCGCTCCAAACTCCCAATGAATGGGGGAGCTTCACTGCAATGGATGTGTTCATTTGGAGAAGAGCCCGTTCGAACCAGTGGTTCGATTAACCGCTTTCCTCCTGTCGCCGTTGCCCGCGTGTGGGGCGCCTTGAGGTAGACCGTGCCCATGCATAGCGGAAGAACATTCGGGACGCATGGCATTCGACACCAAAGAGCAATGGTACCCACACTACAAGCGAGAACGGCGGCTTCAAAGCCGATTCCAACCGAGACCAATACCCTCTTTTTACCCCGTACAGCACCACGACGCGCGCATCCTTCGCGAAGGGCTGTTGTGCGATCCTCAGCTTCGGGCAGCAACCACTGTCTGCGCCGTTTGCTCGACGACTTCAGTCGACAAGGCTGGCGATGCGCGCTCATCGAAGGTTCTGTTTATACCGATTCTCTACTTGCCCGGATAGGACCGGCGCAGACGCTGCGGCTGGTGCATCGCTTGCTTAAAGTCGACAGCGTTTGCGCCGGTCTGCTGGACCTGGAGATGTTGCTCTCAAGCCGCCAGTTCGATCTGGTCATTTTGCACGAACTGCCCTGCTCTCTAGCTCGGGTGCGCGCCCATCTTGCCCAGACTCCCGGTTATGGCAAGGTGCTTTGGATTCGGCAAAATGAAGCCGTTTTGCTCGACGAAGAGCAGACCCGACCTTCGCTATGGACGATGCTTGCGGAGCGCTTTGGTCCCAAGCTCGAAAAATGGTTGAAATTTCTGGACCGCTGGGAAGCTTAAATGCCGTTCTTATCTCCTCGAAATAATCTCCCAAAGTCGATAGAAATCTCCACCCAAAGAGGCAAGGCGCAGTGTAGCCTGTCAGTGAGGATAGATGGCAGCAAAGCCTGGAGGAAACATGACCGAAGAATTCAAAGTTGGGGATCGTGTGGAGTGGCATAGCTCCGGCGGCAAATCTGTTGGAAAGATCAAGAAAAAGTTGATTGACCCCATAGAAATCAAAGGTCATAAGGTAGCGGCTTCTAAAGAGAACCCTCAGTTTCTTGTCGTTAGCGACAAAACCGGCGAAGAGGCTGCCCACAAGCCTGAGTCTCTTAAAAAAGTAAGCGAGAAATCCAAGTCATGACCACTGACCAAAAGACCATCGTTGCCGACTTTCAGCAAGTCGTGAACATGTCGTCCAAGGAAATTGAGCGCTGGCTCGCCACGAAAGAATCGCAGTCCGTCGGTCAAAAGCAAGACGAAAGCGAATCGATCGGTCATCAATCAGGCAAGAAGATCATTCAAATTCTGGATAAGAAAGGACCCGATTACACCGACGATGATGTGCAACACATGCAGCGCGTGGTGAGCTATGTGCGGCGTCACAGCGCTCAAAAGCCCAAAGGAGACATCGAGCACAGCCGCTGGCGCTACTCGCTGATGAACTGGGGCCATGATCCGCTTAAAGCCTGAGCGTCAGCTCGCCAACCGCTTGGCGATGGCACCGGCGATCGCCTGTTGGTTCTCAAGGGTCTCCAAATTGCGCTCGGCGTAAGCCCGGACATCGGCATCGGCGGCCTGCGCGGAGGCCGCACGGTACTCACGCAGCCCCTCTGTCTGGTTGGAGTAGGCGAGGTTGAGGTACTCCCGGTCGAAGCGCTCCCCGGACCAGACGGTCATGCGGTCCAGCAGCGATCGCAGTTTGCTTTGGGAGCGGGCCGAGAGGTCTTTGCGGGTCGAAGGCACCGTCAGGTTTTTATCGGCGGCAAGCAGCTGCAGTTCTTTGTCGTTGCGCTCATGGCCCGCTATCACTTCACTCGCGTACTGGCGGACGGTCGGGTTTTTGGAGCGCCTGAGGGCTACCTCCGCCAGCGCCAGTTCGCGCACCCCGAATTCGGCCATCGAGGCGAGCAACCGGGTGTCTGTCTGTGAATTCGTCGAGTTGATTGTGGTGGTCTCGGTGCGCTGGATAATCGTTTGCTCCACCTGGGCGCCCGCAGGCCAGCCCGGTGCGGTCACGGCTGCGAGAGCGGTGGTGAGTGCAATCCTGGTCAGGAATGGTTGCATTTTTGCCTCCAGGTCGCAGACATCTGTTTACTTTCATAGTGACCTTCGTTGTACCTGCCGACCTCTTTCCCAGGGATGGCTTCGGCGGCAAACGCTCGGGTTCAACCGGCAAGAAAGCGCTCAACCTGTTCGATACTCTGTTGTTCAAGTGTCTGCCGTCCTGCCGATTCATCGAGCCAATGAACATCGGGCTCGGCGCGAAACCAGGTCATCTGGCGCTTGGCGAACTGGCGGGTATGCACGACGATCTGCTGGAGCGCCTCCGCCAGATCCCATCGCTCCTCCAGGTACGCCCCCAACTCGGCGTAACCGAGGGTGCTCAGAAGCGGCAAATCGGGGCCGTATTTGGCGCGCAGATACTCGACTTCCTCCAGCCAACCCGCTTCGATCATCCGGTGGGTGCGCTGCTCGATGCGGCGCACCAGCGCTTCCCGGCCGCTGCCCACCCCCAGGGCGAGGAGCGAAAAATCTCGCGCCCGCAGGCGGCGCTGGGCACTCAGCGGTTGGCCGGTTGTCAGGCACACTTCGAGGGCGCGCTCGATGCGCACCTGGTCGTTGGGGTGGATGCGCCCCGCGGATTCGGGATCGAGCTGTTGAAGTCGCTGGTAAAGTGCGTCCAACCGCTCAACCGCCAGGCGGGCGCGCAAAGCCGGGTCGGGGGGGACGGCGGGCGGTTCGAGTCCGCCCGATACCGCGCGCAGGTACAAACCACTGCCTCCCACCAGTAGGGCGGGTTTGCCTTGCCGGGTCAGCCGGTCAATCTCCGCATCGGCCAGTTCCCGGTAGCGCGCCACGTTGAAATGTTCCGTGGGCCAGGCGACATCGATGAGGCAGTGCTCGACGCGGCGTTGTTCTTCACGGGTCGGTTTAGCAGTGCCGATGTCGAACTCGCGGTAGACCTGCCGGGAATCGGCGCTCAGCACCGGTACCCCCAGGTGCTGGGCCAGATGCATTCCCAGTTGGCTTTTGCCGGCGGCGGTGGGGCCGCAGACGACGACGATTTTTTTCACCAATTGTCAAAAAAGCTCGGTCCTTTAAAAAAACGTTCCACCGCCTGCAGGGGACCCATTCGCTCGTTGAAGGCAGCCAGTTCCCTGGGGGTAAAAATCGCCTGCGATTCGCGCACCAGGATGAACCTGTCCTCCTTGCGCTCCCAGAGTTGCCACGGCTCCGGGAAGCGGCGAAACAGCACCACCGGCCGGTAGCGAAAGGCCTGCAGAAAGTAAGCCACCTCGACGCTACCGCGAAAGGCGTTGCGCGTCGATTCTTTGCCCCGGCCGACGCCGGTAAGCCCCGGACCCTCGGGCCAGTTGTTGACCATCATCAGCACTTTGTCCCCGACCCTGGCCCGCTCGGCGTAGATCTGGACTTCGTCGACGTCGATCGAACTGGCGTCCATGAGCACCAGCGACCGCCAGCTGTTGCCGATAAATTCGCGCTCGCTGATGTTGAGCAGTTTGTAGGGGGTCTCCCCCCAGAGCGTGTAGGCATAATCGGCGATCCCCGTGCCCGAGACGGCCAAAAGCGGCTGGGGCAGCACATCGAGCAGGGGCCGGGTGATCGCAGTGGCCGATTTGCGGCCGGTCTGGATTTCGACCTGCAGTCGGGTGCGTCCGGCTTCGAGGGCATTGCGCACCGAGCGCTGGGCCTGTAGGAGGGCTTGTTCGAACGTTTCGGGCAGAGGACAGATCATCGCGACGAACTTGGGTCACTGAGCCATTGTGCCATCGTCGGCTCAGGCTCCGTCTACGGTTGGTCCGGATCCACACCCAGCTCGCGCAGTTTTTGGGCGAGGGCCGCGGAGCGTTGCTCGGCAAGTTCGGCGCGCTGCTCAAGGCGCTCCACCTGCTCCCAGCCGCACAGCAGCAATTGCCCATCCGCGTCCCACCAGCGCAACCAGGGTAACTCCACATCCATGTAGCGCCCTTGCCAGATTCCCAACTCCACGCCCATCAACGCAATCGGAAAGTGACCGTGCAGGTTGGGCGGCAAGCGCCGGTAGCGGCCCGCCACCAATTCGTAGACTTCGACGGCGGCTTTTTGAACTTCGTAGATGCCGTAGTAGGCCGGTCGGATCACCCGCTCGTAGATCCAGAACTTGCCGGTGTAAGGGGTGGTGTCTCTTTCCTCGATGCCGTCGCCGGAAGCAAATTCGAGCACAATCAGCGGTGGGATGAGTTCCTGCCACAGCACGTAAGAACGCCGGTACTGCCCCGGCGGCAACGGCACCACATCCGGCACGTAAAACCAGTCGGGAGCCTCCGCTCCCCGCTCCGGCGGCTCGGTCAGCCGCCAGTAGATGCCGCAGTCCTGTCCAATGGCGTAGTGCCCGTTCGGGTGCAGTTCCGCCAGGCGGGGGCGAATGCTGTCGGTGAGCAGGACGCTCTGGGGGTGCTCCTGAAAATTTTTCACGAAGGTGCCGTCCGACTCCGGGAGCTGGGTGTGGTCGGGCAGGGCGCAAGCGAATGTGGAAGGCTGGCTGACCATCGAACGAACCTCGCGAACAATGTTAGTCAAGATACTAAAAATCCTAGAAGATAAGCACGACATGGATATGAATCCGCAATGCAGAGCGGATTGCTACCACAGAATCAGTCGTTAATCAACATTTGTATTTGCTAAGTGAGTTAGGTTCCATTGTGCTTTTTCGTGAATTAAACTTGGAAAATTATAATAACGAGGTCTGCATCGTATAATCAAAATACTTTTTTTGTTGATGGGTGGCCCCAGCTGTGAGCGAACTGCCTGCATAAACTGATCCATGTTGGAGCAATGCAGTTCTTCTTGTCGAACAACACTTAGTGAACCGTAAAAATATTTTTGAACTGTGGAAGGAAGGGGAAGCTTGTCAGATACTTATGGGAAAAGCATTCAGCTGGGAGCCTCAAGGAGGCGTTTAGAAGATGCGGAAGTTTTGCATGAAAATGGAAGGTGTATTGGTGCAATGTATATAGGAGGATACGCTGTAGAATGTTCATTGAAAGCTTTGATTTGTCATCAAGAAAGAGTGCTTAATTTGAAGGATACTCAAACATATAAAAAAATTCTACAAGGCTACGATTTGCATAACTTATCGCTACTGCTAGGGGCAATACCATCCTTGCAAAGGGCAATTAATCTTGATAAAACAGGACAATACAAACGAGCTTGGAAAACCGTTACTTCTGTCTGGCTCAGTGGTGACTTAAGGTATTCTAAACACAATGGAACAGCTAGCGATAGTAGACCATTTGTTGAATCCGTGAAGGTTTTACACAAATTTATTCTAGAGCGAATGGGTGAATAACCATGGCAAATAGTTCGAGTGATAGTAACGTCGACGAACAAATTAAGCGGTTAATCAAAAAGGCTTTAAAACCGAAGAATAGTGATCAGTTTACTATTGAGATTCAGCGAACAGCATTAAATTGGATAAGACTTAAGATTGTTTCAGATCACTTCGCTGGAAAAATGAAAACAGAAAGAGAGGAAATCATTGACTCGATACTAATCCACGAAAATTTGAGTTTGGGTAAGTATCCATTTGCTGGTTATGAGTTGCTGACGCAAGATGAATTGCTAATTCAACCTCCTCAATTTGTTCAATTGCCATTATGGTCTGAAATCTTAATGGCACCCGAATCGCATCAAGTTATATCATCTCCCGATCAACCGAAACGACCATTGGTAGTTTCTTTTTACTCGTTCAAAGGTGGAGTTGGTCGTACTACTTCGTTAGGAATAGTTGCTGGCATTCTTGCAACTAGGAAGCGAAAAATAGTTATGGTCGATTTCGATTTAGAGGCTCCAGGCTTATCCGCTATGTTCAGGAATGATAGGGAACTGAGAAGTGTAGATAAAACTGGAGTCGTTGATTACTTGTATCAAAGATATTTGACACCGGACGAAGATTGCCCAAAGATACAGGATTGTATTCAAGCAGTAAATCTTGAGCATAGAGGCGAACTTTTCCTCATTCCAGCAGGAAATTATGACGAAGAGTATGTCCATAAACTTGCTGATCTTAACATTGAAACGTTGTATAGAAGAAGTAATAATCCAGTTCTCCGTTTAATCGACGATATTAGTACTGCAGTGAACCCAGATGTAATATTAATAGACTCCCGCCCTGGCTTCAATAATATTAGTGCGGTGTCAATATTTGATTTGGCTGACTTAGCTATAATTTGCTTTACACCAACTGATCAAAGCTTTGAAGGTCTTCGTATAGCTCTTAAGGCTATTAGGAAGCAGCAAGAGTATCAAGGTCGGCCCGATATCCATTTTCTTTTGACACCAATACCATTATTGGCGCAAGAGCAATCCGAAGTGCTTATGGCGCGTGTTGAAGAATGGCTATCCGAGAATTATGGTGTGCCTAACAATCAACTAATTAATGAAATGTATAATGTAGTCTATTACAATGCTAGAACGTTCTTATTAAGAAGCTTAGTAAATGGCATTCCAAAAGAAATTCAGGATGCATACACTTCAATAGCTGACATTATTGACGCGAGTTTGCCCGATGTAAAAAGCGACTTGCCTGGAACAAAACTGAATAAAAATAAAAGCGACCAAATCATTAAAGAACTCGAATTTAAGTCAGCTACTGCTCAAGAACTGGATCCTTCAGAAATACCTAATATTTTTCAAAAAACAGAGGATTTTCCCAGATTTCTTAGCAAAAGTACTTGGCTAATCCGGGGAGCAAAGGGAACAGGTAAAAGCTTATTATTCAGACTCTTTATTGAGCAGGCCAACGAGGCAAGAAAATTGGCTGAAGCAGATGTTGAACTGAAAAACGTTCGATTTGTAGCGGGCCATGGAAGACTCAGCCTAGTTGGTCCGATGTTGGAAAGTACGGACTTAAATAGTTTTGAAGGTCAAGCAGGTGAACTATGTTGGCAAAGTTTCTGGATAAATTATGCACTCTTGCGACTTTGCCATTCCGATCCAAAAATAAGAGAGCTAGCGGATTTAGACCCATCTCTGGTCTCTTTAAGTGCTAGCAATGACTCTTCGCACAGTAAGACTGTCAATTGGTTAGTTGAAAGAGCAAAGAATCCATTGATAGGTCCCAAGAGCATAGACGAGATTCGAACTATAGATAGATGGCTGGGTGATCACAGGCTGCAAATTTGGCTTCTATACGATGAACTTGACGCAGGATTCAGTAGTAATTACGAGCAGAGGAAACGAGCTATAGAAGCATTGCTATCTTGGTGGTTAGAAAGCGGAAACTTGCTTAAAAATATAACGCCGAAAATCTTTATTAGAGAAGATATATGGAATCGACTCGATTTTACAAACAAAGGACATTACACTGGTCACTCTGTTGAACTCCGGTGGGAAGAAGCTGATTTATGGCGCCTAATTCTCAGGCAAGTGCTAAGAAGCTCTACATCATTTACTAAATATCTAAAGGATACATATGGAATTTCTTTACAGCTTTTAGATAACATTTCCCTGGATCAGCTGAGGAAAGGATTGTACCCGTTGTGGGGCGAACGTATGGGGCGCACAAAGAAAGCATACACTTACAATTGGGTTAGAACACGTATTGCCGACGGTAAAAACAATTGTTTTCCAAGGAGTTTAATATACCTTCTACAAAAAGCCGTGAAAATCGAAAAATCACTTTCTCGAGACTACAGCACTGAAATAATACTTCGACCAAAATCATTGATCGAGGCGTTTCCGGATGTCTCCGACCAGCGCGTTGACGAGGTTTGTAATGAATATCCAGAATTCAAAGAGCATTTGGATAAGCTTCAGAGCGAGCGCTCCCCGATTGGAGAAGATCGACTTGCAGAAGTCTGGGACATGCAGGAAAGTGAGGTAATTCTTCAAATAAAAAGTATGGTGGAAGCAGGAATCCTTGTGGAACGTACTCGTCCTGTTGATCCTCCTCCACGGTTGTATGCAGTTGCAGAACTCTACTTGTATGGCCTAAAAATGGTTCGTAAGGGTCAAAGGTAAGCTTAAATACAATCTCTCTCTAATGCTAAGTATTCATCTAGGGCGTGTCATCAATTAGGTAAAGTGGTAGAGCCAGTGCAGCAGTTCTTGCCATGACCCGACGCTATGCCTTGCGCGATGACCAGTGGGAACGCATCAAAGACCTTCTGCCCGGGCGAGAAGGCACTGTCGGCGTTACGGCCAAAGATAATCGTCTGTTCGTGGAAGCCGTTTTGTACCGCTATCGCGCAGGTATTCCCTGGCGCGACCTACCCGAGCGCTTTGGCGATTTTCGAGTTATACATACACACTTCAGACGCTGGTCCCAATCAGGCGTGTGGCAGCAGGTGTTTGAGCAGCTGGCGGAGGAGGCCGACAATGAATACGCGATGATTGATTCGACTATCGTCCGCGCCCACCAACACAGTGCGGGGGCAAAGGGGGGGAGCCTGAGCAAGAGGCAATCGGTCGCAGCCGAGGGGGATTGAGTACGAAGATTCATGCAACGGTCGATGCCCTGGGCAATCCGCTCGGCTTTCACCTGACGCCTGGCCAAGCGTGCGATTTGGAGGGAGCAGATAGACTATTGGCGGACATCAAGAGCGAGATGTTGATTGCCGACAAGGGTTACGACGCAGATGAGCGGGTCATCAAGCGCCTGGCGGCTTAGGGCAAGACGGCTGTGATCCCGCCGAAGCGCAATCGCACGCAGCCGCGCACTTACGACAAGCACTTATACAAAGCCCGTCACCCGATGGAGAACTTTTTTGCCCGGCTCAAGCAGTATCGGGCGATTGCGACGCGCTACGACAAACGGGCAAGCAATTTTCTCGGAGCGATCCATCTGGCCGCAGCGGTCATCTGGCTAAATTGATGACACGCCCTAGAGTAAAATTTAGGGGAGGCAGATCGCTGAGGTGATCCAGTTTGCCTGATGCACAAGGTATTTTACTGATCTACGACGGCCTGTGCAACCTGTGCGTCAACCTGGTGCAGTGGCTCGAACGCCTGGATGAGGGCCGTCAATTTCGCTACGTGCCGATGCAGGATCAAACCGGTCTGGAGCGCTACGAAGTGGCTCTCGGTCAGTGCGAAGCGGGGATGATCCTCATCGATCCCGGCCCGCCCGAGCGCCGATACCAGGGCAGTGCCGCCGCCGAGGAGATCGCCCGCCGGATGCCCGGGGGAGAGGCGGTGATCGCCGTTTATCGCTCCGTACCGGGATTGCCGGGGCTGGGGGACGGTTGCTACGTCCAGATCCGCGACCACCGCTACGACTGGTTCGGGCGGCGCAGCGAAATTTACCGCAGCACCTACCCACCGGTTGCTTCGGTGGTCTGAAAATGTAGGTGTTGCGCACTAACTTTCCGTCAGATCCAGCAGCACCCGAACGGGAACGATCGCATCGGCAAAAGCCGCGGGTGAAACCGACTCATCCTCTGTGCAAATCCTCTCGCTGCGGTATCGCGACGGCCCCGGTCGGGTGAAGACAAAAACTCGGCGGTTGTTGATGTCTACGACCCAATATTCCTTGATGCCGGATCGTGAGTGCGTTTCATTTTTGATGGTGAGATCGTAAGTGAGGGTTGTGTCCGCCACTTCGACTACAAACCGGATGTTCTCGGGCTTTGGGTGATTGGTGACGTACCTGCGGGGGCTCAGCCGCAGGACAGCCATGTCCGGTTCCGGTTGACCCAGTTCGCCCAGTTCCACGGGCTGCTCTCTGCGCAACCGGGCGCGCCCTTCGAACAACCCTTGAAAGCAACTTTCCAGGTTGTTGACGATCTCGGTGTGTACCGGACCCTTCGGACTCATGGAGAAAATTCGGCCATTGATGAATTCGACGCGCTCGGCAGGGTGCAGTATGCCTACCTCGGCCATCCGATGGTACTCATTGGCGGTAAATAGACGCGGGCGGCGCGTATCTGCGGACACAACACAGCCGTTTACCAGTACCTGCTGCTCGTGTGCGAGCAAAATTCTTGCTTCCTGCAGGCGGTGGTACTCGCCCTCGCTGAATGCGCGCAAATGCGGACCAAGCCCTTGTTCAAGCAATGGGGGCATTGTGCATTCCAATGAACCTGCATGATTCCGATGATATCTGGCCTTTTTGTGCTGGGAGTGCTGTTGCTGAACCTCTTTGAGCGGAGTGGAAAAAGCCCGCTGCCCGGCTGCGTGAGCGGCAGTTTGGCCCCCCGGATAGGATGGGTTCCATGCACCGATGCCCACACTGCCTTCAGGATTTTTTGCTGCGCACCGACCCCTGCCCGGGCTGCGTGGATCTGGCCACCCAGCGCTCCCGCGCCAAAAAAGCGAAGGAGCGCCGCGCCGCCTACGACCCGGTGGGCCAGGTGGAGGAGTGGGAATTTTGGGATCTGCTGCGCTGGTACTGTGAGTGTCCCTGCTGCGGCAAGCCCTGGGCCACCGCCGGGATCGTCGCCCGCGACCACATCGTGCCGGTCAGCCGCGGCGGCCCCAACGAGGCAAAAAACCTGCAACCGCTCTGTCAAAGCTGCAACCTCTGGAAGAGCGATCACATCATTTACTTCGACCGCCACTTTCCGGGCCGCTGCGCCCCGCTGCCGGAACACCTGCTTGCTTATCTACCCGCCATCCAGGCGGACCCCTCGGTACAATTGCCCCTCATCGCCCCCGGCACCGTCGATGCGACTCTGCGCTATCCGCAGGCCACCCCCCGCCAACTCGAAGCGATTACCCTCGTCCTGAGCGGCAAACTGCCCGATTGCGAAGGTCAGATTTCGGTGGACGAAGTCGATTTATTGTTGGATCTCTAAAACCTGATCCCCACTTCTGAGAGGGCTGTAACATTTTGTTATAAGCAGTGGGACGGTAACGATGAAGATCCTGGTGATGGGTGCGACGGGCAACCTGGGACGGCAGGTCGTGCGGCGGGCGATCGACGAGGGGCATACGGTCCGCTGCGGGGTGCGCAACCGCGAGAAAGCCCAGTTTCTGGAGCAGTGGGGAGCGCAACTGTTCGGCGGCGACCTGCGCGAGGCGGACTGCTACGAGCCGCTGCTTGCCGATATGGAGGCGGTGATCCTGACGGCCAGCGCCCTGGCCAGCCGCGACGGGCGCGACAAGACCAACAACATCGACAACGTGGATGATGCCGGCATGCGCGCCTTTATCGACGCAATGCGCGGCCGACCCCTCCAGCGGGCGGTCTACACTTCTGTACTGCGCTGCGACGAATTTCCCGACAGCAAGATGATGCGCACCAAGCACAAAGTCGAGGAGCACCTGGAGCGCTCGGGTGTACCCTACACCATCCTGCGGCTGAGTGCTTTCATGCAGGGGCTCATTCCCGAATTTGCCCTGCCGATTCTGGAGAAAAAACCCGTGCGCATCCAGCGCAACCCTTCGCCGATTGCCTACATCAGCACCCTGGATGCGGCAAAGTTCGCGGTGGCCGCCTGCACCCTCCCCATCCTCAATAACCGCACCATCGGCGTGAGCGGCCCCGAAGTCTGGGATGTCCAGGCCATCATCAAGCTGTGCGACGATCTGTCCGGCGTCAAGCAGATACCCAAGGTGAGCATTCTTTCTGAAGGCCAGAAGCGCATCAACGAACTATTGGCCAGAATGCTGAACCCAAATCTTATCGAGCTGTTGCGCTTCAGCGAGGCGTTCGCCACCGGCCAGACCTACAGCGCCGATATGGACGCGGCGGGAGAGCTGTTCGGCATTCCCGCCACGTCGCTAACCAAGGTAGAACCATTCCTGCAGGAGTACTTCGCAATTATCAAGCGGCGTTTGCGCGAAAAGAACTATCAGGAGCCCAAGGTCAAGTCGCCTTTCTAGAGTAGGTGTCAGGATAAGAACCCTTGTCCGTTGAGATCTTCAAGACAACCTTTTCGCCGCAGCCGCCTACCTTTCCAACCTGCGCCAGGCCCACACCGACCCGGTTTCCCGCCTCACCCATCCCTGGTCCGGGGGGTGTCGGGGGGGTGGCACCCCCTCGACGCGGGGAGGTTGGAGAGCGCGAGAGGGGAACCCGAAGGGGGTTCCGCCTCTCGCGCCACAGACTGTCGTGCAAAACCAACCGCAGGCCTCAGGTGCCTGGACCAATCTAATACCCGCTGCTAATCCAAGAACCCAAGGTGCTATTTTTACTCGAATCGATGCGGGTGCCGCTGTTGGAGGAGCCGCCGTTGGTATGGGTGGCGAAGACCGTGAGCGTGCTGCCCGACGACTGGTAGACGCCGCTGCCGCTCTGGCCGCCGTAGGTGTCGATGTTGTAGGTGACCCGGTAGGTGCTGGCGCTGCTCACCGGGTCGTTGTCGTACCACATCGTCGAGCCGCCCTTGTCGCCGGGATACCCGGCGATGTTGCCGGTGGTGCCCACGATCGTTGAATCGTAGCCGTAACCCATCCAGCCGGTGGTGTCGCCCACGGGTGCATTGAGGGTGATAAGCGCCATGTCGTAGTTGGGATCGCTATAGGAGGTCCAGGAGCTGAAGGTGCGGATGTACGTGGCGGAGTAAGCGCCGTAGGGCTGATAGGAACCGCTCTGGCCGGGGATCACCTGGACGCTGACGGCCCAGCCGCCGGAGGAGGGGCTGTAGATGCAGTGCCCGGCGGTGAGCACGTACTTGGCGGCAATCAAAATCCCGGAGCAGCCGCCGGCACCGTAGGGAAACTGGACGTTGAGCTTGGTGACCGCCCGGTAGGGAAAGGTGGTGGTGCTGGTAATCTGCACGCGGTTGTCGGTGCCGATGACGCTGTCGGAGCCGGGACCAGTGGCCGTGCCTTTGCCCCCATCCGGACCCGCGTAAGCGGGGGTGAAGCTGGAGAGGTTGCCCACCGGCAGCTTCACCGGGGCGCCCGTGCGCACCTCACCGGTAAGTGGGTTGTAACCCATTTCTCTGAGGGCCAACGATTCCGGCAATCGGGGACTATTGGGGTCGTAGGACGGTGGGGCGAGGTCCGGCAGCCCTGCAAATGCCGGATCGGCCTGGGCGGCGGGATGGTCGAAGGGCAGTGGCCCGCCCGCAAGATCAGGAACGGGAGGCTGGGCATGGGCAACGGCGCCCATCGTCAACAGCGAGACGCACAGACTGGCACAGAACCCGCGCATGGATGTGATGTGGATCATAGCTTCGGCTCCTCGATAAAAGTCCCGGCTGATACCGACCGCAATCGATACCCGTTGAGGAGCCTATAGGGATGGCGCGCTCCCGCGCACGCTTCAAATGGGCAATTCCCCAAAATCGAGAGAAATCGTAGGAATTGGCAAAATGTGTTGACTTTAATTCACGTCCGGTAGGGCGCTAAAAGCCGCAGGATCAGGCTCTTGCCGCCACCATCCACTCAGAGCTGTTCGCACCGGAGTTCCTCAAAACTCCATGCGCCGGTAATCGGCACTCATGCTGTCGGCCGGCCGGGCACGCTGCTTCGCCCAATTGCGCAAAGCCGACACTTGCTCGGTCATTGTTTGAGAAAGGGGCCTTGTCGATTTGAGGGCGGCCAGAATGTCGAACTGGTTGAACTCCCGGTTCTGGGCAAAGGCGCCGTACATGGCCGCCACCAGCCCTTGCTCAATCTCGGCTCCTGAGTAGCCCTCGCACGAGCTGGACAACTCAGCGATGTCGAAGCCGGAAGTATCGGCGCGCCGCTTGCCAAGGTGGATGCGGGCGATTTCCCGGCGTTCCGTGTCGCCTGGCAGGTCGACGAAGAAGATTTCATCGAAGCGGCCCTTGCGCAAAAACTCGCTCGGCAACCGCTCCACCCGGTTCGCCGTCGCCATCACGAACACCGGAGAGGTCTTCTCCTGCATCCACGTCAAAAACGAACCGAAAATCCGCATCGACGTCCCGCCGTCCGAGTCCGACGAACCCCCCGCCCCCGCGAACGCCTTGTCCACTTCGTCGATAAACAAAATCACCGGCGAAATCGATTCGGCCACCCGCAGAGCGTTGCGCAGGTTCGCCTCCGAACGGCCCACCATCGAACCGTCGTAGACCCGGCCGATGTCGAGGCGCAGCAGCGGCAGACCCCACAGCCGCGCGGTGGTCTTGGCGATCAGCGACTTGCCGCAGCCGGGCACCCCCAGGATCAGTAATCCCTTGGGTTGGGGCAGGCCGTACTGGCGGGCGCGCTCGGTGAAGGCGTCGGAGCGCTGGGTGAGCCAGCGCTTCAGCTCGGCGAGGCCGCCGACCGAGTCGATGGTGTCGTCGAATTCGAGGTATTCGAGGATGCCGTTGCGCTTGATGATCTGCTTTTTTTCGGAGAGGACGATGTCGACTTCGGCTTCGGTGAGTCGTCCGGAGACGACTTCGGCCTTGCGGTAGACCTTGTCGGCTTCGTCTTTGGTGAGCCCGAGGGCGGCTTTGACCAGCTTTTCACGGCCCGCGTCACTCAAGATACGGAGCTTATCGGGAGCTTGACTGAGATGAACGTTCAGCAATTCGTTCAACTCGCCGGGACCCGGGAGGGGAAATTCGACGACGACGACCTCTTTTTCCAATTCGGTTGGGATCTGCTGGATCGGCGACATCAACACGAGGACTTTGTCGGTGCCCTTGAAGCCGGCCACAGCATCGCGCAGCCAGCGCTTGACCGGGGCCAGATCGATGAACGGGTGCAGATCCTTGAAGATGAAGATGCCCGGCTCGCCTCGCCGCACAACCCACTCGATGGCCGCCTGGGGAGAGACTGTGTTGTGCTGGGCGGGCGCCCGCGCCGATCCGTACTCGACGATGCCGTGGGTGAGCGTCCAGACAAAGAGCCGGCGCGTCGGCTCGATTTGGGAGATGGCGGCGATGGCCTGCTCGGCGCGCTCCTCCTCAGAAGTCAGCAGGTAGATGAGGGGATAACGGGCCTCAATCAAGACTTCGAGTTCATGCACGACGATCGCCACCTTTGGGAAGCAGAAAGGGCTCGGTAATCAAAGACTACCTTTACCCCTCTATTCTCACTCGGATTACTCCGCTCGCCGCTTCCCGTCTTCATTGCCCATGAGGTAGGCGATGTTGACCAGCTGCTTGATCACTCCGGTAAGCTGTAGGCTGACGAGCGGGTCAAGCTGTTCTGTAACGCCAAGCACGAAGCGCTCCGAAGAAATCAGCAGCGGCTCCGGTGCCTGGGCCATCGTAGGACTATCCATATTCATTTCCTGTAGTGATGTTTTGTCTGCGCCGGCAGGTGCCAGGCATTCTGTCGATTTGTCGTCGGGACTTCGGATCTTTTAATTCTCAACTGGTTTCAAAACCTGCCGCGAGAGTGGCCAAGCAAGAATGCCGGAGAGAATCCTGCTCCACTGCACCAATCCGACGATTGGACCCCCTACCGGAAAAGTAGAGGATCCGCGCCGTCACCAAGATCCGCATGGATGTTAAACAGCTTCTGTGCAGAGACTTGAAGCCAACCGAAAATAAACTGAACCTGAAGTCCCACCGACCAAAATTTAGAACAGGTTCAGCACGTCACGCAGCAGGACATAGGTGGCCACCAGCATGGCCAGCCGCCCATTCCAGATTTCGGCCTGCGGGGAAAGACCGAAGACAAAAGCGTTACGATCCTGCCCGTTCATCTCAATGTTCTTGTTGGTAGACATGGACGAAGCCTCGAATGTAAAGAATCTTTAAGACTTTCCCAGCTTGCGTTGCCGTGAAGGCGACCGTCATCTGTCTGAAGGCATAGAAGTTTCTAAACACCGACGCCTGTCATTGGGCGAATCATGGCTGCAGGTGCGGTTGAGCCAGCAGCCAGAGGATCAGGCTTTTGCCGTCTTCGATGCGGCCTGAAAGAACACGGCTTTCGAATTCCTCCACCGCTAGCCACTCCAGGGCAATCTCCTCCTCGGGATCGACACCGTAGCCGCTGGCGGGGGAAAGCTCGCCGGCCAGATAAAAGTGGGTGCGTTCGTTGGAGTTGCCCGGCATGCGAAAGACCGGCGGCAGCGTCACCCAACGCGCCGCCTCCAGGCCGGTCTCCTCCGCCAGTTCGCGGCGGGCGGCGTGGGCGGGATCTTCGCCCGCTTCGACGATCCCCGCCGGAAATTCGAGCAAGTCCTGGCCGATGGCGTAGCGGTACTGGCGCACCATCAATACCCGGCCCCCGTCCGGTCCGCTCTGATAAGGCAAGATCACCGCCACCGGCGGCTGCTCAAGGATGTCCCAGGTGCGCACCAGGCCGTTGGCTAGGCGCACGCGGTCGCGAAATAGACGCAATCGGCTGCCGCTGTGGACTGGTTGGCGCTCGAGGCGTTCAATGCTCATGGACAAAATCTCTTCGGCTTCCTGCGCCATGGTACCGGGTACGCCCGGCGGTCGTGGCATCATAGGAAAAAGTGAGGGTTGGTTGAAGATGGGACGAATGGCACTTTGGGCGATAAGCGCGCTGATGGCCGCGAGTGTTCTGATGTCCCAGGCAATTGCCGCCCAGACCGCGAGCCGGGCCGGTGCCGGCGGCGGGGGACAGCTTAAAATCACTTCCGATATTCAAGAAGCCGATACCAAGTCCGGCGTCGTCATCGCCCGCGGCAACGTGCGCATCGAATATCCGGCGCGCAAGGTGGTGGCGACCGCCGAAAAAGCGACCTATCTGAGGGACGAGAAGAAGATCATTCTCTCGGGGAATGTGCGCGTTGTACAGGATGAAAACCGCATGAACGCCGAGGTGATGACTTATTTTATCGACAAGGGTCTGTTTGATGCCCAGCCTCCTTCGGGTAAACAGGTAGAAGCAATCTACACTGTTCCACCGTCCGAAGATCCGCAGGAGCCGCCGCAGAAAACCTCCGAATCCAAGCCGCAGCAGTGAAAATCACCGTCGATCACATCTCCAAGCAATACAGCAAGCGGGTCGTGGTGGACGCGGTGAGTCTCGCCGTCGAGCAGGGCGAGGTGGTGGGACTGTTGGGTCCCAACGGTGCGGGCAAGACCACGACGTTCTATATGATTACGGGTCTGGAGAAGCCCGACAGCGGCAGCATTGAGCTGGACGAGCGCGACATCACCACCCTGCCGATGCACCGGCGCGCCCGGCTCGGCATCGGCTATCTGCCGCAGCAGCAGAGTATCTTTCGCCGCTTGAGCGTCGAAGACAATATTCTGCTGGTGCTCGAGCAGACGCGCGTACCCCGCAAGTTCTGGCGCAAGCGCCTGGAGGAACTGCTGGAGGAGTTCGGCATCGCCACCATCCGCAAAAGCCTGGGTATTCAGGTCTCAGGCGGCGAGTCGCGGCGGGTCGAAATCGCCCGGGCGCTGGCTGCGGGCATGGAGGGGCCGCAGTTTTTGCTGCTGGACGAACCGTTCGCCGGTATCGACCCGATCGCCGTTTCCGACATTCAAAAGATGATCGCCCGCCTGCGCGATCGGGGCATCGGCATTCTGATCACCGACCACAACGTGCGCGCCACCCTCTCCACCACCGACCGGGCCTACATCATGGCCCAGGGGCGGGTCTTCGCCGCCGGCACCCCCGCTGAGATGGCTGTCAATCCGCTGGTGCGCCAGTACTACCTAGGCGAAGATTTTCAGCTTTAGGGCAGGTGTCAGTCTCAGAATTGAAAGCGTTGTCCATCAACCGTCCGGCTCGTTCCGGCAGGGGGTGAGCGCCTGGGTGACGACGGCCCTCAGAGGCCAGATGCGTCCCAACCGGCACCAGCAGCGACGCATCGATTCGATGGCCCAGGCTGTAAGGTTAAAGCACGACCAGACCCAGGCTCCCGCCACCGGGCAAACGGCGCCGCGCCGCCCACCACCGCAGAGCGCCGCAGGAGGCACCTGCCCACATGTGTCTGCCGATCGGGGCGCCCGCGCAACCGGAGCTTTGTGCCCTGTCTTTGTGCCCCGGCGGTGCTTACCGGGGAACGCATCGAAACGGCGCTGCTGACTATCGAGAAAGTCAAACGCGATTGGAGACTGCCATGAGCGGACACCCAGCGGGGAGTGGCCCCTGGATGCCCGACGAAGCGACCCGCCAGGCTCTCGGGAGCGGTTGCGGGCGGCCGGTGCGGGCCTGCGCCAGAGCAGTGCCGCGATCCAGCAGATCATCGACGAGCTTGAGCATCGGCAGGCGGACAGTCCCCTGGGCCGTTTCCACGCGCGCCGACGAGTAGAAGCGCAAGCGAACCGGGCAGAAACGGCGTGATAGACAAGACGACTTTGAGAATTGCCAACCCTGCCACCCGCGAGCGGCACCAGCAGCGCCAATAGCTGCAGAGTGAGCAGAAGTCGATCGACCAGCTGCAACGTCAGGCGGTCCAGAGAGAGCGCCGAGGCTATAGCCGAGCTGCAGACGCAGCTGTCGGGACTGCAAGAGCAAGTGCGACAGGGCCGCTCGGAAGGTCAGCGGTTGCAAATGGGCCTGCAGACGGCGCCCGAACGGGCGGTGCAGCAACAGGCCCTCGAAGGGCTGCAGGCGCAGCTGGAGGAGCGGACCCAGACTGTCGATGGGTTGCAAGGGCGTCTAAGTAGCCGGTCGTGGAAAAACCGTATAACTTAAAAGCTGTAGCTCTCGCCTTTCTGTCATGCCCCATCGTATTGCGCTGACGCCAGAACAAGAGCAAGCTTTACTGGAACTCAAAAACGACCTGTCCGTACCTCGACGGGTGCGTGAACGTGCCGAAGCCCTGCGCCTGTCTGCCCATGGCATGAACGTTCCACGCATTGCTCGCTATCTCGATTGGGCACCATCCACCGTCCATGCCACCTTCGAGCGGTGGTGGAATGGCGGCATCGACCAATTGTTCGAAGCCGACGGCCGCGGCTCCAAAAATACCTGGAGCGAGGCAGACTTGCAGTATTTAGAAGAGTGTCTGCAGCGGGAGCCGCGCTCCTACACCAGTAGTCAGTTGGCCGCCAAACTGGCCGAAGAACGTGGGGTGCAATTGAGTGCCGACCACCTGCGCAAGCTTCTCAAAAAAAGGGCTTCACCTGGCAACGAATCCGTCGCAGCATTGTAGCCAAGCAAACTCCAGAGTTTTATCAAGGAAAAAAAGCAGACCTCGAAACGCTGGAAAAAGCTCAGCAATAGGGTTGCGTGGTTATAAAATACTTGGATGAATCGGGTTTTAGTTTGCCGAGTATCATGAATTATACCTGGGCAAAACGCGGAGAACAGAAGCGCATCGAGCAGCCGGCCCGCCATGGAAAGCGCATCAGCGTTCTGGGAATTTATTGTCCAGAAAGCAGTTTTGATTACGGAGTATGTTTTGGAAGCATTAAAAGTGCAACGTATATCGAATTGATGGAATGGGAGGCAAAAAAAGCGTTGCAACGCTTGCAAGAATCTGGTCAAATCACAGTGATTGTGCAGGATAATTATTCAGTGCATCGCCATTGGCGTGTACGGGAGAAATGGCCGCAATGGCAAGAGCAGGGATTGTACATTTTCTTTTTGCCGCCGTACAGTCCGCAGTTGAATGACATCGAAGGGGAGTGGTTGCAAATCAAACGTCACGGGATGCAAGGTCGAAGTTACGAGATGGAATACGAACTGGGTGTGGCGGTGATCGAGGCGATAGACGGCCGCTACCGTCATAAGGGATATGCGTGCGAACGCTACCTTTTTAATTGACCCGTCTACTTAGGCGAGTCGGACGCCAAGACCAACAAGGAACTGGCCAAATTGTGCAAGGTGGAGTTTGCCTGTCAAGCCGATGCCCTGGCAGCGGCGGAACGCTTCGCCGGTGGGTTGAAGTACCACCTGTTGGGGGCAGTGCGGGCGCAAGCACAGGTGCGTCACCCCAAAAGCGGTAGACCAGCCAAAGCCAGCAGACCCGAAAAGACTGGGGTGTGGCTGCTCTCGGCCCAACTGCTGCGCAACCCAAGCGCCATCGAGGGGAAGCAGCACACCGCAGGCAAGCAAGTTCGTGCTGGCCACCAACGTGCTGGAGCATGAGCGGCTTTCGAGCACGCAGGTGCTGTCGCAGTACAAAGCCCAGCAGTCGGTAGAGCGGGGGTTTCGCTTCCTCAAAGACCCGCTGTTTTTTACCTCCAGCGTGTTCTTGAAGTTGCCCGAGCGCGTGGAGGCGTTGGCCCTGGTGATGGGGCTGTGCCTGTTGGTCTACAGTCTCGGGCAGCGGCAGTTGCGCCAGGCTCTAGCCGAAACGCAAACGACGGTGAAGAACCAACTGAAAAAGCCAACAGCGACCCCAACCTTGCGCTGGATCTTCCAAAGTTTCCAGGCGGTGCATCTGCTGGAGGTTGCAGGAGCCGGGCAGGTGTCGAACCTCAACGAGGAGCGGCGACGGGTGGTGCAACTTTTGGGCGAAGCATGTGGGCGCTACTACCTGGTGGGCTGAGCAGAGGAGGCACGAAAATACATGCGAGGCGAGAGACAATTATGAGCACAGAGAGGCTGAAAAGCCAGAAAAGACTGCGCCTGTAGCGGCAGGAGCCGCAGGAGCGATGAGTCGCTGGTAGGGGCTATGGCTGACATTCCGGTGAGAAGCGAAAATTCCAGCAATCACGCTTGAACCTGCGGAATGTCGGTTTAAAGCAACTGGAAGTGCACCGTGGCGGAGGTGTACTGCGTGCCGTTGACGGTAACCACCGCGTACAGGCTGTGGGTACCCGGGGTGAGATTGTTCGTGTTGTAGCCGTTGGCCTGGTCCGGCTGGTCACCCGCTAGCCAGTAGGGAGCTATCTTCTCGGTCCAGACTGCTTTGCCGTCGATATAAAACTGCACGCTCGTGGGCTGGGCGGCGGCTGCCACTGAGGCCTGGGCGTAGATCTTGGCCCCCCGAGCGTAGACGACTTTGTCGAGGATGACACTCGCTGCCGGGGCAGGCGGGGCAGCGATCTCAAACTGCACGGTGGATGAAGTGTACTGCACACCCTTGACGGTCATCTTGGCGCTCAAGCTGTGGGAACCTGCCCCAAGGCTGCGTGTCCCGTATCCCGGTACCACGCTGCCGGCATTTTGATCGCCACCCAGCCAGTACGGCGAAGCACCCTCCGTCCAGATCGCTTTGCCATCGACGAAAAACTGCACACTGGATGGGGCCGAGGACGAAGCGACCGCCGCCTGGGTATACATCACTTCTCCCTGCAGGTAGCTCGGGCGGTCGGGCACGACGCTCAAAACCGGGCCAGGCTTGGGGGTGAGCTTGTAGATGGCCCCGCTCGAATCATCGGAAATCAGCAAATTGCCCTGCGCGTCGACGGCGGTATCCACCGGCCGCCCCCAATACTCCTGCGTGGCGCTGTCCACCCAGCCGGTAACCAGGTCCACCTGGGCACCGGGCCTCTGCGTCGAGCTGTCCCAGGCGAAGTGGGCAATCTTGTAGCCGGTGCGCTGGGTGCGGTTCCAGGAGCCGTGCAGCCCGAGGACCGCACCGCTGCGATAGAGGGATGTGAAGTTGGTCGATTGCAAGAACGTCAGGCCAAGGGGGGCGGAGTGGGCCTGGATGCCCCGGTCGATGCGGTTCATGCCGCCACAATCGACGCTGCCACTGGCGTTCAGTTCATAGTCGCGATCGAAGGGCATGTTGAAATAGCCGTTGGTCGTATCCGGGTTGGGATTGCAAAACGGCCAGCCGTAGTTGCCCCCGTCCAGCACGCGGGTGAATTCTTCGGGCGGGTGGTTGTCGACGTAGGCAGGGACCACTTTGCCGTAGTTGCCGGTCGAATCGTCGAAGGGGTAGGCGATGTTGTCGCGGTTGTTGACCACCGCCCAAAGGCTGGTGGTGCCGGGCAAAAAGGCGAGGCCCTCAGCGTTGCGCAAGCCCTCGGCAAAAAGGCGACCGGCCGTGCCGTCGGAGTTGTAGCGGTAGATGGCGGCCCGCACAGGATCGCTTACGGTGTCCTCGAAGCAGGCGTTGCAGGTCGAAGCGATCGACACGTAAAGCTTGTTGTTTGTGTCAAGAGCAATATTTTTCAGTTCGTGGCCGTAGGCGCCTTCGAGTTCGCTCAGGCTGCTGTCGGGCAGGTTGGTGACGATCACCTGGCGGCTCTGGGCGGTCGTGTCGCCGTTGGTGTAGATGTAACGATTGATCTGGTGGGTCTCGGCGATGTAGACGTATTGTGTCGAACCGATTTTGTGAAAGACAATGTCGTGGGGTTTGCGCAGATCGACCGCAAAGTCGTAAATCGCCGGATCGCCGCTGCCGTTGGGCCTGACCAGCAGCACCTTGCCGGTACTCGGCTGAGAGACCAACAAGTCGCCGTTGGGGGCAATCGCTAGAAAACGGGGCTTGCTGAGGCGGGCGTACACCGAAATGTCGAAATTCGGCGGAATGTTCAAATAGCGATCGACCGAAAATTTATCGGTGCGCATACCGGTGGGCACCTGCACCTTCGCGCGGACCACCGCGCCCGGAACGGTCGGCACGGCGGCACAGCCGACCTGCACCAGCAAACAGGCCGCCGCCGCACCGAGCGCAGCCCGACCCACAAAGACCACAGCCGAAGCACGACCGGGTATCAGAGCCCGCAAACGGTCTGTCATCGTCGCTCTCCTTTGGTATGTAACCGTATCTACGCCGATTTTTTGGGGAGACTGATTATTTCTTCAATTGCTTGCACATGCTTGCGCACTGGCCACTGTACCAACTGAAAATCGAAAAGTTGATATTTTTTGAAACTTTTAAGCTTCTTTAGGGTATTCCTGTTTCGCAATCAAAGACTGTGCATTCCAAGTCCAACCGCACTGCGCTCGATCCCCTGAACTCCAGGCTGCCTTCGATGCTAGGGTCGTGGACGATCCGATTCAGACACTGTCGATGCCGGTCTATTTATCCTCCTGCTTGTTGGGTCTGGCGCTGCTTTTGGCCCTCGCTTTTCCCGCCCTCGCCCAGGAAGTTCAGCCTGAGCGCACTTTGACGGTCAGTGGCCGCGGCGTCGCGTCGTTGCCGTTTACCGACGCCGTCTTCAACCTCGGGGTGCAGGCCGAGGGCCGCACCGCCGCCGATGCCCAGGCGCAGTTGCGCGAGCGCATCAATCCGCTGGTCACCCGCCTCAAACAATTGCAGGTGCAAAAGCTTGCGACCACCAGCGTGCAACTGTATCCCCGCTACAGCGACCCCTCCCCCAAAGGTGGCCCCGGCCAGATCGTGGGTTTTACGGCGAGCAGCAATCTCCAGTTTCAGGTGCCCCTTACCCAGGCCGGCACCGTCCTCGATGCGGCCGTAGGCAGCGGCGCCAACGTCGTCCAGAACCTGAGCTTCACCGCCCCGGACGCGCAGTACGCCGAGGCGCGCGCCGACGCCCTCGCGCGGGCGGTCGCCGACGCCCGCGCCCAGGCGGAGGTGGTGCTCAAGAGTTTGGGACTGGCGGCCAAACAGGTGCGCACCGTCCAGGTCGGGAGCCCTCCCCGCCAGCCGCCGATGCCCTTTATCAAAGCCTCCAGGCCCATCGAAGCAGACTCCATGCCCATCGAGGGGGGTGCCGCCGAGGTCGAAGCGACGGTCACTTTGCAAATTAGCTATTGAATACGCTCGGAAGCTGCCAGAATAACTAGCGGTTGTGTTGCAAGGAAGATATGGGCAGTTTCAGGCTGATGGGGACGGGCGCATGGCCGGGAGCGCTTTTCGCGCTGGTGCTGATCCTATCGGGCGGCGGGGTGCTTGCCACCGACTCGGTGACGCCACCGCCTGCCGCCCGCACCGCACCAGCGACCGGCACCTACGGCGCGGTCAAGGTGGAAGACCCTTACCGGTGGTTGGAAAAAGCCGCTTCCCCCGAGGTTCAGGGCTGGATCGACGCCCAGAACGCTTACGCCGAAAAGGTGCTCAGCCGCTACCCAGGCCGGGAGAAAATGGCCGCGCGCGTGCGCGAACTTTCGCTCACCTCCGAGCAACGCTCCAAACCGCACCTCGCGGGCGGACGGCTGTTTTATTTGCGTCTGACCCCGCCCCAGGAGCAGCCGGTTCTCATCTCCCAGTCCTGGCCCACCGGTACTGCGCGGGTGCTGGTCGATCCCAACCGTGCAGGCGGCCTTACCGCCGTCACCGAATTTTGGCCGTCGCCCAGCGGTCGCTACGTGGCCTACGGCACCGCCGACAAAGGCACCGAAGACACGGTGATCCGGGTGGTCGATGCGCGCACGGGCCGCCCGCTGCCGGAGGTGCTCCGGCGGGCGGGCGGGGGCACCACGCCCTCGGCCCTCGCCTGGGACGCCGATGAAAAAGGTTTTATCTACACGCGCTTCCCGGTGGACAGCGTCGCTCCGTTCAACGTGGCGCTCTTTCACCACCGCCTGGGCACTCCCGCCTCCCAGGACAAGTTGCACTTCGGCGCGGGTCTTTCGCCCTACGCCGAATACGCACTGATCGCCTCCAAAGACCACAAATACGTCGCGGCCCTGGTGATGGCCGGCGACGGCGAACCCCAATCGCTCTACGTGCGCGAGGCGGGCGAGTGGCTGCCGCTGCTCAAGCCGCGCGAAGGAGTAATTGCCGGCACTTTCCTGGGGGAACGCATTCTGGTGATTGCCACCGGCGGCTCGCCGCGCGGCCGGGTGGTCGTCGTCGAAGGGGGCACCTTCCGGACGCTGGTGCGCGAGGGCGACTGGGCGATGCGCGACATCGCCCCGCTCAGGGAGGGCTTTTTGGTCACTGAGGTCTGGGGAGCCGACTGGCGGGTGCGCCAGTTCGACAAAGACGGCCGGTTCGTGCGCGCGCTCCCGCTCCCGGCAAGCGGCATCGGCATCGATGCGGTTGCCTCGGACGAGCGCTCGTCCGAGGCGATCGTGGCCTACTCGGGCTGGAGCGAGCCGGGCCGCTGGATGCGCTACGACGGTGCCACCGGCAAGTCGAACGAAATTTTTGCCCTCAAGGCGGCGGCGGACTACGCCGGTGTAGAGGCCACCAAAATCGAAGCGCTTTCTAAAGACGGCACCCGCGTGCCGGTGACAGTGTTGGCCCGTCGCGGCACGATCCCCGACGGCACCGCCCCGGCCATTCTTTACGGCTACGGCGGCTACGGCATCAGTGTGCGGCCGACATTTTCGGGGGCGAATCTGGCCTGGATCGAGCGGGGCGGCGTCTACGCGGTGGCCAATCTGCGCGGCGGCGGCGAATTTGGCGAACAGTGGCACCTGGACGGCCGGCTCACCCGCAAGCAAAACGTCTTCGACGATTTTGTCGCGGCGGCCGAGGCGCTGGTGCAGACGCGCTGGGTTGCCCCCAACAAATTGGGCATCCTGGGCGGCAGCAACGGCGGCTTATTGGTGGGAGCGGCCCTCACCCAGCGGCCCGAACTGTTTCGAGCAGCGGTCGGCCAGGTGGGCATCTACGACATGCTGCGCGTCGAGTTGCACCCGAACGGCGCTTTCAACGTCACCGAGTTTGGGACGGTCGAAAATCCCGACCAGTTCGCCGCCCTGTACGCCTACTCGCCTTTGCACCGGGTCAAAGACGGCACCGCCTACCCGGCTGTGCTGCTGCTGACCGGCGAGAACGACCCGCGCGTGGACGCTTACCAGTCGCGCAAGATGGCCGCGCGGCTGCAGGCGGCCACCCGCTCGGACCACCCGGTGGCGCTGATTACCCGCCGCGCCGCAGGCCATGGCGTCGGTGCGTCATTTAGCCAGCGCACCGGCGACCGCGCCGCTGCGCTGATCTTCTTTGCGGGCGAACTGGGGCTACCGTGAGCTTTCTTCAGACGGCTGTTCAAAGATGCCGGGGTTCGGCTGGAAAATCCAGTTGCAGTGCCTCCCAGTCGGCCAAGGCAAATTGCCCGGCTACAGCGCTCGCCTCCTGCTGGTAGTGCGGATCTTCAGCCATAGCCGCAAATTCAGCATCGATTCGGGCGCGCTCCTGCGCCGCAAGCTCCCGACGCAGGGCGAAGGTCACGAATTCGCTGCGGCTTCGGAACGCACCGCGTTGCACTTCGCGATCTATGGCCTCCAGCAGATCTGCCGGTAGCGCCAACGTGGTGCAAACAACTTTGCCAGAACCCTGGTGCATGGGATTCATCAGAATCTTAACGTTGGTGATGATGTTATCACTGCTATCTGTTGTGGTGATTTGGTTTGGCTTTTTCCTTGGTGCAAGTAAAGGTTTTTGGCTTGCGCTTGGGTGGGCCGAGCAGCACACGGCTGTAAAGACGCTCGAATTCGCGCCGGAAGTGGGCAGCAACGATGGGGCTTTCGATTATCAAGAAGCTTTCGTCGTTGCGCCGATCGGCGGCGACCGACCAGTTGTGGGATCCGGTAAGGACCGTGCCGTTATCGAGAAGCGCAAATTTGTGGTGGAGTTTGTCGCCGCGCGGCAGGAGCGCCACTCCGACCGTTTTGATGGGAGGGGATTGCTTCGAAGCACACGGGCGCATCCCCCATAGATCAAATCCCATCGAGTAATCGCGGTAGGCAAATCCGCTGTCGAGGGCACCGCGCACCCGCACTCCCTGCCCGGCGGCCCGCTGGATGGCTTTGGCAATTTCGGGGGCGCTGAAGACGAACAGGGCAAAATCGAGCGACCGGCGCGCCTTGGTCACCCGGCGGGCAATCAGGGCATTGATGCCCGCCTCGCCCTCGCCGGGGCCGAACTGCACACCGATGCGCGCCTCGCCCACCTCCACCGATTGCAACGGACGGACAGGCTTGCGCCGCCCAAAGAGGCTGTCGGGAGCGCCGCCCGGCCCGTCGCCCCACATCCAGGTGAACTCCGCGGCAAATAGCCCGGCCACCTGAGCGCTTTCGATCACAATCAAATGATTGACATTGCCCAGGGTGCGCGGGTCGGCCGGGTCGCCGTGGACGTCGCTGGTGGTGAAATTGGTTGAGCCGGTGACGACGCGGCGGTTGTCGATGATCAAAAACTTGTGGTGCATGATGCCGCTGCCGCGCGTACCGCCGTCGGTGTCGTCAATCACCGGAATCTTGGCCCGCTTCAAGATCCCGACGGCATCGCGCTTCTGCAACTCGCCATAATCGACCCGGCCGTCACCATTGGCATCTACGAATTGCCGCCACCGGTCGTAGGCTTCGCGATCGGCGCTTTTGAGGCGATTCGCAAAAGCCACAGATGCAAAGTCGCGGTGGTAGGTGTGCTCCAAGATGACGCGCACGGCCACCCCGCGCCGATCGCATTCGCCGATCGCCAGGGCAATTCCCGGTAGATTCAACTCGTGAATGGCGATATCGACGCTGGTGCGGGCGCGGCCGAGTTCTTCGACGATACGCCGCTCCAGGTCGTCGCCGGGACGCTCCAGACCCCGATAATCGACGTAGCGCCCGGAGCGCGCCTGGTTGAAGTAGACCCGGATCAGCGGGTGCTGCGGCAAAGCCGATGCCGGGGAGTCGGTCGAACCGGCCGGACCAAGGGACGGCTGGGGCTGCCAGTGCACCCAAAGCGAGACGATGAGCAGTCCCCCGGCGATACACCAGAGGAGCATTCGAAAATTTTTCACCCGATCACCACAGCCTGCAAACACAACCGCCCGTCAGTCTGAATCAACCGGCGAAGCTGCCGTCTTTGGATGCTGGAAACTGGGCTGACATCGGCGCCGGACGTGCGGTCGGGCTTACCTGAGATCCGGTTCTAAAGTGAAAGCGGAGGATTGGCGCGATCGACCGATGGCCGAGTATTTTCTGAACCTGGTGGATTTTGCCGCCTACTTGCGCGCAGGCGGTGTGGGGGCAATGCCTACCGACACAGTGCCGGGTCTGGTCTGCCTGCCCGAGTACGCCGAGCAAATCTACGCCCTCAAAGGTCGCGACGAGCATAAGCCGCTCATTTTGCTGGGGGCGGCGGCGGCGGATCTGGCTTTCTACACCGCACAATGGCGCTCGGAGTGGACAGAGCTGGCCGAGCGGGGTTGGCCTGGAGCATTGACGCTGGTGCTGCCCGTGGGCGGCCGGGTGCCTGCCGCTGTCCACCGGGGGGGCGGGACTGTCGGCGTGCGCATCCCGAACCATCCCGACGCCCACGCACTGCTCGCAAAAACCGGTCCCCTCGCTTCCACCAGTGCCAACCGCTCGGGCCAACCGGTGCTCATCGAGCCGCAAGCGATTCGACGGACCTTTGCCGGGGTTGCGCTGCTCGCAGGTACCTACCGCGGCAGCGGCACCGCCTCGACGGTGGTCCGCTGGGAGGACGACGGCTGGCAGGTACTACGTCAAGGTGATTTCAAATTGTGAAAAATTGCAAAGCAGGTGCCCGTTGCCGCGACGGTAAACGCATGCGATCAGGGGCGATGGCGCGAAATGAATTTTTCGTATTCGGCCTGGCTTTGGTAGAGCAAATTGTGGCAATGGTTGCTGGTATCGAGGGCGCTCGGCAACAGTTTGCGGGCCTGCAACGCCATGTGCAACTGCAGATGGGCCACGTAACCGCCGATTTCGCCGGCGGCTTCGATCGGGTTGTGCGGATGCAGCGGTGTACTCAAGGGGCTCTCCTAACTCTCGCCAACTGCTCGTGAGCCCACGTTACCATGCAGTATTAACGCCGGTAAGACCGCGCAACACTCCTTAACGCTCCGACAACCACTCCAGGAAACAGGATACTTTTGGTTCGGTATGGCCTCCCGCTGGAACCCGCAGCCCACTCCGTCCCACCTCCACCCGGAGGTGCGCGCCCTGGTCGGTGAATACGGCGCAAGGGCGCTGGGATCTCTGGGAATTGGCGATCCCCAGTCGGCAAGGGCGTTTCTGTGGCCCGAGCGATCCCCGCTCGGGCATTGTCCTACCTGGCCGGAACTTGAGAGGGCGGCGCAGTGGATTGCACAGACAATTTCTGAAGGAAAATCGATCACTCTCCAGACTGCCGATCGCTTCGAGAGTGCGGTAGCGGCGCTCCTGCTGCAGGAGGCGCTGCGGGAGGCGGGGACGGAACTTACGGTAGTTGCTGGTGCGCAGCCTGTGGCGCAGAGCTTGCTGATCGCCGTGGGCTCGATGCCCGCCGCACCGCCCGGTTGTCGGACGATCGCCATCGAAGCGCGCTTGGGCGAGGCGTCCGGTGAGGGTCTGGTAGCCCTCAATGCGCTGCAACTGGCGCTCGATCACCCGCTGCGGTTTCTGCCGGAGGCGGCGGTAGCCTGGATGCTGGTGGAGGCGTTGCTTGGCCAACTGAATAGACAACCGCCTCCCGATCGATGGGCGGATCTGTTGCTGGCCGGGTGTGTGGCGGGGTTGGTCTCCCTTGCCCATTGCCGGCCACAGGTGCTGGCGGGTTTGGCCCAAGACGGCGGCGGATCGCATCCGTTGCTGGCGGCACTGATAAGCTCCCACCGCCGGCAGATCTTCAAGATGGCGGCACCGCTCGACGCCCTGGGTGCCCGGGCGACGGCCTGGCTTGCGGGCGAATCCGATGGGGGCTGGGAGCCGCTATGGCGAGAGCACGAGGCCCGCATCGCCCGGGTGGTGCAGGAGGGGGCGCTTGCCATCGAGAGCCTGGGCCTGCAATCGCAGGGGGTCGCGGTGCTCGCCCGGGTCCACTGGCCCCGGCAGGCTCTGTCCCTGGCGGCAGCCAGGCTCGCGGGGCGCTACGGCCTGGCGGTGGTGTTGATCGCTTGCCCGGAGGCAGAAGCGCTTGCCCACGGCTCGGGTTACGCGCCGGAAGGTACCGACTTGATCGCTGCTCTAGCGGCGCTCAGGCCGCTATGGGTAGAGGCGGGCGGGCGGCCGGAGGCGGTGCGCCTGGTGTGCGAAAGCCGGTGGGTCGCCGCGCTGCAAAGGGAACTCGGCCGCGAGATCGCCCGGCGGGTTGCCCGCGAGAGACTGGAGCCTCCAGTGGCCATCGCGATTGACGCGGAGACCACTCTCGATTTGCCCGCCGAACTCGACCGGGCCTTTCATGAACTGGAGCGGCTCGCTCCTTTTGGACCCGGACGGCCTCGCCCGCGGGTGGCGGTGCGCAACTATCGGCCGCAATGGACACTCTCCCGCGACGGGCGGCATCTGGAGTGCAAAATTGGCCCGCGCACGCTGCGGCTGCGCGACGGGGCCGAGGAGCGCGCCCGCCGGCAGGAGGCGGGTCTGATGGAACTCATCTTCGAGATGGAGCCGTGGGAGGCGAATCTCTGGTGGGGACGGCTGCACGCGGTGCAGCCCGCGGAGGCTCGCCCGGCGCTCCCCGCCGAAGCCGGGCGGCAGATCCAGGTGGAAGATTTTCGGCGGATGGGCGCGACACTGCCCGATGCGCTCCCGGCGCTCATCTTGCGGGAGTGGCCGCTCTGCGCCGAGGAACTCTCGGTGCTGCTCAGGCAAAGCCCCTGGTCGACGGTGGTGCTCGCCGGCCGGAGCCGCGATTGGTCGCGGGTGCACGCGCGGCTGCCGGTGCTGGTCCAGCGCTGGGAGCAAGGGGAGCGCTTGCCGGAGGCGCTTGCCGATTCGGAATTGCCCGAGCCGGTCGTTGTGCGCATTGTGGCGCGCTGCCGAGCGGGCGGTGCTGTGGCCCGGGCGGCTTGTGCCGTACTGCGCGAAGCCAGTGCCTTCCAGCGCTGGCTGGATGCGGCCCCGGCGGCGGAAATTGCCCGGCTGTGCAACCGGCTGGTTCAGGATGGCTGAGGCGGTGGTCGGCTGGCCGCGCGGCGGTCTGAGCGGGGCGTGCCTGGAGCGCTACCGCGAACTGATGGCCACTGGGGTGGCGCCCGAGCGCATCGTGGTGCTGGCGGCGGGCCGCGAGGAAGCCCAGCGGATGAGTGCCCGTCTGGAGGGTGCCTTCGAGCGCTTTGCCGGGCCTTTGCGCGTCGAGACATGGATGAGTTTTGCCGTGCGCATGCTCGCAGAATTCTGGGGGGAGGTGCTGGGCCGTGAGCCGACCCTGGGTACGACCTTCGA
Organism: Gloeobacter violaceus PCC 7421; assembly: GCF_000011385.1. Classification (NCBI taxonomy): domain Bacteria; kingdom Bacillati; phylum Cyanobacteriota; class Cyanophyceae; order Gloeobacterales; family Gloeobacteraceae; genus Gloeobacter; species Gloeobacter violaceus. Next base: position 3,481,244 of record NC_005125.1, read on the forward strand.
GCCGGTCGTGCTCGATTTTGCCCTGACGCGCCACTGCGTCGAGCGCGCCTGTGCCCTGTGTCCCGACCACGAGGCGCGGTTTGAAAACTGCGGTCTCAAAGAAGAGCGCGTCTGGGATCAAATCGCCAGTGCCGCCTGGATCGCCTGCACCTCCGGGATTTCCCTCGAAGCGGTGGGTGAACGGCTGAGAGCCGCCTGGCCCGACGGCGAGGATACTCAACGCCTCGCGCTGTTGGGAGCCTTGAGCTGCTGCGCTCGCCGCACCCGCGACTACATCCGCGAGCGCGGCGCCATCGACGCGGCCGGGGCGGTGGAGCTGTTCGGGCGCGTGGTGATGGGCCTGGATGCCTTCTGGGGCAGCTTCGATCACCTGGTGGTCGATCGCGCCGAGGACAGCTGCGCGGTGGCACTCGATTTGTTTGGTCGCTGCCAGGAGCGGGGGAAGGGGCTCTTTTTGGCCTATACCGTGGGCGGCGGCGGCTTGTACACCGGGGTGCCCCAACTGGCCGCCGAGTTCGTGGTCCGCCGCACGCGCTTTCGGTATCTGGACCGGCCGGATCCGGCCGGGGAGGCTCTGCGCTGGCTCGCCGACCGCATTGCCCGCCGGATCCACCCGGAGTTCAAAAATCCCCTGCCCGTGGCGGTGCCGGATCCGATTCCCCAGCCGGTTCTGCTGGAGGGACAGACGGTCATCGACGCCGCCGAGGCCGTCGCCGCCGCCATTCGCGCTCTGTTGGCCACCGGTGTCCTCCCGGGACGGATTGCCGTCGTTGCTCCGCTCATCGACGCCCCGGTGGCCACGGTGATCGAGAGTGTCCTCGGCCTGCCGCTGCATACGCCCCGCCCGCCCGCCTCCCTCCTTCAGCAGCCGCTGGTGCGCACCCTCCTCAGCGCCCTGGATCTGGCCTATCCGCAGTGGGGACGGTTTCCAACTTTTGGCGAGGTGCGCCTGATGCTCGGTCTGCTGCTGGATCTTGACCCGGTGCGCGCCGAGTTGCTCGCGGCCGACGTATTCGACCCGGTAGGCCGGGTCCTCAGAAGCCGCGAGGCGGTGCGCTATCCCGAGCGCGTCGGCTTCGAGAAGCTCGATCGCTATCAAGATCTGATCGATTGGTTGGCGGACAACCCGCAGCAGGACGCGCCCGATTGCACCCTGGGCAGGCTCTACACCGATCTGCTGACCGAAGTGATCTGCGAGCCGGCCGATCAGCAACTGCTCTTTGAACTGATGGGAATCGCCCGCCGCCTGCGCCTGAGCGGCATTGCCGCCGTGCCCCAGGGCCTGGGTGCAGTGCTGCGCTTTGCCCACGCGCCGCCCACCCGTCCACCGGCCTCCGACCGGTTGGTGTTCTCGACCCCCTGGAGCTATATCAACCAGGGCTTCGCGGCCGACTACCAGTTCTGGTTCGACATCACTTCCGAGCGCTGGTCGCGCCCGAGTTGGGTGGGACTCTACAACCACCGGGTGCTCACCCCCGAATGGGACGGTTGCCGCTACGACTACCAGCGCGACCAAAATAGCCGCACCCGACGATTGGCCCGGACCCTGTTCAATCTGTGCTGCCGCACCAGCCGGGGTCTCCACCTGGTGCGCTCGGCCCTCAGCGCCCGTGGCGAAGCCAACAGCGGCCAGCTCGATCGGTTGATTCTGTCCGCCGCAGAAAGGGCGATCTAATCGTGCGCCAGCGCTTTGCAGGCGGTCTGCAGCATCAACTGCGTGGGTGGCTTACAGCCTGTCCAGAAATAGAAGGCCGCTTCAGCCTGCCCTACGAGCATGCCCAGACCGTCGAAGGTTTGGAGCGAACGCGCCACCGCCAGCTGCAACAGCCGGGTTGGGCGCGGCCGGTAAATCAGGTCATAGACGCAGGCTTTTAGCGGCAGAGCCCCCAAATCTTCGAGCGGACTCGCTTCTGTGGCCGGGATCATGCCGACGGGCGTGGTGTTGATGAGTAACCCCGTCCCAGGCAGCAGCGATTCCAGCTGCTCCCAAAGATCAATTTCGACGGTGGCGGCGGGGTGCAGGTGCGATTTGAAAGCAGCCAGTTTGGCAGGGTCGCGGCCGACAACGTGGATGCGCGTGAATCCCAGTTGGGCACAGCCTAGGGCGACTGCGAGGGCGGAGCCGCCGCAGCCGAGGATAGTGGCCGCTCCTTGAAACGGCACCGTTTCGATCGGACCCATGAAGCCTTCGATATCGGTGTTGGTGCCGGTGAGGCTTCCGTCGGTCTCGACGCGCACGGTGTTGACCGCACCGGCGCCCTTGGCCTCGGGGGTGAGTGTGTCGAGCAAAGGTACGATCGCCTGCTTGTGGGGAATGGTGACGTTGAAGCCCACGAAGCCTGCGCGCCGCAAACCCGCCACCGCCTGGGGCAAATCGGCGGGGGCCACCGGCAGGGGCACGTAGACCAGATCAAGGCCGAGGCGGGCGAGGGCGGCGTTGTGCATCACCGGGGACAGCGAATGGCCGACCGGATACCCCAACAGGCCCAACAGCCGGGTAGTGCCGCGAATAGCTGGAGAGTCGGACATCGTATCGCGCCTGTGGGAAAAACGGGGCTCCCGCCGCTACGGGACTGATGTAGAGTAAGTGGTTACAGGGAACCGTTATATTCGCTACAGGTTAAGTCTATGCAAGCCACCGGAGCCTTCGCCGTCGTCGATAGTCTGTGCTGCCAGGGCGTCCGGCACATCTTCGGTTACCCCGGTGGGGCCATTTTGCCGGTCTACGACGAGATTTACAAGGCCGAGGCCGAAGGGCGGTTTCAGCACTTTCTGGTGCGCCACGAGCAGGGGGCGGCCCACGCCGCCGACGGCTACGCCCGGGCGACCGGCCGGGTGGGCGTCTGTGTGGCCACCTCCGGTCCCGGGGCGACGAATCTGGTGACGGGCATCGCCACGGCCCACATGGATTCGGTGCCGATGGTGGCGATTACCGGTCAGGTGCCGCGCCGGTCGATCGGTTCCGACGCCTTTCAAGAAGCCGATATTCTGGGCATCACCCTGCCCATCGTCAAGCACTCCTACGTCATCCGCAACACTGGGGACATCGGCCGCATCTTCAGCGAAGCCTTCCATATCGCAAGCAGCGGCCGGCCCGGCCCGGTGCTCATCGACGTTCCCAAGGACGTGGGCCAAGAAAGCTTCGAGTACACGCCGGTCCAGACGACGCCCAAAATTCCCGGGTACCGCCCAACCACACGGGGCAATCCCCGCCAGGTGGCGGCGGCGGCGAAGCTCATCCTCGAAGCGGACCGGCCTCTGCTTTATGTGGGTGGCGGCGCCATCTCCGCCGGGGCGCACGCCGAACTGATGCGCCTCGCGGAGCTGGGTTTGATCCCGACCACCACCACCTTGATGGGCAAGGGGGCCTTCCCTGAAGATCATCCGCTGGCCGTGGGCATGCTCGGCATGCACGGCACCGCCTACGCCAATTTCGCCGTCACCGAGTGCGATTTGCTCATCGCCGTGGGGGCGCGCTTCGACGACCGGGTGACCGGCAAACTGGATGAATTTGCCGCCCGCGCCCGCGTCATCCACATCGATATCGATCCGGCAGAGGTGGGCAAGAACCGGGGGCCGGAGGTGCCCATCGTGGGCGACGTCAAACTGGTGCTGCAGGATCTGATTAAAAAGCTCATCGAATTTCAGCCGCGCACCCGGGCGTGGCTGGAGCGCATCGAGCGCTGGAAAGCCGAGTATCCGCTGGAGGTGCCGAGCGATGGCACCCGGCTGTACCCACAGGAAGTGATGGTCGCCTTTCGCGAACTGGCTACCGACGCCTACTACACCACCGACGTCGGCCAGCACCAGATGTGGGCGGCGCAGTTTCTCAAAAACGGCCCCCGGCGCTGGATTTCCTCAGGCGGCCTCGGCACGATGGGCTACGGCTTTCCGGCGGCCATCGGCGTGCAGGTGGCACTGCCTGACGAAGACGTCGTGTGCATCTCCGGCGACGCCAGCTTTCAGATGAACCTACAAGAAATCGGCACGGCGGTGCAGTACGACCTGCCGGTCAAGGCCGCCATCGTCAACAACGGCTGGCAGGGCATGGTCCGCCAGTGGCAAGAATTTTTCTACGACCGCCGCTTCTCCCACTCCCACATGAAGCCCTCGATGCCCGACTTCGTCAAACTCGCTGAAGCGTTCGGGGCGGAGGGCATGGTCATCGATCACCCCGACCAGCTCAAAGAAGGCATCGAGGCGCTGATGGAGCGCGACCGGCCGGTGATTTGCGACTTTCATGTCGTCCCCGACGCCAACTGCTACCCGATGGTGCCCCCGGGCAAGGCCAACCACCAGATGGTCGGGCTGCCCAGGCCGTTGCCGATGCAGCCGCTCGAACTCATCTACTGCCCCAACTGCGGCACCAAAAATACCACCGCCAACCGCTTCTGCCCCGAGTGCGGCACCAAGCTTTAGCCGGGCACTTTCTGCCTGCTCAGGAGGGTTGTGGCTACGTCCCAAGCTGTGGCAAACAGATAGCTCATCGGGTTGTGAATTAATGTTGACGGAGCGATCCCCCTCGGATGGAAGCCCCTATATTAAAGGTGTCGTTAGTAGTTCTCCCTACCGCCCTGGAGCGAGCGACGAGTAAGCGACAAACGCTTTTCGAAAACTCAAACCTTGAAGCTGAAAACGCTCTACCTCCAGGTTCCTACCCTGATCATCGCGACTGCCCCAACCGAATACTGAAGCGTCCCAAGCTGTGGCGAATGGGAGTTCCGGTGAGCTTGCAAAAGCGGGAAACTCCATCGAGGTTCTAGATAAGAATCGGGACAATTTCAGTAGATGGTCTGGGGTTTTCGCTTGGGAAGATTTTCAAAGTTGCACCGCCTTGCGGACCTGGGCTAGTATAAAAAAGCCTGGGCCCGTGCGGCTCGGACGCCCGAACCGTGTCAGGACCTGACGGTAGCAGCACTAAGGGATGCTCTGGGCAGGCGCGTGGTTCCGGGTTTTTTCATGATCGTTTGTGCATTGACAGGTGCGGCCGTCAGGATTTACTCTTGATTGTTTGGTGGCGTAAGGGTTTGAGAGCTTTTGGCTAACGTAATCGTGGTCGGCGCCCAGTGGGGCGACGAAGGAAAGGGCAAGATCACCGATCTGCTCAGTGTCTCGGCGGATGTCGTCGTCCGCTACCAGGGAGGCATCAATGCCGGGCACACCGTTTGTGTCGGCGAGCAGACCTTCAAGTTGCATTTGATTCCCTCGGGCATCCTCTACCCCGAGACGTGCTGTGTGATCGCCTCCGGCACGGTGGTCGATCCCAAGGTTCTACTCGAAGAGATCCGGCACTTAGAAGAGCTGGGAATCTCGACAAAGAATTTGTTCATCGCCGAAACGGCCCACGTCACGATGCCCTACCACCGGCTCATCGACATCGCCGAGGAGGAGCGCCGGGGCAAAAACCGCATCGGCACCACTGGCCGCGGCATCGGCCCGACCTACGCCGACAAGTCCGGCCGCACGGGCTTTCGGGTGCTCGATTTGATGCAGCCGGAGGGCTTTCGCGAAAAACTCGAATGGATCGTGCCCCTCAAGAACGTCTTGCTCGAGAGGCTCTACAACCTGCCGCCGCTCGCGGTCGATCAAGTGGCTGAGCAGTACCTGGCCTACGCCGAGCAACTGAGGCCCTACGTTATCGACGCCTCGCTGCTGATTGATCAGGCGGTTCGCACCCACCGGAACATTCTCTTTGAGGGCGCCCAGGGCACCCTGCTCGATCTCGACCACGGCACCTACCCCTACGTCACTTCCTCCAACCCGGTGGCGGGCGGCGCCTGCGTCGGGGCGGGGGTTGGACCCACGATCATCGACCGGGTGATCGGGGTGGCCAAGGCCTACACCACCCGCGTCGGTGAAGGCCCGTTTCCGACCGAATTGCGCGACGAGGTCGGCCGCCACCTCGGGGAGCGCGGCGCCGAATTCGGCACCACCACCGGTAGGCCGCGCCGCTGCGGCTGGTTCGACGCGGTGATCGGCCGCTACGCCGTGCGCATCAACGGCCTCGACTGCCTGGCCATCACCAAGCTCGACGTGCTCGACGAACTGGAGAGCATCAAAGTCTGCGTCGCTTACCACTGCCCGAGCAAGACGGTCGAAGAATTTCCGAGCGACGCCAATCTGTTCGGTCGCTGCGAACCGGTCTACGAGACTCTGCCCGGCTGGAAAGAACCGACCGGCCACTGCCGCACCCTCGAGGAGTTGCCGCCCAAGGCACGCGACTATCTCGAATTTCTCGCCCACCAGATGAAGACGCCCATCGCCCTGGTCTCGGTCGGTGCCAACCGCGAGCAGACGATCATCGTCGAAGATCCGATCCACGGCCCCAAGCGCGGACTGCTCGGGCACAACGGCGATTAGGCCCGTGCGATCCCCGCGGCCACCGGTGACCTGGGCTGTACTTCCCTGCTAACCTGAGTCCAGTTTCAAGCCGGAAAAGGCATGCAGCAGCAGATAGGCATCTTCGAGGCAATTGTGCTCGGGTTTGTGCAGGGGATCACCGAGTACTTTCCCATCAGCAGCACCGCCCACCTGCGGGTCGTACCGGCCCTGCTGGGCTGGGCCGATCCGGGCACGGCCTATTCGGCGGTGATTCAGCTGGGCAGTCTGCTCGCGGTGCTCACGTATTTCTACAAAGATCTCGTCGAGATCCTCTCCGGGACGGTACGGGCTCTGCGCACCGGGGACACCCAATCGCGCGAGGTGCGCCTTTTCTGGGGAATTATTCTGGGCACGATCCCGATTGTGATCGCGGGACTCGCCCTCAAATCCACCCTCGAAGCCCCCGGCTCGCCGCTGAGAGCGCTCAGTGTGATCGCCGTCGCCTCGATTGTGATGGCGGCCTTGCTGTGGCTCTCGGAGAGTCTGGGCAAGCGGACGCGCACGATGAAGGGCATCCGGGTGATCGACGGCATCTTGATCGGCTGTGCCCAGGCGTTGGCCCTGGTACCGGGGGTCTCCCGCTCCGGTTCGACACTCACGGCCGCATTGTTTCTGGGCTTTCAGCGCGCGGACGGAGCGCGCTTCTCGTTTTTGCTCGCCATCCCGGCGATTTTTCTGAGTGGCCTGCTCGAACTGAAGGTACTGGTCGATGAAGGTTTCAGCGGCGGTATCGGTCCAATTGTGGCGGGCTTTGTCTCTTCGACGGTCTTCAGCTATCTGGCGATTGCCTGGCTGCTGAAGTTTTTGCAGACGCGCTCGACGCTCGTCTTTGTGATTTACCGGTTTTTCTTTGGCGCCCTGCTGCTGGGGCTGCTCGCAGCCGGGTTGCTGCCGGACATCGAGCCGGTGCGCCAGGCGCTCAATCTTCCATGATCCGGGGCACCTTAAAAAAGTCCTCGGCCCGCTCCGGCGCATTTTCGAGGATACCTTCGCGGTCCTCGAACACCACCAGCGCGTCCGGCCGCACGACGTTATGGACCTCGATGGCGCGGGTCGTGGGCGGTACGCCTTCAGTATCCACCTGCTGCAACTCGGCGATGTAGTCGAGGATCGCTCCCAGTTGCCGGGTGAACATTTCTTGTTCCTGCTCGGAAATCTCCAGGCGGGCCAGAAAGGCGACTTTTTTCACCTGTTCGCGGTCGATCATGCTGCAGTTCCCGGACGAGCGCACCTTCGGGATTATAGCCTCATGTCGCGCTCACTAGCCTTGGGGTGATCAAGATGATCTGCTCGGTGCGGTTGGCGGGGATGGGCACGCTGGTGCCGAGGCTGGTCAGATTGCCAAAGGCAACGGTCTGATTCGGCTGGAAGGTCAGGGTACTGTAAATAGAGCTTCTGGTGATGTCGATCGGCCTACCTGTATTACGATCCCGGGCGGCGGCGACCGAAGCATCAACCCTGATTTTTGTCAGAATATTGCCGTCCGGCAGTACGGCAGGTTCAAATTCCAGGCGGTTGCCAGCGCGCACGGTCGAAAAGGTCGGTGGTTTAGAGCGATCCTGTGGTGCAAGCGTAAAATTCATATCCAGTTGCGAGTCGAATCCGGCTCTCTCTCCACTGCCGACCGTCAGTTCCGTGTCCACCACCAGACGGCCGCGCCCGGCGCGCACCTGCTCGAAAATCGCTCGCCGCAAACGATTTGCATTTTCGGCAGAAGCCGGAGTCCCGGTGGTCGGTTGAGTACCGTAAATGGCTTTGCTGAGCGTCTGCAGCCCGGTGCCATCCAACTCGATAATTTGAATGCTGAAAACGATTTGCTGTGAAGGCTGGTCCAGCGATTTTGTTTTGCCAAAAGTGCGCCTAGTGGGATCGTCGGGCTGTTCCTGCGCAGATGTCGGGAGAGCAAGGAAGAACAATAAACATGGAAGGAGGGTAAGCGATTTTTTCCGCACGGGTGCACTCCGGGTAAAAAGTACCCACAGTCTATGGGTCGGTGCGGACAATTTGCACTCCCAAGCCAGGGCTAATTTTTGAGTGTCAACTGGTCGACCACTTGCACCACACCCTTGACGGATTGGGCGTCTTCGAGTGCCCGGCGCCGCTGGGCGTCGTTTTTGACCTCGCCGCGCAGGGTGACGACACCTTCGCTGCTTTGCACGTCGATAGCAAAGCTCTGCACCAGCGGGTCGGCAGCCAGGATGCCTTTGACTTTGGTGACGATGGCTGTGTCGCCGGCGGTGCGCTGCAGGTTGCGGCCGGTCTGGTCGATGTTGCGATCGACGCTCTCGGTGGCTTCCCGGGTCTGCTCGCGGATGGCCTGACCGGCGGCCTCGACCGAGCGCTCGGCATATTCGAGCGAACGCTCTGCCGATTCGCGGCTCTCGCTGCCTGGGGCGCAACTGATTAGCAACATCAGAGCCACAGCAAGAATGCCAAAGCGGGAAACGTCAGATAATGCTCTCATCGCATCACCTATCGGGGCGGATTCATCCAGATTAGATAGTCCGCACCCGTACTGCCTCTGCCCACAGCCAGGTATTTGCCCGTACTAGGCGAAGCGTTGGCCGAGTTTGATCGGGTCGTGGACGGTGATCCGCTTTTTGCTGATCGAGATGAGTTTCTTTTTGCGCAGGTCCCCCAGAAGCCGGGTGATCGTCACGCGCGTAGAACCGATCGCCTCGGCGATCGCCTGATGCGAGAGCCTGAGGTCGATGGTCACCCCGTCCTTGGTGGGCAGGCCAAAATCGCGGCAGAGAATCAACAAAAAGCTCTCCAGGCGCGAACCCATGTCGCGGTGGGCGAGCGTCTCGATCATCATCTCGGTCTGCAGGATGCGCGAGGCGAGCCCCTGGAACAACAGCCGCGAAATGTCCGGATCTTCTTGAATGATGCGCTCCATCTGCTCGACGCCCACCGCAATCAGATCCACCGGCGTAAAGGCGACGGCATGGTAAAAACGGTCGGAGCGATGGCCGGTGATGAGCGAGAGCACCCCGAAGACGCTATTTTCGCGCAGCAGGGCCACGGTAATTTCTTCGCCGTGCTCGTAGACTCGCGAGAGCTTGACCGCGCCGCGCTTGAGAAAATAAACGCGCACCGCCGGGTCACCCGGAAAAAAGATCGTCTTTCCCCGGTCATAGTGCTCGACCACCGGCGGAAACTGGCTGCCGCTCTCCGCCTGACGAAACAATGAAGCGAACGGATCGTCCCAACTCACCGGTGACTCCCCAGCACTAGCAAAAGTTCCTTAACAATTAAGCCGAGCCCTGCAATTTTTTTGTATTAGGGACTACTAATCTACTTTGGATTGATCGATTGTGAACTCTTTTTTTGCCGAAATTGTTCACTGCGTTCAAGATAGGAGCGAAGCCCGCGAGATTTGCCCATGTCCGACCCGAGTTTGCTGCCCAACGGCCGTGATTGCTGCTTCGGGTCGGACCCGAATTTGCTTGAAGCGGTGCGCAATTTACAGACCCTTGGCGATACCCAGCCGTTGCCGGTGTTCGACGCACTGGAGCGGGCGGGCCTGACTGCCCTGCAGCAGCAAAGTCAGGCGGCGACCGAAGCGCCTGTCCGTCAGGGAGAAGCTCAAGGGTAAAGCCCCCGGGGAATTCCCCGAGGGCTTTGGGATGATGACACTATATATGGCCGATTTAGTAGGCCAGACCCATGCTGCGGGTAGTCTCCGCTCCCAGATAGACGCGGATGCTCAGAAAGTCGGTGGGACAGGCGGTTTCGCACCGCTTGCACCCCACGCAATCTTCTGTCCGCGGCGAGGAAGCAATCGTACCCGCCTTGTTGCCGTCCCAGGGAACCATCTCCAGGACGTCGAGGGGGCAAGCACGGACGCACTGCGTGCAGCCGATGCAAGTGTCGTAGATTTTGACCGAGTGCGACATAAGACGCTCCAGAACAGCCTTGCGGCAGACACTTAGGAGGCAGTGTAGCCCCTCGCCGCCAATGTTGGCGGATTATTGCTCCACCCGCAAAAGATCTTAACGGTGGGTAGGATCAGGCCGTGGGCGTGCGCGTAGCGCCACCGCGACTTTTGAGCGGAAGCAGCGGTTTGCCGGTGACGCTCTGCCAGTAGACACTGCCCACCCCGACCAGAAACAGGGCGTAAAAGAGTGCCTGCACCAGATAGAGCCGCTCGGCGTAGCCAAACAATGCACCAAGGAGCATTCCCGGAGGCTGGTTTTCAGGCAGGATGCGCGTGCCGTCCCAGACCTGCGGTCCCAGGACACACGAGGCGTTGCGGGTAAACCGTTCGCTCAAAAAACACAGCGACTCGGAGGCGCGGTCGATCTGGGCAAGGGCGCGCAGGGCGGCGTCGAAGTGCCCGAGCGAAGTGACCACCAGCCCCGAGACAATCAGCAGCAGCAGCAGTCCCATCGTCTGAAAGAAGCGGCGCAAGTCGATACGCACACCCCACCTAAAGAGCAATACGGCGATGGCGACGGCGACCAGGATGCCCGCCACCGCCCCAAAAGCCGGTACGAACCCCTGGCGAAAATACGAGGTGACAAACAGCACCGTCTCGAAGCCTTCGCGCAGCACCGTAAACAGAATCAGCCAGGCGATGGCCCAACCGGCGGCGCGCTCCTGGCCCAGTGCCTGGCCCACCGAGGCTTCCACCTGGCCTTTGAGGGTACGCGCCTGGCGGGTCATCCAGATGAGCATCCAGCTGAGCATCCCGATGGCAAGCACCCCGAAGATGCCCTCCAGCAGCGGCTCGACGGCCGGGGCGTACTTCTGGTTGGCGGTACTCAGATTGCCCAGCAGCCAACCGAACAGCAGCCCCACCGCGGTGCTTGCGGCAAGGCCGCCTGCCACGCCGCCCCACACCCAGCGGTTCAGGTGGGTATGCCCGGCTTTTTTGAGGCAGGCAAGCACGATCCCGACCACCAGGGCGGCCTCGACGCCCTCGCGCAGGGTGATGGCAAAGGTGGGCAAAGCGGCGGCAAAATCCATAGCGACTCCCCTAGGTGGCGAATTTCTGGGCGGCTTGTTCGACGGACTTCACCGAGGCGGCCACTTCCTCGGCGCTCAAAGCCGGGGGATTGGGCGCCTCGATGGTGGGCCAGGCGCCGGCCAGTTTGCGCAGACCCACGGCGATCGCCTCGGCGGTTTTGGGGTCGGCTTTGTCGAGTTGGGGGCCGATGGTGGCGTACAGTTGACCCGCGTAGAGCACGAAGCCGCGCGAATCTTCGTACTCGATGCGCGCGGCGATCTTGCCGTTGTTGACCGCGGCGGAGTACTCGGCGGCGGCCGCTTCAAGCAGCCCATCGATGACTCCCAGTACCATGGCAGGCTGGGTACGCTCAGCGGCCGGGATGGCTTGCTCGGCTTGGTCGATGGCTGCGAAGGCGGCGGATAGCCCCGGAGTAATTTCGGGGCTATCCGGCTTGAATTTGACCAGATCCTGCAATTTAAGCAGGTCGGATTTGAATTCCGGCACCTGGCGCTCGGCCAGTTGCTCCTCGATGTCGAGGTAAATTTCTTCGACCGGGTGGCCGAAGTGGGGTAGAGCGTGCTCGGGCTGTTGGCGTTCGATGAGCTCGCGCGCAACGATCAGGTGGCCGCGCATCAGGCCGAGCTTGATGAGGTAATCGACATCGCGCTCGCGGCCGGTGAGGACAATTTCTTCGACGGTCACCTGGTCTTTGATGCGATCGAACTGCTCCTGGGTGAGCACGTTCTTGCTCACCAATTCCTCGGGACTAGCGTAGGGCCGGGCCGCCTGGATGCGGTTGGACAGCGCCGGGATGGCCAGGAGCCCTTCGAATTTGTCCAATTCCGACAAAATCGCTGTGTTGATGTTGACTTTGCGGCCACCGCCCATCGCCATCGACTCGGTGGCGGGTGCGGAGGCGGTGGCGGTTGGCTTCGGCGCTTCGGTCTCGGCGGCGCAGGCGATGAGCAAAGCTGTGATGGCAACGAGTGGTAACAAACGGCGCACAACGGTCTGGTGCATGGTCTCCCGGCAAGATCGGTCCCGTTGTTAATAGTAATCACTTGCAACTATTTTGTAACCACGAAGCCTCAGCCGTGGCCGCCGTGGCCAGGCTCAACCGGGGTGGCCGAGCCGTCCATAGGCAGCACCCGGAACTGCCCCATGCATCCGTTTTCGGCGATCGCGTCCTGGTGGGGGTGGAACATATAGGTACCAGGGTCGCGGTAGGCAAATTCGAGAATGTGGCGCTCGGCGGTGCCCATGGTGACCACGTCCGCCTCCTCGTCGGCTGCGAGGGCGCGGCCGCTGCGCAGCAGTTTGAAAAAATTGGCGTGCAGGTGAAAGGTAACGGCTGCGTCCCACTCGATCATGTTGAGCAAATAGAGCCGGATGGGCTGATTCTGGTAGACGGGGATGGCGTGGCGCAGGTAGTAGTTGGGCACGCCGTTGAAGGCATAGATGTCGTTACGGCCGTCGTCGTTGAGGTCAAAGCCGCCCATCACCAGGGCGATCTCGTCGGCGGGCGGTCTTCCCCCGGGCGGATCGACGATGAATAGACCGTAGAGCCCCTTGCTCACGTGGCGGGCCACCGGCGAGACATGACAGTGATAGAGGTGCACCCCGAACGGTTCGGCGTCGAACTCGTAGATGGTCGCAGCGCCGTTGCGCACCGGGCGCACGCCGTCCATGGCGCTCGCGTGGATGCCGTGAAAGTGCATCGAGTGGGCGTGGCCGCCCCGGTTGACAAACAGCACCCGCACCCGCTCGCCGGCTTTGACCCGCAAAGTCGGACCCGGCACGCGCCCGTTGAAATTCCAGCTCACGAAGGAAACGGCCGGGTTGAGCTGGATGGCATTGGTGCGCGCTTCGATGCGAAATTCGCGCACGGTGCGGCCGTTTTCTTGCTTGAGGGTGCCGTAATCAAATTCGCGCAACAGCGCCAGTGGCTGCATGCCGCTTACCGGCGGGGCACTCTCGGGTAGAGGCGGTACCCGGGCACTCTGCCAATGGCGCCACAGCCCCGGCAGTGTCGCCGCCGCCGCTACGGCCCCGGCCCCCGCCGCACCCCAGCCGATCAACTGCCGCCTTCGAAGTTTCATTGGTCCGGCAAATTTACAAATCAGTTCTAACTCAAACAGCCGCGTTCTTTGCGGTGCCCTGTGCAACTGGTAAAGATGGTGCGTGTCCTATGTCAAGGAACGTAAACTCTTGCGTCAGTATGTGGTCCTTTTTCGAGAATAAACATTTCGTGCGGTTAGGATACCCGCAGAGACTCACTTGGAGGCGTTGGACCATGCGCTTTTTCAGACCGGCCCTCCGCGAAGAGGCCCCATCTACAGACAATCGCCGCAAGATTCTCGATGCTTCACAGCATCTGTTTGCGCAACAAGGCTTTGGTAACACGCCGACCAGTCAGATTGCCAAGCGGGCGGGGATCGCCGAGGGGACGATCTTCCGGTACTTTCCGACCAAAAAAGACATCCTTATCGAACTGGTGACCAGCGGTTGGGTGACAATTCTCACCGATTTGCTGACCGAACTGAGCCAGATGGCGAGCTACACCCACGTCGAGAACGTCATGCGCAACCGCATGCGCGACATGCACTCGAATATGGATTTGATGAAAGTGTGCTTCTTCGAAGCACAGTTCCATCCGGATCTGCGCGACCGGGTGCACAGCGAGGTGATCGCCCGCATGCTTGATGTCGCCGAAGATTTTTTCCAGACGGCCATGGACCGGGGCGCCTATCGTCCGATGAATCCGAAGGTGGTGGCGCGGGTGTTTTTGGGGATGTTCACGATCGCGGGCTTCAGCGACCAGACGATGAGCGGCGGTGGCTCGATCGGCCAGATCCTGGAGATGGACGAGATGGTGCGCGGCATCAGCGATATCTTTTTGCACGGTGTGGTCGCCCGTCCGGAGTCATAGCGCCTCGGGCGGATCATGCGGCTGGAAGTCGCGGCAGACAGCATCCCCTGGCCCCTGGGGATAGATGGCGCACACCAGCATCGGCGATTGGGCGTAGTTGCGGCAACCGGGGCAGATTGCCTCGGTGCCCGGGGCCAAACTGGGCGAGAAGCACAGGCGGGCTGCGCGCCAGGAGGGCTGCCCCACGCGGCGCACCGCGAAGCGGCTTTTGAACTGCCGTTCCCGAAAGTCACGCAGCAGAATGCTCTGGGCCAGTTGCGAGACAAGCGAGGGGGTGGGTGCGCTCATGGGGATCGGTGCAATGCGTCCGGCTCCCATTGTACCGGGCTGTTCCGGCTGGGGGCTTATTCGAGCGTGGCGGCATACTCGCTGAGTTTGGACAGTTCGACTTTGATGAATTTACCGGCCCCGACCACGCCGCGCCGCCGCAGTTTGTTGAACAAACTGGAGCCGGTTTCGCGCGAGACGTTGATGCACTCGCTGATGTCCTTGACGGTGAGCTTGAGGGGCAACAGCACCGTCGAGCCGTTGGAGTTGCGGTAGCCGTAGCGGTTGGCGAGGCTGGCGAGCAGATTGACCAGGCGGTAGTAGGCGGAGTGGGCGACCGTCTCGTACAGTTGCACCCGGCTGGTCTGAATTTGCTGGTTGCTCCAGGAACACAGGTACAAAAGTCCCTCGGGAGTGGTGCGCAGCGCCGCCAAAAAGTCGGCCGCCGGCCAGGCCAGCAGGCTGTTGTTCTCGATGTGGATGGCGCGCAGTTCGGTGCGGTAGAGGCTGGAGGAGACGAACAGGCGGTTGGCCTGCAGCAGATCCCCCGGGCCGGTGACGTGCACGATCGGCACGGCGCGCGCTCCGTAGTAGATGCGCTCGATAAATGCCCCCGCCTCGACCAGATAAACGATCGGGCCGACGGTGTCGGTGGCCACGGCTTCGCCGGGCCGCAGGCTGATCTTCTGGCACAGACTCAAGATGCGCTTGCGTTCTTCGGCCGCGAGAACTTCCAGAAGCGATGAACCCAAGGCGGAGACAGTTACCATAAAGCGCTTTGCAGGTCTTTATTATGATAGCGACGAGATGCCGCCCAGGCGACATGCGGACAGTGCCTCAATCCTGGTAGAGTACCCGGGATGGGCCAAAACAGCAGATGATACCTGCCCGACAGGGCAAGGAGAGGCACACAGGATGACCACGCACGAAGAAGCGCTCAGCAACGCAGAGCTTCACCTCGCCACCCACCGCGAGGAAGTGGAAGCGGTGATCGCCAGTCTGGCTATGGAGGGCTCGGTTCGCTTTGCCCAGCTCAAAGAAAGCGACAAAGGGCTGATGTGGATCTTCAAGTACGGCACCGTACGCGTCTTCGTGGTGATGAGCGGTGAATCGAACGATGACACGCTCACGGTCTGGGCGCCGGTGATGAAATTGCCCGAGAATTCCGCCAAAACCGGCGAGCTTTACGCGCACCTCTTGCGCTCCAACTGGCTTGAGACTTGGGAGGCGCGCTTTTGCCTACGCGAAAACGAGGTGGCTTTGCACACGATGCGCACCCTCGATAGCCTCGACCCCGCCGAAATTTCACGGGCGATCACGATCGTAGCCACCCTGGCGGACGAGTACGACGAGCCGCTCATCGAACAGTTCGGCGGGACCGCCCCTTTTCCGGCTTGAACTTTCGCCTGCTGCCCTTTGAGTGCGACGAAGGCGACGCCCTGATGGCCGCCGACGAAGCGATGCTCGAAGCACTGCGCCAGGAGCTGAGCCCGCCCAGCCTGCGGTTTTATACCTGGGCACGTCCCACCCTGTCCCTCGGATTTCACCAGAGCGTTTTTCCGGAACACTGGCGGGCGCTCCCGAAGGTGCGCCGCCCGACCGGCGGCCGGGCGGTCTGGCACGAGGGCGATCTCACCTACGCCGTCGCCGTGCGCGGCCTGAGCGGCTCGACCGGCCAAACCTATGCCCGGCTGTGCGCCTTTTTGGTGAAGGGATTGGCGGATCTGGGCATCGAGGTCGGTTTCGGCCGGGGAGGGCGCGAGTACGTCCGCCGGCCCGGCTGCTTCAGCAGTGCCACCTCGGCGGACCTGCTCTGGCGGGGGCGCAAGCTGGTGGGTAGCGCCCAGGTGCGCCGGGGCGACACCGTACTGCAGCACGGCGCGATTTTGCTGGCACCCGAGCGGGAACGGCTTGCGCGGCTTTTTCCCGAGCAGGCTGCCGAGGCGGTGGTGGGCCTTGCCGAAATTCAGCCGGATCTGATCGTAGACAAAGTCATAGCCTCACTGACGGCGGCCTGGGCCGCCGAATGGCAAACGGCTGTCGTGCCGGGAGAGTGGAGCGAATGGGAGCGGCAGTGGATGGCCCGGGGCCGGGGCCGCTGGCGCTGCGGTTAGACGGATGGACACACGTAGGGCAGAATGTAGGGGAGCAAGGGGACGAACCGTGGAGGAGACCCGGCTGGTACTGCTGTTGCGCGACACGGTCACATCGGCGGAGCCGGTTTGTACTGTGTGTTTCTACGCCGACCGGCAGGGGCGCCCCCGACACCGCGGCGAGCATCTGCTGTGCGCAAGCGAGGACATCTCCTCGCCCCACGCCGGCCGCTACCGTTGCCGTATGGGTTTTCACCTTGCCCAGATCCGATAGTCCTAATTCAGTAGACGAGATTTGTTATGAGCTGGCGCGGCAGTACTTCTCCAAGTGATCGCATCTTCGCAAGCCTCCCGTATTTGCTTCCCATGGCGGCCTCACTGGCCTACGGCGTCACGTTGCTTAGCCAGTTGGGCCTCGGCGCCGTCATCCAGATTCTGGCGCCCATCAATTTTCTCAACTCGGGCTTTATCGGCCTCGCGGTCTTTATCGCCCTGTTTGCCCTGGTGGTCAACAACACCAGCATCAGCCACTTCATCCGCTTCAACGTCTTCCAGGCGCTGCTGGTGGGCATCATCCTGTCGCTGTTTTCGCTGGTGCTGCCGCTGTTGGTCAACATGTTCGCATTTCTGCCCGGCATCGACGTCATCCAGCAGACCCTCGGCAACACGCTCTTTTTGGGCGTCTTCGCCTTCGGCATCTATGGCATCGTCCAGAGTCTGTTGGGCCGCTATGCGGAAGTGCCCACCATCTCCGAGGTGGTCTACAGCCAGCTGCGCTAGGTGGATATTGCCGAACTGGGTGAGCGGGGGCTGATTGCCCGGCTCGGCCGCTTTTTTGGCCAGGCCCCGCACATCCTGGTGCCGGGGGGCGATGATGCGGCGGTGGTTGCGCCCGGTTCGGGGGCACTGGTGGCCACCACCGATTTGCTCTTCGAAGATGTGCACTTTGGCGACCGCACCACCGGTCCCTTCGATGTGGGCTGGCGCTCCGCTGCGGCCAACCTCTCGGATCTGGCGGCCATGGGTGCCGCTCCGTTCGGCATGCTCGTCGGGTTGGGGCTGAGCCCCGGTACGAGCGTCGAGTGGGTGGAAGCGTTTTATGAAGGGTTCACCGCCTGCAGCGCGCCGGTGGGAGCCTTGCTGCTGGGGGGAGACACCTGCCGGGCCAAAAGCCGCACCGTGGCGGTCACTGCCCTCGGTACGGTCGATCCGCGCCGGATACTCAGACGCAACGCCGCCCGGCCGGGGGACGCGCTGGTGGTGACAGGAC
Source organism: Gloeobacter violaceus PCC 7421 (assembly GCF_000011385.1). Classification (NCBI taxonomy): domain Bacteria; kingdom Bacillati; phylum Cyanobacteriota; class Cyanophyceae; order Gloeobacterales; family Gloeobacteraceae; genus Gloeobacter; species Gloeobacter violaceus. The sequence goes on from NC_005125.1 coordinate 3,499,138, forward strand.
ATCTGGGCGCTTCGCGGGCGGGCCTCGCGGTGCTGCTCGAGGCGGAGCGCTACGCCCACCTTGGGTCGCCGGTGCGCGAAGCGGTGGTCGCCGCCCACCGGCGACCCAAGCCACGCCTGGAGGTACCGCCGCTCGTCTTTGCGCTGAGCGGGCGGGCCGCCGCCATGGACACCAGCGACGGCCTCACCGATGCGATTGCCCAGGTGTGTGCCCAAAGCGGCTGCGGCGCGGTGGTGGACCTGGCGGTCCTGCCCATCGACGCGGCGACAGCCCAGGTGGCGGGAAAGCAGGCCATCGCCTGGGCGCTCGGGGGCGGCGAGGATTACGAGCTGTTGATTGCGCTGGAGCCTGGTGCCGCGGTGCAACTGGTGGAACGGCTTGCAGCGATCGGTATCGGCGGGGCGATCGTCGGGCGGGCGGTGGCGGGAGACCGGGTTGTGGACACCGAAGACCGGCCGCTCGCCGCTCCCGGCTTCGAGCACTTCAATCGACCGTAAAATGGCGGTGTAGGCCCTGGAGTCGCCGATGCAGTCCAAAAATTACTTCCGCAAGGGTTTCGGTCTTAAAGCCGAGGTACAGGACGATCTCAAGGCGGAGTACGAATCTTCGCTCATCCACGAAATTCGCGCCAACGGCTACACACTGCGGCGCGGCGGGGTGACCGTCCGCCTGGCGGAGGCGTTCGGCTTTTGCTGGGGGGTCGATAAGGCGGTGTCGATGGCCTACGAGACACACCGCATGTTTGCTGGCCGCCAGCTGTGGATCACCAACGAGATCATCCACAACCCGCTGGTCAATCAGCACCTGCGCGCGATGGGCATCCGCTTTCTCGACGAAGACGAAAGCGGCCGGCGCGTGCCCAAGGATTTTGAGCGCGTGAGCGAGAAGGACGTGGTGATCTTGCCCGCCTTCGGCGCCTCTACCCAGGAGATGCAGATCCTTGACGAGAAAAACTGCGTCATCGTCGATACCACCTGCCCCTGGGTCTCGGCGGTCTGGAACCGGGTGGGCAAGTACGATCGGGCCGAATTCACCTCGATCATCCACGGCAAGTACCAGCACGAAGAGACGGTGGCGACCGCTTCGCGGGCCCGCCGCTATCTGGTGGTGCTCAACCTGGAGGAGGCCCAGCAGGTGTGCGACTATATCCTCCATGGCGGCGATCGCCGGGCGTTTTTGGCCCACTTCGGCATGGCGGCTTGCGAGGGCTTCGACCCCGACCGCGACCTGGTGCGCGTCGGCATCGCCAATCAGACCACGATGCTCAAGGGCGAGACCGAGCGCATCGGCAAGTTGTTCGAGCGCACGATGATGCGCCGCTACGGCCCCGCAAACCTGGCCGACCACTTCATGAGCCACGACACGATCTGCGACGCCACCCAGGAGCGCCAGGACGCCATGTTCAAGCTCGTCGAGGAGCCGCTCGATCTGCTGGTCGTCATCGGCGGCTACAACTCCTCCAACACCACCCACCTGCAGGAGATTGCCGTCGAGCGGGGTTTGCCATCTTTTCACATCGACGGGGCTGACCGTCTGGTCTCGGCGCAATTTATCGAGCACCGCGACTTGCACAGCAAATCGCTGGTGCGCACCAAAAACTGGCTTCCGGCCGGAGAAGTGACCGTCGGGGTAACCGCCGGGGCTTCCACACCCGACCGGGTGGTAGCCGAGGTGATCGCCCGGATTTTTGAACTGAAGGGCGTAGGCGAGTCGGGCGCCACCGGGGCAATATCCTCCCCGGTGCTCTCAAGCGCCGAGGGTGGCCCTTCGCTTTCGTAGCGCGGCTCTCTCAACCGACGCTGTAGGCGGGAACGGCTTCGCGGGCGGCGGGGGGCAGGTGGTGGAACCAGCCGGTCAGGGCGATGGCCAGGGCATCGGCGGCGTCGTCGGGTTTGGGCATGGTAATCAACCCCAACTCGCGCTGCACGGCCTCCTGGATGGCGCGCTTGTCGGCGCGGCCGTCGCCGGTGAGGGCGAGTTTGACCTGGGGCGGACTGAATTCGACATAGGGCACCCCGTGCTGGGCAGCGCACAGGAGCACCACTCCCCGCGCCTGGGCCACCGAGATCGTGTTGCCCATCTTGTAGAAGAAGAGTTTTTCGATAGCAACCAAGTCGGGCTTGTGGGCGGAAAATAAACTATTAATGTCCTCGTAGATGGCCGCAAGTCTTGCTTCGAAGGCGGTTTTTGCCGAGGTCTGCACAATGCCGTAGTCGCACACTACCGGCGGAGCGCTGTCAAAAAAGTCGAGCACTCCGTAACCGAGGATCGCCACGCCCGGATCGAGACCGAGAATCCGCATGCCGCACATTTTGCAAGATACCGCCCAGACTACAACCTTCGGACACTAAATCTCCAGGGGTTTACTATCGTCGGGGATGGATATTTGCAGGAGATACCATGTGCTGGGCCAGATGTGGACTGTTGTGCACCGTGTTGCTCCTGGCCGGCTGCGGCGAAGCGAGCAAAATCGAAATCGCCCTCAAAGATCTCGCCGTCGTCAACTGCCCCCCCGGTACTAAAGGGGGGCCGAGCATCAGCCTCAACGACTCGGTCAACGTGCCGACGCGCTGCTACCGCATTCGGGGAACAGCGGTCAATCCTGCCGAGAAACCGGCCAAAAATGTCGATGTTTTCGGCAAGATCACCGACGCCAACGGCACCCTCGCCATCACCCGGCGGCGGGTGGGTTCGCTGGCTGAGGTCGCGGCGGGGACCAGCCCTTTTGCACTCGATGTCTACCTGCCCGAGACGGCCAAGCCGCCCTTCAAGCTCGAAAACATGAAAGCGGCGGGTTTTCCCAACCAGGTCGACCGGCGCCAGAACGCCGGGGGCAGCTGAGCATCGGCAGAATCCGGGGCCTCAGGTCGCCAGACGAAAAGCCTGCGATTCAAGGGCGAGCACCACCGGGCCGTACTCGTCCCCTTCGTCCAGTTCAATAATCCACAGCCCGGAGCGATCGAGGGCGCGGATGCGGCCGAGTTGTCCCCAGTAGCACTCGTAGAGGACAATCACCTGCCGGCCTAAAAAGCTGAGTCCCTGTAACATCTCCTACTTCGCTCCCACCGTGTGCCCCGTAACCTACTGACATTGCGCCCCGCTGGTCCGTGCCCGGACCGGTTGTTATAATTTATTCCGTGAAAGTCGGTTTTGAGTGTATTTTACATAGCAAAAGTCAAAATATCGCGGAATCCTACATAGCTATCATGCCGAAGGCCACGGGGGAGAAGAAAAAGGGCAAGACCGGGCGACCAAAAAAGTTTGGACGTCCCTCGAAATCTTATTATCTGGTCTTACCCGAGGATGTGGTCACTCGCCTGCGCGAGATCGACCCCGACATGGCGACGGCGATCGTCAAGCTGGTCGAGGGCACCCAGTTCACCCCGGTACCCGACGGTGTCGAGGTGCACCTGCTGGCTCCGGAGACGGCGCTGGTGTGGGTGGGGGAGATTGCCCCGCTGCTGAGCTGGCCGGGAGTTTTCCTGCACAAAGTCGAGGTGGGTCGCTTTTTGCTCGTGCTCGACCGCCACTACGACCTGGCGCGCTTCGAACTTGATGTGCGCGACTGGATCGAAGCGGGAAAATCTACCGGCGAGGAGGCCGGCGCTTTTGAGAAACTGGCCGAGGGCTTGCGCCAGATGCGCCTACAAAACCAGTCGCTGCGCGGTGCTACCTTTTTGTAACAAATTGTAGACAATGGATCACATTTATTTAGATCTCTGCCGGTCGGGGTTGCCCATTCCCGGTTCTGCTCGTGTATATTGTCAATAAGCAAAGCTTTTTGAGAACGGCCCATGGTCAACTCTACCCAATACACATCGGCGGCCCTCAAAGCGGAACTCAATTCGAAGGGCTGGCGGATGACTCCCCAGCGCGAGACGATTTTGAAGGTGTTCCAGGAGTTGCCGGAGGGCAATCACCTCAATGCCGAGGAGCTGCACGCACGGCTGGAGACATCGAGCGGCATCAGCCTTTCGACGGTTTACCGCACGTTGAAGCTGATGGCGCGCATGGGCATCCTGCGCGAGCTTGAACTGGCCGAAGGCCACAAGCACTACGAAATCAACCAGCCCTATCCGCACCACCACCACCATCTGGTCTGCGTCAAGTGCTACCGCACCATCGAATTTAAGAGCAACCCGATTCTCACCATCGGCTCGAAGGCGGCCACCGAGCGCGGTTTCAAGCTGCTCGACTGCCAGCTGACCATCCACGCGGTTTGCCCGGAGTGCCAGCGCTCGATCGTGCCGATCTAGCGGCCCCCGCCCTTAAAATGGGGCGATGATTTCCCGCCGGTTGTTTTCTTTGTGCGCCCTGGGTGGGCTGTGGCCGCTGCTGCAGCCTGCTTTTGCCCTCGCCCGCGTTCACCACAACTGGGTGGAGCGCACCCTGGCGGGCCTGAGCCTCGAAGCGAAAATCGGCCAAGTCATGATGCCGATGCTCGAATCGCCCGAGGAGGGGCGCGTGCTGGTCGAGCGCTTTGGGGTGGGGGGATTGATCATTTACCGCACTGGGGCGCGCGCCCTGGCGGAGCAACTCAACGCCCTGCAGGCGCTGAGTGCGGTGCCGCTGTTGGTGAGCGCCGATTTTGAGCGCGGGGTGGGCGCTTACATCGACGGGGCCACGGACCTGCCCATCGCCATGGCCCTGGGGGCGGCGGGAGACGCGGCTCTGGCCCGCACGGCGGGCGAGATTACCGCCCGCGAGGCGCGCGCCCTGGGGGTGCACGTCGTCTTTGCGCCGGTACTCGATGTCAACAACAACCCGCGCAACCCGATCATCAACGTGCGCTCCTTCGGCCAGTCGCCCGATTTGGTGAGCCGCCTGGGGGCGGCCTACATCGCGGGGCTGGAGGCTCAGGGGGCGATGGCCACCGCCAAGCACTTCCCCGGCCACGGTAACGTCAGCGCCGACACCCACCGCGAACTGGCGGCCCTTCCAGGCAACCTGGTCGCTCTAGAACAAGTCGAACTGAAGCCCTTTCGCAGCGTGCTCGCCGGCCGCGCTCCCCACGGGGTCATGGCCGCCCACCTCTGGGTGCAGGCTATCGATCCCGAGCCGGTGCCCGCCACCTGCTCATCCCGAGTGATCGAGGGGTTTTTGCGGCGGCAGTTGGGCTTTGGCGGCCTGGTCTACACCGATTCGCTCGGGATGGGAGCGGTCATCGAGTACGCGAAGGGCGATTATGCCCGCGCCCAACTGCTCGCCCTCGAAGCGGGCTGCGACGTGCTGGTCATTCCGACCGGGCTGAATGCTAAAGGTGAGCATTCGCCGCTGGTGGGCGTCGAGATTGGTACCAAAGCCATCAAGACGGCGCTGCGCGCGGGGCGCCTGAGCGAAGCGCGGCTCGACCGCTCGGTGCGCCGCATTCTTGAAGCCAAAGCCTGGGCGGGTCTGGATCGCTCCTCACAAGTCAATCTGGCTGGTCTCGCCATTCTGGGCAATCCTGCCCACCAGCAGGCGGCCGAGCGCATCGCCCGCCGCGCCCTCACCCTGGTGCAAGATCGGGTTCCCCTGTTGCCGCTTGCCCCCGAACGCCGGTTGGGGGTGGTGAGCCTCACCAACTTCGAAGGGGCGGGAGCCTTCGGCCGCGACAGCGACGAATTTGTCCCTGCCCTCGGGCAGTTGCGCCCCTTCGAGCACGTCCGTCTATCACTGGTACCCACCCCCGCCGAACTGGAGACCGCCCGCACCCTGGCGCGCGGCTGCGATGTGTTGGTGGTGGCCGCCTACTTGAAAGTCTTCGTGGGCGACAACAGCGCGGATCTGGCCCCGGCGCACCTGAAGGCGCTCGAGGACCTGCGGGCTGTCAATCCGCGCATCGTATTCATCTCGTTTGGAAGTCCTTACGCTCTTGCAGCCGTCCGGCCGTTGCCGACGCTGATTTGCGCCTACGACGATTCCAAAGCGAGTCAGGTGAGTGCCGCCGCCGCCCTGGTGTCAGATCGGCCCTGGAGCGGAAGACTGCCTGTCAGTATCGAGCGTTAAACCCCGAGTTGCTTTGGAGAAGAAAGCATGCCCGTAATCACCCCAGATCGATTTGTAGTCGAAGAGAATCCTGCCCAGGCGTCCGCAGAACTTGACCGCGCGCTCTGGATTAGTGAAGCCGGTGGACTCACCCAATTTGGTGGTTTCATCGAGGAGCTGCAGCCTGGCTCCCGCTCGTCGATCAAGCATTGGCACAGCGCTGAGGATGAAATGGTCTTTGTCCTTGAAGGCGAGATCACTGTCATCGAAGGAACCGAGGAGAAACTGCTGCGGCCCGGCGACGCCGCGACATTCTGCGCCGGGGTTCCGATCGGTCACTTTCTTGAAAATCGCAGTGCGTCGGTCACACGATGCCTTGTTGTCGGTACCCGCGCTCCGATCGACAAGATCACCTATCCTGACCATGATCGAGTCTGCCACCGCGACCGGTCACTGCCAGACGACATCTGGACAAACCGTGCGGGAGAACCCGCGCGCAGTCCGTACTCTAAGTAGGTCTCTGATGACTTGACGTCCACTCAAGTACCTAAGGCGGTTGCTTCTGCCCTTGCAGCCATATACCAGCGCGCAACTTGGGCGACGCCTAACAAGGCGCTGCACCCGACCCTCACGCTTCCTACGCTCGCGGCTTGCGAGTCGGCCATCTACGGCGTGCTGTTCGCGCCCAAGCGGCGGGCCGGCTGGAGCGCTCCCGGGATATTCGCGCGATGGCCCGGTTTTTTCTGGCGACCCGGGGAGCGATCGCCCTGATGCATCGGGCGACTGGCAACCTGGATGCTGTGCGCGATATTGCGAAGGTGGCCCTTTCGGTCTTCGATGCCCCCGCAGCAGATCCAGAGACTGCCTAGAGATTATCGGGATCCACTCCCAAAGCTTTCAGTCGCTCCGCCAGGGCCGCAGCCCGTTGCTCGGCTTGCTCAGCCCGTTGGCGTTCTTGAGTTGCGAGGCGTTCGGCTTGCTCGGCCCGCATTCGCTCCTGGGCGGCCTGCTGCTCGGCTTGTTCGGCCCGCATCCGCTCCTGGGCGGCAAACCGCTCGGCTAATTGCCGTTCGCGTTCGGCCTCGGTGGCAACCCATTCGCCATCGCCGTCGTACCAGCGCAGCCAAGTGCGCCTGACACCAGCAAAGTCTCCCTGCCAGAGTCCCAGACCGATCTGCAGTTCTTCTATCCACAACCTCGATTCGAATAATTCCCGGTAGGCCGTACCCTGCAGCTGGAACGTTCGAAACACATCGCCGTTGCGATCGAACAGCACATAGTAGGGCACGCGCAGGATGCTTTCGTAGACTTCCCACTTGCTGGGCGGCTCACGGCCCCGCAGAGTTTCGCCTTGATCTTCTTCCTGGGTGCTGGGCGAGAGCAATTCGACAATCACGACCGGAGCGCGGCCTTCCTGCCAGAACACATAACTCAGGCGGCCTTCGTCCACCAGGCGCGGCACGCCCACCACCGCAAACCAGTCGGGGCGTTTGTGGTATCGGGGATGGAGCGGGTCGTAGTAGAGATTGAGATCGGAGGCGCTGAAGACGCGTTCGGGCGGGTAGGTGGCAGGTACAAAAGTTTGCGAGAGCAATTGCGGCTGCCAGCTGTGAAACTCGTCGGGCAAGCCGGGCTCCTCGGGATCTTCGCTCGGAAGATCGTACATGGTCGGGAGCGTCTGCTTCGGCGGCAATGGGTAAGCGGGCTGCATAAAGGTCATCGCCGTACACCTCGCCTCGGGGCCGGACAGACCCAGTATACCCAGGCCCTAGGGACCGCTCACCAGGCGCGGCGCGGGCAGGGGCAGGCAACTCGTCTCCAGGTTGGTGGCGGGGCCTTCGCGGGTGGCGTACATCGAAGAGCCCGCCGGGGGCAGTTCGCGGTATTCGTTGAAAGCCGCTGCTTTGCAGTTCAAGATCTCGGCTTTTTGGATGGTGTCGCCGACTTTGAGCTGGCGGAGGGTACGGATGCCCTGGGTGATGTAGCCGAAGTTGGCGTACTTGCCGTCGGAGAGGTTCTTGCCGGTCGGGTTGAGTTCGGGGTCGGAGAAGGAGATGAAAAACTGGCTGGAGGCGGAATTCGGATCTTTTTCGTAGCGCGCCATTGAGAACACTCCCGGCGGGCCGTAGTACAGCGCCGGGTAGCTCTCGATGGTCTTGCCGTAGGGCACCGGCTTCCAGTCGTCGGCAATATAGCGCTTATGCAGGTTGCTCATCTCCTCGCGCAGCTTGATGGGGTCGAGTTCGAAGCGATCCTGGACGTAGTCGACGCGCCGCTGGATGACCTGCGAAGCGGTGATCTCGGCTTCTTTGCGCGCCGGGCGCACCTCCATCGGAATCGTGCGCAATTTGCCGGTAGCCGGGTCGGTGAAGCCGCCGGTGCCCTTGCCGCTGGGGTCACCCGTCTGCACCAGGTTGAACCGCTCGGCGCGGGTGATCTTCAGGCCGTTGTAGAAGCCCCGTTGCACCAGATCTAGAAAGTTGCCGGCGGTCACCGGGGCGTTGAAGCCGTCCACCAGGGCCACGAAGGGGCCGCGGTCGGTGGTGAAGCGCACCATCGCCCAGCCCCCCTCCAGTCTGGGCAAATTGCGGTACTCGGCGGGCACCTCGGGCCGGAACTCCTCGAGGAGCGCCAGTTCCAATAAGTCGAGATACCAGAAAGTCCGCCGCGCCTGGAGGGTCGAACCGGTGATGTCCTTTGCCTGAATCTTGTCTTCGAGGGCGCGGATGTTGGCGCGCACCTGGGCAATCGCCTGCACGGCCCGATTGCGCGCATTGGCGGGAACACGGGCGAGGATCTGCGGTTCGTAGCGGTTGAGCAAATCCACCACCCGGGCGGTGCGCTCCTTCGCTTCCAGCCAGCCGCCGTCTTTGAGTGGTTCGGCGATCTGCTCCAGGGCCTTTTCGATCTCCCAGACTTCCGGGCCGGTGTCCGGCAGCGAGCGGCGCAGGGCCACTTCGTCCTCGCGCACCGGATCGCCGCCGCGCAGGCTCTTGATGAGCGTCGCGTCGTCCTGGGTACTGATATCCTGCAGGTTATTGGTCCAGAACACCAGGCCAGTGAGGGCGACGGCCGTCACACCCACCAATCCCAGGGTCAACCACACCGGGGTGAGGTTAAGCTGCTTGCGTTCAGAGGCCGCTTTGACAGGCGGCGGGGCCTGCCAGGCGGCGGCGAATATTTTGTCGAAGCTGGCGCGGTCCACCGAGGCCGGGGCCAGTTCCCGCCGGTAATAGTCATCAAGAATCCGGCGGCGCTCCTCGGGCGGGAGGGCTTGAAACTCCGCGGTCTGGGTAAGTTGCTCCAGTTCGTTGATTTTTTGTTCTACCGCGCTCATCGCTCTACCCCGCTCGGTTGGTCGGGCTGCAAACTCAATCGGCCGTCGCTGTCGCGCACGATGCGCATCGCCGGTTTGGTCGCCGCCGCCGGGCCTTCGGGCTGCGGTGCAGGAGGAGCCGGTTCGGGGGGCCGCAACGCGCCTGAGGCGCCTTCCAGTACCACCATTCCCTTGAGGCGGCCGAGAAAACTGCCGGTGGGCACCTTGAGCAACAGCGGTCCTGCGAGCACCACGGTGGCAAAGAATAGGCCACTTACTAGAGTGATGGTCGGGCCGGAGGACAGGTTGAGGTAGTAGCTCAAGTACAGACCAACGACGCTGGAAGTTACCCCAAGGCCCACGGAGAGGCCCATCATCGTGGCCAGTCGATTGGTCAGCAGATAGGCGGTTGCCGCCGGGATCACCATCAAGGCAATGGTCAGGGCCACCCCGACCGCCTGCATCGATGCGACCACCGTGAGGGCCGTGAGCGCCATCATCGCGTAGTGGAGCGCGCGGGTGGGCAACCCCGCCGCCTCTGCCCACTGCGCGTCGAAGCTCAGCAGCAAGAATTCTTTGTAGAGCGCCCAGACCGCCAGCAGCACCACCGCCGCGATCCCGGCACTGGTAATCAGGTCGGAGGTGTTGATGCCCAGGATGTTGCCGAAAAGGAAGTTGTTGAGGTTGACCTTGCGCTCGGCCTGGATTTTGGTGATGAGCAAGATGCCCAGGCCAAAGAAGGTCGAGAGCACCACGCCCATCGCCGCGTCTTCTTTGATGCGCGTTTTGCCCTGCAGCCAACCGAGGCCCACGGTGGCCAGGATCCCCGAGATGAATCCGCCCACGAAGATGTTGACGTAGAGCAAGAAGGCCACCGCGATTCCCGGCACCACCGAGTTGGAGACCACCAGGCCCAACAGCGAGAGCCGCCGCACCACCAGATAGCTGCCCATCACCGCGCACAGCGAGCCCACCAGGACCGCCGAAATCAAGGCTCTGACCATGAACTCATAGCCGAGCGGTTCGACCAAAAGATTCACAAAGCCCACCAGCGACTGCCACAGTTCCTGCACAGCCTGTCCCTCCTAGACGGCAGCCACCGGCCCCAGGTAGGCCCGGTTGAGATTGGCCTGGGTAAACACATCCTCGCGCGGCCCGTAGGCGACCACCTCACCGCGCAAAATCAGCAGATCGTCGTAGTGGCGCACCACATCCCCCAGGTCATGGTTGACGATAAGGAGCGCACAACCCGCATCGCGCAGTTGCTCGAAAATCCCCAAAATCGACCGCTCGGTGTACTGATCGACACCCGCGAAGGGTTCGTCAAACAAAAACAACCGCGCCTGCTGCACCAGGGCGCGGGCGATGAAGGCCCGCTGCTGCTGGCCGCCCGACAGTTCGCCGATGCGCCGATGGGCCAGATCCGCAAGGCCCACGCGCTCGATGGCCGCCTCTACCCGCTCGCGGTCCGCGCGCGCCGGCCGAGCCAGCCAGCCCATGCGGGGCACGCAGCCCATCGCCACCACCTCGCGCACCAGGGCCGGGAAATCCCAATCGATGCCCGCGCGCTGGGGAATGTAAGCAACCCGCTCGCGCACTTTCTCCAGGGGTTCACCCTCCAACAGCACCGCGCCTGAGCGGCGGGGCACCACGCCCATGATCGCCTTGACCAGTGTCGACTTGCCCGCGCCGTTCGGGCCTACCACCCCTACCAGCCGCCCGGCTTCTACATCGAAACTCACCCGCTCCAGGGCCGGGCGCAGGCCGTAGCTCACGTTGAGATCGCGTACTGACAACATGAAAGTTGAGATTAGTAATACGCAAGGATCGCCAACTACCACGTTACCAGCGATTTCAAAGAGTGAAACAAAAATGAAACAATTGCCCGATCGATCGGGGAGCACCTCGTTGCGAAAGATTGAGCAGTGTTACCCATTGCGCACAACCGGGCGCCGGGGTTTGATGGAGAAAGATTTCATGATCTTTTCATGATCTAACCGGCGTTGTTGGAGGAACAGACGGTGGTGCAGGGCGAAAGGCGTGGACTATGGTTACTTTCTCTGTTGATTGGGTTGCTGTTCGGGGGTTGCGCGGGCGGCCCGGCCCCCGGCGGTGATGCCCAGGATGCCCAGCAGGGCACCGGCAGTCAGTACGAAGCCTTCCTCAGTGGCGACAAGCCGAAGGTGGCCGCCACCAGCACCATCCTGGCGGACATGACCCGCACGGTGGCCGGTGACGGCTACAGCATCTACAGTATTTTGAAGCCCGGCGCCGACCCGCACGTCTACGAGCCCTCACCGGGCGACTCGCGGGTGCTCTCGCGGGCGGACCTGGTGCTCTACAACGGCTTCAACCTGGAGCCGCAACTGGTGAAGCTGATCGGGGCCACGCAGAACCCCGCTCCCAAGGTTCCCGTCGCCGAAGTAGGAGGCATCAAGCCATACAAATTGGAGAAAACGGCGGGCATCGTGGCCGCCGACCCGCACGCCTGGGGTTCGGCGGCCAATGGTGTGCGGTACGTGAGTGCGATCGAGAAGAGTCTGGTTGAAACTTTTCCGAAGGACAAGGAGCGCTTCGAAGCCAACGCCGCGAACTACCGCAAGGACCTCGAAGCCCTCGACGGCTGGATCCGGGAGCAAATCGCCACGATCCCCGAGGCCAACCGCAAACTGGTCAGCTCCCACGACGCCTTTCAGTACTACGGCCGGGCCTACGGCCTGCCGGTGACGGGTTCAATCTTGGGAGTGTCCACCGAGGAGGAGCCGAGTGCGCGCAAGATCGCCCAACTCGTCGAAACCATCCGCAAAGAGCAGGTGCGCGCCGTGTTCATCGAGACTTCCACCGCCCCCGAGCTGTTGCAGTCGCTCGCGCGCGACGCGGGGGTCAAAATCGGCGGCACTCTCTACTCCGATTCGGTCGGGGCGCAAGGGACGGCGGGGGATACTTACATCAAGATGCTCACCGCCAACACCCGCACGATCGTCGAAGCACTGGGCGGCACCTACACCGCTTTCGTCCCCCCCTCTGCCAGTAAGTAGCTCTCTCCCTGACACCTGACAGCCATGCTCACCATCGCCAATCTATCCGTCCGCTACCGCCGCAACCTTGCTCTAAGCGAGGTGAACCTTGCCGTCGAGCCGCGGCGGATCGTGGGGATCATCGGGCCGAACGGCGCCGGCAAATCGACGCTCATCAAGGCCGTACTGGATCTGATCCCCGCCGGGGGTAAAGTCACCCTGGACGGCCGGCCGCTCAGGCAGCAGCTGCACCGCGTCGCCTACGTGCCCCAGCGCACGGCGGTCGATTGGGACTACCCGGCGACGGTCGCGGACGTGGTGATGATGGGCCGCTGCCGCCACATCGGCTGGCTGCGCCGGCCCGGCCGGCCCGACCGTGAAGCGGTGAAATCGGCCCTCGAACGGGTGGGCATGACCGAGTACGCCAACCGCCAGATAGGCGAACTCTCCGGCGGCCAGCAGCAGCGGGTGTTTCTGGCCCGCGCCCTGGCTCAACAGGCGGACTGGTTGTTTCTCGATGAACCGTTTGTGGGGGTGGATCAGACCACCGAGGCGGTGCTGTTTGCGATTTTTAGGCAGCTGCGCGACGAGGGTAAGACGCTGCTAGTGGTCAACCACGACCTGGGCGAGGCGGTGGATCACTACGACGACATTTTGCTGCTACGCAACCGGGTGATAGCCTTCGGTCCCCGCGAAGACGTCTTCACCGAGGCGAACCTGGCGGCAGCCTACGGCGGTCTGCCGGGCCGCTTCGTCTATTCGGGGGGCGGGCGCTAGTGGAAATGGGCTGGCTCGAATGGCTTGCCGAGCCGCTGCGCTACCCGTTCATGCAGCGGGCACTTCTCTCGGCCTTGCTGGTGGGTACCATCTGCGCCATCACCGGCAGCTATCTCATCGTGCGGCGCTTGGCGCTGTTGGGGGATGCGGTGAGCCGGGCGGTGATGCCGGGGCTTGCCATCGCCTTTATCGTGGGCGGCAACATCTTCGTGGGGGCGTTCATCGCCGGGGTGCTCTCCACCGCCCTGATTGGTTACATTCATACCCACTCGAAGATCAAAGAGGACACGGCGATGGGCCTGGTCTTCTCGGGCTTTTTTGCCACCGGCATCATCTTGATCACCAAGATCCAGAGCGAGACAAAAGTCGACTTGATGCACTTTCTGTTCGGCAACATCCTGGGGGTGAGCGAGTCGGACCTGCTCGCCACGGCCGTCATCTCCGCCGCCGTGGTGGCGACCATCCTGCTGTTATTTAAAGAACTGCTCTTCCACAGCTTCGACCCGCTCGGGGCGAAGGCGGCGGGACTGCCGACCGAGGTGTTGCACCTGGTGTTGATGAGCCTGATTGCCCTCACCATCGTCGCCTCGATGCAGTCGGTGGGGGTGGTGCTGGTGATCGCTTTGATGATCGCCCCCGGCGCTACGGCCTATCTGCTCACCCGCCGCCTGCCCTCGATGATGGGCCTCGCGGTGCTTTTGGGGGCCATTGCAAGCCTGGTGGGGTTGTACTTGAGCTATTACCTGGATATCGCCTCCGGTCCGGCGGTGGTCGTGGTCTCGATCGCTTGCTTTGTCCTGGCGTTTTTGTTCAGTCCCCGCCAGGGCCTCCTCACCCGTCTCTGGCAGGACCGCAAAGCCGACTATGCCCAAAAACCGGCGCCGCCTGTGGTCCTCAGGTGAGCCCCTTGGCGCGAAAGGCGTCCAGTTTGAGCGGTTCGCGCAGTTTCTGGGTAAAGAAGACCCGCACCAAAAAAGGAATCTTCTTGCCCTGCCCCAGGTCGGGCAGACTGCCGATGCGGCCCTCCCGGACGATGGTGCCCTCGGCGTCCTCGATGACGCCGTAAAGATTCACCTTGCGCAGTTCCCGAGTGCTCGGGTTGAAGGCCGTGCCCTGGACCTCGTAGCAATTGACCTTGCGCTCGTTGGGGGGCAGGCTGAGCAAAATGTTGGTGTCGCAGGGCGCCACCGCCAGATCGGCGATTTCGATTTTTACCGGCTCGATTTGCAGATCCCGGCAACCGGCCGCGGCGAGCAGGATAGCGGCCGGCCCGACTCGAACCATCCAACCCATAGCTGCCACGGACCTCCCGACTGGCTCGCTCCACCAGGGCGATCCTTCAATCCTACCAGCAACCGTCCGGGCGGAGATCGCCGCTTGCTGAGCCGGGTTGGTCCGTCACCTGCCCGCTCTAGCGCGTCGCCACCTGGCGGGCGCGCAGCCGGCCGTTCAGTAGCGTGATTCGCCAGGTCCACTGCGGCGTCGGGCCGCTTTGCAAAGCCCGCTGCAGGTCGTGCTGGAGGTCCGAGCGCAACCGGCCAAAAGCTTCGCGGTGGTTGAGCAACTCGCGCCAGCAGCGGCCTATCACCTCTTCGGTGCGCAACAGGTCCAGCGGACCGGCGTTGGGCACCTTCAAAAACAACTCCGATCGCAGTTGCTCCAGCAGCTGCTCGCGGCCGTCGCCCGCCCGCCGCGATTGCACCAGGTGAAAAGCCTGCACCGCCAGACTGTCGAGCAACAGACCCATCGGCTCAAGGCTCGCCTGGACCCCGACCGCCACCAGTAGACAATGCCCGCCGTAGCCGCCAATCATCTGCGTCAGGCCGAGGTTGAATAGTTCATGGCCGAAGATGGGCTGGGCTTCGAGCAGTTCGCCGCCCGGCCCAAGCCCGGTGACCACCAGCCGCGGCACCACTCGTGCCTGCCCGCCAATCACCAACGCCGCCTGCAGCCGCTCGAAAGCGGGCAGCCGCTTCTCGGCGACCGGCAGTTTTACCGGATAAATCAAATCAATCGCTTCCACAACAACCAAGGACTTCGGCCAAAGAAACACCAAGGTAGCACGGCCAGGATCAGCCCGACCAACGACCGTAAAGAGCCGTCAAATCCGCCAGACGCTCGCGCATCCAGGGTTCGACCGCCTCGAAGGTGCCGACCCGCCAGTCCCAGTTGCCCTCCGCTACCCCGGGAGTGTTCATGCGCGCCTCGCTGCCCAGACCCAGGACATCCTGCATCGGTAAGATCGACAGATTGCACACCGAGGCAAGGGCGCAGCGCACCAACGCCCAGTGGATTTCCCAGCCGGTATTGAGGTAGAGATAGCGCTCGGTCGCCTCGTGCACCCAGCGCGGCGAGTGGTTGTACCAGCCCACGGTCGTATCGTTGTCGTGGGTGCCGGTGTAGACGATGGAACTGCGCACGTGGTTGTGGGGCAGGTGGATGTTGTTGGCCATGCCGTCGAAGGCAAACTGCAGCACCTTCATGCCGAACAGCCCATAGCGATCCCGCAGTGTTTCGACCTCGTCGGTGAGCACCCCCAGATCCTCCGCCACCACCGGTAGGCTGCCCAGGGCCTTTTCGATCGCATCGAACAGTTGTGGGCCGGGGCCTTTGATCCAGCGGCCGTCGATGGCCGTCGTCCGGCCCGCCTCCACTTCCCAGTACGATGCGAAACCGCGAAAGTGGTCGATGCGCACCAGGTCCACCATGTCGAGCATGCGCTTGATGCGGTTGATCCACCAGGCGTAGCCGTTGCGCTCCATCGCCTCCCAGTCGTAGATGGGGTTGCCCCACAACTGGCCGGTGGCGCTGAAGTAATCGGGCGGCACCCCGGCCACCACCGTCGGATTGCCGCTCTCGTCGAGCTGAAACAGATGCGGGTGCGCCCAGACATCGGCGCTGTCGGCGGCGACATAAATGGGCAGATCCCCCAGGATGCTCACGCCGCGGCCGTTGGCGTACTGTTTGAGGGCACTCCACTGCCGGGAAAATAGATACTGGCTGAACTGGTGATAGAACACCCGGTCGCGCAACTCGCGCGACTGCTGCTTGAGGACCGCCCCCTCGCGCAACGCCAATCCCTGGTCCCACTCCTGCCAGGGCAGAGTGTCGTTGGCTTCTTTGAGCGCCATGAACAGGGCGTAATCGTCGAGCCACCAGCCCTCGCGCTCGCAGTAGGCCCAAAAGAGTTTTTTGTCGCTGTCGCCTTTGGCGGCAAAATTTTCGCAGGCGGTCTCGAGTAAGCGCGTCTTGTAGGCGACGGCCTCCTCGAAGTTGATCTTCGGGTGGTGCCAGCCGGCGGTCGTCTTCAGCTCGTCCGGTGCCAGGTCGTCTTTGTCGATGAGTGCCTGCGCCACCAGATCCTCCGGGTCCACCAGCAGTGGGTTTCCTGCAAAAGCCGAGCAGGACATATAGGGGCAGTTGCCGTAGCCGGTCGGTGCCAGCGGCAAGATCTGCCAGAAGCGCTGGCCGGTGATCGCCATCAGGTCGATAAATTCACGGGCCTCGCTGCCCAAACTGCCGATCCCGTAGGGACCCGGCAGGCTGGTCGGGTGCAGGAGGATTCCACTCGCTCTAGGAAGCAGCAATAGCGTTCTCCGTATCAGCGGCTGTCTTGCCCATCCGTAGCCGTCCTTAGTTTAAAGGATGCCGGTCGATTCCCGACTCGGCCGCCGGATTCAGGCGGGTTGTTGGGTTTGCTCGGTTTCGAGTTCGGCTGCGAAGCGCGCGAGGCTATCCAGCAGAATCGTTTGACCCAGCGCCAGCGGCAGCAGCGAGACCCCTTCGAGCGTGCTTTGTACCCAGCCGTCGCCCCACAGCCAGCGGCTGTAGCCGTCGACGCCGTTCCACAGCACCATCTCCAGGCGGTTGTCGGTCAAGTCGCCGACTTTGTGGCTGAGCTTGACCGGACCGGCATAGGAATCGAATTCGAGCCCCGCATCAATCGCCTTGGGCAGACTGTCGGGGTAGCGCTGGGTCCAGGCCCAGCGGCGCAGCAGCGCAAACTCGGTGAGGCAGCGCTTGAGGACGGCACCGTTTGCCGCCACCTGCACGCGCACGGTCGACTGTTGAAAAGTTCCGAACATGCCTCCATTGTGCACCGAAGCGGGCCGGTAGAATGGCTGGCAGATTCGATTCCGCCATGCGTCTACCCTTGTTGAGCCTGCTGTTGGGGTTCGGCCTACTCTGCACGTCCGCCGGGGCCACCGAGCCGCGGGTCGTCGACAGGCCGATCCTCTTCGGTCCGGCCCGCCGCGCCCTTACCCTCGACTACATCCGCCTTCACTACGATCCCGAAGCCAGGGACATCGCCATTATCCCCCGTATGGTGGTGGTGCACTGGACTGGCGACGGAAACTTGACAAGCGCCTTTGCCACTTTCACTCCCGACCGGCTGCCGTCCGTCCGCGCCGACCTTAAAAAAGGCGGCGCGCTGAACGTCTCGACTCACTTCGTGGTGGATCGCGACGGCACGATTTACCGGCTGATGGACGAAAAGCGCCTGGCCCGCCACGTCATCGGCCTCAACTGGACGGCCATCGGCATCGAAAATATCGGCGGCCCCCGCCGCCCGCTCACCGACGCCCAACTGGCGGCCAACGCCTGGCTGGTGCGGGATCTGGCAAATCGTCACCCGACGATTGCGTATCTGATTGGTCACCACGAGTACGGCCGCTTTCGCGGCAGTCTCCTCTGGCGCGAGCGGGTAGCGGGGTATTTCACCGGCAAAAGCGATCCCGGGGCTGATTTTATGGCCCGTCTGCGCGCCCGGCTACAGGAACTCAAGCTCAAAGACCGGCCCTGATGGGAGTGCCGGGGGGTAGGGCACAGTACCCCAAGTACTCGGATTATTCGCAAATTTCCTGCTCGGGTTCCCAGGACTCGTACTGGCCTGAGTCTGGCACTTCAGAAGCCGTTGGGCTCGCCTCCTCTTCGCACGTCCCGCCCACCCAGTCGTAGTCGGCGACATTGTTGGTGGCGTTGAGCCGCTCGTCGCGCTCCTGCTGCCAGGCCGGATCGTCGTTGTCTTCGAAGACGCTCACACCCTGGTCGCTCGCCTGATAGAAAGAAGCGACATTATCCGCGAACGCCTGGTGGGCCGCAGCGTCATCGTCGTCGCGGTGTTCGTAGTACGTGGAGAGCATCTCGGCGGAAGCCGCCGCCGCGGCCAGGTCCGAGGCGCGCGCCAGACGGCCTTCCTCGTCCACCGGCACTTCGTCGAAGCGGTGATCGTGGGTGCCCATATCTTCGTCCTGGCCGACCCCGATGAGTCCGCCGGCCACAGCACCGACGAGCGCCCCTGCCAGTCCGCCGAACAGCGCTCCAACGGCGGCGCCGTCTGCCGCCCCCGTCGTCGTCTCTTCGTCCAGCGGGTTGAAGACGTTGATGCCTTCGACCCTGGCGTGGGGATCGGACGGGTCGGTGGTGTCGCGGAACATATGGGCGCTGCTGTAGCTGTCTTCGAGGGCGTGGGTGGCGGCCCCGAGGCTGCGCATCTCCGCTTTTTGGAGATCTTTTTGGGTGAACCCGTCGTTCTCGTCGCCCAATTCGTCGTTGCTCAGTTCTTCGAGATTGCCCAGTTCACGGCTCAGGTAGGCTGCCGATTCGGCCAGTTTCTTGTCGCCCATGCCGCTTTTGATCTCAGTACTTGTTAAGTGTCCGTCGCCGTCGCCGTCGAGGGCAGCAAAGTCGCGCGAGGCGCTGTGGGCGGCGTGGGCATTATTGAGCTGCCCGCCTACAAAGCTGCGGATGGCCTGCAGGTTCTGCTCGGGGCTCAGGTTCGGGTCCGCCATGCTGTGTTCGCGCTGGGCGTCCTCGGCCATCCAGTGCGGCTTCCAGGTCTCCCCCCAGTCGAGCGGGCTGCTGATGGGACTGCGATCGGCGTGTTCCTGGCCTTCGTCGAGCTGCTGGAAGTACTCCTGCTGGCCCATGCCGTCGATGGTGTCGCGCGTCCCAAAAAGCTTACGGGTCGCTTCCTCGGTAATCTTGTGGTGTCCTGCGCCTTCTTTTTGGTCCATGGCTTTGTCCTCTCGGGGGGCGGGCGTGTGCGCGGGCCTTGGGCGGCCCTGGTTAAATTACGATTAATCCACTACGGCAGGACCGGCCTGCCGACCTGCGGCTCAAAGACTGGCCCTGGGCGGTCCATCGGGTGAGCGGGCTATAATGTCCAAAAACTGCGGGTGTAGTTTAGTGGTAAAACCACAGTCTTCCAAACTGTAGTTGTGGGTTCGATTCCCACCACCCGCTTCAAGCCTTTCAGGTTCGACAAGCCGCTTTGAGCTTTTCTTGCCTCCATGTAACTGTCAGCCCCAGAGTTCTCGATGAGAAATTTTGGTGTAATATCAAGCGCTGCGTTTTAAGAAAGCTCAACAGATCCAGACGGTGGACTATGGACTCACAGGCACACTAATGACGGCGCTCTCTGAAGAACCCTCGGTGAAAACAGCTTAAGCAACTCGAAGAGGAGAATACTCGTCTGTACAGCTCGTCTCCAACCACTCCGCATGGGAATATTGTAGGAAGTCAGTTGAAAAAAACATTACCAGTCGACAGATTCGTATCTGGCTGGTTGTTCGACAGAGGCAAGATTCAGGTGTAAACATTGTCGAGCTGGTTTACCCGAATCTGTCTGGCCATCTGATGCAGGAAAACTTTCTTACAAAAAATCATCAAGGAGGTGCATCCGCATATCTAGCTTGCTTTATTTCAAAGAGGTGATAAACCCACCAGACTGCCAATAGCGCTAGCGAGACAAACAAGCCACCGGTTAGAACTTCAATTACGCTGCTGAGCTTTCCCATTTCATTTGAGAAAGCAGAAGCTAAAGGGTTAAGTAATATTTCCGGGTTGAGTTGCGGTTTGGCCGTTTGTACAACAGCAGCGATCACTGGGGCAAAGATAGAAGCTAGGAAAACTAAAATGGTCACCATATAAAGTACTTTACCTTCCTCGGCGGGATCCGCTATGGCTATAGCCCCCAGGACACGGCCGAGGGCTTTTCTGAGTCTCTCGCTCGATTCAGGTGAGAGCGACTTTACCACCCGCACAGCGTCTTGTAACTCAGTGAATACGATGTCTTCGGCGGGATCAAAGCCACGCTTCCTAAGCCACACCTTGAATTGTTGTACGATTTCGTTCGACTGCTGGACGATCTTCTGCTTTTCTCCACCTGAAAAGGCATTCTCTGTCAGGTCTTCCGTTGCGAGCAGCGCTGCTGACAGGCTAAGACTTCTATCCGCAAGCCAAGTTGAGAGGTCTCTGCGTGTCCAGGCATCAACCACTGCAGTGCAGTACAACCAAACATTCAAAGTGTATAAGCGGGCCGCTGAGTAGCCGACCGTTCCCAATAGACAACAAAGTCGTAACGCATCAGTAATCTGCTTCGATTCAGCATTGGTAGCGCTCTCGGCAGCAGAAGAGGCAAAGTTGAAAAGCGACCAATTTAGAAGAACCCACACTAGTACAGAGATAAGCAGCTTCAACGGGTAACTGCTCTCACACCAAAGCCTTTTAAGAACTGCAACAGCAGTCACGGTGCGTGTGTCACGTATGGCCGTAGGCTTCTCCGCTGTTGCACCAATCCGTGGGAGAAGCGACACAAAGGAAATGGTTAGGATTGCAAATATGGAGTAAAGAAGCGAAACAAACAGAAACGGTGCATTGAGATCTATTGCACTCACAAGCTGCGACAGTAATAGCAATGGGCCAAGGAGTGCCGCAAGCAATTCGAGAAGTCGCGACGAGGCCCTTGCAAAGAGGCTGTCGAACCAAGTTAACTTAGCCCGCTTGGCACCGATCTTCTCAACGAGTTCCGATAAGCGACCGAGGCTGTGCGTGGGCAGGTCACTCCTGACCCAGGATAAATACTTCGCGACAAGCATCTTGCCCGATTTCGCATTTCGTAGCTGCTGAGGGGTGAGACCTCCGATAGGCTGCGCCGCCAAGAGGGGCGTGGATTCGGTGAGCAGGGAGAGACTCACCGTGCTAGTGGCACCGACTTTTCTAAGGAACAGGTAAGCATTGTCTTCTAGAGTGTCGTCGGCTATTCCTCTTTTCAAAGCTCTTTCCACCACGTATGCTACAACCGTGGGCTCGGCAAGTTCGAGTGGCAACCGAGGGGAAATCTTCTTCGCAATGGCGAGCCTCATCAACAACCCGAGTGCGGCGTCTCTGATTTCTAGTTCGTCGCTTTCGGAAAGCTCGTACAAAAGTTTTGCAAATTTGTCGTAGTGTGGACGGGCAGGCTCACGAACGAGCAAGAATAGTATGTCAAGTCCTCGTACCACTTGCCTGGCTGAAAGCCTGCTGCTCCTTATACAGTCCAGCAAGAACTGGAAAGCCTCTTCTCCGCAACGGAGAAACTGTAGCTCAGTTTCTGGAGTTAGCCGATTCTCGTCGAGACGGCTGATCAAGTGCTCCAAAGCAACGCTCATAGGCCGATCCTCGCCCTATAGATCTATTGTACGGCGAGCGATCGCATCATTCAATTGCTGTATATATTCTTGTTTCAAGATCCTTTCGTATCCCTCCCAGTAGATGCTTCCTGTGAATTCGCCGATGGGCCTCCTGTACCTATAGCTAATTTCGAGCTGATCGGCTATTGATACAGGAACTGTCAACTGGATTACTGAAAAGGCGGTTCGGTTAATTGAGCTTCTCTGCCCCAAAAGCGGAAGTGCTTGTGTGGAGAATTGCTTTGCAATTTCCAAATCTTCCGCGAAAAAGACCGTGCCAAAACGTCCTGGCTTGAAACCTTCGACACTGATGAGCTTGGCTACATCCGAAAACGTGCCGTGGAACAATTTTTCGAGCGGTTCCCCGACATCCATTTCGTACCGTTCTGCCGTTCAATGCCAAGCAACGGCACCCAAAATAGCAATAAAACCATTCCTTCCGGCCCTGGCGATTGCCCTTCGTACAGGCCGCAGCGTCTACGACAGTCTCCATCTGGCCCTGGCCGTGCACTGCGGTTGCCGGATGGTGAGCACCGATCTGCAGCTGTGCAATGCACTCGGCCCCGGTGCATTCGCCCCTTATGTGCTTGGACTGCTGACATTCTGTAGAGCCGAGTGTCCGGCACTTCCCTAATGGTGGTGTATTGGGCCGGGGGGCTTGCGGAAATACGACGCTATATGTAGAATCACTGAAACCGCAATGGGACATTTGCCCACGAGTTTCCTGTATGCATTTGAAGTGTCTTGAGATTGAGCGCTTCAAGTCCTTCGGCCCCTACACCCGCATCCCCCTGCTCGAAGGCTTTACGGTCGTCTCGGGGCCGAACGGGTCGGGCAAATCGAACATCATCGACGCGCTGCTGTTTGCTCTTGGGCTTTCGACCAGCCGGGGGATGCGCGCCGAGAAGCTCTCGGATCTAATCCACCAGGGGGCCGCAAAGGGCGAAGTGGCGGTAACCGTCACATTTGCCCTCGATGCGGCAGCGGGCGGCGGGGAGCTGACCGTCTGCCGCCGCCTCAAGGTGAACGGCCCCAACAGCACCAGCAGCTACCAGCTCAACGGCAGCCCCTGCACCCTCACAGATCTGCACGAGGAGCTGGCCCGCCACCATATCTATCCGGAAGGCTACAACGTCGTGCTCCAGGGCGACGTCACCGGCATCATCGCGATGCCCGCCCGCGAGCGGCGCGAAATCATCGACGAACTGGCCGGGGTGGCGGAATTCGACCGCAAAATCGAGGCGGCCCGCCGCGAACTGGGCGAAGTCGAGGTCCGCTCCGACCGCATCCAGGCGGTGGTCAGCGAACTGCTCGAGCAGATGGAGCGCCTCCAAAAGGAGCGCGCCAAGGCCGAGGAGTACCGCAAGTTGCGCGCTGAACTGGGGGAACTGGCGCTCTGGGAGCACCTGCTTTCTGTGCGCTCTCTCGAAGCACAAATTGCCCAGATCACCTCACAGCTGGCCGCCGCAGAGGCGGTGCTTGCCGGGTTCGACCGCGAGGCGGAAGCACTGGCCGAGCGGTGCGAGCAAGCCCTCGACGAACTCGATACGGCCAATACCCGGGTCAAGGCGATGGGTGAGAACGAGCAGGTGGCGCTGCGCACGCAGATGGCGAGCGTGCAGGCCCAGCGCGCCCAGGCGGAAGCGGCCCTGGCCGATCTTGCTCAACAGCAGCGTCAGGCGCAGGGTCGCCAGCAACAGCTCGAACTCGAACTGGGCGAACTGGCGCTCACCCTCACCGGTTTTTCGCGCCGCCAGCAGGATCAGCAGGCCCTGGTCGCCCAGTGGACGGCACGGCTGGAGAGCGACCGGCAGGTCCTTGAGACCAGCCGCAACGACCTGGAGCAGCTGTCGGCTTCTTCCCGGCGCTGGGTGGAGGAGCAGTCGCAACTGCGCCGCCGCCTCGACCAGTTGCAAAGCGAACACGACCCTCTACAGCGCACCCTAGACCGGCTGGGCGACCGGCTGGTGCAGGCGACCGGGGAGGGCGAGCGCCACCGCGAAGAACTGGCGCGCATCGAAGCGGGCCACGCCCAGCTTGCCACGGAAGCCAAAGTCGCCCAGGAGCGCCTGGCAGCCGCCCGCACCCGCCTGGAACAGACCCGCGCCGATCTCGAAGCGGAGCGCGCGCAGATCCTGGCCGACCGCACCACCCAGCGGCGCCTCGAAAAAGAACGCACCGAGAAAGCCCGCGAACTCGATCGCCTGGAGACCCAGCGCCAGGTCTGGCGCGAAGCGGAGGGCAGCCGCGCCACCCAGGAGGTGCTCGGTTCCGGCATCCAAGGCGTCCACGGTCTGATTTCGCAGCTCGGGCGGGTGGAAGCCCAGTACCAGGGTGCTCTGGAGGTGGCGGCCGGCAACCGGCTCAACAACGTCGTGGTCGAAGACGACGCGGTGGCCGCCCAGGCGATCGAACTGCTCAAATCGCGCCGGGCCGGGCGGGCGACCTTTCTGCCGCTCAACAAGCTGCGCTCCGGCCGCTACCTGGAGCGCCTGCACGAAGAAGGGGCGATCGGCTACGCGCTGGATCTGATCGAATTCGACCGGCGCTACGAGGCGGCCTTCGTGCAGGTCTTCGGCGACACGGTCGTCTTCCGGTCGCTGGAATTGGCCCGCCGCCAGCTCGGGCGCTACCGGATGGTGACGATGGCGGGCGAACTGCTCGAAAAATCCGGGGCGATGACCGGCGGCAGCCTGGACGCCCGCCGCGGCGGCAGCGGCTTTGCCCTCAGCGAACCGCCCGAGTTGGCCGAGATGCGCGCCCGGCTGGGCGATCTCGACCGTTTGCTTGCCACCCTGGCCGAGCGGCTGGAGCGACGCGAGCAGCGCGCCCACGAACTGCAATCGGCGGCCGAAGCGGCCCAGCGCGAACTGGTCGCCATCGAAAACCGCGCCGAGCAACTGGGCCGTGAGCACAGCACCCAGCAGGCGAGAGCGACTCAACTGCGGGTGTTTCTCGATAGCTGCCAGGTCGGCCTCGAAGCGGACCGCCAGGAACAGGCCGACCTGGCAGCGCGCTTAGGGCCGCTGCGCGAGCAGATTGTCCAGGTGCGCGAGGAGCTTGCAAAGCTGGAGCAATCCGACAACCACCACCGCTGGCAGCAGAGCCAGCAGCACCTGCGCGAACTGGAGACCGAGGTGCGCCGTTGGGAACTGCAGTTGCGCCATGCCGAGGCCGATTTGCAAAAGTCGCACCTCGACGAGCAGCTAGCCCAGGAAAAGCGCCAGAACCTCCTCTCGCGCCGCCTCGACTGGGAAGATCAAAAAGTCGAATTCGGCCAGCGCGAGGAAGAGAGCCGCACGCGGCTGGCCGAATTCGACCGGGTGATAGCGGAGCTTGCCGCCCAGGTTGCCGAATTGGAGGAGCGCCTAGTGGACATCAAGCGCGAGCGCGACCGCCTCGAAGCGCACGGGCGCGCATTGCAGCAGCGCCAGGGACAACTCAACCTCCAGCGCGAGCAGGAGCGCTTGCACCAGGGTCAGCGCGCCGCCGCCCTCGCCGCCGCCCAGGAGCGCCTTGACGAACTCGGGCCACCCGCCGAAGACGTGCCACCGCCCCCCGAGGATCTAAGTCTTGAGCAGCTGCAGGCGACCCGTCTGCGCAAGCAGCGCCGCCTCGAAGCGCTCGAACCGGTCAACATGCTCGCCATCGAAGAGTACGACCGCACCGCCGAGCGCCAGGGCGAATTGAGCGAGAAACTGGCCACCCTCCAGCGCGAGCGCAGCGAACTGCTCCTGCGCATCGAAGATTGTGACACTCTTAAGCGCAGCGCCTTCATGCAGGCCTTCGACGCGGTCAACACCCACTTCCAGTCACTCTTTGCCGAACTCTCCGACGGCGACGGCCACCTGGCCCTCGAAGACCCCGACAACCCCTTCGCAGGCGGCCTGACGCTGGTGGCCCACCCGCGCGGCAAGCAGGTGCGCCGGTTGGAGGCAATGTCGGGGGGCGAAAAATCGCTCACCGCCCTGAGCTTTATCTTTGCGCTGCAGCGCTACCGCCCGTCGCCTTTTTACGCCTTCGACGAGGTGGACATGTTCCTGGATGGCGCCAACGTCGAGCGCCTCGCCAAAATGGTCCGCCAGCAGGCAAATTCGACCCAGTTTCTGGTCGTCTCGCTCCGGCGCCCGATGATCGAGCGTGCGGACCGGGCCATCGGCGTCACTCTCGCCCGGGCGGGCCACTCACAGGTGCTTGGGGTCAAACTCGCCGCCGATGCCTCCTAGAGCAGGTGTCAGGGTAAAAACACCACAGCCCAGCGACCAGCCATCCCCTCCGCCGCAGTCGACACGCGTCGTGCAGGCCCTGGAAGAATAAGCCCATCCCACCCGCCAATGCTCGTTCCCAACCGTGCCCTGAAGTCCGGGGGTGTCGGGGGGGTGGCACCCCCTCGACGCGGGGAGGAGGAGAGCGCGAGAGGGGAACCCGAAGGGGGTTCCACCTCTCGCACCCACAGATTGTCGTGCCAAACCAACTGCCAGGTCAGTGTTTGGATTGAAACCATTGCGCGTCAAGGTTGCCGTTATCTAGGCCATTGAAAACCGCTTTAGTGCAGCGTATGGATCTTCAGAAAATTCGTGCCGCCCGCCCTCTGGACGGGGCTACCTCCCAGCACCAGCATCCGGTCGCCGGGGGCGGCGAGGTTGCGTTCGACAAGGCAGCTTTCCATCTGCTCGATCAGTTTTTCGAGTTCCGCCGCCGGGTGCTCCAACAGCAAGGGCTTCACGCCCCAGACCAGATTCAACCGGTGATACACCTTCAAGTCGGGGGTGAAGGCGACCACCGGCGCCTTCGGCCGCTCCGCGGCCGCGATCGAAGCGCTGAAGCCGGTGGTAGTAAAAGTGGCAATACAGTGCAGGGCCAAGATCTTGTCGATGGTGCCCAGCGATTCGCACAGGGCGTGGATTTCATCGGATTTGGCGGGCGGATTGTTGTCGAAGGTAAACTCCCGCTCGACTTCTTTGGCGATGCGCACGAGCATCTCCACCGACTGCACCGGAAAATCGCCCACCGCCGATTCGCCCGAGAGCATCACCGCGTCGCTGCCGTCCAGGATGGCGTTGGCGACATCACTCGCCTCAGCGCGGGTCGGCCGGGGATTGCGGATCATGCTGTCGAGCATCTGGGTGGCGGTGATCACCGGAATGCCCCGCCGGTTACAAAGCCGAATGATCCGCTTTTGCAGCAGCGGCACCTTCTCCGGGCTCATCTCAACGCCCAGATCGCCCCTGGCCACCATGATTCCCTGCACTTCATCGAGAATCTCCTCCAGATTGGCGATCGCCTGGGGTTTCTCAATCTTGGCGATCACCGGCACATCGGCGGCCCCGTGTTCAGCGAGCAGTCCTTTGAGCACGCGAATGTCCTCGCCCCGGCGCACGAAGCTCAAAGACACCCAATCGACCCCCTGCTCCAGTCCAAATTCGAGATCTTGCTTGTCCTTTTCGGTCATCGAGGGCAGGCGCAAATCCAGACTGGGCAGGTTGACCCCCTTGCGGCTTTTGAGCACCCCCCCGCGCACCACCCGGCAGCGCACGGCGTTGCCCTTCACCTCAACCACGGCAAATTCGAGCAAGCCGTCGTCCAGGAGCACCTGGGTACCCGGCGTCGCCTCCTCCACAAGATACGGGTAGTCGATGGATACCGTGCCGGGTTCGCCCGCAAATTCCGCCACCGGCAACAGCGTCAGCTCGTCGCCCTCCCCTAAAGCCAGCCCGCCCTCGGGCATCTGGCCCACGCGGATCTTCGGCCCCTGCAAATCCTGCAATAGCGTAATCGGGGTGTCGAGTTCCTCGGAGACCTCCCGCAGCAGCTTGACCATGCGCGCGTGGTCTTCGTAGCTGCCGTGGGAAAAATTCAAGCGCGCGACGTTGATTCCTGCCTTCACCAGCTGCCGAAGCACTTCCGGCGAACTGCTCGCAGGACCGATCGTCGCGACGACTTTCGTTCGACGGTCTAAAGGCTGCATAACGCATTACCTCGAAAATTAGGGTTAAAACTGGATCCCGTCGAGAGTCTGGCGCATCACCCGGGCCGAGCGCTGCAATTGCTCTTCCTCACCCGGCGAGAGCGAAAATTTCACCAGCCGGTCGATCCCCTGGCGGTTGAGCACCGCCGGATAGGCCAGGCACACCTCCTCAATGCCGTGCAGGCCGCTCATCAAGACACTCACCGGCAGCACCCGGTTCTGGTTGCGGGTGATGGCGCGCACGATCTGGGTGGTGGCGAGGCCAATCGCCCAGGAAGTCGCCCCCTTGCGCTCGATGATTTCGTAGGCGGCGTTTTTGACGTGCTCAAAAACTTCGAACATCTTCGCCGGGTCGTCGGGGGTGCCCACCGCCGGCTCGATCTCGCTCAAAAAAGCCCCGGCGACGTTGGCGCGGCTCCAGACAGGCACCTCGCTGTCGCCGTGCTCGCCGATGATGTAGGCGTGCAGACTGCGCGGATCGACTCTGAGCCGTTCGGCGAGCAAATAGCGGAATCGGGCGGTGTCGAGCACCGTCCCGGAACCGATCACCCGCGAGGGCGGCAATCCGGCCAGTTTCATCGCCACGTAGGTCATCACGTCCACCGGGTTGCTGACCACCAGCAAAATGGCGTTCGGGCAGTGCTCCATGATCTCGCCAATCAGACCGCGGAAAATTTCGACGTTGCGCTGCACCAGCGACAGGCGGGTCTCCCCCTCCCGCTGCCGGGCCCCCGCCGTAATCACCACCACATCCACCCCCCGGCAATCGGCGAGGGTGCCCGCGCGCACCACGGACGGCTCGACAAAGGGAATGCCGTGGACCAGGTCCATCACTTCCCCTTCGACTTTGCGCCGGTCGATATCGACCAGCACCAATTCGTCGAAGGTGTTCTGGATGAGCATGGAATAGGCGATCGCCATGCCGACTGCGCCGGCTCCGACGATCGCCCCTTTGATCAGATCCGTTTCTGGAAGGGCACGCGGGTGCTCCATCGAGACGAACAGTCGATCTTGCATAAAAATCCCTTGGGATGGGGTTGGAGCCGCCTGCCTCTAGGAATCGGCGGGTTTTTCTTTGTGGGCCATCGCGACGATCAGATCGTTTACCCGGCAGGAGTAGCCCCACTCGTTGTCGTACCAGCTGACCACTTTAAAAAATTGGGAATTGAGTTCGATACCGGCCCCGGCGTCGAAGATGCTCGAATGGGCGTCGCCGATAAAATCGCTGGAGACCACCTGCTCCTCGGTGTAGCCCAGGATGCCCGCCAGTTCGTTTTCCGAGGCTTCTTTCATCGCGGCGCAGATCGCCTTGTAGCTGGTGGGTTGCTCGGTCTTGAAGGTGAGATCGACCACCGAGACGTTCGGTACGGGCACCCGAAAGGCCATGCCGGTGAGCCGGCCCTTCAACTCGGGCAGTACCAGCGTCACTGCCTTGGCCGCCCCGGTGGAGGAGGGAATAACGTTCTGGGCCGCGCCCCGGCCGCCGCGCCAATCTTTTTTGCTCGGGCCGTCCACAGTGGGCTGCGTCGCAGTCATCGCGTGCACGGTGGTCATCAGTCCTTCAGCAAGGCCAAAGCGCTCGTGGATCACCTTAGCCACCGGTGCCAGGCAGTTGGTCGTGCAGCTGGCATTGGAGACGATCAAGTCTTGGTCCGGATCGAATTGGTCGTGGTTGACGCCCATCAGCAGCGTCGGCACCTTCTCAGGGTCTTTGGTCGGAGCGGTGATCACCACGCGCCGCGCCCCGGCCGCCAGGTGGTGGGAAGCCCCGTCGTACCCGGTAAACAGCCCTGTCGATTCGACGACATAATCGACCCCCAGCGATCCCCAGGGCAGTTCGACCGGGTTTTTGATCGCCGTGCACGGAATGAATCGGCCGTTGACGACCATGCCGTCCGGGTGCGCTTCGACGGTGCCCTTGAAGCGGCCGTGGGTAGAGTCGTGCTTCAGCAAGTAAGCGAGGTTGTCGGGCGGGACCAGATCGTTGATGCCGACAAACTCCAGGTCGGGATTGTCCAGACCCGCCCGCAATACCAGCCTGCCGATGCGGCCGAAACCATTGATTGCAATCTTTACGGCACTCATAAACATCATCCGAAGAGGCCACCAGGAGAATAGCGCTTCCTCAGGTATTGCACAGGGTTATTTATCTTTTTTTAACCCGGTTCTGCTATCTTTCGAGCAATTGCTGAAGGCCAAAAAATTCCGGTGGTTGCGGCGGCTGAAAATTAGCCGCCGCTTGAATTCTGCGGTCATCAACCGCTACAAATCCGCGCGGCACGACCGGTCCGCTGCTTGCAGATCATATGGACCTCCAGATTCTCACTTTGGGGCAGTCACTGCTCTTCGGCTGAATAAATATCGCCCTGAAAGATATTGACGAAAACAACCCGTAGACTACCGTGAGCGTGCGGAGAAATCATGAATATTTGTGCGAACCGCACAAGGCTCTGACTGATACAAGGAATTTTGAACGTTGGGCTCAAGAAGTGGTGCGATCCTGCTCACCGATCACTCCCACTTTATGGCGAAAGGACAACTCGCCCCCGAACCACCCGGAGACGCCCAACAGCACAGCCACGACCGCCGAAGCGACGATGCCCAGGGGCAAGATCGGTCCTACCGGGTCGTCGATGCGCGGCAGGAAGTTGAGCACGGAGATACCCAGCACCACGACGTTGGTCGCCATGTGGATCCAGCCTGCCGAGCGGGCCTGCACACGCTTGATGCGCAAAAAGTCGGTCATGCCGGTGATCGCGGCGATCACTCCCCCGGCGATACCGGCGCCCAAAAGCCACTGGGATGCCCGCGCCCAGAACGGGTCTTGGGTCAGGTAGTACCCCAGGTCGCTCCCGAAGGCGGCGACCAGAAAGGCGATCGGGAAGGTGACGATGACCGGATGGAGCGGATGACCTGCAACGGCCACGGTGCTCTCGACGCCACTGCCGCGATACTCGTGATCGTGGGTTTCGATGATGGGCGGGATGTTGGGGTGCCTGGCCATGGATGTGCTCCGAAATTGGGCGCTAGATAGTGTCACGGCTCGCTCTGCCGCAAGCCTATCCCAGTCCCCCGGCGGCGTTATCTGCACAGTGATGGACGGCTGTCTACTTCTTTAGAAGCATCGGCGAGGATTGGGCAGCGATTGGACATTCTCCGAACTGGAAAATGAGCAATGTCTTCGGTCAAACTGAAACTGTTCGTTCATGGACTGCCCGCAGCTTGAACGAGCCCGTCGCCGTTGCGCAGAGCACACCCCCGGTCTGCTAAGTTACACAGCAGGCTTGCCCGGAGAATGGCCGTGTCTGGAATGCTGTACGTTGTATCCGCTTTTGGTCTGGGAGCCCTGCACGCGCTGGAGCCGGGCCACGGCAAGAGCTTGATGGCGGCTTATCTGGTGGGCAGCCGCGGCCGGCCCTGGGACGCGGTGGTCCTGGGGCTGGTGGTCACCCTCACCCATACGCTGAGCGTCTATTTGCTGGCGGCGCTGACGCTGGTGGCGGCCCGCTATTTTGCGCCTGCGTGGGTGGAGCACTATCTGGAACTGATTTCGGGGCTATTGGTGCTGGCGGTGGGTGCCTGGCTGGTGTGGCAGCGGGCGATTGCCCGGCTCTGGGCCGGTTGGAATCATCGCCTCAGCCACGCGCTCAACATGCGGCACGACCATGACCATGGCTACCATGGCCACTCCAATGATCATGAGCACGATCACGATCACGAGCATGGCCACTCCCACGATCATCCCCACGGGAGCGTGCGCACCGGCGAGCGGCTCGATACCCGGGCGCTGATTGCCCTGGGCGTCTCCGGGGGGGTGGTGCCCTGTCCGGGGGCACTCGCGGTGTTGCTCACGGCGGTGGCGGCGGGCGGGCTGTCCGACGTTCTGCAGGGACTGGGGTTGGTGGTGGTCTTCAGCCTCGGGCTGGCCTCGGTGCTGATCGGTCTGGGCCTCAGCCTGGTGCTCTCGGTCCACTGGCTCGAAAAGCGCATCGACGGCAGTGAACGCTACGCACCCCTGGTCGGCCAGGCCAGCGCCTGGTTCATCTTTGCCCTGGGGGCGTACCTGACGGTGCGCGCCGTCTGGTCCTGAGGCGTTTTCACCCCCGCGCACCCTTCAAAACGAACCCTTCATGCGAGGACCACCATGTCCGTACCCCGTCTGGTGCTCATTTCCTCAGCCACGGCCTTGGGAAGTCTGCCCGAAGCCTTGCGGCTGCTGGAAGCTGAAGGTCCGCTCTTTGAGGTGGAAGTTTTCTTGACCCATCGCCTTCAGGACCGTTCGCTGGCCGCCGAGACCGTACTGGCGAGCATTGCAGGGGCACGGGCGGTGCTGTTCGATCTGCGCGGCACCCCCGAGCAGGCTGTGTCCCTGGTGCAGCGGGCACGGCGCGAGAGCGAAGGGCAGGCCGTGGCTTTCATTGCGGTCTTTGCGGGGGATGGGGCGGCCCTGGGACTGTTGCGCATGGGCGATTTTGTCCTCCAGCCCGGCGGCTACCCGCCGGCCGCCTCCGCCAACGGCCGCGTCGGCGGTCGCCACGCCGCCAACTGGCAGCGCTGCGTCCAGTACTGGACCCACTCGGGATCTGAGAATCTGGCCAACCTGCTGCGCTTCGTGGCGGCGGAATACGCCGGGGTGGAGACCCAACCGGCGCCGCCGCAGATCTATCCCGAATGCGGGTTCATCGACCCCGCCTCCGGTGCGCGCTACGCCGGTTACGGCGAGTACCGCACCGCCCACCCCCCGGACCCGCAGCGACCCACCGTGGCGGTGCTGCTCTACGGCGGCACCACCCTGGCCGCCAACCTCGCAGGGGGCGGCGAACTGTTCGCTGCCCTGGCCGAGGGTGCCAATGTCGTGTGCTTTTTTGCCGACGGCATCCGCACGGCGGATGCCCTCAAGGCCCACTTCTTTGAGGACGGCCGGCCGATTTGCGATGCGATCGTCTCGCTGTTGTGGTTTCGCCTGGATGGCGGACCGCTCGGGGGGGATGCCCAGAAGACGGTGAACCTGCTGGGTGCCCTCGATGTGCCCTACTACGTGGCGATCACCTCCCACAGCCGCGAGATCGCCTGCTGGGAGGCGAGCAAAGACGGACTGTCTCCGGTCGAGACGCTCGCCACGGTGGCGCTCGCCGAACTGGACGGGGCGATCGATCCGGTGATGCTCTACGGCCTCGATCCCGCTCAGCAGGTGGCACCGGTGCCGGGGCGCGGCGAGCACCTGGCGCGGCGCATCCTCAAGCGTGTCGCCCTGACGCGCAAGGCCAATCGCCACAAGCGCGTCGCCGTAGTGCTCTTTAACTATCCACCCGGAGAAGGCACCCTCGGCACCGCCTCGTTTCTCGATGTGTTCGCCTCGGTCGAAAACGTGCTGGTCCAACTGCGGCGGGCCGGCTACAGCCTCGAGGTGCCCAAAGCCGGGACACTCAAAGATCTGCTGCTCGGTCGCGGCTTGTTGCACAATGGCGGCTTTGTCGGTAGCGAGCGCACCGCCCGCCACGCCCTGCGGGTGCCGCTGGCGACCTATCTGCGCTGGTACGAAAAACTGCCCGCCTCCCTGCGCCGGGACAGCGAGCAGGTCTTCGGGCCGCCGCCGGGGGATCTGATGGTGGAGGGCACCGACTTGCTGATGGCGGGGATCGCCTTCGGCAATGTCCTGGTCGCCGTGCAGCCCTCGCGGGGCATCCACGAGGATCCGGCCAAGCTCCACCACGACGAGAGCCTGCCCGCCCACCACCAGTACATCGCCTTCTACCGCTATCTGGCGGAGGCGGACGGTTGGGGGGCGGACGCCGTCGTCCACGTCGGCACCCACGGCACGTTCGAATTTCTGCCGGGCAAGCAGGTGGCCCTGGGGGCTGATTCGGTTCCCGATGCGCTGATGGGCGATCTGCCCCACGTCTATCTCTACCACGTGGTCAACGTCTCCGAAGGGACGATCGCCCGGCGGCGCAGCTACGCGCAGCTGGTGAGCCACGCCTCGCCCACCTTCGTTGCAGCGGGCCTCTATGGCCATTTGCTTGAGCTGGAGGAATTGCTCGCCGAGTACGAAGAGCAACTGCGGGTGAGCCCGCCGCGCGCCCGAGCTGTCCTGCGGCAGATGGTCCGCATCTCGGTCGAGCACGCCGTGCCCCTAGCCGTCGACGAAGCGGCCCTGCAGGATACCTCCGAGCTGTTCGATCCCGCACCCTACGAAGCGGCCCTGGAGGCGCTGCACCGGGAACTGTTCGCCCTCAAGCGGGTGGCGGTGCCGCTTGGGTTGCATACCTTCGGCCACCGTCTCACCGGAGAAGCCCTAGTCGATTATTTGGCGCTGGTGGCCCGCTACGACCGCCCGGAGGCGCCGGCCCTGCCGCGGCTACTGGCGCTGCGCTCGCGCCTCGACTACGACCGTTTGCTCGACCGGCCCGGCCCCGAACTGGAGAACCTCGCGCACCAGGCGCGGGTCGTTATCGAACGGCAGGTGCTGGGGAGCGATCCCCGCGATGGAGATCTGGCCGAATCGCTGGTCTATCTGCGTTGGCTGGCCGATCAAGTGGGTTGCACCGACGAGAGCGCAGCCTTGATCCAGGCCCTGGCGGGGGGGTACGTCGAGCCGGGGCTCGGGGGCGATCCGGTGCGCACCCCGTCCACCTACCCCACCGGGCGCAATACCTTTCAATTCGATCCGACCAAACTGCCCACCGAGAGCGCCTGCGAGCGGGGAGCGGAGATCGCCGAGGCGACTTTGCGGCGCTACCGGGCCGAGCACGGCGGTTACCCCAAGGCGGTGGGGGTAATTTTGTGGGGTTTCGAGACCTGCAAGACCCTGGGCGAAACGGTCGGGCAGATTCTGCACTACATCGGCGTGCGGGTGGACCGGGGTCGCGGGTTTGCCATGAAGCCCGAAATCGTCCCCCTCGCAGTGCTCGCCCGCCCGCGCATCGATGTCACGGTCAATATCTGCGGCTTTTTTCGCGACCTCTTTCCCCATCTGGTACAGCTGATCGACCGGGCCTTTGAGGCGGTGGCCGGGCTGGCGGAGCCTCCCGAGCAGAATTTCGTGCGCCGCCACACGCTGGAGAGTGAGGGTGAGGCGGGGGTACCGCGCCACGGCCGCTTGTTCGGTCCGCCCCCGGGCGAGTACGGCAACCGGCTGAGCAGCCTGATCGAGACCGGTGCCTGGGAAGCAGAAACGGACCTGGCCCGGATGTACCTGAACCGCACCCGCTATCTCTACGGTCAAGGGGCCTGCGAAGCGCCGGAGGCGCTGGAGCGCGCCCTCGGGCGCGTGCGGCTGATCAGCCAGGTGCGCGACAGCCACGAATTTGAAGTCACCGACCTCGATCACTATTACGAATTTTTCGGCGGCATGGCCCGCGCCTCCCAACTGGTGGGCGGCAGCCGCCCGGCGGTGCTCATCGCCGACACCACCGGCGAGCGCATCGAGGTGAAGACCCTCCCCGAGGCGGTGCGCCAGGGGGTGACCAGCCGCCTATTCAATCCCCGCTGGATCGACGGCATGCTCGCCCACGGCCACCAGGGCGCCCAGCAAATCGCCGACCGGGTCGAATATCTGCTCGGGCTCGACGCGACCACCGCCAGCGTCGGCACCGCCACCTGGGGCCAGGTGGCCCGCCGCTTCGTCTTCGACGCCGCGATGCGCGATCGCCTGATCGCCGCCAACCCCTATGCCGCAGCCGAGATCGCCCGGCAACTGGCCCAGGCCCACGGCCGCGGCTACTGGCAGGCCACCGACGAGGAGCGCACCCACCTCGAGACTCTGTATGGGCAACTGGAGTACCGCCTGGAGGCGGCGCCATGCAGCAATTAGTTTCTGTCCCGGCGCCCTTTGCCCCGGACGCGGCGGATATCGATCATCCGCAGGCGCGCTGGTTGCTGGAGCGCATCGAGCGCGTCCCCGTCCTCTGCCCTTCCGGTTCCCAGTCCGTCGCCACCAGCTTCGTGCGCGCGGGCCGTGCAGACGGGCCGCCGGTGCTGCTGCTGCACGGTTTCGACAGTTCGCTGCTCGAATTTTTTCGGCTGGTGCCCTTGCTTGCCGCCCACCGCTCGACCTGGGCGATCGATCTGCTGGGCTTCGGCTTTACTGAAAGGCGGCCGGATCTTGCCTGCAGCGCCGCCGCCCTCAAGGCGCACCTGTGGTCCTTCTGGCTGGAGCGGATCGGCGAGCCGGTGGTGCTGGTGGGCGCTTCGATGGGCGGGGCTGCCGCTATCGATTTTGCGCTCACCCACCCCGAGGCCGTCGCCGGGCTGGTGCTCATCGACAGCGTCGGCTTCACCTGCGGCCCGGCGGTCTACCGATGGCTCTCGCCGCCCTTCGACGGCCTGGCGCTCGAACTGTGGCGGGCGTTTAAAAACCGGCCCGCCTGGGGGGGCGAGGACGACCTGCAGCGCGCCGCCCGGCGCTGCTGCGCCCTGCACACCACCCAGCCCCACTGGCAGGAGGCGCTGTTGCGCTTTTCCCACAGCGGCGGGTACGACTTTCTGGCGCCCCGCATCGGCGGGGTCGCCCACCAAACCTTGATTCTCTGGGGCGAAGCGGACGGCGTGCTCGGCACCGCCGACGCCGAACGTTTCCGGCGGGCCATCGCCCGCAGTTCCCTGCGCTGGCTTTCCGGGTGCGGACACACGCCCCACCTCGAACAACCCGAGCACACCGCCCGGCACATCCTGGACTTTGCCCGCGACGTCCGTCGCCGCTAGACCGATGGGCCGCCTTTGAGCCTGTGGTGTTTGTCCGTCCGTCGCCGATAATATCGAAGGCGGCCCATCGGATCGGCCTCCGCGCCGACCTTGTATATTTTCCTCTCCGGTTATGACGGACAATTTCAAGCCTCTTTCTGCTGCGGGCCTGCCGGCGCGTGTCGCCAAGCTCTCCACCCCCGCCCCACGGGGGGAGGCTGCGGCCGAAGCGATCGATGAAGAGGAGGCGGGGTGGAACGGTTTTTGCCTCTGGCTGGCAACCGTCTCCAACATCGATATTTTTGCTTACAAATCGCACCAGTTGCACCAGCGGTTGGTGATTCGCCGCCAGTTGGCCGGCGTGGAGAGTTGGGCGGATTACCGCCGCCATCTGCTCGATTGCCCGCAGGCTTTTGCCCGGTTGCGCGAGAGCCTGGTCACCTCGGTGAGCAGTTTCTTTCGCGATCCCGAGCAGTGGCAGGTTCTGGAGAGCAGGGTACTGCCGCGGTTGGCCGGAGGCGGGCCGCTGAGCGCCTGGTCGGTGGGCTGTGCGATGGGGCAAGAACCGTACTCGCTGGCCGTGTGCCTCGATGGGGCCGGGCGGCTTGCGGGCAGCAAGCTGGTGGGCAGCGACTGCAGCGCGGCGGCGATCGAGCAGGCGCGCCGGGGTGTCTACCGGTCGGCCCTCGAAAAAACGATTCCCGAGCGCCTGCATCCTTACGCGCAAGCGGCGGACGGTGTATATACGCTCTGTGAGCCCCTGCGCCGGGCGGTGGAGTTTCGCTGCGAGGATGTCTTTAGGCGGTCATTCGATGGCGGCTGGGATCTGATTTTTTGCCGCAACGTGTTGATTTACCTCAACGAGGGCGCCCAACGCCGCCTGTTGCGCCGGCTCGCCCACGCCCTGCGCCCCGGGGGCGTGCTCTTTGTCGGCCGCTCCGAGCGCGTGACGCAGCCGGAAGTGCTGGGTCTTGCGGTTACGACGCCGTATCTGTACCGGCGGGTGGCCCCATGAGCACAGCCCTCGCTGCGGCCCGAGCCCGCCTGCCTTGAGAGCCTTGCCGCCCAACACCAGGGTACCGTAACGTCTGCTGCACCGGCCTTCACGGCGATTTGTCCTGCCCGCGCTCTTGGCAAGATCGAAAGCTTCGGTTCAACGCGAAAGGCGCAAGCGCAACAGGTGGAGCAGGTACTCGCCGTACTGGCGCAGGGTCACTTTGCTCTCGCCCTGGGTGCGCTCCTCAAAGACGTAGCCCACCTCCCGGATGGTGCGGATGTCGCCGCGGCCCAGGACCTCCAGCAAGATCTTGTAGCCCAGGGGACTGAGGGGCTTGCCCGCCAGACAGGCGCGCCGCACCACAAAAAAGCCGCTCATCGGATCGCTGAGCCGACCGACCACGCCGGGAAGCAGGACGAGACCGATAAGCTGGGCGCCGCGCGAGACGATCCGCCGCGCGAGACGCCAGGTGCTTACGCCGCCGCCCTCGGTGTGGCGGCTGGCCACCGCCAGATCCGCCCCCTGCTCGGCGGCGGCCAGCAATTTCAGCAAATTCTCGGGCGGGTGCTGCAGATCGCCGTCGATCACCCCCAACAGTTGCCCGCGCGACGCCTGCCAGCCGCGGACCACGGCCGTCGCCAGACCGCGCTCGTCGGTGCGGCGCATCACCCGCAGGTGAGGATAATCCGCCGTCAGGCCCTGGGCCAGCTTCCAGGTAAAATCGGGGCTGTCGTCGTCGACGACAATCAGCTCAAAGGTTCCGGGCAAGGCAGCCTTCAGCAACCGGGTCAACTGCACGAGCAGCGCTTCGATGTTTTGGGCTTCGCGGTAGGTGGGGATCACCAGGGAGAGGCGCACGGCTGTCTCGCCGGTCACGGGGATGGTCAGGGGGCCTGTGGGCACAGGGAGCAAGTCGGCGAGCATGCGTGGTCCTAAGGTTGCTTTTGTTGTTCGCGCTCGAGGCGCCGACCGTCAAAATCGCCAAGCGGGGTGGTTTGGTCCTCCGGCCGGGCGCGAAAGCCGCCCTGCAGCGAGCCGTCGCGCAACTCGATCCGTCCGTAGAGATAGGGAGTGCACGGCAGCGGCGCGTGCCAGCATAACTGACCGGTCAGGGGCCGATAGATCCAGGCATTGCGCATCGGCAACAGCAGCGTTTCGATCTTTGGATAGCCCACCTGATGGTAGAGCAATCCAATCGGCAGGTAGCCCGTGTAGATCTGCTCGACGGTCTCCAGGTAGTGCTTTGTCCAGGTCAGACCCGTGCCCAGTAGACGTTTTTCACCCTCGGTGAGCAGCACGAGGGCGGCGAGGGCGGCGGTGGCCACGGCCTGCGGACGCAGGCGGAAGGATAGCCGAGGCAGGCGCGCAGCCAGAGCGTCCGCCGCCGGGAGCACCAGCACCATGGCAAGTGCGGCCAGAAACCCGTAGCCGAAGCGCAAAAACGGCGCCGCCCAGAACCAGTAGGCCACCCCGGCCACGGCGGTGAGATAGACGATCCCGTAGTGCCGCAGGATGGTCACGAAGCGCCCCCGCAACAGCACGGCCGAGAGCGCGAACACCCCCGCCGCCGCGAACAGGCACCAGGCGATCGGGGTGGTGCGGAACTGCTCGAACCAACTCGGAAACCAGAAGCCGATCCCGCCTGCCATCACTTCGGCGGGATCGCGAAACTGCATACGCGCCCAGCCCTCGATGGAACGCTTTTCGGCCTGGACCACCCCGAGGGGCATCTTCCAGTCGAAACCGAACCAGTCGACGGCCGCAAAGGGATAGACCAGGTACCCCGAGAGAATGACGCTGCGCACCAGCTTCGGGGTGAATAGGCCCACCGCCAGCAGTGCGTAGCCCAGCAGGGCCGGGGCGCCCTCTTTTTGCCACTGGCGCCAGGCCAGATAGCCCACCGGCAGCAGCAGCGGCAGCACGCTCCACTTGATGGCGACGGTGAACAGTGCAAGGGTGGCGACGGCCAGTTGGAGCGTGCGGGTGTCGCGGTTTGCCCCTTGCGCTTCGAGGGTGCGGCAGACCAGGGCGAGCACCACCAAAGTCAAGATCGCGGCGGGTTCGTCGGTGGTCGGCGAGGCGATGTTGCCCACCAGTTCGAGCAAAGGGACCAGCGACAGTGCCCGAAAGACACTGCTTATCCGGGTGTCCTGCTTGCCGGTAAGCAGTTCGCGCACCCCCCCCAAGGCGAAGCAGAAACCCCAGAAGGCCGCAAAACCCAACAGAGCGTGCAGGGGATGCTTGTAGAGCCAGGCGAAACTGAACAGGGCGCTCGCCACAAACCACTGCGAATCGACCGCCAGCGGCGGCAGCAGATTGCCCAGGCCGGGCACCGCACCGTGGCTTTCGATCCAGCGGATCGAAGGGGCATGGTACAGCCCGGTGTCGTAGTTAAAAAAGCCCTGGCCAAGCCAGGGCTTGCCGATGGAGGTGAAGGCCAGGACGACCGCCAGAACACCCGCCGCCGGCCAAAACCAGAAATCGGTCTTGGCCGCCTGCTCGCGCGCCCGGCCCACGGCCGGCCCGACAGCGGCGCGCCGCCGCCACAGCAAAGCAAGGGCGACAAGCCACACCAGCAGGTTGGCCACCAGCCCAAGACCGATAAACAGCGAAAGATAACCTGCCGCCGCCGTCACCGCCGCGAGCCCCACCATCGGCACCACCGCCGGGGGCACCGCCTCCGAAGAACGGTCCGCCCGGTGCAGGAGCAACCAGCCGCAAAGGCTGCCCAGCGCGGTTACGTACAGCCAGCAGAGAATGACCGAGGCCACCGTCTATCCCCCTGGTTCCACGGGACTTTCAAAGCTTGTATCCTACTACGTTTGGCGGCGCACCCGCCGCAAGCGCGCCCTCAGCGGGCGGTGCGCCACAGCAGCAGCACCCCGAGGGCACCGGTCGCGAGATTGGGTGCCCAGGCTCCCAACCAGGGAGCGATCACTCCGGTCTGACCGAGGGCCTGGGCGACGAACATCAGCAAGTAGTAGCCAAAAATAATCAAGATGCTCAGCCCCAAACCGAGGGCGTTGCTGGTGCGTACCCGCCTGAGGCCCAAAGTCGCGCCTACCAGAGCAAAGACAAAGCAGGTGACCGGTATGGCGTACTTCTGCTGGAGGCTGACTTGCAGAGTGCGCACCTGCTGCTGCGAGAGTTCCAGGCGGCGGATGTAATCGCTCAGCTGGGCAATGGGCAGATCCTCCGGGCGCGCACCGCCCCCGAACTGCTCGGGCCGCTCGCTGAGCTTGACTTGCTGGCGCTTGAAGCGCAGTACATTGCGGTAGGAGCCGTCCGGGGCGACCACATAGACGGTGCCGTCCTGGAGTGTCCAGGATCCTGAGCGGTTGTCGTAGACCGCGGCGGCGGCGGTGATCACCTGGTTGATGGCATCTTGCGAATAATCGAGCACCGTCAGTTCGCGCATGATTCCCCCGGCGAACTGACGGGCATAGAACAGCCGCACCAGGGTGTGGTAGGTGGGGCGACCATCGCGCGGCGTCACAAACCCGTACTCGGGGTAGATGATATTGTCCTTCTGAAAATCGGGCTTGTCGCGGTCGATGGCCTGGAAGAGCAACCGGCTCGCTTCGGCGTTGCTCGCCGGTACCACCAGTTCGTTGCACATAAAGGTGGCCCCGGTGACCAGCAAACCGACCGCCAGGGCCGGGAGCACCAGCCGGTAGACGCTCATCCCGCAGGCGCGCATCGCCACCGTCTCGGCGTCGCCGGACAGCCGGGCGTAGGCCAGGAGCGTGGCGAGCAGCATCGCTGTAGGAAAAGTAATGACAATAACAGAAGGAAGCCGCAGGGCGAACACCTGGGCTGCCACCGTCACCGACAGGCCGTTGTCGAGCATCGCCCGCACCAGCTCAAAGAGCGAGCCGACAATCATGCCCAGGGAGGCAAACGTCGCCACCCCGAACAAAAACGGCAGCAGCAACTCCGAGACCAGATAGAGGTCCACAATCTTCAGGACTCTTGCTGTGGGATCCCCGCCTACTTTGCCAATCATGCGCGCTGGGACCGGAGCGAATGGCCAGATAAAAGCATAGCCTGAAACATTTGCGAAGCGCTCGTGGGCACCTCAGCCCCGCTCGGCGCCGGCGGGGATCTGCGTCGAGTGCAAGTAGCTTGCGATCACCTCGGCGGGGGGACCGGAGCGCATCACCCGGCCGCCGTTCATCCACACCACCCGCTCGCAGCTTTGCTCGATATAGGGCAAATCGTGGGAAACCACTAGCACCGTCGCATTTTCTCCCCAGTACTGCTCCAGCCGACCGCGGCACTTGCTCTTAAAGCGCTCGTCACCCACCGAGAGCACCTCGTCGAGGATCAAAATATCCGGCGGCACGTCGGTGGCGATGGCAAAGCCAAGCCGGGCGGTCATCCCCGAGGAGAGCGTCTTAACCGGTGCATCGGCGTAAGCGGCCAAGTCGGCAAATTCGAGGATAGGCCGCACCCGAGCGCGCATCTCGCGGCGCGAGAACCCGAGCAGCACACCGTAGAGCACGATGTTGTCGACCAGCGACAGATCCGAGTCGAAGCCCGCCCCCAGTTCAATCAGGGGTGCAATCGCCCCGCGCACGTGCACCTCGCCGGTGGTCGGCTTGAGGATGCCGCAGATCACCTTGAGCAGGGTCGATTTGCCCGAGCCGTTCGAGCCCACGATCCCGACTTTCTCGCCGCTTTCGATCGTCAGATCAACGCCTGCGAGCACCTGCTTGCGGCCGGGCTTGCGGTAGCGGCCGTCCAAAATAGTCAGGACAGTTTTTTTGAGGTCGTAGGAGAATTCTTCCTGGGTGCGCCGCCAGAGAGAAACGTTGCTGAGTCGAATGGCTTCCAATGGGATGTTGCGGATGAACCTTTAGGCAGACTAGCGCAGTTGACCAGGCTACAACAAGTCCATGTAGCGATCGGACCAGGCGTGGAACAGCGCCCAACCGAGGCCGCAGACCACCCCACCCGACAGCAGGGCGAAACCCAGTAGACCCCAGTCGATGGCGGTGCCGCCTAAGATCAATTGGCGCAGGCTTTCGATGATCGGCGTGAGCGGGTTGATTGCAAGAAAAGGCTTGACAGAATCCGGAACGATGGCCGCCGGATAGAACACCGGGCTGCTCAAAAACAGCGCAAAAGTGACCAATTCATAGATATAGGGCAAATCGCGAAAAAAGACATAGAGGGCGCTCACCATCAGGCTGATGCCGGTCGCCACCAGCGCCAGGGCCAGCGAAGGCAAAAGCAGCAACGGCACGTGGGCGGGCTGCCCGGTGATGAACAAGGTCATCACCACCAAAAGCGGCAGCACACCCACCACGTACTGAAAAATATTGGCACCCACCAGCGAAAGGGGGAGAACGCTGAAGGGAATACGGATTTTGTTGAGCATCGCGCCGCTTGCGACCACGCTCGGCAGGGCCTGGAGGGTGGTGATGTTGAAGAAGTTGATTACCACCAGGCCCGTGAAGGCGGCGAGCAGATAGCTCAGCAGCGAATCGTTGTAGTAAGAAGCGAACGTGGTGCCGAATATGGCCGTGTAGACCCCGGTCATGATCAGCGGATTGAGCAGCGACCAGTAAATGCCCAGTGCGGAGCCACGGTAGCGCACCTTGAGGTTGCGCCAGGTGAGCATGAACAGCAACTCCAGGTAGCGCTGAATCGAGGGATAGACTTTTTCGGGCTGAATCGCGCGCAGCATGGCACATTGGGGGATTGGGCACATCCTTTACTATGCACCACCGGCGGGTGGATGCAACGGTCCGCCGGATGCCAAACCGGCCGCACCGCCGCCCTAAAATAGAGGTGGAGGAGTTGGTGCGGTGGTCGCGGGCCGGGCAACCGGCCTGAGGAAAGTCCGGGCTCCCCAACGAGCGGATTGCTGGGTAACGCCCAGTGCGCGCGAGCGTGAGGATAGTGCCACAGAAACATACCGCCGATGGGGGCGCTTGCGCCCCGCAGGTAAGGGTGCAAAGGTGCGGTAAGAGCGCACCAGCGGCATCGAGAGGTGCCGGCTCGGTAAACCCCGTCCTGAGCAAGGCGGGGGACACGTGGGTTGCTCGTTGACCGTCCCCCAACACGCCGCTTGAGGCGCCGGGCAACCGGCGTCCCAGATAGATGACCGCCCCGCCGCGGCTCTGCTGCGGTGGAACAGAACCCGGCTTACGTCCGGCTCCTCCACCTCGACCGATCGGTGAAACCAAACACATGGAAAACAACGTTCTCAAACAGCTGCTGTTGATGGGTGTCGGCGCCACCGCCGTAATTACCGAGCGGCTCCAGCAGGCCGTCGACGAATGGGTGAGCGACGGCCGCCTGCGCCAGGAGGACGCCAAGGAATTTCTCGACGACTTGCTCTTTCGGCTGCGCGAGGAGCAGGGCAATTTCGAAGAGCAGTTCCGCCGCCAGATCAAAACGGTGCTCAAAGAGTACGACGTGCCGAACCAGGCCGAGATCGAAGCGCTCAAAAGCCGCCTCGACCGTATCGAGTATCAACTCAGGCAGTTGCAGGAGCGAGGAGGTTAGCCCGCCGGGGCCGGCTAGCTCAAATTCGAAGGCTCCGGGGCGTGGCCGTCGCGCTCCAGTTCGGCGAGGGCGGCTTTGCCGACGGCGGTAAGGCGCACGTTGTCCACATCCACCGCCCCGTCGATGGGGGTGACATCGCGGATGTTGGGGGCGGCTTCGGGGGCGGGATAGTCTTTTTCCTCGAAGACCGACCCGGCGGGCGGCGGCTCGACGATGTTGTCTTCGCTCACCTGCTTGCGCTCGTCGAATACGCCGTGCTCCAGGCGGCGATCGCCGTAGGAGCCGGGCTCAAAATCGCCCCGGTACATGCGCTTTTGATAGAGATAATCGATGTGCCCGATAATCTCGGCCGGTGTGGCGTCGAGGTGGCCGAAGTCGCGCTCGGACATGGCCGGTTTCGGCTGCACTTCCTGCTGCTCAAGGGCCTGGATGTGCGAAAGAATTGCGTACAACAAATCCCGGCGTATCTTGACTGGCATGGCTCGCTCCTGACTGTGTCTAGAGTGTACCGGCAATCGCAAAACGGTGATCAGCCCTCGGGTAGAACTTGTCCGGCATCTCCGAGTTCGCGGCCGCCCTCGCCGAGGATGTAACGAAATCTAAATTTGGAGGTATGCTATGAAAGAACCGGCCATTAGCGGCGCCCGCGCTTTGCAGCGGGGTTCTCTGAGGGTTCCACTCGTGCCCAACGCCAAACTTTTTTGCACCTCCTTCGGAACGGTCCTCTTTCTTTATCAGGGTGAGCGCTCCATCGATCAGGTTCCCTGCCACTGCTGGCAGGTGGCCGTTCAAGATTCCCGCAGCTCCATCCGCATCACCAGCCAGGTGATTCCCTGCGAGGCCCACCGCGAACCGGCTCTCGACGATGCCGAGACCCTCGCGATGATCTTGACCCGCCGGGCCAACCGCTACTAAAAGCGGTCCTTGAGAGCCCGGAGGTGGGCGAACACCTCCTCCGGCTCGATCGCCCCCGCCGCCCGTTGTAATTGACGGCTTTCCCAGCGCAAGAAAGGATTGGTCGCCCGCTCCGCGGCCATTGTCGAGGGAACCGTCGCTATTTTTCGAGCCCGAAGCACTTCGACGGTGCGCAGCCGCTCCGCCAGTTCGGCGTTGTCCGGTTCGAGGGTGTGCG
This sequence comes from Gloeobacter violaceus PCC 7421, assembly GCF_000011385.1. Taxonomy (NCBI): domain Bacteria; kingdom Bacillati; phylum Cyanobacteriota; class Cyanophyceae; order Gloeobacterales; family Gloeobacteraceae; genus Gloeobacter; species Gloeobacter violaceus. The sequence goes on from NC_005125.1 coordinate 3,543,963, forward strand.
CAAAGCGCAGGTTGCCCAGGGTGTACTCGTGGGCGCACCAGACTTGGGTTTCCCCCGGCAGTTCGCGCAGACGGCCCAGCGAGTGCTGCATCTGCCGGGCGGTACCCTCGAACAGACGGCCGCAGCCCCCGGCAAAAAGCGTATCTCCGCAGAAGAGGTGCCCGCAACCCGCAAAGTGGTAAGCGATATGGCCGTGGGTGTGGCCGGGAACGAAGATCACGCGCGCCCGCTCACAGCCGAAGGCGACCGTGTCGCCGTCTTCGAGTTCGACGGTCTGGCCGGGGATGCGGCCGCGGTCCCGGCGCGAAGCGTAGACCGCGATGCCGGGATAGGCTTCGAGCAGTTCGCGGTTGCCCCCGACGTGGTCGTGGTGGTGGTGGGTATTGAAGATGGCGACGAGCTTGAGCCCGAGGCGGACGAGCGCTTCGAGCACCGGCCGGGCCTCGGCGGGATCGACGACGGCCGCCGTTCTGGCCGCTTCGTCCTCCAGCACGAACACATAGTTGTCCTTCAGGGCGTTGAGGCGGTGGACCAGCATCGGACCTCCCGGATTGCTGCGTTAAGATCAAGTATTGATGGCCAGGAGCTTGAAACCATGTCCCAGTCAACACACGAAAAAATCGATTCCCTTGTCAAAAATAACAAAGTGCTGATCTTTATGAAGGGTACCCCCCAGTTTCCGCAGTGCGGTTTCTCCGCCGCCTCGGTGCAGATTCTCTCTTCGCTGGGTCACCCGTTTGAAGCGGTCAACGTGCTCGACGATTTTGAGATCCGCCAGGGCATCAAAGACTACGCCAACTGGCCGACGATTCCCCAGGTGTACGTCGACGGCGAATTTGTCGGCGGCTGCGACATTTTGATCGAAATGCACAACCGCGGCGAATTGAAACCCCTGCTCGACCAGGCTTTTGAGGGCGAAGGGGCCAAAGCCTAAATTCTCCCGCCGATGGCCCCAGATATCAGGGAACAGGCCGACAGGCGAGCTAGCGGCGGTCGCGGGTGAACTCCTGCACCACTTCGCGGTACTTGCGCGCCATGCGCTCGACCGATTCGCGGTTGTGGCCGTTGCTGTAAATATGCACCAGCGGCTCGCCCGCATCCGGCAAGATCAGCACCCAGTCTTCTTTAGAAAAGTGCACCTTCACGCCGTCCATCAACTCCAGGCTCTCCTCGGGGTGTGATTCGACCAACTGCCGCATCATCGCCCCTTTGGCGTTCCAGGGGCAGTGGATGACGTGGTGGCGGTGGTGGATGCGCGGCAGATCCTGGCGGGTCTGGGAGAGCGAGCGCTCCTGCTCGGCCAGCATCTCGATAAGACGCGCCACCGCGAACATCGCATCGAAGCCCGGGTGCAGCTGCGGAAAGATAAAACCCATCTCCGCCGAACCCGCCAGCGCGACGTTGTTGGTGGCCGCCGCCGCCTCCATCAGCGCGGTCGGGCTCGCCTTGGTGCGCACTACGCGGCCGTCGTGGCGGTGGGCAATTTGCTCGACGACGCCGGAGACCTCGGTGGGAACGACCACGACCGCGCGCGGGCTGTCGGTGAGCACCAGTTCGACCAATAGCGCCGTCAGCTGCTCGTCTTTGATGGCGGCCCCAGCTTCGTCCACCAGCGTGAAGCGCTCGCCGTTGGCGAAAATCTGCACCCCGAAGGTGGCCTGCAGCGCTTCGACGACGTTGCCCAACTGGGTGAGCAAACTCTCGCGCTGCTTGCTGGTGGGAGGGGCGTTGGGGGTGAGGGCGGCGTTGAGGACCACCGCCTCGCAGCCCAGTTTGCCCAGCAAAGTCGGCAGTACCGCCCCGGATACGCCGTAGGCGTAGTCGATCACCACCCGGGCGGGGCTGTTGCGCAAGGCGACTGCGCTTAAGTGATCGATAAACCCGGCACCGTAGAATTCGAGCGTGCGCGAGGGGTAGGTGATTTCGCCGATTTCGTCGATGCGGGCGCGGCGGAAATCCTCTTTAAAGAAGGCCGACTCGATCTTCTTCTCGCGGCTCTTGCCGAGGTTGATCCCCTGGGAATCGAAAAATTCGATCAGGGTGCGGTCGTTGTGCTCGGGGTGGACGCGCACGTGGATGCCGCCGTTCACTTCGAGCATCGGGGCGACGTAGCGGGCGATCGGGATGGCGGTGGCCTCCAGGTTCTGGACGTTCACTCCGACGCTCATCAATCCCGAGACCAGCGAGCGCGAGATCATCCGCGAGATGGCGCGCTGGTCTCGGCTCACCTGCACCTGGGCACCGGGCTTGAGGGTGGCGCCGTAGGCGGCCCCCAGCTTGACGGCGAATTCGGGGGTGATCTCGACGTTCGCCAGGCCGCTTACACCGCGCTGCGAAAACAGATTGCGGATCGCCGTGGTGCCCCAGATCAGGTTCATCGTCACATGGGCGCCCACTTCGACCTTCTTCGAAGGCCAGAGGCGCACCTCAGGAGCGATCACCGCCTCGTCGCCCACCGTGGTGAGCGCTCCGACCACCGAGCCTTCGAGCAATTGCGCACGCCTGCCGACGCGCGCCCCGCGGGCGATCGTGCAACCCCTCAGGTGCACTTCCTCGCCGATGATGGCGCCGTTCCAGATCACCGGGCGCTTGAGGTCGGCCGCAGCCCCCACCGTGACGTTGTCGCCGATGATCGTGCCCGCGGAGAGCCGGGCGCGCGGGCCGATGCGGCAGTTGTGGCCGATGATCAGCGGCGGCTCCAGGTGGACGCTCGGATCGACGAGTGTGTTGTCGCCTATCCAGATGCCCTCGGCGTGCTGCCGGTAGCCGTGCTCCAGGCGAATCTTGCCCGCCAGGGCGTCGTACTGGGCTTCGCGGTAGGTGTCGAGGCTGCCCACATCGCACCAGTAGCCCTCGGCCACGTAGCCGTACATCGGCTCGCCCTTGGCGAGCAACTTCGGAAAGAGATCTTTGGAAAAATCGACCTCGGTGTCGGCGGGCAGGTATTCGAGCACCTCCGGCTCCAGGATGTAGGTGCCGGTGTTGACCGTATCTGAGAACACTTCGCTGGTGGAAGGCTTTTCTAAAAAGCGCACGATCCGGCCATGGGCGTCGGTGATCACGACGCCGAATTCCATCGGATCGGGTACCCGGGCAAGCACCAGCGTCGCCTTCGAGCCGTGTTCTTTGTGAAAGGCGACGGCCGCCGAAAGGTCGATGTCGGTGAGCGAATCGCCCGAGATGACGATGAACGTCTCGTGCAGCAGGTTTTCGATATTTTTGACGCAACCGGCGGTGCCGAGCGGCTTTTCTTCTTCGACCGCATAGGTCATGCGCAGACCGAAGTCGCTGCCGTCGCGAAAATACTCGCGCATCACATCCGGCAGATAGTATAGCGTCGCAATCACTTCATCGACGCCGTGGCGCTTGAGCAAGTTGAGAATGTGCTCGGAGATCGGGCGGTTGAGAATCGGAACCATCGGCTTGGGCAAATCGCACGTCAGGGGCCTCAGCCGTGTGCCCGAACCGCCCGCCATCAGTACTGCGCGCATCAAGATACCTCCTCGCCCACTGCAGGTGGGTAGCCCTCCACCCGTCCAGTGTATGGGCCGGCCGGGGGATTTGCCAGGAGCCTCGGAGGCTTCCGGCAATCCCTTTCAAGGCGTCCGGGGCGTTCTGGTACACTGAGGACCGCGGATGTAGATGAGGTGCGCGGCCATGGAAAAAACCCTTGGCTTGGAAATTATCGAGGTAGTCGAGCAGGCCGCGATCGCGTCGGCCCGCTTGATGGGCAAAGGACTCAGAAACGAGGCGGACGGTGTCGCGGTCAAGGCGATGCGCGACCGCATGAACCAAATCTATATGCGCGGGCGGATCGTGATTGGCGAAGGCGAGCGCGACGACGCCCCGATGCTCTATATCGGCGAGCAGGTGGGTATCTGCACCCAGCCCAACGCCGCCCAGATGTGCAGTATCGACGAACTGCTCGAAATCGACATCGCCGTGGATCCCTGCGAGGGCACCAACCTGGTGGCCGAGGGCCGGCAGGGTTCGATGGCGGTACTGGCCATCTCCGAAAAAGGCGGTCTGTTGGGGGCACCTGACCTGTACATGAAAAAGCTTGCCGCTCCGCCCCAGGCCAAAGGCAAGGTCCATATCGACTACCCGGCCACCAAGAATTTGCAGATCATCGCCGAGTGCCTCGATCGCGCTATCGAAGATTTGGTGGTGATCGTCATGAAGCGCGACCGCCACAAAGACTTGATTAGCGAGATCCGCTCGACGGGGGCGCGGGTGCGCTTCATCGACGACGGCGATATTTCGGCGGCCCTTTCGGCGGGCATCAACGGCACCGGCGTGCACGCGCTGATGGGCATCGGCGCGGCCCCCGAAGGGGTAATTTCCGCCGCTGCCCTGCGCTGTTTAGGATCGCACTTTCAGGGCCAGCTCATCTACGATCCCGATGTGGTCCAGACCGGCCTGCTCAAGGGCACCAAAGCCGAAATCGAAGAGCAGCTCAAAGCCCAGGGCGTCGAGCAGCCCGACAAAGTCTGGGAGGCCGAAGAACTCGCTTCCGGCAAGAATGTGCTCTTTGCCGCCTGCGGGATCACCGACGGCGATTTTATCAAGGGCGTGCGCTTTTTCACCGGTTCCGCCCGCACCGAGACGATGGTCATCTCCAGCCAATCCAACACCGTCCGCTTCGTGGACACCGTCCACATCCTCGACCCGGCCCACCATGCCTCGCTGGTGATCTGACGTCTATTGCTGCAATAAGCGCAGGAAGCACGGTCCAGGCGGCTGTGCCCTTTTGTTTTGTAGAGTTTGCTTGTCTGGACATTTGGTTAAAGACTATCCGGATCAATGCCCATCGCCCGCAGCCGTTCAGCAAGCGCCTGGGCGCGTTTTTCTGCCTCCAGGCGCGCCTGCCGCTCCCGCTGGGCCTGCTGTTCGGCCTCCTGCGCCCGGTAGCGCTGATATTCCTCAGGCACCGGATAGCGCTCGCCCCCTTCAGCGAACCAGAACAGCCATTCACGCTGCCAGCCATCGATTTGCCCTTGCGATCGACCGATACCCAGACCAATCTCAGGCAGCCAGACCGGTTCACCGACCATCCGCACATACGCCCCCCCAACCAGGTGATGCACCTCCAGCCGCTCGTGCTCCGGCTGAAAACCTTCCGGGTCGTAGACCGCGTAGTACAGCACTTCGAGGTCCTGGTATTCTTTGAGCTTTTTGGTGTACTCCCCGCGGTAGGTTTGCGAGACCACCTCCAGGACAAAGACCGGCACGATGCCCTCTTCTTCCCAGAGCACATAGCTGGGGCGACCGCGCTTGCCGTACTCAGGTCTGAACCGGGGTACCCCAAGACTTAAAAAGCCGTCGGGGACAATCGCGGTTCTGGGCGCTTCGGTATTGGCGTAGATGCCCATGTCGATGCCGAAAAACCAGTCCGAACGATTCTGCCAGAGGAGTGCCAGGACGGCTTTGAGCACGGCGGGAACGGAGTCTTGCAGTTCGTTATCCACGGGCGTCTCATCGGAGTCGGGCAACTCCAGAGCGGTGGGCAGGCGTAGCGAGGCATCGAAGTGCACCATGGCCGTGCTGTGGGGAATGGCTGTCCCAAAGGTAGCAAACCCGGTGTGGGACAATGGGACGACTGCTGTCGAGAGCCAAATTTTGTTTTTTCTCGCGGGTATTGCATTACCCCATGGTGCAAAGCCCTTGCGGGGCAGGCTGAGGGGGAGTGGGTGGGCACCAGAACAAGTTCCTGCTCGAGACGTCAAGCGCGTTGAGGATGCCGCGCATCGTCTCTGTGCAGAACAACCAGTAACCTGGATCCTCGTACATGCGGTCGGGATTGAACTCCAGATCGTAGTGCCCCACCTTTGGCAGTCCCGAAAATTCCTGCGAGGACTGTGCGGAGAGAACCAACAGGTGAAACGGCTTGCCCTCGCATGCTTGTTCGAGTTTTTCGACAAGGTCCATCACACCGCCGCGATCGGCGACGCCCGTGCGCACGAAGAGCACTTCGTCGCAACTGCGCAGGGTGTACCAGAACCGTTCGCAGCGCGCCGTGTACCGGATGCGCATGCGTTCGTGGACGGGAGACAGATCGTGCAGGGCATCGTCCGTGGCTTCGACTTCGTGGGCGAAGGACAGCCCCGTCCAGCGGGTGTGGTAAATCCTGCCTGCCTCGGGGCTGTAGCACAGCAAGGCGGGGTCCCACATGCCTTCGAAGCGGCGGGCGACCATGTCTGCCACTTCGGCGATGGAGGCTGTGCGCGTCAGGTCGAACGGAAACGCCGGCCCATCGTACCCGATCTTGTACAACAACATCCGGACGGCACACCGGTCGCCGAGCGGCACGATCGCGACGCGGCGGCGCGCGGACAACTCGCAGGTGTATCGGAAGGACACGGCGGAGCGGGGCGGCGCTTTGACCCGGCTTTCCAGGCCGTTGTGGCCGATCATCGCGGTGCGAAACGGCGCGCGGTGATCGAGTGGGTCCTCGTAGACGCCCGGCGGCAGGGCCTTGAAGGCGGCGCGCACCTCCGGCCACATTGGATGGATATTGTACTCGTGGTCCGATTCGTTGATCACCCGAAAGCGGTGTTCGTCCTCCCGCACAATCCACAGGTGCCCGTCGTGGAACAGCAGTGCCCGTTCGTCCTGCAGGTACCGCTCGAGGGCGTGTCTGTATTCCAGTGCGGCGCCGGGCGGAACGACGATCGTCGTCTCGATCGCGCCGTCGTCCCCCACCGCCAGGAAGGCGGGCTCTCCCTGAGCGGCCTCCTCCGCAACATAGACGCCCGGTGTCAATACCGCCTTGCAGCGCAGGGCCGTTTGCAGTTCCTGCCAGCCGGTGTCGACGGTGTAGACGTGGGGCGACGCATTGGCGATCCACAGGCGCTGCTGCCCGCTGCTGCCCGAGACGCGAAATCCCAGGCCGTCGAGATAGATGGGGGTTTCGGGCCGCTGTCGAAAGCGCCGCTTCTGTTCTTCCAGTGCGTCTTTGCCGACGCAAAACAAGCGCAGGTCGATAGCCTCGTACATCAGGCGGTGGCCGATGGTGTTCGGGTGGGCCGGGTCGAAGCTGATCCCCGGCTTCCAGCACCCCCGTCCGTCGTCCACCGCTGCGAGCCAGTCCAGCACCGGCACACCCCAATGGGCCATGCGCAGGTGCGTCTCCCACAACAGCCGGTGGTGTTCGGGGGAATAGTCGCCATGGGGATAGACCCCGCCCAGGATAGCAAGCGCTCCTAGATCCTGCGCCATCTGCACAAGCCGCCGCAACCCGCTCTCGAAGCGGCGCACCCCCGTCCGCCGTTCGGAGGGGGGACAGTGGGCAAATCCCTCGTTGCCCAACGACAGGGAGATGACAACGACATCGGGTCGCTCCGGGGCCACCGCCGCGGCGAACCGGGCCGCTGTCGTGCCGACGTTCGCGCCCGCCTCCGACACGTTCACCAACTGGTGCCCGTACTTCTGCAGCAGGCTCTTCCCCAACAGCGAGGCCCAGCCCTCCAGCAACCAGGCTTTGTAGCCCAGGGCAACCGAACTGCCGATGACGACAATCTTCAATCCTGCGCCCTGTTCGGAGCGGTGAGCGACGGCGGGCAGCTTGGCGCACCCGAACGGATGGGGCTGCAGGTAACCAAAGGCACCATCGTCCACCGTGACGCAGGAGCGGCGGCCGGAAGCAACCGGCACCCAACGGTCGGGGCCGATCGCTTCCCACTGCGCGCTGCCATCCGGACCGAGGCGGATGTATTTGTATTCGACCCTCTGGGACTGAATCCCCTTCGATGCCGACCGAAACTTGATCGCTGCGTCCGTCCGCCACAGCGGATAGAGTTTGGCGCTCGTGCACAGGCGGATGCATTTCGCGACATCCCACCGGCCCAGTTCGGGGGCGGAACCGACGAGGCCGATGCACTCGCCGATCTGGGTGTGGGCGATGAGCTGGAATCGGTACACGGGTATGCCTTCGCTTCGGAGCGCGTTGCCGGGCGCGGCAATCGTAGAAGTGCAAATCGCCTCGACAGTATCACGTCCGGTCTGTGCTGTCGGTACTGCAGCATGCAAAGAACGACAGGTGCCGACACGACGCCTTTCGGCGGCAAAAGCCATGCCTACCCCGAAGAAGTGTTTATTGTCAGCGGCCGACTGTACGACCGGGCCTTCGATATGTGGCTGGAGACCGGGCATTATGCCAGCCGACCGCCGGGAGAAGCCCACGGGCCGTTCCTGATCGACACAGGCTGTGTCGTGCTCGAGTGCTCCTTTCCCAACAAAGCTGCCCGGTAAGCTTTTCCGACATGGTTCTTTGTGCAGGGGCGGGGAACTAGCGGGCGAGTTTGCGCCCGACGGTGAGCCCTACCAAAAAACCGATACCCAGAGCCGCTCCCAGGATCTTGTAATCCGCGAATGGAATAAATCGCGTACCCTCGGCGGTAATCTCCAGCGCGCCTGCAGGCACCGCCCCCATCCCACCGCCACCGCCACCGCCGGGAACGTCGGGCTGTTCGGCTTCGGCCTGCTGGGCACGGCCTCCGGCACCTGCTCCGAAGCCGTATCCAACGCGGGCCACCGGGACAACCGTCCGGCCTGCAACAGTAATCGGCGCTCCGTACACGGAGCGCACACTGGCTCCATCCTGCAAGCGTTCGCTGAAGCGGCGAAAAAGTTCCGTCAGGCTCATGATGATTCCTCCCCAAATTTTACTGGTGTGCTTCCCAAAAGCTAGCCCAGGACTCTGGGAGCAGACAGCTTTGCTCGCTGCAAGTCAGCGGGTCGCAGGCGTGGGCATTCTCTATACTGTGAGACTATCTTGCGCTGTCGGCCTGCTCATGTAGGATTCTAGTGAGCTACAGTTTTCAGACGCCATGGCACCGGATCACGACAACGATAAAAATCGTGAAATCGAAAAAGAAATCCTCCAGGGCCAGAAGTCTTCCCTGGCTGCTGCGATCGCCAGAGAAGGTGGCTCCTTCTTCAAAGGCGAATCCATTGTCCCGAAACTGGTACAGGCAACCATAGAGATAAATCTCTTTATAGACGCCCATGTTTGCGATTCTTCAGGGGCTTTGAAAGCCGCCTTGCTCAATCTGGTAGAGATGGAGAAAACACAGGTGAGTCGGCATATGGGCTCCCCCCTTACTGCTTTGCAGGAGATGCTGGAGGCGATTATCGGCAATCAACAACTTCTCTACGATCTTGTGAGGCAAGTTGATATAAAATGGGGACAAATTTACGGTGAGCGACCTCATTTTCAGCAGCCGGGTCATGCCCCGCATCTGGATGACGAATACACCCACGAATCGGTCCGCAAGCAACTTCTTGATCTGCTCGATAAAGTCATTGCTGCCCGTCGGCAAAATTAGACTTGTGCGCCTGAGTTCTCAATCAAGCTCAATCCTGGGTGGCGCAGTCCAGTGCGGTTTTGGTGGGAGGTTGTTTGACGGATTTGATTTCGAGCGAAGCGTCTAATCGAGGAAGAAGGGAACTGCAGTCCGCTAGAGGAAAACATCTCCTGTGTTTCTTTGTGTACAGCGCTTCTTCAACTGTCGCTCTGATCCGGTTACTGAATCTCCTTGAGAATCCAAAGCTTAGCGGAGCTTTGTTTTTTCTGGCATTTCTTGGTTTTGAGCCGACATTCCGCAGGTTCAAGCGTGATTGCTGGAATTTTCGCTTCTCACCGGAATGTCAGCCATAGCCCCTACCAGCGACTCATCGCTCCTGCGGCTCCTGCCGCTACAGGCGCAGTCTTTTCTGGCTTTTCAGCCTCTCTGTGCTCATAATTGTCTCTCGCCTCGCATGTATTTTCGTGCCTCCTCTGCTCAGCCCACCAGGTAGTAGCGCCCACATGCTTCGCCCAAAAGTTGCACCACCCGTCGCCGCTCCTCGTTGAGGTTCGACACCTGCCCGGCTCCTGCAACCTCCAGCAGATGCACCGCCTGGAAACTTTGGAAGATCCAGCGCAAGGTTGGGGTCGCTGTTGGCTTTTTCAGTTGGTTCTTCACCGTCGTTTGCGTTTCGGCTAGAGCCTGGCGCAACTGCCGCTGCCCGAGACTGTAGACCAACAGGCACAGCCCCATCACCAGGGCCAACGCCTCCACGCGCTCGGGCAACTTCAAGAACACGCTGGAGGTAAAAAACAGCGGGTCTTTGAGGAAGCGAAACCCCCGCTCTACCGACTGCTGGGCTTTGTACTGCGACAGCACCTGCGTGCTCGAAAGCCGCTCATGCTCCAGCACGTTGGTGGCCAGCACGAACTTGCTTGCCTGCGGTGTGCTGCTTCCCCTCGATGGCGCTTGGGTTGCGCAGCAGTTGGGCCGAGAGCAGCCACACCCCAGTCTTTTCGGGTCTGCTGGCTTTGGCTGGTCTACCGCTTTTGGGGTGACGCACCTGTGCTTGCGCCCGCACTGCCCCCAACAGGTGGTACTTCAACCCACCGGCGAAGCGTTCCGCCGCTGCCAGGGCATCGGCTTAACAGGCAAACTCCACCTTGCACAATTTGGCCAGTTCCTTGTTGGTCTTGGCGTCCGACTCGCCTAGTATCTTCTCGAGGGCGGCAAGGTCGCTTTTGCGCCGCTCGTCGCTTTCGACCACCACCCACCGCTGAACGACTTGCCCGTAAGTACTGCCCACCTCCACCACCCGATAGCCCGATTGGGCCGGGGCGAACTGCTCCTCTTTGAGCGCTGCAAGCACGTGCTTGACTGCGCTGAGAGTGGAGGGGACGCGGGTCAGCCAGTGCATCCCGGCTAACTCGCTGAGGTTCTGGGCACTGTAGAGAGCTGAGTCCACGACGAATAGGGCTTCCACGTCCCACTGAGCTTTAAAATCTTTGATTATCTGGGCGAAGACGGCCTTGTCGGCCTGATTGCCATCGCCCACCTGCAGATACAGCGGCACGTCCCCATCGCCGCTTGTGATCATGCTGAGCAAGAACTGCTTGAGGTCCGGGCGGTGATCCCGCAAATAACCGTGCGTAATCACAATCGGCTACGCTTCGTCTTCGGCGCGAGGTGCCACCCGTCCGTTTGGGGTGTACTCGCCATCGACATGAAAGAATGTTGAGTCCAGATGCACACTGTCGGTCTTGACGCCAAACTGCCGGGCCGCCTTGAGGGCCAGATGGACGAAGACTTTGGTGGTGCCCTCGTCGTAAAGCTTAGCGAGCACCCGGCCCAACCGGTCATCATTAAAATGCTTGGGCAGCACGCCTGGACCAATCAGGTGCTCAGTGGCTTTACCGACAAAGAACTGCTCGAACAGGTACAGCGGTGCCGAAACGCAGCCGAGGCCGTTGAGAATGAGGCCCTTGAGCACTTGGCCGCAGCTCACATGCTCCTGCGGATGGGTGCCCAGCAGCCGGTCAACTTCTTCAACCAGGCCGATAGAGTCGATGATTCCAGCGACGATGCCGAGGTGGTCGAGATTGTGAACCTGGATTTCAGCAGGAGGCTGGCTCATCCAACCAAAATACTTCAGCCGCTCTATCTACCTGCGGAATCCCGGTTTGAAGGCTTCGATGTCCAGTTCTCCGAAGGAGCGCTCGAACTGAATTTGCAGACCGGTTACAGCGATAGTCCTTCCCAGGAAGATGAAACGTTCGTGACGACCTTCGGCGCCAAGCTCGATTTGGGCGCGCCGCAGGTGGGGATTTCCCGCTTCGAGGACTGGAACGGTCCGGACTCGACCACCTACAGCGGCGGGGTGCAACTGGGCGACGTCGAACTGGGGGGTGCAGTACCAAGACAACGACCTTGGACCCGATCCACTCACCTACAGCGCTCGGTTCCCCGTTGGTGAGGATGCAGACATGCGAATTTACCACACCGACACCCCGGCATCGGAATTCGGGCCGGGCGACCAGACTACGGGTTTTGAGGTGCAATGGCAGTTTTGACCCTGCGGACGGCCACGGCGAAACGGTGCACCTTGACGGCAGAAGATAGAGGTCGTACTATCCATATTGGATACATCCAAGGTAGATATTTCGAGCGGTGTGGGTGGCCATCCGGTGTAGCTGAGAAGCGAGTTTTTTGAACTTCGACCAGGGGTTCGCCTACACCGAAGCTTGGTCCGAGTACACGCCGGTCTCAGGAGAAACCGACGGGTAAATGCTGCAGCTTGCAGTTTTTGCCAGTTTCTAGAAAGTTTGTCTTGGGATTGCTGTGGCCGATTGTGGTTCTAGAGATGCCCGATTGAACTTCACACGAACGGTTGCCGTCTTGATTGAAATGTCCATGGGAACAAATTTTTATATTGCCGGTCAGACTTGGAAGATCGCGAGCCCAACCTTCTATTCGACCGATTATTTCAATCAGAATCCCATCGGGAGTTACCCCCGGGCTCCCGGCAGCGCAATGGAATGAAGGCAAGGCTCTAGACCGCAGGCCAAATCCGCAGGGGAGGACCAGCGATGATGGGCAGCAAGCGCAGCATACATCCCGAGGAGAAGCTCAAGCTGCTGGAAGGTCCTCATACAGAAACCGTTGGTGGGTCGCTTCGCCTCGATGAAATCGTGGTGTGCTGCAGCCAACCCCGCCGCTTCTTCGATTCGGCCGCCATGGGCGAACTGATCGAATCGATCCGCCGGGTCGGGATCTTGCAGCCGCTGCTGGTCAGGCCTTTGGCGAACGGCAAATACGAACTGGTAGCCGGCGAACGGCGCTTCCGGGCGGCCCGGGCAGTGGGCTTGGAGGCGGTGCCGGTCGTGATTCGCCAACTGAGCGACACCGAGGCGGTCGAGCAGGCCCTGGTCGAGAACCTGCAGCGCGAGAGCCTCAATCCTCTGGAGGAGACCGAGAGCATCCTGCAGCTGTTGGCGCTCAAGCTCGGCAAATCGGAGGAGCAGACGGTCTCGCTGCTCTATCGTCTGCAGAACGCCTCGCGCAAGAAAACTACCCATAACGTTATAGGTAGTACCGAGGCCCAGACCGTCGAGGCGGTCTTCGCCTCCGTCGGCAAGATGACCTGCGAGTCCTTCGTCAACAACCGCTTGCCGCTACGCAACATGCCCCACGATGTTTTCAAGGCGTTGCGCGAGGGGCGGCTCGCTTACACCAAGGCCCGTGTCCTCGCCCAGGTCAAAGATCGCACCCAGCGGGAAATGCTGCTCAAGGAGTCTCTCCAACGCGACCTCAGCCTCAGCCAGTTGCGCCAGCTCATCAAGACCACCTGCGGCGCTCCTGAGCCGGAACCGTTGCTCAAGCGCCTGACCACCGTCTACCGCCGCATCAAAAAGCTCAAGTGGGAAGATCCGCTCAAACGCGCCCGCTTCGAAGCACTGATCACAGAACTCGATTCGCTCATCGGCGATCAATAGCGCTCTGTCGGTCTTCGTCAACGGCCCAATCCGCCCAGGCCGCTGCAGGAAGATGCGCATTTTGCCGCGCACGCTTCTGAGGCTGTACGCAAGCTCGAACGCAACAATTCGAAAGACGCTGCATGCGGGCTTGACCGGATGTGCCGCTGTCGATCTTCAAATTTGTTGTACGCAAAAGCAGCCGATTGCGTGATGCAAAAAAATTGTCGTTTTCAGAAAAATTGCTGCATCACTGTACGCAGCGAAGCGGTCGTGCGCCCGCTATTGCTAATCGAATTTGGTGAAATTTGCACGCATATGCCGGATGCATCTTCTCAACAATATTCTTACAATTATTCGCAAAAAAATGGGCGGAAAGATTACTCTTCCGCCTCATGGATTTCCACTTGTGGTCTAAAGATCATAGCATGGCTTTAGCAATTGAGCCTTTAATCTGCCCTTAAAATTATTAGAAACCTGGTGTCATCATAGTTTGTGTGTCTTTGAGAGTACCAAGTTGTTTTGGCCATATTTAACAGTATTCGCGGCTAAATGCTAAAACTTAATCTAGCTCAAATGCTCGCCAAACAAGCAATATAGGCGTTATCACCTGGATAAATAGTGTCAATAATCAAGTCGACAAACTCATAATCTCTAATCATTTTACAAATAACCAAACAAAAAATTTCGCCACATTGCTTTATCGCCTGTGCGCACGTCGAAAGCAAGTACTTTGCTGGATCGAGCCATGATTGGTCGTCGTGGATAACACACTAAAAAGCATTTATGGGCGGAGACGACAGCCAGACCTCGCAGTAAAAAATACAAATTTAAGACAATTGCTGGATTGCCGCAGCCGAAGCTAGTGGTTGTGTCGTTGTGATTGTTCGGTGAGCTACAAGTTTTTGTCAGCAAGGCTCTACTCTGTGATCAGCCGAAAAAGCTCTGTAGAATCGAACCAAAACATACATAGGATGCTTCCCGTGCACAACGGGGTAGAGCACCTATGAGCGGCAAGGAGTGGACGGATCATGATTACAAATCAGCGCCGATGGAGCGCGCAGTTTTTCGCTGCGGCTTTGATTCCTGCGTTGGCGGGAGCGAGTCTGCTGGGAAACGTCGCCCAGGCGAAGCCAGTCGAAACCTCATCCGAATATTCGAAAGATATCTTTGCGCGCGCGCTACCCACTGCCGGGAGTGTCGGTATCGAGGCGGCGAAAAAATTGCTGGAGAAGACCAGCAACGCAGCAGCCGATCTGCAGTACCGGCCGCCGCTTTGGGACTGGACCGCACCGGCGACGGTGCCGTCCGTCACCGCCCAGGCCACCCCGCCCGCCCCACCGGCTGCCCCGCCCGAGCCGGCGGCGGACACCCCGGACCAAGACGACGATGCCGCGGCCGGAGACATTCTCGACGAAGTGTCGGTGACCGCCACCCGCAGGCTCACCCGGGCGCGCGACACCACCGCGACCACCTACACCATCAACCGGGAAGACTTCCAGAAGCAGGGGGCCACCACCGTCACCGACGCGCTGCTGTTGGTGCCCGGCTTCGTCGGACAGCCCTCCCTGGGCGGTATCCGCAACTCCGGGGCCAACTTTTTGCGCGGTTTTGACGACCAACGCTTCCAGGTGCTCAAAGACGGCTTACCCTTGCAGCGTTCCTCCAACAACCGCACCGACGTCTCCCGCTTCCAGGTAGCCGACCTCGAACGGATCGAAGTGGTCACCGGCGGGGCGACGCTGCGCTACGGCTCCGGTGCGGTGGGCGGGGTGATCAACCTCATTACCGAGACGCCCAAGGGGCCGCCGAAGCTGACGCTCTCTTACGAAGCGGGCAGCTACGGATTTTCGCGCTACCTGGCCAAGTACGGCGGGGGCGACGACACCTTCAGCTACAACCTGGTCTTCACCAGCACCGTCGCTTTCAATAACTATCCCTTTTCTTACACCCTGCCCAACTCCGCCCAGTTCTATCCGCAGGGCACGATCGTGCCGAACCCCAACTTCGCCTCCGACCCGGAGAACCAGCCGGAGACGGTCGACCTGTTCGGTTATTTGCAGCCCGAAGTGGGACCGCCTATCAAAGTCCAGGGGGTGGCCGATGTGGCCTTCAACGCCAGCGACACCTACTCGGGCAAGCTGACCTTCAAGCCCGATCCGAGCAACCGGCTCACCTTCCGCGTCAGCCAGCAAAACAGCCGCAACGCCCAGAACGGGCCGGGGACCTACAGCTTCAGCAGCTGCTTCGGCGGGCCGAGCACCTTGCCCAACGGCACGTTGAATTTGGATCGCTTCTTGCCCCTGGACGCCAACGGCAACGAGGTCGCCTGCAGCCCCCAACGCTTTTTGGTCAACACCCGCTCGAACCTGTTGATCTTGGGGGGCTCCCCCTTTACTTACACCCGCTCGCTCTCGGGGGTGCCTCTGGCCCCCGGGCAGGCCTACCCGACGGCGGAGGGGGCGATTGGCACCATCGACTTTTTCGCGGTGACCAGCCAGTCACAAACGGAAGTGGCCCTGCAGTGGGACTACGACATCACCCCGACCACCAGCCTCAACAGCTACATCTACTACTTCAAGTTCTCCGGCAACGGGAGCGTCCCCCCCCAGTTCGGCGTCAACACCGACATCCTGGGCGGCGCTCCCTCCTTGTCGATCCCTCCGCTTTCCCAGCCTTTCTTCGAAGGCCAGCTCTTTGCTATAGAGTCGGTGCTCAACCACCGCTTCAGCCCCGGCGGCAACATCCAGTTTGGTGTGAACGTCCGCGAGGACCGTTCCTACCAGCAAAAAGCGGGCGGCAGCACCTTCTTCGATCGGGCCTTCACCCGCTCCTCGGTCTTCGCCATTGCCGACATCAGCTTCAGCGACCAGTTCAAGGCCAACCTGGGCGCCCGCTTCACCTATTCGAACCAGTACGGCACGGTGGGCACCCCGGCGGTGGGTCTGCGCTACACGCCCGCCAACTTCATCTCGTTCCGCACCAACTACTCCTACGTTTTCAATTCGCCCAGCCTGTCGGACCTGTTCGTGGGCAGTCCGCAAGGACCGTTCTTTCAGAACCCGAATCTGCGGCCTGAGGCGGGCGTCACCTGGGACGCGGGCATCGACCTCACGCCGGCCCCCAACGTCGGCATCCGCGCCACCTACTTCAACACCTACCTCGACGGGGTGATCAGCACGGTCGTCTTCCCCAACCCAGACTTCATCAGTTTCATCGCCACCCCCGGGTTTAACCCTTTGCTGCAGCAGCAGCGCAACCTGGCCAGCCGTTACGCCTCGGGCCTCGAGGTGGACGCCAGGTGGCAGGTGAATCCCGAGGTATCGCTGCGGGCGGTGTGGACGAACCAGGACGCGCGGCCCTACGGATTGAGTGACGATCCGACCCAGTCGACCTTTCCGTTCTTCTACGGATTCCAAGATCCGTTTATCCCCTTCAACAATGTGGTCGTCTCGGCCACCTACGCCAACAAGGGGCTGACGGCGACACTGCTGGGCCGCTACGACGGCGGCAAGCGGCGCTTCGCTTCGACGGAGTTCGTAGCCAACTGGTTCACGCTGGACTTGAACGTAGAAGTCCCAATCTCGTCGTTCTTTATCCTGACGGGCAGCGTCTTCAACATCACCGACAGCCAGTACGAGTCGATCGACGGGATCCCGGCGCCGGGGACAACCTTCCGGGTGGGTGGGCGCTTCGAAATCGGCGGCTAGCACCGCCCGCTATTGCTCCCCGACAGACCACGGCACCGACTGCCGTGGTCTGTCATCTTCAAAGCCTTTACAACCGGCTGGAAGTTGTTAAAGTGACGCGTAGCGATCCCGGCTCTGCGCGAGGAGGAAAGATGAACCCGGCCTTTTTCGTGTCGGTGGCCCTGGCGGGCTGGGTGAGCTGGATCGGGGTCGCCCTCGCCCAGGAAGCCCCCCCTGAAGTCAATTTGCGCGTCGAGCGCGACGCGGCGGCGGGCCAGAAGGTGCGTGACGCGGTGGTGGAGAACTGGCGGCTGCCTGCGAAACTTTATCAGGATGTAACCGCCCGTGTGCAGGCCACGGTGTTGCTCAGCGGTGCGCTGGTCAAACCGCAAATCAGCCTCGACGGGCTCACGGGCGACGAGCGCGAGCGCACCCGCCGCAGTCTCGAGGAGGCGATTGGCCGCACGGTCGTCTCGCTGCCGCCGGGGGAGGTCGAATTTACGATCTTGAGCCGGGCCAGTGCTTTTGAGGCAAACTGCTTTCCGCTCAAAGTTTATGTGCCCGCCGCCATGAAGGACAGCCCCGAGCCGGTGCCCGCCACGACCGTTAGCGGCCTGCGCGAGGGAGCCCTGCGCTGGAACCGGCGCCTGGTCAGACAGTCTGGGGGAGAGCCTATCGACGCTTTTGTGCTGGTGGACGATCCCGATCAGGCTCATGTGCGCGTCGAGGCGTTCGAGGACTACCCCGAGTACAGCAACTACCTTGTCGATCCCCAGACCCGCCGGGTGACCGTGCGCGTGCCGATTCGCGAACTGCGCTCGGGGTTGTTCGCGAGCGGCTTTCGCTGGTGGCACCCGGATGTGGTTACTCTGCAGACGATGTTCCAACTCGGGCGGTTGCTCAACCTGGAACTCTCTGAGGAGCAGGGCAACGCGCTCTTTGCGGGCACCCGGCGCTTCCTGACCTACCGCCCGCCCCTGGGTGTCACCGGGAACTACGCCGCGCGCGCCCTGCCGCAGAGCGATCACGTCGAGGCGCAGGGCCGCACCGACCGAGTGGCCAGCGACAGCCAGATCGAAGCAGCGATCGACACCGTCCGCAAGCATGCCTGCACCGCCCCGGCTGCCGAACAGATTCCCGACCCCCGCTAGCCCCATCTCCCCACCGTCATGCACATTCCACGCATTCCTGCTTTGATCCCCGCTCTGCTCGCCGCCTGGTTGGGCACAGCCGGGAACGCCGCCGCCGATATCGGCGGTTTTTTGATTGACCCCGCCGACCAGCAGGTTCACCGGCTGGATCTCGATACGGGCAGGGTTCTCGGGCAAACGCCGGTGCCGGTGGCGGACATCTACCACAACGCCGTGCGCACCCGCGAAGGACAGTTGCTCGTAGCCGGTCACAGCACCCTCAGCGTCCTGGACGGTACCACCGGCAAACTTGTGGCGACCGTGCCCCTGCCGGAGGCAATGGTGCCGGACGAGCGGCCGAACCGGCCCAAAAACGACGACGGCCTGCCCAGGGAAAAATTGCCGGTGCTCCAGCGCGCCGCTGCCGCTCAGTGGCGTCTATTCGGCCTCGACTACGAGGAGCGCACGGGGCTTGCCTATCTGGGGGTGCAAGATCCGCACGCGCACACGATTATCTACCGCTTCGAGCCGAAAACACGCCAGTTCGCCGTGCTCTCGACCTTCGTGGGGGTAGGGCGGCTTGCGGATCTGGCGGTGGCGGGCGACGGCTTACGCTTGTATGTCGCGGCGATAGAACTGCTGCCGGAACCGGCCGGGCGGATTTATCCCATCAACCCGCTTTCCGGCGAGCGCGGCGCGGCGCTGCCGATCGCCTTCGATCCGCGCCATACGCAAATGAGCTTGAGCACCGACGGCAATCTGCTCTACCTCATCGCCGCCGACCAAAGCGTCATCGTCGTCAATACCCGCTCCAACGCCGCCATCCGCCGCCTGCGCGTGGGCACTGAACTGGAAAAAAATGCCCGCATCGCCCGGGTGCTGCCCGCCGCCGACAACCGCCACCTGTGGATCCTCTACGACCGCGGGTTGCTCCTGTGGGATCCGTTCAAGGGCAAGGCGGTGCGCAAACGGACGCTGGCGGCACCGCCGCGCGACGTGTTCATGCACCCCGACTCGATGCACCTGTGGACGCTTCACGGCGGGCTACCGGGCCAGAATACCCACCTGCGCCGCTGGGACACCCTGGCTGCAGAGTTGCCGCAGCTCAATAAGTTTGACGGACCGGCGGGGGCGAGCCGGCTGTTGATGCCTATACTTGCTTCCGCGCTGCCCCCCACCGCCGCGCTGCCGAAGGTGGCCGTCGTCGGCTTCGAGACCGGCCAGGCCCGCGCCGGGGGCCGCTTCCCGAACGTGTCGGAGGTGGTGGCGGGCAGCCTGCTGCGCACCCGCCGCTTCGAGATCGTGCCGCCGCTGCAGATTAAGACGGTCCTCGATACCCTCGCCCTCAGCCCCGACCAGTTGCGCACGGGCGATCCGGAGGCGGTGCGTCAGGTCGCCTCGCTGCTCGGTGCCGATTATGTGCTGGTGGGCGAGCCGCTGCGCGTCGGGATGCCCGATCGCACCATCGAGCGGTTGGCAGGATTGTGGAATCCCTACATGCCCTTCGTGCTCTCGCAGTTGCAATCGCCCACGGTCGTTGCCCGGGCGGAGGCGTTCGACCGCGACGGCCATTCGACCTGGAAGGCGGAAGTCGCCAACCGCGACGACCCGTTTTTGAGCGGCAAAGTCGACAGCACCATGCTGGGCAATGCCCTGGTGATCACTGCCCAGGACGTCGCTAACCAGTTTTCGAAGGGTGCCCTGGCCGAAAACGGCAAGCCCGGCGCCGACCTGCCGCCTATCGCCCGCCACGAATCGCTCGCGTCCATCCACCGGGTGGCCCTGTTGGGGCCGGACTCGGCGCTCTACAACGAAAAGGCCAACCGGGCGGAGAGCCTTGGTCAGGTGCTCGCCGAAAAACTCGCCCATCTCGGTTGGGAGGTGAGCGACCCGGACGCCTCTTTTGCCCGCCTCGCCGAACTGGGGATCGAGCCTGCCCAACTGCTCACCAGCGACCCGAAGTTGCTCGCGCGTACCCTCGGGGTGGACGCGGTCATGCTCGGCCTGGTGCGCAGCAGCACCTACGTGAGCGGCGGCTTTTTGGGCCTCAGCCAGGGGGCCGCCGCCGAAGTGGTCCTGCAGTTCGAACTGATCGATCAACAGGGGCGGCGCCTGTGGAAGGATATCCAGGTGCGCACGCTACCCACCGGCGTTAAAGATAATGGTGCGGCCCTGATGCAGGCTACCAGCGCCATCGTCGAGCGGCTTTCGCAGGGGCTTACCGCCGGTACCGGCGGCACCCCGCGCAAGCTCAGCCCGTGAGGTATTGGTGTCGAGGCAAAACGCAGGCTCTCCGGTCTGGCGGCGCAATCCGGCTCGGGCCGTTTACCGTGGAGGGGACGGCACGACAGGGGTTTCGGCGATGAAAAGTTATCTCAAGACCACCGAGCAAGTTTACGAGCAGGCCGCCCTCACCCCCCAACCCGCCCTGTGCTGCGTGCAGCAGGCGCGTCCCCATTTGCCCGGGCTGGTGATCCCACCGGTCATGGAAGCGATGAACTACGGTTGCGGCAGCACCGTGCACCTGCAGGATTTTGCCGAGGGGCAACGCATGCTTTATATCGGGGTTGGCGGCGGCCTGGAGGCTCTGCAATTTGCTTACTTCGCCCGGCACCCGGGCGGGGTGGTCGCAGTCGATCCGGTAGCGGCGATGCGCGAGCAGGCCCGCCGGAATCTGCAGACCGCCGCAGCCCTCAACGACTGGTTCGAGCCGGATTTTGTCGAGTTGGTGGACGGTAGCGCTCTGGCGCTGCCCCTGCCGGACGGCGCGATCGACCTGGTGGCCCAGAACTGCCTGTTCAACATCTTCGAGCCCGACGATCTGCTCACCGCCTTGCAGGAGGTGCGCCGGGTGCTGGTTCCCGGCGGTCGCCTGGTGCTGTCCGACCCGATCGCCTCGCGGCCCATACCGCCGCACCTGCAGGCGGACGAACGCCTGCGCGCGATGTGCCTGAGCGGTTGCCTGCCTCTGGAGCAGTACCTGGGGTGCATCGTCGAGGCGGGCTTCGGGCAGATCGACATCCGGGCGCGCCGCCCCTACCGGGTGTTGGACAGCGCCCGCTACGGCCTGGACGCGAATCTGCTGCTGGAGAGTATCGAACTGGCGGCCTACAACGTGCCGGTGCCCGCGGACGGTCCGTGTATTTTCACCGGGCGCACGGCCATTTACACTGGCCAGGAAGAACACTTTGACGATCGGGCGGGTCACATCCTGCCGGTGGGCCTGCCCGCCGCCGTGTGCGATAAGACCGCCGACAAGCTCGCCCGCCTACACCACAGCGATCTGGTGATCACCGCCCCGACCTACCACTACCAGGGCGGCGGGTGCTGTTGAAGACTATTCCCCCGCCTCCGGCCGGAGGGTCGGAAAGGCGATCACATCGCGGATGCTCGGGCTGTCGGTGAGCAGCATCACCAGCCGGTCGATGCCGATGCCGACGCCGCCGGTGGGAGGCAGGCCGTGCTCGATGGCGGTCAGAAAATCCTCGTCGAAGGGGTGCGCCTCCAGGTCTCCCGCCGCCTTCGCTTTGGCCTGGGCCTCCAGGCGGGCGCGCTGATCGACCGGGTCGTTGAGTTCTGAAAAACCGTCGGCGGTCTCACGACCGTTGATATATAGCTCGAAGCGCTCGACCATGTTCGGCACCGAGCGGTGGGCCTTGGCAAGCGGCGAAATTTCGACCGGATAGTCGAGCACGAAGGTAGGTTGGGTGAGCTTCGCCTCGCACTTTTCTTCGAATAGCTGGTAGAGAATCTGGCCGACCGAGGCTCCCGCGGTTACCTCGACACCGACTGCTTCGGCAAGGCGGGCCGCCTTCTCGCCGTCGCGCAATCCGGCCAGGGCCACCCCGGTCATCTGTGCGACCAGATCGAACATGGTGATCCGCCGAAACGGGGCGCCCAGGTCGATCGTATTGCCCTCGCAGACCAGTTCGGTGGAGCCGAGGACAATGTGGGCCACCGCGCGCAGCAGGGTTTCCACCAGATCCATGATGTCGAAGTAATCGCTGTAGGCTTCGTAGATTTCGACGGTGGTAAATTCCGGGTTGTGGCGCGTCGAGATGCCCTCGTTGCGAAAGATCCGCCCCAGTTCGTAGACCTTTTCGAACCCGCCCACCACCAGCCGCTTCAGGTGCAATTCGGTGGCGATGCGCAAGAACATATCGAGGCCCAGGGCGTTGTGGTGGGTGGTAAAGGGCCGCGCCGCCGCGCCCCCGGCCTCGGTCTGCAGCACGGGGGTCTCGATTTCAAGAAAGCCCCGCTCATCGAGAAAGCGGCGAATTTCCCGCACAATCAGGGCGCGCTTGCGGAAGGTCTCACGCACGCCGGGGTTGGCGATCAGATCGAGATAGCGCTGACGGTAGCGCTTCTGGACGTCGGTGAGGCCGTAGTACTCAGAGGGCAAGGGCAAAATCGACTTGCACAACAGCTCGTACTCGTGGACGTAGACCGACAGTTCGCCGCGCTCGGTGCGGCGGATGGTACCGTGCGCCCCGATAAAATCGCCGGTGTCGGTGAGCTTGTCGAGCCACTTGAAGGCGTCGGCTCCCATGCTCTCGCGGATGCGCTTTTTGTCGAAATAAAGCTGGATGGTACCCGAATCGTCCTGGAGGCCAAAAAAGGCGACGCTGCCCAGCACGCGCCGGGCGACGATGCGGCCCGCCACCGAGACGGCATCTTCGACTTCCTGGCCGTTTTCGAGATCTTTGTATTTCGCCTGCAAATCCCCTGCCATGTGCGTGCGCTCGTAGCGGTACGGGTAGGGGTTTTGGTTGTGGACGCGCCACTGCTCGGCCTTCTCCAGGCGCGTGCGGCGCAAATCTTCCTCGGCCATGCTTCTCTCCGGCGTTCCCAGAGACTTATCGTAGCGTCTTCCGCCGGAGCTGCCGGTCGGGCTACGCCCCGAATGTTATGCCGTCGGTCTGTGAGCCAGGCTAACACGCGACTGCAAGCCGAGGATCGCTGCGGCTACTACTCAGTTCGCAGGCAGGGTCATTGCGCTACGAGATCCGATCTGCTCTTCGAGAGCGGATAGTCTCAAAAGGACTGCTCCGTATTTGTGATTCGATCTTGTCGATGATCTCGGCCAATTTCCTGGTTGCCGACTCCATTTGAGCGCACGCTTGTTGTGCACGAAGCCGAACTGCTTCTCTCGACTCGGGATCGGGCAAGTAGGTGTCACTCATCGAGCCTCCAGGTAAGCCGAATTTCCTCAACGCTGCGTTCTAGGGCCGCGAGACCGAAGCGCATCTCCATGGTACTTTGCAGCAACTCCAGCGTAGCGGTAGCAGGTAGAGGCTGCGATTCTGCTATGCGAAGCAACAAGTTTGTCAATCGCCTGTAGGGATCTGCAGCTCTTTGAGTGATGTTGTCCAGTTGTTCGAGACTAAGTATGAGTTCCGGGATTTCGCCATAGCGCTGGAGCAGGTTGAATTCGAGAGCTTTGGCAGAGTCAACAATGGCAATCAACCGCTGCAACAGGTCAAAGATCTCGCTTTCTTCCGGTAATCTCGCCATCGGCTCCGTTCACTGTTCCCGTTTGAGCCTGGCTTCTATGCGGCCGATCTCCAGCAGATCCCGGGGAGTGAGGTGGCTGGTGCGCAGTTCGTCCCCCGCCAACTCCAGGACCAAGCGTCCCTGGGACCAGACTTTGAGCTGATCCTGCCCTTTCTCGACGCGGTAGGGCTTTCCTTCGTAGACGCGCCGACCCTCGCCGTCCGGCTGCGGTGCCTCCTTGTCCAGCAGTCGCTCGATGATCTCCACAAATCCTCGGATCTTTAATCCGCACAGCCCACGCCCAGCGTCCGGCCTATCGGCAGAATTTTCCATTGTTTCGATGCAGCTTTACCTCTATTCTCGCTGCACTGTCACCGCTGCCCAATGAGCAACGCTACCCCACCGAGGGAAACCAGCACCCCCAGGATGGCCCGGTAACCGATTTTCTCGCCCATCCAGGCGGCAAAAGGCAGCACGAACAGCGGACTGGTGGCGCACAGGGTCTGGGCGATCCCTGCCGCCGTAAATTTGAGAGCCGTCTGCTGCAGCCAGATGCCCAGGAAGGTCGCTGTGAAAGCGGCAAAGCTGATCGCTCCAAGCAATTGCCCGAGTGACCACCCATCCTCGACCGGCGGCTGCTCAAGCCAGCGGCCGAGGGGTTGTCGTTTCAATCCCACCCAGACCAGCACGACGGCGAGTCCCCCACCCAGGCGCAACAGCGTGCTCCAGGCCGGGGTGATCTCGGTTTCCACCAGGGCCTGGCGGGCCAGCACCGCCCCGGCCGCCTGGCCCAAGGCCCCCAACACACCGCAGATCACCCCCCAGCGCCGGAATACAACTGCACTGGGTTCGGTAACCGGCAAACGGGTGGCCGTGCGCTCGCCAATCACCCAGGCTACCCCGAGCACGGTAAGCACCACGCCGCCCCAGGCCCAAAAGCCCAGCGCTTCTCCCAGGAAAAACAACGCCAGCAGCGCCGCAAAGGGCGGATCGAGCGTGCGCAACATCAGCGCCCGCCGCGCCCCCAATTGCTTCAGAGCTTCGAGAAAGAACGTATCGGCAAGACCAATGCCCACCACCCCACTGGCCAGCAGCAAGACCACAGCCTCAGGCCGATCG
This sequence comes from Gloeobacter violaceus PCC 7421, assembly GCF_000011385.1. Classification (NCBI taxonomy): domain Bacteria; kingdom Bacillati; phylum Cyanobacteriota; class Cyanophyceae; order Gloeobacterales; family Gloeobacteraceae; genus Gloeobacter; species Gloeobacter violaceus. The sequence goes on from NC_005125.1 coordinate 3,568,652, forward strand.
ACCGCGAGCCCCACGCCCCCCAACCATAGAGTTGGAACCAGTAGCACCATGGCGATGGCGATTTTGATCAGGTTCAGCTCCAGGGGCACAATGCGTCTGCCCACCAGGCTCCAGATCACCGAACCGACCGCCCACAAGAAGGCAGCGGCCAGAGCCGCCAGTTCCCCCCGCAATGCCGGTGCCCCGTCCACGTTTGCTCCTGCCTTGCAACGATATCCTCAGCCTAGAAAGCTAGCTTTGATACGTCCAATACCTGTTGAATGGCTAATTTATATCTACGACATATCAATTTCTAACTCCCGTGGAACTTCGACACCTGAAATATTTCCTGGCAGTCGCAGAGGAACTGCATTTCAGCCGGGCCGCCGAGAAGCTGCACATGGCCCAACCGCCCTTGAGTCAGCAAATCCGGGCGCTGGAAACGGAACTGGGGGTGCAGTTGTTCGAGCGCACCCGCCGCAAGGTGCAGTTGACCGAGGCTGGGCGGGTGTTGCTCGAAGAAGGGCAGCTGGTGATGGCGCAACTGGAGCAGGCGGTGAGATCCACACAACGGGCCGCCCGCGGCGAGAGCGGTCGGCTTGCGGTCGGATTCAACAGTTCTGCGGCCTACAGCGTGCTGCCTGCGATATTGCGCGCCTACCGGCAACGCTTCGCAGCAGTCGAACTGGTGTTGCGCGAATTGACCACCGACCGGCAACTGTCGGAACTGCGCGACGGGCGGATCGACGTCGGTTTTCTCTATCTGCCCGTCGAGGATCCCGCCCTGCGCTGCGAGGTGCTGTTGAGCGAGCCGCTGGTGGTTGCCGTGGGCGAATTTCATCCGTTTGCGGGCGAGCAGAGCCTGGGACTGGAAGCTTTGGCGGGCGAGCCGCTGATTATCAACCCGCGCGCGGACGGTCGCCGCTTCTACGACCTGGTGACGGGAATTTTCGAGCAGGCGGGCTTCAAGCCGCGCGTCGCCCAGGAGGCGGTGCTCACCCAGACGATCGTGAGCCTGGTGGCGGGTGGTGTCGGCATTGCCCTGCTGCCCGCCTCCGCGCGCCAGTTTCAACGAGCGGGGGTAGTCTACAGACCGCTTCGTGAGCAGACCCCTCATCTGGAAGTGGCCGTCGCCTGGCGGGCGGAGCCCCCGGCGGTGGTGCGCGAGTTCGTGCGGGTGGCCCGGGAGATTGCCTTTGCCGCTGTCGCCGCCGGACAGTCTGTCTGACGGCAGGACGTTTTTCTGAGGCGGGTTCGGCCTGTGGCGCACAATAGGAGGAGCAAGGGAGGCGGCAATCGGAATGTACAGCCCCTTTAGGAGTGCTGCATGAGCGAACCGTGGCAACAGTGGTTGAAAGCTTTGACAGAGCGCCTGGACAACCAGATCAATTTGATGGCTGAATTGCGGGTTGGGCAGGTGGTCGCCAACCAGCAGATGGCCGTCACCCAGCAACAGATCGGTGAAACCCAGCGCCAGCTCGGTGAAACCCAACGGCAGGTCGGTGAGACCCAACGGCAGATCGGTGAAACACTGCAGCTAGTCGGTGAGACCCAGCGCCAACTGGCTGCTACCAACACGGCCGTGTTACAGCTCACCGACGCCTTTGGCCGGATTTTGCCGGTCATCGAGACCCAGCAGCGGCAACTGCAGTCGCACCAGGAGCGCATCGAGGATCTCTACCGTGCCCAGGGGCACATCCTGCGCAGGCTGTTCGGCGAAGAAGAACAGCAACCTTAAAGCCCGGCGATCTATGCTACAGGCCGTAGAAATCCGGGCCGGAGCCTTCGTAGGTCGGGTTGACCCGCAAATTCACCGACGGACAGACAATCTCGCAGGTGCGGCACTGGATGCAGTTTTCGAGGGACATACCGTGGACACGCACACCGCCCGCTTCGTCGATGCGGTGCACCTCGGCGGTGCAGTCGGCGATGCAGGGGGTGGGTTTGCCCAGCCGGTCGTAAACGGCGATGCAGCGGCGGCAGGTATCGGCATCGAATTCTTCGATGTGGCGGTTGCCCTCGTGGTAGCGAGGGGCCGCAAAGAAGACCGCGTCGGGACGGCTCAAGAGCGTCTCGGGCCGCGCCTGGGTGCTGACCGCCACAGCAGGCTGGGTGAAGGCCGGTTCGATATTCTCGTGGCAAGGGGTGTAGCGGAAGATCTTGTCGCCGCTGATGCGCCCCAGGATCAGTCCCAAAGCCTGGAACGTATCGGTGGAGCGCTGGATCGGTTTACCGAGACCGAATTTGAGACTGCCCAGCCAGGGGTGGCCCTGATCGACGCTCTGGCAGACGGCGGGCAGGTACTCGCCCAAAAGCCGGTCGTTTTCGAGAAAAGCCCGGCGGAAGTGGCGGCTCGCGTAAAGTTCCTGACCGATGAAACCGTCCATGACGGCACTTTTGTAGCGTTCGGTCAGACCTTCGAAGTTGCGGTCGACAAACGCGCCGTGCAACAGTTCGGCGGCGACGTAACCGGTCTCCATCGATTTGTCGAGACCGGAAAGACTGGCCGCATCGAGGACACCCAACGCATCGCCCAACAGCAACGCCCCTTCGACGCCAAAGCGGGTGGGCAGGCTGTAGTAGCCCCCCTCGGGGATCACCGCGGCGCCGTACTTGAGCAGCCGCCCGCCTTGGATCAGTTCCTGTATCCAGGGATGGGCCTTGAACTGTTGCAGGCGCAATTGCGGGTTGAGGTTGGGGTTTTTGCTGTCCAGGCTGATCACCAGGCCGATGGCCAGTTTCTTGTGGCCCAGGCCGTAGACGAAACCGCCGCTGAAGGTGCCGTCCAGAATCGGATAGCCCAGGGTGTGCCAGACGACGCCCCGACAGTCGAGGTCGACTTCCCAGACTTCTTTGATTCCCACCGACCACAATTGGGGATTGGGGCGCAAGGCGAAACGCTCCACCAAGTCTTTGGAGAGGAATCCCTTGTCGCCGAAGCAGGTGAATTCGGCGAAGATGGCATCCTCGAACACGTCGCCCGAGGCGCTCACCCGCACACCCGCGACCCGCTGGTCCTCGTAGAGGATCTCCTGGGCGGCGAACCCCGGAAAGACGTCCAGCAGAACGTTCGGAAGCTCTTTGGCTTTGGCCTGCAGTTGCTCCGCCAGCCAGCGGATGGCATGGCTCAGGGTCAAGATGGCGTGGCCCTCTTTGCGAAAACCTTTGGGTACGATGGCGTGGGGCAGATCCCAGCGCTCCTCGGAGCCCAGCACGCTCAGGTGGCTATGGGTGACATAGCCCTCGATTGGAAAGCCGTTTGTCTTGAAGTCGGGGAAGACTTTTTCGAGGACGTGGGTCTTGGTGAGCGCACCGCTGACGATGTGGGCGCCGAACTGGGCGCTTTTTTCGACCAGGGCGATGGTGAGGGGCAGGCCGCTTTTGCCGGCCAGATCCAACAGGCGGTGGGCAAGGATCAGATTCGAAGCGCTGCCCCCGACCAGCAGCAAATCATAGCGAATGGGTGGCGACATGGCTCGTGTCCGGGGTAGAGGTCTTCTGGAGTTTGAGTTGGCGGATGAGTTCCGGGATGACCTGGTGGAGATCGCCCACGATGCCGTGGTGGGCAAATTTAAAGATTGGGGCGTTGGAGTCTTTGTTGATGGCCACAATTGTGGCCGATTTGTCCATGCCGACCCGGTGCTGGATGGCCCCCGAGATGCCGCAGGCGATATAGAGCTTCGGGCGCACGGTCTTGCCCGTCTGGCCCACCTGGTGGGCGTGGGCGATCCAACCGGCGTCCACCGCCTTGCGCGAGGAACCCACGGCACTGTTTTCGAAGCAAGCGGCGAGCTGGTACATCAGGGCAAAACCCTCGGGATTGCCCAGACCGTAGCCCCCCGAGACGATCACCTCGGCGCCCTGCAGTTCGACCTGCTCGCCCAGCGAACGCAAGGTCTCGGCGACCACCAATTGCAGATCCGCGCTTTCGAGGTGCACCGGGACCGACTGGACCACGCCCGTGCGGGTGGCGTCGGGAGCGAGCGGCACCATCACCCCGGAGCGCACCGTGGCCATCTGGGGATTTTTCCAGGGACCGAGGATGCGGGCTTTGAGCGATTCGCCGAAGCTGGGACGAATGGCGTAGAGACAGTCGGGGTAGAGACCCACCTTGCTCGGATCTTGGGCGTTGGTGTGCTCGTAGGGACCGATGTCGAGTTCTGTGCAATCGGCAGTCAGCCCCGTCTCGAAGTAGGCGGCGATGCGCGGGGCCAAATCCCGGCCGGTGGTGGTGGAACCGAACAGCACGATGTGCGGAGGGGTGTCCATCGCCGCGATGAGATCGATGAGCACCCGCCGGTAGGGCAGGGTGCGGTAGGTGGCCAGTTCCGGATGCTCCGCCACGTAGACCCGGTCGGCCCCGTGGGCGACGAGCGTCTCGGGCAGTTCTCCCACCGAATCGCAGGCTACGAATGCCGCCAGTTCCGCCCCGAGTTTATTGGCCAGCATCCGGCCCGCTCCCAACAGTTCAAAGGCGACCGGCCGGGCGCAGCCGTCCTCCTGTTCGACAAAGATGAGGACTTGTTTGGTGCTCATTGCTTCACAAGCTCCGGTGCAATCACCTGGGCGGCAAGCAAATCGTCTACCAGTTGCTGGAGAGGCTTGCCCTGGTAGAGGGTACAGTTGCCGCCAATTTCGCCGACTTTTTCGGTGGCGGCCACGATTGTAGGCGAACCTTTGAGGCCGCAGCGGACCGGGTCGGCGCCAATGTCGTCGAGGTTGACGGTGCGGATAACCCGCGAGCGCTCCGCTTCGTCGCGCTGCAGTTGCTGGACGCGCCGGGCGCCGCGCAGGGTCTTGTAGGCCAGGCGGGGGGCGGAGTTGGCGACGGTGACGACTGCCGGCAGAGGACAGCGCACCGTCTGGGCGCCGCCTTCGATGACCCGGCGGGCGACGATCGCACCTTGAGCAATTTCAAATTTTTCGCAGTAGGTAATCTGGGGAACCTGCAGCCGCTCGGCCAGTTGCGGGCCGACCTGGGCGGTGTCGCCGTCGGTAGTTTGCAACCCGCAGAAGACCAGATCGAACGCTCCGGCGTAGCGGACGGTGCAGTAGAGCGCGTAGGCGGTAGCCAGGGTGTCCGAGGCGGCCAGACGCCGGTCGCTCAGCAAGATGGCCTGATCCACACCGTGGGCGATGGCCTCGTAGAGCACCTCGACGGCCGGGGGCGGACCCATGCTGATCGCCGTCACCGTGCCGCCGTAGAGGCGGCGGACAAATAGCGCCGCTTCGAGGGCATAGCGGTCGAAGGGGTTGAGCATGCGCTTGGCTCTGGCCCGATCGATCGTCCCGTCCGGGTTGATGCCGGCCTTGGCACCCTGGTCAGGAACTTGCTTAATCAGTACAAAAATGTTCACAAGAATGAATTGGTATAGAGACTGGCTCTCGCGGCTTGATACTATCTCGATCCCCTTGCGATCGTGGACTTCATCACGATTTTTCTAGAATCTGCAGAAAGTACCGCCGGGCTGGTTCGGTCGCCCGGCGGTATGGCTCACAAAAACGTGCCCGTCCGGACCGTCCGGACGGGCAGCCCATCGAGTGGTCGGTTCAGCGGCGCTCCGGGGCGCCGTCGAAGAACCGCTGGGCCAAGTAGCGCGATCCCTCGCGCAGAGCCATGGTCGCCAGATTGGTCACCACCGTTGCCACCAGAGTGGTTTGGCCGGTTTCCTTGATGAGTTGCTCCTCACGGCGGTTCGGCTGCGGACCGTCGGCCTCTGCCTTCGAAGAACGCCCCCCGGAGGCCCGCGCGCCGCCAGGAAGGGCAAATCCCGCCACCACCCCGGCTGCCGCCGCAAGGGTCGTCATGGCCAGTGGGTAGCGGTAAACCCATAGACGCCAGCTCATATTGGCGCGCAACTGCTGCTGGATGAGCGTGGTGGTCTGAGAAATTTCGGCGCGGGTGCGCCGAATGTCTTCCTCAGCCGGCAGTTCGGGAGTGGAGACGGGCTCTGCTGTCCTCGCGGTCCCGTTGCCATTCTGCTGGTAGGTTATTGCTTGCGAGTCAGCCATGCGATGGTCTCCTGGGTTTCTTCTCTGGTGCGGCCGAGTTGGTCGATTTTGCCCAGACGTTGCACCGATGAAAGGGCAATGAGCGCACCGCCGCCCAGAAACAGCGCGGCGACGATCAAAGCGGCAAGCCAGGGGGCAAGCCAGATTTCAAGCCCGCGGATCAAGGCCAGGCCGACGAAGGCGACGCCGAGAACGGCAAGGGTGCCGCCGATTACGATACCGCCGGACTGCGTGGCGAATTTTTTGCCGTCGGCCGCCAGTTCCTGGCGGGCCAGGCGTAGATGGGCCGATAACAGCTGCTCAACCTGCGAGACGAGTTGGCTAAGCAACAGGCCAAGGTTTGCTTCGGATTGCCGCTGCATGTTGCCGTTACCTCCGCAACAGGCGGGCGATCACAAAACCAACGCCAAAGGCAATCCCGAGGCTGGCCAGGGGCTGCTTGCGGATCGTCTCCGTCAACTGGTTGCCCAGATCGTCGACCTTGGCCTTTTCAAGGTACTCTGCTCCCCGGTGCAGACCACCGGCCACCTTTTCGGTGACTTTGCCGGTTTGAGAGCCGGACTCGCCGTAGCCTTCGAGCTTTTGAGCGAGATCATGGAGCTTGCCGGCGGTTTGATGGAGGGCATCGTCGATGCGCTCTTTGACCTGAGCCTGGTCGGTGTGCTCACTCGCGGGCGGTGGCTGGCGATGGCCGGTGTCGGGAATTTCCTTCGCCGACTCGTTGGTGCCCGCACTCGGCTCGTCGTGGGGCAAGTATGAAGAAAAATCGCCGTAGTTGGGCTTGTTTTCCATGGGGGTATCCAAACCTTGCTCTAGTATGCCTAGCATAGGAATATGCACCACCAGAAGCACTGACCAAGAGGGTGAAATCTGCTCAGCCGCAAGGCGGATCTTGGCTGCTGATGCCGAATCCGGTTGAAACGGCATGGTTTAAATCAAATGTATAGCTCACGGAAGGGGAAAACGGTTCCCGGTTCCCGATTGATTTAAAAACTTTATTGGGACACAAGCATAGGGATTGGTCGATATTCCTAAGACAGCATGCACAGTCCTACCCAAGAATCTCACTTGTGCTCGAAAAATCTTTATTTACCCATCGGGAACCGGAAAAAACCTTACATTTTGAGAAATGAATGACCATGGTCGCCACCCGTCGCCCACCGCCCAAGTTGCACGCCAAAGGTTTCGGCCGCAAGCCGCTCCGTTGCGCTGCGCCTGACCAGAAGCCCGTCAGCCACCAACTGCATGGGGCGCTCCTTAAAGCGGCCCGACTCGCCGCGCATCCGGCGTAAGGGGGGCAACCCATCACCGCTACGATCACCGGCGCAACCATCGCGGGATGTCTGGTCCGCGCTGACCGTGCTCGATGAGGCCGGACACTTCGGCGGGGTGGAAGTGCGCCTCCTACACTCCCCAGACAGCAAGCCGGTGTTGCAGTTCACAGCCGATTCCAAATCTCCCCCTTCAGGATGCCCAGCAAGACGCCCCAAACCCATCCACGGGAAAAGCAGCATCCAGCCCCGTCCGCCCGTGAGGCATTTTAAGGGGCGGACGGGATGCTGGAAAGCCCATCAGCGGCGCATCTGCCATCTCGCCCGTGCCCATGGACTCACCGTCAGCGAACTGGCTCGCCTCATCAACGGATTGAAGCTGCCACCAGCCCCCAGGCGCACACCTGAAGAGCTGGCAGCGACTCGAATCCGCGCTACTTAGGGGGAGTTGAGTTGCCGTCGGTCGGCAAAGTCGGCTGTTCCCGCCTGGCTCTTATCCATGCCTTGAGTTCGAGGTGCTTTGCCTTCTTTTGGGAAGCTGCGCCTGGGCTATGCATAGTTGGAGGTAACCCTGCTTTCATTGTGAGAACGCCGATCCTTTTCTGGGTCTGCTTGCGGTACTCCTTGTGGCGGCCCAGCCGACTGAGGATCACCCACACGTCGCCCAGCCTCGCACCGGCCCAGATCAAACCGAATAGCAGTAGAACTACAAAGAATGTGTAAAAAATGACATCAAGGACGCCCGTCTTCACAGGCGGAGCTATAGCGATCGTGAGCGCCTCAACAGCAAACATGACCCACCAAAAACCTGCAAACATAAAGTCACTCGCCAGCCGGTACCAAATATCCGGCCGGTTGTAGTAACGCTCCGCTTCCTCAAGACCTGTTTCGAGTGCCTTCAACTCTCTTTGTGCCGCCGCTTCGGTATTCCAAAGACCGCGCAGCCACGGAAGCACCTTTCCCGACCACCAGACTCTAAGGAGCGCACCTAAAGACACCGCAATGGGAGCAAGCAACCAGTCCAGTTTCTCTATCAGGTATCCCAAGGTATCGATCAGATCCTTCCAGCCGCCCAACTTGCTCAGATCCAAAAACTCAAACAGCCACTGAAGCCCCTTCTCTATCTCATCGCCGGACATGCCCGATCAAGCCTCAACCCCTGCTTTGAGGTCAAATGTACCAGTCGTCACGAGCCCCGGCGGTACTCCCCGATACCAGCATCTTGATGGCCGTGTTACTGCTGACAATCTATCGGCGGGTGTTGTACTCGATGCGGCTGAGTAGGTCGATCACGGCCACGAGTCCCCAGGGGACGAGATGTAAACCAGAAAGGCAATCACCAGCCCAACAACGAGACCTGCCACTGGGCCTGAAGGTTCTCCAGAGTATATGCCTACCTCGATCACTGCGATGGCAACGATGTAGCCCAGTGTTTGAAGACCTTTCAGGGTCGAGACGAAACTCTGATACATGTACTTGTCAAATTCCTGTTCGTCAGGGCGGTTAGCCTTCATGCTTGACTCCTGGGAGTAGAAATGCAGATAGCATGCATACCCCACAGATGGTAATTTGCGAGGTGTCATTGCCGGGGGTCGCCCTGACCGGTTGGGATGTCTGTGGACTGCCGCCTGCATTGCCCCGTTCGACAATGCGCCTGCTGCGCAGTACACCTATCCAACGCCGCAAGCGCGCCAAGGGCGCATGTCCTCCCGGCAATTAACCGCAAATTGCTCTGCATCACAATGGAGTAAATTAGACCATCGACTTCCATCATCAAGACAAGTACATAGCAGATTACCCCAAGGGTAAGAGACTTGTTCCTGAAAAGCTCAAATAAAATCACTTCCAGGCTTCAATGAGGACTTGAACTCTTCGTCAATCCTGGGGTGCTGGCACTATGGCGAACAAGGCGCAGGAACATCTGCAAGACGCGGAATTCATCTTCGACGAAATCATGCGCTTCGCTGCGATGTCGCAGGATGAGAAGTTCGCACTCCTCGGATCGCGCTCTTTGGACCGTCTGGCGCTCATCCCCAATCCCTTCTATACGGGAACCTACCTGGTGTGTGGCGTAGAAGCCATGCGCTGTTTCGCCAGGATGTCGAAGCGATACTTGGATTCGCGTCCCGTGGACAAGGACGAAGTGGACTTTGACACTTTTCGTAAGGCAGTAATCTCGGATTTCGGGAGACGGTTCGTGAAAGACCGGAAGGTTGTTGACACAAGACAAATCGACAAGATGTTCACGGCAGCTCTAAGCAGAGCAAAGGCTGAGTATTCCGAACTGACCCACTTCATCCCGTGCATCTTGGTGCACGATGAGGAACCCGCCGAAATTACAATTGGCCCCGTTCGTTTCACCCGCAGGGAAAAGTTTCTGGCTGAAAACCAAGAAGAGTTCGATGCCGAACGCAACAAGCGTTACGAAGCGAGCTTGAAATCCCAGCTCGACCCGACTCCCAAACCTTGGGATAAGGTGTTCGGCAAACCCACCGGAACACCCGAGGAGAGCGCCTCAGAAGCGGCCGACTTCTTTTTCAAGCGATTCGAGGAATACTGTTCCGGGTTTAGTTGGATGGCACAAGTCTCAGTGCCACGATGCCACCCTAAGGTTTCTGCCGAAAGGGCGCGCTTAGCGGTGGAAGGCGCACTTGACGTTCTGCGATTGCATTTGGGGAGGGGCCGGGGGGCAAAGCTCCGACAAGGTAACTCGCCCAGTATTGGAACTGACTTTGTGGAATTGAGCCGACATGCTCAGGGCGGCTTCAGCTTTTCGTATTCGTTCGGGAGCGCTGAGGAGATACTTGGTCCTGGCTGGTTCCCTGTTGTCTTTGAAGGGCCTAAGGGACAAATTCTTCAGGCGGTGGGCGAGATGCTTTGGTCCTACCTGGATCCATCCAGGACAGATCAACTCAATCAGCGGATCCTTGATGCCCTCTCGTGGCACGGCCAAGCCGTCCGCGAAATCCTGCCCTCCGCAAAGATCGTGAAATTCGTGGCAGCACTTGAGCGGCTGACCATCACCAAAAGAACGGAAGATCTACGCAAGACCGTTAGTCGCAGGACGGCTCTTTTATTGTTGGGTATGCCGCAGAATGACCCCAGCTACCTAAAAGAATTCGACCATAACTGTGCAGAAGCGCAGTTTGTCTACGATGTCCGCTCCGATTTAATGCATGGCAACCGTTCACCATTCGATCCGGAACTCGGCGTTGTGGCCGTCAAAGCTGCAAGCGTAGCTCAGTCTGCAATATCTAATTCGGTTAGCCTTTTAAACAAGGTACGCGAATATGTGAATGAGCGCGAGGGAAGTAACTCACCCAAACCTGCCGATCTCGAAAGTGCCTACACCAAGCTTGAAGCAAAGATCAAGGTGTTCAGGGACTCCCAGGAGCCGAGTGAGGATAACGCCCATACTGCATCGACGCAAGAGTAATTATCGGTTTCAAGAAATGCACAAGACTCACTTCACGGGTGCTTAGCATGGACATCCGTCCGCTGTAAGTGAGCAATGACTTCCTCAGCAATCGACATCCGCACCGTCGAAATCCCCTCCTGGTGACCGTACCGGCGGCACTTCGAGGCACTGGCTCGGTACCAGATTCCTGACCATTTGAGCGAACAGGGGTATTGCGATCCTGACCGACTGGCGGATCTGCTTACCAGAGGGTGTGCCCTTGCGGTTAGGGTTTCTGCTGGTGCGGTCTTACCCCAGGATGCTTATCCTTGGGCTTACCTGCGTCCTGTGCTGGGCGGCGCGACCGCCATCGGCATTGACTGCGTCACCTGCTCCCAGTTGGCCGAATTGGAAAGCAGCGGGTCAGACGTGCTCGAATTCGACAGCGGAGTGTGGCGCTTACTCCCTTATGGCGTCTGCCGTGTCTTCTTGCTGCCGGATGGGCAAGCCGTCGTCGCGGCTCTGGTCCCTGGTGGTCAGCGCAGAGACAGTACCTTCCCAGCCCCAGCCAAGTGTGTTCTCTGCCTCATCTGCGTCGATCTGTCGCATTCCGGCCACAGCGATGTCCGGGAGCCGGTAGGTGGCCCGGTGCGGGCGTCTGGTTTCTGGTGCCCATCCGCTGCGCACCCGCCCGAGTTGCTTGCCCAATACCCCCATCTCCGCCAAGCGCTCATCGTTGCTCTCACCGCCGCAACATAGCAGGAGCTGATACGCCAAAGGGAAAGGGGCAGGTATCCCTTTCGGGTGCCATTTCCCCCAAGGGGGTTATACCCCGGGGTAAAGCCTGAAGGGAGTGCGAGAGCGGGCGCACGCACTGAGGTCTGTGCACGTGTACTGGCGAAACGGGTGGGAATGGGTGGCTTAGCGCTCGCCGGTCCTCTTGGCTGCGCCCAGATGCATCGGAGCGCCGGTTAAACGCAGCAAACGCTCAAAGGCTGCGAACTTCGTCTCCGTCGCTGACACCTGTTCCACCTGTTCCTTGGTTATTCCCTTCGCCCGCCCCGGGGGTGCATGAGCACCTTCCCCGCAAGCCTCTGCGACAGATCGAACCGCTGTTTACCAGGACGGCAACCATCCAAGAACAGGAGCGCAAAGCGTGAGCGGATTCTGAGTTCCCGCCCCGTGGCGAGTGCTTGAGGCTGAGCATGTTAGAGATGAAGGTTTGGGAGAAAAGGAGTACACTTGCTCGCAAAGACTCAAACGTCGAGGGGTTGCAACGCGCCGTAGCAAGCATTGACGGTAGCCAATAACTGAGCATGCCGCCTAATGGCGACGCCGCAAAACGGTGCTCGCAGTCGAGCTCTTTCGCAAAGCAAAGCGCGTACCGAACGCAATTTACCGCTCCGTGAAGGTCCAGCAGCAAACTCTGCCCTTCTTGCTGATAACCATGTTCAACCGTTGAGAGCCACCTTTGACTGCCCCGCCCCCAATCGAGCCAAAGATATACCACATTACCCCAGTCCAAAGCCTAGCTTCGATGATTGATTGCGGTTGCATTTGGTCGGACGTTCAAATGATTGCCCGGGGCTTGGCCAATCTGAACATTGGCATAAGCGATATCAAGGAGCGTCGTAGAAAACTACAGGTGCACTGCAATCCAGGGACCAAGGTTGGAGAGTACGTTCCATTCTACTTCTGTCCTCGCTCTATCATGCTATACATCTTGCACTGCAAAAACCACAAAGATCTAAAATACACAGGTGGACAGCAGCCCATATTGCACCTCGAATCGAAATTAAAAGTAGTAGTCCAATGGGCAGAAGCAAATCAAAAGCCTTGGGCTTTTTCTACCAGAAATGCTGGTACGCACTACGCTGATTTCTACAATGATTTGAGGGATTTATATCGGATTAATTGGTCAGCAGTGAGCGCTACCGATTTTCGAGATGCCACAATCAAAGAGGGCAAGCAAGCAGAGTTTTTGCTGTTTGAGTCGTTTCCATTGACCTTCGTGGATCGCGTCGGCGTCTTTGATTCGCAAGTAGAGCAACAAATCGAATCACTCTTTGAGGGAACGAAGTACAATCCCGTGGTGGTAGTGCAACGCAACTGGTACTATTGAGAAAGGAGGAGATGCTGTAGTGGTCGAACTTACAAAGGGTGATATTCTGTCGGCGGATGCGGAGGCCCTCATCAATACGGTCAACTGTGTCGGCGTGATGGGGCGTGGGGTGGCCTTACAATTCCGCAAGGCATACCCGGAAAATTTCAAGGCGTATGAGTCGGCCTGCAAGCGCAAAGAAGTGAGACTGGGCGAGGTGTTTGTGCACGATTTGCACAGTTTCATCAATCCCCGCTACATCATCAACTTCCCCACCAAAGATCATTGGAAAGGATCAAGTAGGCTGTCCTATATCGAATCGGGTCTCCGTTCCTTGATCGGGGAAGTAGAAAAGCTTGGGATTCGTTCGCTTGCCCTGCCCCCGCTAGGTTGCGGGTTGGGCGGATTGGATTGGCGGGAGGTGCGTCCCCTTATAGAAGCAGCTTTCGCTCAGGTGCCCTGGGTGCACGTCCTACTTTTCGAACCGGTGGGTGCGCCCTCTCCTGCCACAATGCCCAAGTCGAATAAAAAGCCTTCCATGTCCCCGGGCAAGGCGGTTTTGCTCGGATTGATGGATCGGTACCTAGCCGCGTTGATGGACCCGTTTGTCACGCTACTGGAACTCCACAAACTTATGTACTTTATGCAGGAAGCGGGAGAAGCGCTCAGATTGAATTACACCAAAGGGACTTACGGGCCTTATGCGGAGAACCTACGCCATGTGCTCAACGCAATAGACGGGCATTACATCAGTGGCTATGGAGACGGCGAAGACTCCCCCACAAAGCAAATAGAGCCGAACGCGGAGGCGGTCGGGATGGCTTTGGCGTTTCTTGAGGAGTGCCCGCAAACTCGCGAGCGCTTCGAGCGGGTGATTGATCTCATTGAGGGTTTTGAGACCTCCTACGGCATGGAGTTGCTGTCCACGGTCCACTGGGTTGCTAAGACGGAAGGGGCAGGTACTCCGGAAAAAGCCGTACAATTTACCCATGCGTGGAATGACCGCAAAAGGACTTTCGAGCCCAGGCATATCCGAGTGGCTTGGGATATTTTGGATGATAAAGGGTGGCTGTTTTGATGCTTGGATCGAGGTGCTGCAATCTCTGTAGATTCGCTAGCCCCTTTGTGCACTCCAGAAAGGCCAACGACATTATCGTTGGTTGCAGGAACTGCCACTTTGCCGGACAGCGGCCGTCCAGGCGCAAACGAAGGGCGAGAGGTATTGGCGGCTTCGCCTTCCCTTGGCAGCCCCCATTAGGCTGCAGCAGCGCCATCTGCAAGTCGCTTACGGCAAGCCGAACACCTCCCCAAACTAGACAATAACCCCGGCGAGCACCACCAGCCAGAGCATCGAATTCAGCACCAGTTGGCGGCGGTCATCAAAAAGATCGGGTACAAAGTGGCGGTAGCAAGCAGTTGAAGATGAACGCGACCGGCAGCAGGACCGCCAGAAACAGGCCCACGGCGGTGGCCTAGGCTATGTCCGTCAACCACTTGGCACACCGCTCACTCATTGGCGGCAGATCTCGCGCATCAGTCGCAAAGGTTACGTCAGAGCACTGCGTTCAGCCCGGCTAGTCCCAGGCCGATCAGAGCACTGCACAGGGCTGGTTGAATGGACTCCAGAACTTCTGGGCCGAACAGCCTGAACCATCCCGCCACCAGGTAGCCGCCGACCATCATGGCAAGGGTGGAGGAGACGATCAGGCCGGTGAGCATACCTGGCAGGAGCATCCCCAGTGCGAGGGTCGCACTTTAGTCCAGCGATCATTCCCCAGATGAGACCGGGGTCGCCCAGAGTAGCGGTGCCAAGATTCGGCGATAACTGAGGCCGAAATGATCAGAGCTGAGAGTGTCCGGAACAGGCACCCAGCATAAGCGCAGTAGCCCGGAGTCGGTGAGCAGATGGCTGATACATCAGGGGAGGACGACGGCGATTAAGCACAGCGGAACCTTTGTGTACACAGCATTATACAGGAAGGCTTGGCTAGGAGGCTGAAATGGTCTTCCTGACCGACCTTGCCGCTCCACAATAATGCAGGTTGAGGACCGCCTTGTAGGCCCAGTGCTCCGGGCGGACATCGCGAAACGGGTTGGGCAGGGTGTCGGCGGCTCCAGTGGCGCAGGCTCTATCGATTTGCTCTTCGGTGGGAATGCGGGGCGGTTGCTGGGCGGCAGCCCCGGGCGGCAATGCGGCTAGGGCGAGAAGAAGGGCGGCGGAGGGCATGGGCATAGCAGCGTCGAGAGTATCGAAATATCTACCCAGGTTAAACTCCCGCAGCCGGTTTGCTGCTTGGCGACATCTGTCCGGTGGTCTGTGCCAACTTGCTGCACGGGATCCGACAATGGGCGCGTAAGGGTTCCCAAGGAGGACACATGCCGCTTGGAAGGTTGATGGAAGGGCGCTGGGTCATCGAAGAGAAAGACCGCGATGCGGAAGGCAAATTCAACCGCACTGCGACTACGTTTCGCCACAAAATTACCCGCGACGGTAGTAGCGGTTTCATGGCCGAGCCGGACCGCTACCATCTGTATGTCTCTCTGGCTTGCCCTTGGGCGCACCGCACGCTCATCTTGCGTAAACTCAAAGGCCTGGCGGCAGTGATCGGCGTATCCATTGTCGATGCCGAGATCCGCGACAACGGCTGGAGCTTCGGCCAGGAGCCAGGATCGCTGCCTGACAGCGTCAATGGGGCGCGCTACCTCTGGGAAGTCTACTGCAAGGCGGATTCCCAGTACACCGGAAAAGTGACGGTGCCGGTGCTGTGGGACAAATTCACCCACACCATCGTCAACAACGAATCGCGCGAGATTATCCGCATGTTCGACACCGAATTTGCCGCCCTCGCCGCGACCGACGCCGATTTTTATCCCGAGGACCGACGCGGGCAGATCGACGAAACCATCGATGCGATCTACCAGCCCATCAACAACGGTGTCTACCGCTCCGGTTTCGCCACCAGCCAGCGCGCCTATGAAGAAGCCGTGGGCGAACTGTTCGCTGCCCTCGACCACTGGGAGCAGGTGCTCTCGACCCGGCGCTACCTGTGCGGCGAGCGCATTACCGAGGCCGACTGGTGCTTCTTTACGACCCTGCTGCGCTTCGACGCGGTCTACCACGGCCACTTCAAATGCAACCTGCGGCGCATCGTCGATTACCCGAACCTCTGGAACTACCTCAAAGACCTCTACCAGCAGCCGGGGGTGGCCGAAACGTGCAACCTCGACCACATCAAGCGCCACTACTACCGCAGCCACACCAACATCAACCCCACCGCCATCGTGCCCGCCGGACCGCTCGTCGACTTTGCCGCTCCCCACGGCCGCGAGCGCCTCGGTTAGTGCTCCATAGCGGCGATGCCCTCGTCCTCCGGTTCGGCCCATTGCCCTGCCGGCAGGGAAACCGCCAGGGCCGCTCTCCCCTGCCAGAGGTTGGATGTCAAGTTGCCGCCGGTGTAGTGCAACTGGGTTCCGGTGTTGCCCGCCACGCCCGAGTGGCGCTGGGCAGGCAGCGGGGTGAGAACCGACCAGGCGTTGCCGAGCGGGTCGTAGGCGTACACATCGGCCTCGGAGGAGCCGTTGAATTGCTGTCCGCCGATGACGAGGAGCCGGTTGCCGACCACGAGCGTCGAGGAAGAGATATGGCCGCGCGGCTCGGGTAGACCCGCCACCCGCGTCCACGCCCCAGGGGAAGCGGGATCCCACACATCCACAAAATTCTGGGCCACCAGATTGGCATCGAAGCCGTACTGGCCGCCCACAGCGTAAATTTTGCCTCCCAAGGCCGCATAACCCATATGCGAGCGCGGATTGGGCAAAGAGGCGGCGCTTGTCCAGCCGGTGCCGCCGTTGAGCGGCAAATACCAGTGCTCGCCCTTGTCCTTGCGATTGATGTCGGCCCCGCCGAAGAAGTGCAGCCGAGCGCCCAACACGACCAACGCCCCGGAACCGCGCGCCTGCGGCAGAGGCGGCAGAGCGCTCCAGGTGTTCGAGTTGACGTTGTACTTCCAGACGTTGGTGGTGGCAAAGGTCTGGCCGCCGTTTTCTTTGCCGATGTAACCGCCCGCCAGATACACATCGGTGCCGACCACAGCCGTACCGGCGTGGGTGGTGGAGATGGGCAGGTTGGCAATCTGCTTCCAGGTGTTGTCGGCCGGATCGTAGAGGTCCGAGCGGACCGAGGGTTTAAAGGTGGTGTCGGTATACCCGCCGAAGACGTAGAGCTTGCCTGCGACCATCGCCCCTTGTGCCTCGGCGCGGTTGATCGGACCTGCGGCTTTTTTCTCCCAGGCAACCGCATCAAAACCGGGGCGGCTCGCGATCTCGACGCTGTTGATTTTGGTGTTGGTGCCCCCGATCGAATCGAGGGTCAAAGTGCCGTCCACGACCTCCGCTTGCACGAGCACCTGCTTAAAGGGCAGTGCGGCGGTGGGCTGGTAGCGGTTGATCGCCGGAATGCCTTCGATGTTGACAGTGTGTTGACTACTGGTATACGAAGGGTCGCCGACGCTCATCTGGACGCTATAGGAACCGTTCGGCAAAGCATACTGCCAGGCGGCCGGAACCTTGATCGCCGTCGGCTCGGTGCCGCCCGACGGGTATTCCATGTGCTGCAAGGTATTGAGACGCGGGTCGATGCCGCCCACCTTTCGATCGCGGGCGTTGGGCGAAATATCGATCGGTGTCGGTGTCGCGGACGCCAGACTGTCTTCGCGCACCCAACCGAACTTGCGGCTTTGGTCGTAGGCTGCGCCTGTATCTTCGATGTAACCGCTTGGCAGGGTGGAGGATTTCGGTTGGAAATTGATTTGAGCGGTCAACAGCCCCGTGCTGCTTTGGGCAGCAAGCGACCCCTCATAGCCGATCACCACCGGCAGGTACAAAATTGCGAACGGCAGCAAAACGATACCACCGGTCAGAAGCAGGCTTGAGTGTCTTGAAAGCACGACTGAAACACCTCAGAACGTCTGCAGAAGGGAGTTTGAGGGGCACACCGCTCGCAAACCGTTCAGCCGGAGATTCCCCGGCCGCGTGTCGTTTCCTTTGGGAAGTTCGCGGCTGCCGTGTAGGTCGCAAAGTTTGGCAAGGATTATAGCAAAGGAGAAACCGGGTTGCAATACGTACTAACCAATGCACACTCACTATTTGCATGAAGTTGTCCAGCGAAGCGTATTCTGGCGTATTTATGATCGCGCCATCCGTATTTCAGTCTAAAGGTAGATGCCCGGACATCCCGGGGCAATCATTGACCCAAGAAGGAGAGACTTGCTTGATGTGGACGCAAATGGCTTGCCGTCTCTATCATGAAAATATCTGAAAGAAAGACCGAGGTGTCTTCCAGGAGAGCGCAATGACAGCCTTCAAAACTTGGGTGTTGGCCGCTCTGACCGCGGTGCTGCTGCCGGGGACGGTTCTGGCTTCCGACGAGAACCGTCTGCTGCTCAACGGCAGCGTCGAGGGCAACGAGACCTACAGTCGGCTTTACCTGTCCTCGTCGGCCTACGTCGTCAAAGATCGCGACTTCGCCCCGGAGCAGCCGCGGCTCGGGTTTTTCAGCACCTGGATTTTCGACCCGGCCCAGGACAATTTGTTCGAGGTGCGGGCGCGCTACTGTGTTCCTGATCCCGGCATCGATACCGACCGGGCGGTGCTGCGCCAACTCGACTTGCTCGATGGCGATCAGGTCTTGATCTCGCTGAATGAGGGGGTACGGGCGTTGCCCGCCCAGCGCGAGACGGTGCGCCCCGCCTACTACTCCCAGCCGTTCGCGCGGCCGGTCCACGGCTACCGCCCCACGCGCCATGGGCTGGTGCCCTACGTGAGCTATATGCCCTCGGCACCGGTCTTCAATCCGGCGGTGACCTGCGCCTCGGGTACAACCGGCTTTGAGCTGTCCCCGGCGGCCGATCAACTGGCCGCCTTGCCCGACAGGACGCTCAAGGTGCGTCTGCACTTCAGCAACGGTGAACAAAGCGGTTGGCAACTGGGCGTGGCGACCGTGCGCGAACTGAAGCGCCTCGTCGCCGTGCGCGCCGAACTAAGCGGCCGCTAGCTTCGGATTTCTTGCTTAAGGCGTGGGGGCTGCCGGGGACGGTTGGCTAAGATCGGCCCGAAGCCAATCTTAGGGACAACCATGGCTGACAATCCTCTTGTTCATCTGCACGATTTTGGCCAGAGCGTCTGGATAGACGATCTGCGCCGCGACATGATCACTACCGGCGAATTGCAGCGGCTGATCGAGGCGGAAGGCGTGCGCGGCCTCACCTCCAACCCCGCCATCTTCGAAAAAGCGATCGTGGGCAGCGCCGCCTACGACGAACAGATCCGCGGCGAGCGCGGTCAATCGGTGGACGCCGTTTACGAAAACCTGGTCGTCAAAGACATTCAAGATGCCGCCGATCTGTTCCGGCCCCTGTACGAATCTTCCGAGGGGGCGGACGGGTACGTCAGTCTTGAAGTCTCGCCCTACCTGGCCCGCGACACCGAGGGCACGATCCGCGAGGCCCATCACCTCTGGGAGCGCGTCGGGCGGCCCAATTTGATGATCAAGGTGCCGGGAACCGCCGAGGGTATCCCGGCCATCGAGGCGTTGATCGCTGCGGGCATCAACGTCAATGTGACGCTGCTGTTTGCGCGCGCGGCCTACGCGGAGGCTGCCGAAGCCTACCTGCGCGGCCTGGAGCGCCGCGCAGGTCCGCTCGATCGGATGGCCTCGGTGGCCAGCTTCTTTTTGAGCCGCATCGATACTGCCGTCGACGATCTGCTGCAGGCCGAGATTGCCGCTACCGACGCCGCCGGACAGCTCGAACGTCTGAAGTCGCTGCAGGGCAGTGTGGCGATCGCCAACGCCAAACTGGCCTACCGCCAATTCCAGCAACTCTTTGGGGGCGAGCGCTTCGCAAAGCTTGCCACCCGGGGCGCCAAACCCCAGCGCCTGCTGTGGGCGAGCACCGGCACCAAGAACCCCGACTACCGCGACGTGCGCTACGTCGAGGAATTGGTGGGACCGGCGACCGTCAACACGATGCCCCCGGCGACGCTCAAAGCCTGCGCCGATCACTGCGAACTGCGCCCCAGTCTGGAGGCGGGCCTCGAAGACGCCGAGCGGACGCTGGCTGAACTGGCGGCGGTGGGCATTGACCTTGACAAGGTCACAGGCGAGCTACTCGCCGACGGCCTGGCCAAGTTCACCGCCCCCTTCGACAAGCTGCTTGCCAGTCTGCGGGCCAAAACCGAGGCGGTGGCCGCCGGTTAGGGTTCAGGCTCGCGCACGTAATCGCCGGAGCGGCCCCCGGATTTGCGCATCAGCCGCACCCCTTCGATGGTCATGTCCTTTTGTAGAGCCTTGGCCATGTCGTAGAGGGTGAGGGCCGCGACGGCAGCGGCGGTGAGCGCCTCCATCTCGACGCCGGTCGAAGCCCGGGTCTTGACGGTCGCCTGCAGGCAGAATCCGGGCGGCTCGCTCTGGGGGGTGATCTCGATGTGCACCGCGCCGATGGGCAGTGGGTGGCACAGCGGAATCAAATCGCCCGTGCGCTTGGCGGCCATGATCCCGGCGATGCGGGCGGTGGCAAGCACATCCCCCTTGGGGGTGTTGCCCGCCAAAATCGCCTCGAGCGTGCCTGCCGCCATGCACACCCTCGCCTCAGCGACGGCGACGCGCTCACTGGCTTGCTTGGCCGTGACGTCTACCATACGGGCCTCGCCGGTGCCATCGATGTGGGAAAGCGGCTGCAAACGAAAACTCCGCCAAATCGCCTCCATCCTAACGGCCATCCCTAGTGCAGCCTTACACCTGAGCATAAATACTTAGTAATATAAGAAGTGACCACTTTTGGAGAAGTGCGCCCGTGTTCTACAGATTGTCCGAGCAGTACCGCTATTTTGTTCGCGACCTGATCGTCAATTTGCAGGCACTTTCGATCGTCATGGAGCGCCGGGGTTATCTGGTCTCCTGCTACACCTGCGGCGAGGAGGCCGACAGTGCCTGCTTCATGGTGAGCATGGGCAATGAGATGATCCGCTTTTTGGTGTCCGATCAGGGCATCGTCTGGACCGAAATTTGCGACGACGCGGAACTGGTGCGCCTGGAGGGGGCCGAGGCGATTGCCAGGTTGCAGGAGTTGGCGGATCTGATCAAACAGGGATTGATGGAGCCCGCTCAGCCGCTTTCGGCGCCCCTGCCTTCCCTATAATTGAGGGGACGCCCCCATTTACGGAAGGTTTTCTGACCATGAGCGGCAACGGCTGGTTGTTCCTTGCTTTTCTCGGCTTGCTGGTAGTCTTTGTCCCCACGGTCGTTTTTTTGCTCTACAGAAGCGGCCAACGCCTGTTCTAGGCGCTTCCGGCACCCAGACCGCACCCCCCGCACGGGGGTGCGGTTTTTGCGAGATTGGCCGCGGCAGTGGCCTTCTGGGAACAGGCTTTGTTAAGATGCTCTTGGCCTGCGACGTTGGTGAATGCCAATAAAGTTATCGATCTATACTTTGTGCGATAGGGAGCCAAACGCGGTCGGCGGTGAGCAAGCCGGGCATCTTCGGATGAATCTCGGAGTCTCTAAAGCCGATTCACCGGTTCCCACCTGGGTTACCAGAGGTCGCATACTGAGGTAAAACGGCGTTGCGGGTCTTCAAGCTTTTGCGTGGTTCGTCCGGTGTCGGCTTTCCCTGCGGGTAAGCTCGGGAACACACGGGCTTGCGGTGGAAGATCTCGATGAGCAGGTCAGGTCCAAAGGGCTTTGTCTACTGGTTGTTCGGGGAGCGCGCCGGCCGGGTCATCGTCGGCTTCTGGAACTGGCTGTGGGGCCGGCCGGTCGAGCAGGGCGGAGACATGTCGGTCAAAGTGGCCGAGCAGGCTTACCGCGACATCCAGCTTTCAGTCAAGCGGCTGACCGAGGCGGTGGCCACCCAGGTGAGTGCCTACCGCCGCGCCCAGCAGCTCTACCAGCAAAAAGTGCGCGAGTATCAAACCCTTGAGCAGCAGGCACTGATGGCCAAGCGCCAGGGGCAGATGGATCTGGCACGCCAGGCGCTCAGCAAAGCGCTCGCTGTCGAGCAGATCCTCCCGGAGTTGCAAGATCGAGTCCAAAAAGCCGAGCAGTACGCCGAGGCGGCCCGCGCCCGCCTTGCCAAAGAGCAGCTGCAGCTTGAGGAATATAAGTCGCGCCTGCAGAACCTCAAAGACCTCAACGAGATCAATAACGCCCTCGCCACGATGGCCCGGGTGAGTGACCAGTACAATATCGACTCGGCCCGCTCGCAGTTCGAGCAGGCGAGCTCCGCCGTGCAGCGCAAAAAATTTCAGGTCGAAGCCCTAAACGAACTGGCCGAGAACCCGGCTCAAAAAGTCGAAGACGACCTCAAGCAACTCTCCCTCGATGCCGAACTCGACCGCCGCCTCGGTTCCTTGGGCGAGCCGTCCAACCCGCCTTTGAGGCTGCCCGAGCGCGAAAACGAATCCGACCGCCGCCAGGACTGAGCACAGCGAGGGCACCGCCGCAAACCGTCGCCTATCTCCTCCCCAGGGGTGATCCCAAAACCCTTGACAGAATATTACGTATTGTTAACATCGAATTTAAGAAAAGCTTCCGCTTGGGAGGGAGTCGTGGGCAGCGAGCAAAAAGAGTTAGAGCGATACTTGCTCAACAACGGCATCGTCAACCGGCGGGAGCTGGAGCTGGCCAAGAAGGTGCAGCGTGCCCAGCAGGGACCGCTGCCGATCTTGCTTTGGCAGTTGAGCTTTATCACGCTGGTCCAGTTGGGCGCCCTGCTCGACTGGAGCGGTCAACTTTCATAAAATCCGCCCCGCCCCCAGGCGGTTAGGATGGATACGCGCCGGCGGCTTTGCGGCCATCAACCATTGGGACGCCTCCATGCTCATCCGCCCCGTTCACTACCGCGACCTCGACTCGGTTCGCAGGCTTTACGACCAGACCAGCGGCGGTGCGGCCTTTGCCAGTCAGGATGTGCTTCAGCCCTTGCGGGGCATCCACCGCCTGTACGGCCCGGTGAAACTTTTGAGTCTGTTCCGCAACCCGATGCAGCATGTCTTCTGCCTGCACGTCGCTCAGCTCGAAGGGCAGATTGTCGGGTTAGTGCAGGTGCGTCCGGTCAACGTCGGCTACACCACCTGGCAGGTCGAGCACATTGCCGTGGCGGATGATGTGCGCGGCCAGGGCATCGACACGCAGCTGCTCAGCCATGTTTTTGAGTACTACCGGCCCGAGGCGCGCAATTGGATGGCCGAAGTCGACATCCACAACCGCCAGGCCCTGGCTCTCTATCGCCAGAACGGTTTTCAGTCGCTGGCACAGCTGTGTTACTGGCAGATTTCGCCCGCGGTGCTGGCGGATCTGGCCCGCTGCGAGAAGCCGCCGCTCAATTTCTTCAAGCCGGTGAGCAACGCCGATGCGGCCTTGATGTGCCAGCTCGATACCGCCACCATGCCGCCCATCGTCCGCCAAATTTTTGATCGCCACCCGAGCGATTTTCACCGCAGTGTCGTCACCCGCACCTTCGAGGCGGCGGTGCGCTCGTTCAACCAGACCCTGCGCGTCGCCCAGTTCGTCTATGAGCCCCAGCGCAAGGCGGCCATCGGCAGCTTCGAACTGATTCTCTCGACGACCGGGCTGCTGCCGCACCGTGCCCATTTGCTGGTGCACCCCGCCTACACCTGGCTCTATCCGCAGCTGGCCGTCCACATTGCGGGCATCTTGCAAAATTACCCGGCCCAGGCGCTGCAGGTGGTCTCGACCGACTACCAGCCGGAGCGCGAAGAATTTCTCAATTCGATCGCGGCGGAAGATATCGAGCGCCGTTTGCTGATGTCGCGCTCGACCTGGCCCAAGGTGCGCGAGACGCGCAATCTGCTCGAAGGACTGCAGCTCAAGGACATGCTGCCGGGCTTCTCGCTGGGCAACAAGCAGCCTTTGCCCGAGCCTTTTCAGCGCTCCGAAAACAACCGCGACCAGGAGCCCCCTTCGACGACGGGCTGGCGATGAATATCACTATCGCCTTACCCAAAGGGGCCTTGCTCAAGGGTACGATCGCCCGCCTGCAGGCTATCGGCATCGACTTTGGCGAATTTCTCGAAGGCTCCAACCGGTTGTTGCGCCTTGAAGATCGTTCGGGCCGCTACGAGGGTCTGCTGGTGCGCGCCCAGGATGTGCCGGTGTACGTCGCCTACGGCCAGGCCCAGGTGGGGATAGTGGGTTTTGACGTCCTCAAAGAAAAGCAACTGCCCGTCGCCCAGGTGGCGGATCTCGGGTTTGGCTACTGCCGCATGTCGGTGGCAGTCAAAAGTGACAGCCCCTACCGCAGTGTGCAGGATCTGCCCGCCCACTGCCGGGTGGCCTCCAAATTCACCACCTGCGCCAGGAGCTACTTCGAGGAGCGGGAACTGCCCGTGGAGCTGATTCCCCTCTACGGCTCGGTGGAACTTGCCCCGCTCACCGGCATGGCCGAGGCGATCGTGGACCTGGTGTCCACGGGCCGCACCCTCAAGGACAACGGCCTAGTCGAACTCGAAAAAATCTTCGACAGCACCGCCCGGCTGATTGCCCATCCGCTCAGCTACCGGCTGGGACGGGTGGGCCTGCACGAACTATTGGGGCAGATCCGGACGGCGGCGGTCCCGGCCTAGCGCTGTAGCTGCATGAAGAACATCATCACTACGCCGGGCAGGCTTGCCAGGCCAAACAGCAGCAGGCCCAGACAGATAAGCTTGTCGATCATTCCGGCCATCACGCCCGTGTGCTGCTCGACAACCGCCCCGTAGCGCTCGTTGTCCCAGGAAAAACTTTCGTCGGAAGCCGGGTTGGAATTGGAGTTGGATCTTGGACCAGAAGTCATTGCCGGTGCGCCCTTCGACTCTCACGTAACTTATAAAATCGACGAGCAATTACGGCGCACAAACTTGACAAATGTTTATAAGCCGAGTTATGAGGCTGTGGCTTTGAAGATCAAAAAGTAGTCCTGCTCGTCGGCTTTGACAAAGTCGAAGCTGCGCACCAGTTCGAATCCGGCGATCTTGGCTTCTTTGATCACGACGCTGCGATCGAGGCCGTGGTCGCCGCCGGTGCCGTTGCGGTCGATAATCCCGACCAGGCCGCCGGGTTTGAGGGCAAGGCGGGTGTTCTTGAGCAGGGCCACCGGGTCGGCCACCTCGTGGTAGGTCTTGAGGAGCAGCACGGCATCGACGCTCGCCTTGGGCAGTTTCGGGTCGCCGGGTTCGCCGAGCACCGTCTCGATATTGTCGTAGCCCTCGCGCCGGGCGCGCGTCGCGATC
This sequence comes from Gloeobacter violaceus PCC 7421, assembly GCF_000011385.1. Lineage (NCBI taxonomy): Bacteria > Bacillati > Cyanobacteriota > Cyanophyceae > Gloeobacterales > Gloeobacteraceae > Gloeobacter > Gloeobacter violaceus. Next base: position 3,593,697 of record NC_005125.1, read on the forward strand.
GTTTCGAGAAATTGGTCATTGATTTCGACGGCGTAGACCCTGCCCCCCGGACGGACGCGCCGGGCGGCGCGCACGGCAAACCAGCCGCCCCCCGCGCCGATGTCGGCGACGGTCTTGCCCGCTTGGATCTGCAGCTCGTCCATGACGCGATCAATCTGCAGGCGCTGGTCGCGACCCGGGTACTCAAAAATGTTCGTGCTGCCGGTGTAAGGTTCGCTCACGGGACGCTCGGTCTGGGCGGTCACCAGGCGCGGACCGCAAGAAACAAGCAGCAACGCCCCAAAGGCGGCGGCGAACCAACGGTAAGCAGGCACAGGCAAACTCCCAGACAACGCCTCCATGATAAGAAACAGACCGGCAGCCGCCGCGCCGCGTGCTAACACAGAAAAAACAACCGATCACCATGGCTGCCCAAACCTATTCATTCGATGTGGTCTCCGATTTTGACCGCCAGGAGCTGGTCAACGCCGTCGACCAAGCCCTGCGCGAGATCAACAGCCGCTACGACCTCAAAGACACCAAGTCCGAAATCGCCCTCGAAGAGGAGCAGATCGTCATCAACACCGCGAGCGAACTGAGCCTCAACGCCATCTACGACGTGCTTTGCACCAAGGCCGCCAAGCGCAACCTGTCGCTGAAGATTTTTGCGCCGGGCAAGGTGGAGAGCGCCTCGGGCAACCGGGTACGCCAGAGCGTCGCGTTGCAGCGCGGCCTCAGCCAGGAGTTGGCCAAGCAGATCACCAAGCTCATCCGCGACAACACCAAGACCACCCCGCAGATACAGGGGGACGCCGTCCGGGTGAGCAGCAAGAGCCGCGACGATCTGCAGACGGTCATCCAGCTGCTCAAAAGCCAGGACTATCCGGTGCCGCTGCAGTTTACCAACTACCGTTGAGGTCGGCTGGACCGTTCGGCAGTTGGGCTATCGGGCTGTCGAAATCCACCTCGCCCAAAAACTGCACGCCCAAGGTCTGCATCGGCTCCAGGCTCGCCGCCAGGGTGCCCGTCGACCGCTCGGGTGCGGGCGGTGCGGCGGCCCCAAAGAGCGCCCCCAGCAAGCTAGTGGCGGCCCGGGCCTGGCGGGAGTGGACCGGGATACCCAGCAAGTCGCCCCCGGCTTCGAAGAGCGTGCCGCTTGCCTCGCGCCCCGGATAGCGGGGGGTCGCGGTGCCTGTACGGCGCAGCAAGCCGGGAATGGGAGTGCTGGTCGCCCGCACGGCGTAGACGTTTTGCCCGATCACGAGCGATTCGATGTTGAGCGCACCGCTCGCTTCACCGGTGCGCTCGAAGCGGCCCACCAGCAGCGCACCGCCGGGGATCGTCAGGCCGCCCGCCCGCGCGGCCACCGGCACGGTGACGGTGCGATTTTCTTCAAGCGATAGCGGAGCACCCGAGTTGGACAGGACCAGAAACTGGACGCGGGTGCCGGCGGCGATGCGCGCAAGACTCACCTCGAAGCGCGGCACGGGCGTCTGGGCAAGCGCGGCGGTCGGCAACAGCAAAAGAGACACCAAGGCAAAACGGAAATTCATGGCACCTGATGGGACATCGACAGGGCCATTAGAAGCGACGGCTGCGCGCACGGGCAAAATTTGCGGCGCTTCTCCGCCTGCGGCGGGCGGCGCCGCACGGGACGGCTGGGCATTGGGTCCGGCGCAATGTATCGTAAAAAACGGGGGGACCGTTTCGGATGGTGACGATGAAACGCAGAGCGCTGGCGGGGGCTTTGGCGGCGGCGGTGGCGGGGTGGCCCGTGACGGCCAGTACCGGCAAGCCGCAACTGCTCGAATTTTGGGCTTCGTGGTGCGGCGTATGCCGGGCCATGGAGCCGACGATGGCGGCTCTGAAGGAGCGCTGGGGCAAGCAGGTGGATATCCGCATCGTCGATGTGGACGAACCCGAGAATGCCGCCCTGGTGCGCCGGTACAAGATTTTCGGAACGGCGACTTTTGTGTTGCTCGACGGTCGGGGCAAAGAAGCCTACCGCGGCAGCGGTCAGATTCCCCAGACGGTTTTCGAGTCCGAGTTCAAAAAAGTGCTTTGAAGCTAAAAAAGGCGTGCACCCATGCGTAAATTGCTGCTGAAATCCTCTTTGCTCTTTGCTCTCCTGCTCGCAGGTCCACAGGCGGCCCTGCTGGCTGCTCCCCGGGTGGGCGAGGCCGCTCCCGCCTTCGAGCTGCCGGTGGCGGCGGGTAAAAAAATCTCGCTCAAAGACTTCCAGGGCAAGTGGCTGGTGCTCTACTTCTACCCCAAGGACATGACCAGCGGCTGCACCATCGAGGCGCAGCGCTTTCAAAAAGACTTGGCCCAGTACAAGCAGCTGGGCGCCGAGATTGTCGGAGTGAGCGCCGACGCCCTCGACTCCCACAGCATGTTCAGCAAAAAAGAGGGTCTCACCTTCTTGCTCGCCTCCGACGTGGGAGGAAAGGTGGCCCAGGCCTACGACTCCTGGTACGGCCTGGGCGATATGGGCATGGCGGCCCGCAACACCTACCTCATCGACCCCCAGGGGCGGGTGGCGAAGGTCTTCTCCAATGTCGACCCGACCGGCCATAGCCGGGAGGTGCTCTCCACCCTCAAGCAAATCCAAGCCAAGGCACAGCGCTGATGAACGCGGTTCAGGAACTATTCGACCAGAGCATCCAGCGCTACGAGGCGGGCGAAGCGGCCGACGTGCTGCTGCCGGTATTCCGCGAGATTGCCGAGAAGCAGCCCAAGAACGGCCCGGCCCTCACCTGCCTCGCCTGGCTGTATCTGCTGAACTCCGAAGCGCCCAAAGCCCTCAAAGTCGCCAAGCAGGCGACCAAACTCGCCCCCGCCGACGCCCAGGCTTACGTCAATCTTTCCCTCGCCATGCTGGAGACAGGCCAAAAGGGTGTGCGCGAACCGATCGAGCGTGCCCAGCAAGTCTGCCAGCTCGACCCGAAGCAGGCCGAAGAAGTGCGCAAGAACTTCGAAGAAGGTCTCAAGCGCCGCCCCGAGTGGAAGGAACTGACCAAGGTGCGTAACTGGCTTTTTGAGAGTTAGAACATCCGTCTGCGTCACCTCAACTAACTCCAACGCGCCTTGATCTTTCGCCGCTCCCCGATGTACAGCACAGGTGCGCCAGCGACACTGAACTGGAAGCGACGGATATTTCTCAGCATGGCGAGGAAGAGGTTCTCCTGAGGAAGCCGTACATCTACTGATGAGCATACAACCTTGGGACAGGCTATACTTATATGAGTTTTTGTCAATCGTTGCGATTAAGCACCTGGCAAGGAGATTTATATGAATACGTACGTTCAAAGATGGTTTCAGATATGCTCGACCGCTTTGTTCGGTCTTTGTTCGGCATTGACGTTTGCTTCGGTCGGTTCTGCACAGCCTTTCAACGGCTCGCCTGCATTCTACGAACCCCAACCAGCAGTGGTTAAAAGGTTAGATTCGCTTAAAAGTATGGTGATTGATAAAGATCCGAAAGTGCGCGCACAAGCCGTGGAAGAGCTTGGAAGAATTTACCCTATAAGCCTTGCTATTCCAGCCTTGCTGATTGCAGTCAAGGACCATAACGCAGAAATTCGCTCGGCAGCGACATGCACCTTGGCGGGTACGGCTAAAGAGTCCGAATACGTACAAAGTGCTTTGATCGAAGCCTTGCAAGATAAAGCATTTAAAGTCCGTTATTGTGCCATTCAAGTTCTCGATCAAGCAGAACTTACCTCTTCGGCCGTTGTTGCCGCTTTGGTAGAAACACTGAATGACAAAGATTCCCAAATCAGTGCAGGCGCCGCCGGTGCTCTTGGAAAAATAGGTGTATCGGCACAAGCTGCCATCCCTTCCCTTGAAGCTTTAAAGGCCAAAGGCGGTTACAGTGGCAGAGCGGCCGGAAGGGCTTTGGCGTCGATACGCCCCGAGAAACCGGAAGATGAGTTGAGCCCAACACTCGAACTCGATGTTGCATCTGGACAGCAGATCCGCGGCAAAGACGTCGGGTTGGGGCTGCAATTCGATGCCCGAGTTTTGGGAGTAGAGCGTAACAGGATCGATATCTACTTTGGAAGCGGCAAGCAGGTTATATTCGACAACAATTTGAAGCAAAATACCCTTACAGCGAGCAGTTTTTATTCAGAAACTCGAGAGCCTGCCGAGTTCTCAGAAGCAGATATCAAAGCTTTTCAAAAACTGTATCGAACGATTTCTCGTAGGACCACTTTGGAACACAATTCTCTGACGAGAACCTTTATCGGCTCGCTCATGTTTTTGAGCGATGCATTTCCTGGATATGTTCTTGACTACAAAGGAAAAGCCAGGTGAAACTCTGCACACTTTTGTTCAGTAAGAATGACGGAGTATGCTCAAAGGCATACCTGAATAGCATTTGCGCTTCTGACACCCGCATGGCTGAAAGCCGCTTCCAGCCGTGGCCCCAAATCCGAAGAACGGAGGAGTAAGGTTTTCAGGCTTTGTCTATTGCTACTCCGGTGCTACTCCGGTCAACAAGTAGCTACATCAATGTGTGGGTATAACTGGAGACACAGCCAGAGGGTAGAGCATGGGTCGCGACTTACTAGAACCGGTCTCGGACGCCTCCGAGCAGCGCATCGTGCTCGCCGGGGTGAGCTGGAAAGAATACGAAATTCTGGGTGCCACCCTGGGACATCGGCCCGGCCTGCGAATGATCTACCTGGAAGGTGTCCTTGAGATCATAACGACTTCCCGCGAGCACGAAGCCCTCAAAAAAATCATCGCCCGGCTGCTGGAAGTCTATGCCCTGCAAAGAGACATTCCATTGTTCAGTTGCGGTTCGCCCACCTACCGCCGCGAGGCGGCGGCCCGCGGACTGGAGCCGGATGAGAGCTACTGCCTGGGTCAGCGGCGCGAGTTTCCGGATCTGGCAATCGAGGTGGTGATTACCAGCGGCGGCATCGACAAGTTGGAAGTCTATCGGGGACTTGGGGTGCAGGAGGTGTGGTTCTGGCAGGAGGGCCGCTTCAGCCTCCACGGGCTTGAGCAAGGCCGCTACGTCACCTTGAGCGGCAGCCGGCTGCTGGCGGATCTGGACCTGGCCATGCTGGCCCGCTTTGTGAACCCCGACAACGAGCCAAGGGCCGTCAAAGCTTTTCGCGATACCCTGCGGGAAGTGCGCTAAAATCCGATTTCGCCGATAAGGTGTGCCTTAGACCTGTTCAGGAAGACCATGCTGCGCTTTTTGACCGCCGGGGAGTCCCACGGGCCGGGGCTGACGATCATTGTCGAGGGCATCCCCGCCGACTTGCCCCTGTTGGCCGAAGACATCGACCGGGATCTGGCCCGCCGCCAGGTGGGTTTCGGCCGGGGCGGCCGGATGAGCATCGAGACCGATCGGGTCACCTTTCGGGGTGGCGTGCGGTTGGGCCGCACGATCGGTTCGCCCATCGCCATGACCCTCGAAAACCGCGACTTTAAAAACTGGGAAGTGCCGATGTCGGTTTCCCCTGTGGATCTCGACGACGAGGCGGTGCGCGCCCAACTGGAGGCCAAGCGCATCACCCGACTGCGCCCCGGCCACGCCGACTACCCGGGGGCGGTCAAGTACGGCCTCGCCGACGTGCGCAACATCCTGGAGCGCTCCAGTGCCCGCGAGACCGCCTCGCGCGTCGCGGCCGGGGCGATTGCCAAGCAACTGCTGCGCCAATTCAACGTCCATGTCCACTCCCACGTCGTCGAAATCGGCGGCGTCGGGGCGGGCGAATCCGTCCGTCCCGCCTTGCCCACCTTCGAGGAGTGGAAAGACCTGTTCGAGCGCGTCGATCAGAATGATCTTCGCTGTCACCCGGATCTCTACGAGCGGTTGCGCTCGCGCGTCGTCGAGGCGGCCAAGGGCGGCTACACCCTGGGGGGTGCCGTGGAACTGGCGGCCTACGGCGAGATTCCGGTGGGCCTCGGCTCCCACGTCCACTACGACCGGCGCATCGACGGACTATTGGCCGGGGCGGCAATGTCGGTGCACACCGTCAAGGCGGTGGAAGTGGGTATCGGCACCGCCGCCGCCCGCGAGACGGGCGCCGATGTCCAGGATGAATTTATCAATGCAGCAGGCGAAATCGCCCGCACGAGCAACCACGCAGGCGGTATCGAGGGCGGGATGACCAACGGCCAGCCGGTGCTCCTGCGCGCCTACCTCAAGCCGTTACCCACCATGCGTAAGGCCCTCAGGTCGATCGACCTGGTCAGCCGCGAACCGTTCGAAGCCCACTACGAGCGCTCCGACACCTGCGCCGTACCCGCCGGGGGCGTCGTGTGCGAAGCGATGATGGCCATCGTGCTTGCCCAAGAACTGCAGCGCAAACTGGGCGGCGATTCGCTGGGGGAAATGCTGCGCCACGCCGGACGCACGCACGCCTGAAAACCGCCGGCCCCTGCGTTGTCCTTGTGGTAATCTGTCCACAAAGGAGATTGCCATGAAGCCGATCTTGAATGTTGCCGATGCCCCGATTCGCCGGCTCGAAAGCGGCGAACACTTCGAATGCCGCATGGCGCAACTGGCCAATCCGTTGGGTGCCAAGTCCATCGGTGCCAACGTCACGCATGTTCCCCCGGGCAAGGCCGCTTTTCCGTTTCATCACCACTACGCCAACGAAGAGCATTTTTTTATCCTGAGCGGCACCGGCATGCTGCGCGTCGGTTCCCAAGCCTATCCGGTGAAGCCGCACGACTATATCTTCACGCCGCCGGGTGGGCCAGAGGTGGCCCATCAGCTGGTCAATACCGGGCTCGAAGATCTGGTCTATCTGGCCATTTCGACTCTGCAACTGCCGGAAGTGGCGGGCTATCCGGACTCGGGCAAAACGGGCGTCAGGATCACCTACGACAGCGCATCCGGCGCCGGCAGATTCTTGATCGCAGATGCGTCCAAGGACGAAGTGAGCTACTGGGACGGCGAAGACGGACGCGCCATAGCCGAGATGCAGGCTGCGCCATCGGCACCATAACGCCAGCGACGGAGACGCTCCGGGTCACCGTGCGACACGGGCTTGCGTCGCGCCACCCCGATAGATCTGCCCGTTTTTGATCACCAGCCGGACCCGGCGCAAGGTTTTGATGTCCCGCGTCGGGTCGCCTTCGACCGCCACGAGATCAGCACTCAGTCCGGGTTGAATGCGACCGATACGGCCTTCCATGTGCAGCAAACGGGCGTTGACTGACGTGGCCGCCTGCAATGCGGCGAGCGGAGCAAGCCCATATTCGACCATCAATTCCAGTTCGCGGGCGTTGTCGCCGTGGGTGAAGACCCCGGCGTCGCTGCCGTTGCAGATGGTCACCCCGGCGGCGAGGGCCGCTTTGAAACTGGCGCGCTTCTGGGTGAGGGCCGCAGGTTCGGGGTTGGTGCCGGGTTTCCAGCCCCGGTAGCGCTCGACCGCTTCGCTTGCCGCCAGGGTCGGGCAGTAGGCGACACCGCGTTTGGCCATCAGGGCGAAAACCTCGGCGGTACCCGCATCGCCGTGCTCGATCGTCTCGAACCCGGCCAACGCCGAGCGGCGCATCCCTTCAGGATGGGTGGCGTGGGCGACGGCGGGCCGGCCGCTGCTGCGGGCCACCTCGACGATCGCGTTTAATTCGGACGGCAAAAAGGTGGGTTGCACCCCGCCGTTCGGTCCCCAGCGGTAGTCGGCGTAGACTTTGATCCAGTCGGCGCCCTTGCCGATCTGATCGCGCACGACCCGGGTCAAAGCCCTTCGGCCCGTAGGAGCCGGTGGCCACGATCGCCCGGGTCACCACCACCAGGCGCGGCCCCGGCACGACACCCTGGTCGATGGCCTGCTTGAGGCCGACATCGGCATAACCCGCCCCCTCGGTCCCGAGATCTCTGAGGGTCGTAAACCCGGCCATGAGGGTACTGCGGGCCGCCGCGACGGCGCGGGCAACACGCACAGTAAACGGTTCTTTGAGCACCTGGTCGTCCCAGAGCGCTTCGTTATAAGGGTGCAACAGCAGGTGCGTGTGCAGGTCGATAAGCCCCGGCAGCAGCGTCAAACCCGGCAGGTCGATAATTTCGGTGCCGCTTGGGATACCCACTTCGCCAAGTGGCCCCGCGGCTACGATCCGCTCTCCCTTGACCAGCACCGCCCAACCCGAATGGGGAGCATTTGCACCGTCGAAGACCGCCGCCGGTTTGAGCAAGTAGCTGCGTGCGGACTGGGCGGTGGCCGCTCGCGGACTCAATACCAGCACGGCAAGCATCAAGAGCAGCACTTTGATGCGCCCGCAACACTCCCTACCCAAACGCTGGACTCCACTATCTTTTCCTGTCATGCCTTTTATTGTGTACAAGCTTCGGTATGGTCTGAGGAGAATCGTGCGTGTTCACCCTCGAGGCATTGGAGCGAACCCCCTATGTCTGGGGAATTGAGATGGAGGCCAAACGCGAAACGCTACTGCAGCTGATGCAACTGTCCATCGTGGCGCTCAATGCACCGGATTCGAGAGAATAAATCAATAATTCCGGGATACAATGATTCTGTCTAGTGAGGACGACGATGCCCCGCGGTGCCAGTCCGGATTCCCTGCGCAACCTCCGCCCGCGCTCTCGGCTCTATGGCGAGTTGAAGAAGACTCGGGAGGTCTCGGTCACCGAGACTGGCTGGCAGGGTGTACGCGCCCTGGCCGCCTCCCTGGACATATCCGTGTCGGAGTTGCTTGAACGGCTCGGCCGCGATCGACGGCTCCTCGACGGTGATGACGGCGCCGTCGAGGTTGGTGCAGATGACGCCTGAGCAGGCGGTTGCCGCTTTGACCGCTTGTGTCAACTTGACAGCCATGTATCTACCCATCTACCTGGTGCGCATCGATGAGCGCACGGGCAAAGTTTTCATCCTCGCCGGAGACGACTTTCAGGTGTTGGTGGATCGCAACGGCGAACTGGAGTATCCCAATGAGCCAGACGAGTTTTGAACAGATGACCACTGCCCAACTGCGCGCATACGTGCTTGAGCACCGCGAGGATGAAGTAGCCTTCCATGTCTACATGGATCGCCTTTACGCCGCACCCAAGACGGCGAGCTTCCCCGCAGGCGGTGACATGCGGGCACAGATCGAAGAGGTGCTCCGCCGCCGGCGCGGTGAGCACTAGTACCCGCAAGAAGACTACGCCCGATCGAAATCTTCCGGCGTCGCGTTCTAAGCAGCTCGCAATCAACAGCGCCAATTCTTTAGACTTACTCCGGTGTTAGACTAAATCTTGACTTGTAGGGAGACAGTCGATGACCGTCGAGCAGAAAGTGCGCGAGCGCCTGGCTGCGCTTGGGGTGAGCAATCCGAGCGTGGAAGTGGAGGAAGAGTTTTTGGTGAAGATCGTGTTGCCTGCGGACAGCACAGCCGATCTGCGCCAGATCCAGAGCGAGATGAACGCCCTGGATGTCTGCGTGACCCGCCTGGTCAAAGCAGGCGAAGCCTGATGTCCTCCTCCGGACTCTGGTAGGATTCCGGAGTTGCTCTCGGAGACCCCGCCATGGATTCGGATTTGCTCAGTTTGCTGCCCCGGGTGGAGGCGATCGACCGCCGCACGTTCATCGTGACCACCCTGGCGGCAGGTTTTGCCCTGGCGGTCTTGCCGGTGGGAGCGGCGACCATCAACACCGACACCACCGGACTGACCGCCGGGGAAGTGAAAATCCCGGTCAAAGACGGCGAGATTCCCGCCTACCGGGCGATGCCCGCCACCGGCAACAACCTGCCGGTGGTCCTAGTCGTGCAGGAAATTTTTGGCGTCCACGAGCACATCAAAGATGTCTGCCGCCGCTTCGCCAAACTCGGCTACTTCGCCATCGCCCCGGAACTGTACGCCCGCCAGGGGGACGTCTCCAAGATCCAGGAAGTCCAGAAAGTCATCGAAGTGGTGAACAAAGTGCCCGACGCCCAGGTGCTCTCCGACCTCGACGCCGCCGTCGCCTATGCCGCCGGGACCGGGCGGGTGAACGCCGAGAAATTGGCGGTCACCGGTTTTTGCTGGGGCGGGCGAATCACCTGGCTGTACGCGGCCCACAACCCAAAAATCAAAGCGGGAGGAGCCTGGTACGGCCGTCTGGTGGGCCAATCTAGTCCCAATACTCCGACCTACCCGGTCGATGTCGCCCCCAAGATCAAAGGGGCGGTCCTAGGCCTTTACGGCGGCCAGGATCAGGGCATCCCCGTCTCCACCGTCGAGCAGATGCGCAAGGTACTCAAAGCATCGGGCAATCCTTCGGAGATCATCATCTACGAACAGGCCCCCCACGGCTTCCACGCCGACTACCGCCCAAGCTACCGCCCGGAGGCGGCCCAGGACGCCTGGCAGAAACTGCTCGCCTGGTTCAAAAAGCATGGGGTTGCGCAGCAGGTGTCGGGGTAAAATCGCTGCTTGTCCAGGTTTCCGGCTATCCTTCTGGGCGCAGCGACTTACCCAGGACTGTGCCGCAGTCGACACACGTCGTGCAGGCCCTGGAAGAGTAAGCCCATCCCACCCACCAATTCTCATGCCCACCGTGCCTTTAAGTCCGGGGGGGTGTCGGGGGGGTGGCACGCCCCTCGACGCGGGGAGGCTGGAGAGCGCGAGAGGGGAACCCGAAGGGGGTTCCGCCTCTCGCTCCACAGACTCTCGTGCACAGCCAACAGCAGGTGTCAGGCTAAAAACCATTGCCCGCCATCGCGGTTTCCAGCCAGCCTTGCCTTGGCAACTGAAAGCCGCTCTAAACGCTCCCCTCGGGGATCAAGCAATAAAACGAGCAGCGGTGCCCGTCGGGATCGTGCAAGTTGAGGGCAACCTCCCGCGCCCCCAGAGCCGCGTAGGTAAATTCCCGGCGCTCAAAAGCGATCCCTTGGGTGCCAAAACGCTTCGCCAACGCCTCTAGAACCCGCTCGTCCAGAAGTTTCCAGCCAAAGCGCACCGGCAAAACCCGCCCTCTCAACAGCAACAGCAGTTCCAGGCCAAAGACGTCAAACAGCACATACCCGGCTTCGCTGCCCACCTGTGCCCGCCTATTCAGCATCCGCTCATAAAACGCCTGGGAGCGCGCCAGATCCGCAGCGCCAAGCTCGATGTGAACCGCCCGGACGGCCATGGCAAAATCGTCTGGCTGTGCTTCGTCGGAGGTCTTCGTGTCTTTCACCGTCGCTCCCGTCCGCTGGCAGGACCACCAGCAAGCACTTTACTACGTGCGCCGGGTGGTCTTTATCGAAGAGCAAAACGTTCCGCCTGAGATCGAAATCGACGAGTGGGACACTCTGAGCGTCCACGCCCTGGCCTGCGACGCCGAAGGAAGCCCCATCGGCTGCGGCCGACTCCTCCCGGACGGGCACCTCGGACGGATGGCGGTGCTCGCCGCCTGGCGCAGCCGGGGGGTGGGAAAGGCTCTACTCGAGTGCCTGCTTTCCCTGGCACAGGCCGCAGGGATGGAAGCCGTAGAACTGAGCGCCCAAGTGCACGCCCAGCCCTTCTACGAAAAATTCGGCTTCAAAGCTTTCGGCGAAATCTACGACGAGGCGGGCATCCCGCACCGGGCGATGCGGCGGGTGCTGCCGCGGGATACTCGCCGCCATCAGCAGATCTCAACGCAGGAGCCGAGGACCTGACATCTGCACTCGGCGGCGCCTGCGGCGGCCCACCAGCCGCTTCCAGGCGCTGCCCGTCCAATCGCTGAGGCTGTGGCTCATCGCCCCCAACTCCAGACCCACCAGCCCCCAAATCAAAGTGGAAATGTTGGCGCCACACCACAGCGACACGGTCTGCCAGGCGGCCTGCCAATCGATGCTCACCCCCGCCAGCCGCTCGAACACCAGGGCTCCCGGCACCCCCAAACTGACCGCCACGATCGCCAGATACAGGAGCCTGCCCAGGGTGCCCACCAGCGGCCCGTGGGAAAAAAGCGAGCGGTGCGGGGCAACACGCCGATAGGGCAGCCAGATCCAGCGCAGCAACCCCCAGCGGCGGTACTGAACGGAATGGGTGTCAAGATCGCCTCCGAACATCAACCCTGCGAACAGATAGGCGCACGCCGCACCCAGGGCGGCCTCAAAAGCACCGCTCACCAGCCAGACAGCAGCACCGGCGGCAGGCACGCTCCACCAGGTGATCCGGTCGTGGGTGCGGCCCAGGGGCATCCTCAGCCCCCGTTCGGATAGTCGGCCTCGAACTTCGCCACCAGCTCGTCGATGCTTGCAAGCAACTGCCGGGCAGCCCCCCGCAGCATCAGATTCGGATAGAGCGCCCGGTCGGGATAGCCGTAGGCCATCTCGCTGCGCAGGGCATAGACGGGTTTGGAGCGGGCGTAGGCGTAGCCCACCTCGAAGGCCGTTCCCGAGTCGGCGTCGGCTCCCGAAAGATTGGCTACCACGACGGCGCTGGCGTCGATGCCCGCCACGCAGCGCGCGAAGACTTCCTCCGCCCCGGCGTCAGCGGGAATTTCCGCCTGCGGCAAAAAGACCCGCCCCAGGGGGGCGAGTCTTGCGGCCAGTTCGGCCTGGTAGGCCTGCTCGTATGCGTTAAAGAGTGGTCCTGCCACATAGAAGCGGTAGGCCGGCTCGCTCACCCTAGAATCCCCGCCCGCCGATGTCGCCACCGAAGACGTTGATGTCGAAGGTGAACTGAATTTCGATGCGGTCGCCTTTGTAGGCGGCGGGTAAGGGACCAAACGGAGCCGCGCGCTGCACTGCCTCCATCGCCGACTCGTCGGAGGAGCGCGAGCCGGAGGAGCGGCCGACGCGCAGGTTCATGATTTGCCCGTTGCGCGAGATGGTAAACAGCAGCACCGTGCGCCGGGAGTTGCCCGCCTCAGGAGCGATCCAGTTGCGCTTGACCTTGCGCTGCAAAGCGGCCATGTAGGGGCCAAAATCGACATCCTGGGCGGCGTCGATGCCCGAGCCGTCGCCGTCGCGCCCGGGATTGAGCGTGCCGCTCTCGCCCAGGCCGCCGTTGCCGCCGCTGCCGCGGCTGGCGCTCAGGGGACCGCCCAGGGCCGAGGCGGGCGCCAGGGAAGATCCCGAGGTGGCACTGGAGCGCGAGGCACGGCGCTTGGGAGCCGGGGCGGGCGGAGCGGGCTCCGGGGTCGTCTCCTGGGGAAGCGGGGCCAGCTCCGGGCTGGTCTCTTTAGGCGGCTCCTCGATCTTGGGCAGCACCGCCTCCGGCGAGGGCGGCGGGGCGGCCTTCGGCTTAGGAGCCGGGGTGGGCTTGGGCTGCTCCGGCCGGGGAGTCGGTTGCTCGGCCCGGGGCGGGGGCGGGGTGGGTCGAGGACGCGGCTGCGGGGTGGGCCGGGCCTGCGGGGCACCCTTCACCCCCGCGTCGGTGGGCAGTTGGCGGTTGCGCTTTTTGGCGACGGAGTTGGCGTTGGATTTGGGAGCGTTGGGCGGTGGTTTGACCTTATCGGTCGGGTCGGTGAGCGTAAATTCCATCGACGGTGCCGGTGGTTCGGGCGGCGTCAGCTCCGGGAATTTGATATTGAGCGCTTCGAAGAGCAGCGGAATGATGATTGCTAGCACCGCCGCCGCCACGGCCACCAGCAGGTGAATAAACAAAGACGAAACAATCGCCGGGTAGAGATTGGCGCTGGTGCGGCGCGGATCGGCAATCATGCGGGTGTTGGCGAATTTGTCCGGCAGACCCTGCTTTTCGCCGTCCAGGCTTGCGAAGATAAACGCGAGCACCAGCAAAAAGCCGCTGGCCAGCAGGCCAAAGAGCACCGAGTCGAACACATAGCCGACAAAAAGGGCACCCCCCAAAATCAAATAGCTGATCAGGTGCCGCTTGAGCAGCGTGCCGAGGTTCAGGTCGCTGTCGTCGGCGCTCACCATGCGGATGCCCACCAACCGCTGACCCACCGTCTGGCCCTTGTGGCTGAGCGGCCAGATGAGGTAGTTGCCCAGGGCGAGGATGGCGTAGAGCCCCAGGGTGCCCAGGGCGAGCGCGGCCCCGTCCGGCCCCGCCCCAAACAGCGACAGCAGAGCGCCGAACACCTGGGCGAGGGTAAAAGCCACGAGCAGCAACAGCGCCTGATCGAGAATCAGGGCGCAGAATCGATACCACAGGCTTGCTAGGGGCTTGAGCACCTGCAGCCTGGCAGTCGATCGGGTCCGGGTCAGAAGATTGGCTGTCATAACGGCATGGCTGGAGCAGAATTCCCCGTGTTGAGCTTTATTGTACTGATTGCTGGGCGCGCTGGCAGGTGGGGCAGAAGTGGGTCGAGCGGCCCGCCAGCCGGATGCGCTCGATCGGGGTATTGCACACGCGGCAGGGTTGGCCTTTGCGTCCATACACCCAGGCAGTGCCGGCGTAGTTGCCGTTGATGCCCTGGGCGTCGGTATAGTTGCGCAACGTCGCGCCCCGCTGCGCGATGCCCGCTTCGAGCACCTTGACTACGGCTCGATGCAGCCGTTCGAGGGCAGCCGCATCGAGCCCGCCTACGGGCAGGGCAGGATGGATGCCACTGCTGAAGAGGGCCTCATCGGCATAAATGTTCCCTACTCCCGCCACCAGTTGCTGATCGAGTAGGGCGCTTTTGACCGGCTGGTTGCGCCCCGCAAAGCGCCCCGCCAGGTATGGGCCGTCGAACATCTCAGCAAAAGGCTCGGGACCGAGCCGGGTGAGCCCACCCATCACCCGCTCCGGGGGCACCCCCACCGGAATCAGCCAGAGCCGACCGAAGACGCGCATGTCCTCAAAGCGCAGTTCGTGACCGCTCGCCATGGGTATCCGGACTCTGGTATGGGGTTCAAGGGGAGCTTCGCCACAGCGCCAGAGCAACCTGCCCGACATGCGCAGGTGCACTCCCAGGGCCGCCCCGCGCGCGAAGTAGAGCAGCAGGTACTTGCCGCGCCGAAGCATCCTGTCGCTGAAGATCTGGCCTTGCATCTGTTCAATAAAAATCGCCGGATCGGCGGGGTAACCCACCGAATCGCTGCGCAAAACCTCCACGCCCACCACCCGTTCGCCGGGCAGGTGGATGAGGAGGTCGCGGCGCAGTGTCTCGACTTCGGGCAATTCGGGCACTTAGGCTTCGACTTCTTCCAGTTCGCTGACGCCAAAGTTGTTGGTGTTGATCCCCGAGTAATTGACCTTCTCGAAGCGGACCGTCACCGGGTAGATCGTCTTTTCGCTCTTGTCGACCGACGCGACCGTACCCACCTCCCGATACCAGTAGGACTCCTTGCGCAGGATACGGACTTTGGCACCTCTTTCAATGGCCATAGCGTTCGCCTTTCTCACATACGGGTGTGCGCCGTGTTCACATTACCGCGAAGGCCCGAAACCACCGGGCCATCCTTTACACAATGCAACGATTGGCGCGTTTTCCCATCGGCAGGCGGGCACGCTAAGGTAGGGTTCTCACCCCAGCCGAGTGGCCGTCTATGGGGCTCACTGTCGCCGATGTCGAGAAGCTGCATCAGCTCTACCCGGATCACCGGATCGAACTGGACAACGGGACGATCACCATCGTGAGCCCATCGGATTTTGTCGCCGGGGCGGTAGGGGCAGAATTTTCCGCCCAGCTGCGCAACTGGGTCAAGCCTCGCCGCCTAGGCTTCATCGCCGATGCGAGCGCCGGTTATCAGCCCCCCGACGAGGGCTTGACCGCCCCGGACGTGTCCTTTGTCAGCCGCGACCGTCTGCGGCAAGCCCCCAGAAGCTACGCCCCGGTTGGTGCCCAATCTGGTGATCGAAATCAAATCGATCACCGACCGCCTCAAAGCGCTGGAGGACAAACTGGAGCGCTACCTTGCCCTTGGAGCCGAAGCAGCCATCCTGGTCGATCCCGACCGGCAAACGCTCACCATTTTGCTTCCAGGCCACAGCCCGCGAACGCTGCTCAACGGCGAAGTGCTCACCCTGCCGCAACTGTTGCCGGGTTGGGAGCTAGAAGTCAGCTCCCTGTGGCCGGAAGACCTGGGCTAGGCTTTCAAGAACACCCTCGCTGCCTGGGAACCTGCGGCGTTCAGTAGAGTTCATAGAGAAAATGCGCATTGAACCTTTCAACGCCCATCAACTTGAGGCAGTCATTCGTCTTTCGCTTCGGGCATGGGCTCCGGTTTTTGATTCGATTCAAAAAGTGATGGACCATGACGTCTACCAGAATTTCTATCCTGATTGGCGTGTGAGCCAGCGAAAGGCTGTCGAGGATGTCTGCAGCACAGAGGACACAAATGTATGGGTTGCGATCGACGCTGGTTCAACCGTGGGCTTTGTAGCCGTGAAACTCCACTCGGAAGACAGCATGGGTGAAGTCTATATGGTCGCTGTCGATCCCGACTTTCAAGGTCAAGGCATTGGCACTGCTCTGATGGAATTCGCTCTTAATTGGCTCAAAGATGCTGGGATGTCCGTTGCTATGGTTGAGACCGGTGGCGATCCCGGTCATGCCCCAGCACGTCGCACCTATGAAAAGCTGGGCTTCGGGCTATTGCCAATCGCTAGATACTTTAAAAAGCTCTAGCTATGCGTAGCCCATGTCCTGCTCTTGAGCTTCGTAGGCGAGCTCATCGAGCACGGACTTGCGCTCCTGAATCGATGGCGGTTTTGCAGGCCATGACATCTTCTATACCTTGGGCACGCTTGGATCGACCTCGTCGGACCAGGCGTGGATGCCGCCTTTGAGGTTGGTGCCTTCAATGCCGACCGACTGCAGAATTTGCAGGGCCTTGGCTGAACGCATGCCGCTCCTGCAGTGGAGCACCAGTTCGGAGCCGTTGATTAGAGAACGCACCTTCTCGATGCCCGGTCCCTGCTCGATTTCCGGCAGCGGCACCAGCGTAGTGCCGGGGATGCGGGCGGCGGCAAATTCGTCGGGGTTGCGCACGTCGACGACGACGACGTCCTTACCGGCGTCCAGCATTTGCTTCAGTGCGGTCGCGGTGATTTCTTTCATGGTTGCTTTGGCCTTTTCTTCTTCGGCGCGGGCCTGGGGGATGCCGCAGAATTCCTCGTAGTCGATGAGCGATGTGACCGTCGGGTGATCCCCGCACACCGGGCACTCGGGGTTCCTGCGCAGCTTCAGCTCGCGGAACTTCATGTTGAGGGCGTCGTAGAGCATCAGGCGGCCCTTGAGGGTGGTGCCGATGCCCAGGATGATCTTGACCGCCTCGGTGGCCTGGATGACACCGATCACCCCCGGTAAGATCCCCAGGACGCCGCCTTCGGCACAACTGGGCACCAGGCCCGGCGGCGGCGGCTCCGGGTAGAGGCAGCGGTAGCAGGGGCCGTCCTCGTAGTGGAAGACAGTCGATTGGCCCTCGAAGCGGAAGATCGAGCCGTAGACGTTCGGTTTGCCCAGCAGAACGCAAGCGTCGTTGACCAGATAGCGGGTCGGAAAATTGTCGGTGCCGTCGATGATCAAGTCGTAATCGCGGCAAATGTCGAGGGCGTTTTCGCTCGAAAGGCGCACCGGCCAGCGGTCGATTTGCAGGTGCGGGTTGATCTCTTGGAGGCGGTCGGTGGCCGAATCGATTTTGGGCTTGCCGATCCAGGAGGTGCCGTGGATGATCTGGCGCTGGAGGTTGCTCGCATCGACCACGTCAAAATCCACCAGACCGATGCGGCCGATACCGGCGGCGGCCAGGTACATCGTGAGTGGTGCCCCTAGACCGCCGGTACCCACACACAGCACCGAGGCGGCTTTGAGCTTCTTCTGGCCCTCCAGACCCACCTCCGGCAAGATCAAGTGGCGGGAGTAGCGCTCCAGTTCGTCTCTCGAGAGTTCGATCGTCGTCGTATCGGGGTTGAGCATGGCTAGAGTCCTCCAGCGATCGAAGGCACGATGCTGATGACGTCGGTCGGTTGGACGGCCGTACCCTGCTGCTGCAAGTGGCGGATGTCTTCGTCGTTGACGTAGACGTTCACGAAATTGCGCAGCTTGCCGTCTTCGCCGTACAGATGCTTTTTGAGTTCGCTGTAGCGGCCGGTTAGATCGTCGAGTATCTCGCCGACGCTGCCGCCCTCCAGCTCCAGGCTCTCCTGGTCGCCCGTGTAGCGGCGCAAAGGAGCCGGGATCAACACTTTCACTGCCATTTATCTAGACCTCCGTGGTCTGATGAACCGTTTCAAGCTGGAACTGGCGCTCGTCATCGAGCGTCCAACTGGTCAAATCGGCCGCCTGACCATTTTGCACCGAAACAATGAGGTAGGAGTAGACCGGCCAGGCGTTGCCCCGATCGAACTCCGAAGGCCGCGCCGGGTGATCGGGGTGGGAGTGGTAGGTGCCGATCACCTCCCACCCCTGCGAGCGCGCCGCGCGCTCGCCGGACCGGTAATCGTCGGGGGTGATCAAAAACCGACGCTCCTCACCTTCGCCGTCCCCCAGGCCAAACTCCCCCGCCCCTTCCCAAGTGTTCTCCACCGGATATACAGAACAGAGGATCTTCTCACCATCGGGCTCGAAGCGCCCCAGAAGTAGACCACAGCATTCGCGCGGGTACGTGCGCTCGCCATGGGCGCGGATTGCCCCCAATTGCGCCTCGTTGACCGTCAGGGTCATCGCCTTAACCCACCAAATCTATCGGGATACAGATCTATTCTGACACACCGACAAATCAAATCCAGGCTCACCCCATAGAGGGTGACCCAGAGCAGTAAGGGCAACCATTGCGCTAGTAATGTCCGGCCATTCGCTGCGGTTCGCCGAGCCATTCGCTGAAGGGCCGGTGGGCGCTCAACTGGCGCATGCGGCGGGCCAGATCCCGTAGCGCCGTAGCCTCGTCGACCCCTTCGCGCTCCATCTGCAGGCGCACGTCGAGGGCCTTGAGATAGTCGCCGACCGTGTCGAGCAGTTGGGTCTGGCTATCGGGAGGGGCCTCGAAGTAGTGCTCTTCGATCTGGTGGATGAGGCGTTCTAGTTCCGCGGTGCTGAAGGTTGCCGCCAGCTTTTTGATGAAGTTGATGTTCATTTGTGCAACCACCCTACATCCCTAATCCTACTGGTACCGGGCTTCGGGGTGCCCGGATGATGTGTTTTCTTAGGGATCGGACAAGCCCCGGCTCAGGCCGGGACGCCCCCTAGACTTCTTCGTCGCCCAGATCGTCGTCGCCCTCGTCCGGAGCAGCCACAGCAGCGGCCGGAACGGCGGCACCGCTCGCGATCTTCTCGCGCACCTTGATCTCGATCTCCTGGGCCTGGGCGGCATTCTCCTCAAGGAGCGCCAGCACGTTCTCGCGGCCTTGGCCGAGCCGCTCGCTGCCGTAGGAGTACCAGGCGCCCTTGCGCTCGACGATCTCCATCTCGACGGCCAGATCGAGGATGCAGCCCAGCGAGGAGATGCCCTTGCCGAAGATGATGTCGAACTCGGCTTTGCGGAACGGCGGGGCGACCTTGTTTTTGACCACCTTGACCCGCACGCGGTTGCCGTACTCGTCCTGGCCTTTTTTGAGGGTCTCGGCCTTGCGGATATCCAGGCGCACCGAGGCGTAGAACTTGAGGGCATTGCCGCCGGTGGTGGTCTCGGGGTTGCCGTACATCACGCCAATTTTGGAGCGCAGCTGGTTGAGGAAAATCACCATGCAGCCGGTCTTGCCGATGTTGCCTGTGATCTTGCGCAAAGCCTGGCTCATCAGCCGCGCCTGCAGACCGACGTGGGCGTCGCCCATCTCGCCTTCGATCTCGGCGCGCGGCACCAGGGCGGCCACCGAGTCGATGACGATGACGTCGATGGCGGCCGAGCGTACCAGCTGATCGACGATCTCCATAGCCATCTCGCCGGTGTCGGGCTGGGAGATGATGAGATCATCTACATTGACGCCCAGCACCTTGGCGTAGGCCGGATCGAGGGCGTGCTCGGCGTCCACGAAGGCCGCCACACCGCCGGTTTTTTGGATCTCGGCGATGGCATGCAAAGCCAGCGTCGTCTTGCCCGAGGACTCAGGACCATAAATTTCGATGACCCGACCTCTGGGCAGACCGCCTCCCAGGGCCAGATCGAGGGTGATGGCGCCGCTCGGCACCGTCTCCACCCGAATGCGCGTGTTCTCGCCCAGGCGCATGATTGCCCCTTCGCCGAAGTTGCGCTTGATCTGGGTGAGCACCATCTTGAGCGCTTTTTGCTTTTGGGCTTCGTCGGCGGTACCGGCCGCGGGGGCGGCCTTTTTGGAATCGTCTGTGGTGCGGGCCATGGTCGTCTCCGGCGCATCAGAAGAAAGGTCGATCGATTCCCGCGCCGAGGACCGAGTGCCGTTGGTACCGTTTTTGGTCATCAAAATAGCTCCCAGATTCTAACACCGATGCTAAGCAGGCCCAGGTTCGACCCGCCGCGAGAAGTGGACCAACGTCCACAACCATAGCACACAAGTGTGCGGCGCCGCCCGTGTTTTTTGCTTTTTTCGGTTTTTGCACTTTTCGCTACAATAGCGGGGCAGTATCGGGACTCCCATGGCCGTCAGCCGCGCAACGCTTTTTGACAAAGTCTGGGATCTGCACACGGTGGGCACTCTGGCCTCCGGTCAGACCCAGCTTTTTATCGGACTGCACCTGATTCATGAGGTGACCAGTCCCCAGGCCTTTGCGATGTTGCGCGAGCGAGGTTTGGGGGTGCTCTATGCGGAACGGACAGTGGCGACAGTAGACCACATCGTGCCCACCCAGAGCCAGCAGCGGCCTTTTGCCGACACGCTGGCCGAGCAGATGATCCGCGCCCTCGAAGATAACTGTGCCGAATTCGGCATTCGCTTTTACAACATCGGTTCGGGTTCCCAGGGCATCGTGCACGTCATCGCCCCCGAGCAGGGGTTCACCCAGCCGGGCATGACCATCGCCTGCGGCGACAGCCATACCGCCACCCACGGCGCTTTCGGCGCCATCGCCTTCGGCATCGGCACCAGCCAGGTGCGCGACGTGCTCGCCACCCAGACGCTCGCCCTAGACAAGCTCAAAGTGCGCCGCATCGAGATGAACGGCAGCCTGCACCCGGGGGTGTTTGCCAAGGATGTGATTTTGCACATCATCCGCAAGCTCGGTGTCAAAGCCGGGGTGGGCTATGCCTACGAATTTGCCGGCACCACCTTCGAGGCGATGAATATGGAAGAGCGGATGACCGTCTGCAATATGGCCATCGAGGGCGGTGCCCGCTGCGGCTACATCAACCCCGACGCCGTCACCTACGCCTACCTCAAAGGCCGCGACTTCGCCCCCCAGGGCGCCGACTGGGAGCGGGCGGTCGCCTGGTGGGAGAACCTGCGCTCCGACCCCGACGCCCAGTACGACGACACCATACACTTCGATGCCGCCGAGATTGCCCCCACCGTCACCTGGGGCATCACCCCGGGTCAGGGGATTGCCGTCGACGAGATCGTTCCCCGGCCGGAGGAACTCCCCGGCGAAGATCGGCCTCTGGCGGAAGAAGCTTATCGCTACATGGATCTGGCCCCAGGGGTGCCCATCGTCGGCACCAAGGTCGATGTCTGCTTCATCGGCAGCTGCACCAACGGACGTCTGAGCGATCTGCGCGAAGCAGCCAATCTCGCCCGGGGCCGGCATGTCGCCCCGGGCGTCAAAGCTTTCGTCGTCCCCGGCTCCGAGCGCGTCAAGCGGCAGGCTGAAGCCGAGGGTCTGCACGAAGTCTTTTTAGAAGCCGGTTTCGAGTGGCGCGAGCCCGGCTGTTCGATGTGCCTGGCGATGAACCCCGACCGGCTCGAAGGCCGCCAACTGAGCGCCTCCTCCTCCAACCGCAACTTCAAGGGTCGCCAGGGCTCAGCCTCCGGCCGCACGCTGCTGATGAGCCCGGCGATGGTGGTGGCCGCTGCCGTGAGCGGTGCGGTCGCCGACGTTCGCGCCCTATTGGAGCCCACCCCATGAGCCGCATCGTCAGTATCGAAGGCCGGGCCATGCCGCTACCGGGCCACGACATCGACACCGACCGGATCATCCCGGCGCGTTTTTTGCGCTGCGTCACCTTCGATGGTCTGGGCGAAGCGGTCTTTGCCGACGACCGCCGCCAGAGCGGGCAGCACCCCTTCGACGCGCCCCACCATCAGGGGGCGCGCATTCTGGTGGTCGGCCGGAACTTCGGCTGCGGCTCCAGCCGCGAGCACGCCCCCCAGGCCCTTGCCAAGTGGGGCATCCGGGCCATCGTGGGCGAGAGCTATGCGGAGATTTTCTTCGGCAACTGTGTCGCCATCGGCCTTCCCTGCGCAACCGCTCGGCAGGCGCACATCGAGCACCTGCACACAGCCGTTGCCGAGGATCCGCAGATCCCCCTCACCCTCGACCTCGAAGCCCTCGAAGTGCGCCTGCCGCAGTCGCGCGTGCCCGTAGAGATGCCTGCGGGGGCACACCGGATGTTTCTGGCCGGCACCTGGGATGCCACCGGTCAATTGCGCGCGGGCCTGGCCGCCATTCGAGAGATTGCCGGGCGCTTGCCCTATGTGGATTGGGGATCCCCCCCCGGCTCTTCCCTTGGCAAGGCGGGATAGCTGAGCGGGCGCGGGCGGGATTGGGGAGCCTGTTAAAGCACCCTGCAGCGCAACAAGACCGGCAAAGGAGTCAGCGGGATTTACCTGCAAGCATCCTGGGTGTCGGCAAACCCAGCGCCGCAGTACTGCTGGCCGGAATCGGGTCGCCGGCGTCTTGCTCCTTTATCTAGGCTGTCCGGAGCGTTTCTCAAGGGGTACACGGGCCTTCCTCTTCAGAAATCGCCCCACCCCCGAAAATTGATGCCCTCTCTATCTACCCCGATTCTGCTATGACTCCAGGGTGTTTACAGCTAGCCTGTGAACAGCACACCATCATTGCGAAAAGCCTTGGACCGTTACAAGTTCCTTCTGCGAGTGTTGATGAGCGCGTTTGTGATTGTCGCAGGCACTCTGCACTTTCTCATCCCGGCACCATTTATCAAAATCGTGCCCGACTACCTGCCTGCCCACGCATTGCTCGTCTACGTGAGCGGTTTTTTTGAGATCCTGGGCGGCATCGGTCTGCTGATCCCGCCCTTTCGTCGAGCGGCTGCCTGGGGACTCGTCGCTCTGTTCATCGCCGTTTTTCCTGCCAATATCAATATGGCCGTCAACGATATCGTCCTGGACGGAATCCCTCACATTCCACTGCTGTACTGGCTGAGACTACCCTTTCAGGCAGTACTCATCGCCTGGGCCTGGTGGCTGAGCCGTCCCGAACCCAATCCTGCTGCAATCACCTAGAGCGGTTTTCAGTTTGATGGACAACGGCAGGCAGGCTGAAAACCCGGGTGGGCAAAGGTTTTCAGCCTAAAACCTGCCCTAGACCGCTTGCGTCATTCGGGCAACCTGACGACCATCGGCGTTATGAGTTTTAGTATTTAGCCTTGCGGATAAAATGCTTACTGCTCATCTCTCCTTTCTCAGTAATATTTCGAATTTGAGGGTCTTCGCTCAAACTACCCCAGCCTGGGAGACGGTATGGCCGAAGAGACATTCTTGCTGGAGCAACTTTTGGCCGACTATCTGCCATCCCTCGGAGGCGAGGTCGGGCGCGTGCCTGTCGACCGAGTCCGCCGCTTCCTCTGCACTGTCGAAAGGACCGAATTCGTACAAACCCTGGGGGTCGACGAGAACCGCCAGGAAGCCCACGTTTGCCCGGTGGGTAGTAATGGTCCAATGTTTGTATTTCATGGAGTTACACAGTTGGTGTTTTCGGTTGAGAATGCCGACAATCGATCTGACTGTTTCTGCCAGGATGCGGTCAGGCGTTGCGCTTGACCCAATCTTGATTCGGTTGAAAGGGGATGCAAGTCGTGCGTGCGAATCGCTGCAAGCGGTGGGGCGCAGCCTCGCAAGGACTGCGCCAGGGAACGACGACAGCCGCAAAGAAGGTTGTTCAAGCATTGCTTAAGATTTAGCAACCAGCCGTCTTCAATTGACCGAACGGCAAAACTCGAAATGTTGCTGGTCAACATCGAGTTTCCTGGCGACATTTAGACCTGTAAATTGTCTGCTTCCGGCCGCCAGAGTTCGCGAACTCCGGCCGCTTGTACCCTCGCTTGAAGTGCGGAATAGTTCAACCAAGTTGCCCGAGAAAAATACAAGGGCTAGAGCTTGGTCTCCTTGTGCAAGTGCCTTTGACGAGCGGCTCGGGAATTACAAATTCGAAGGG
Organism: Gloeobacter violaceus PCC 7421; assembly: GCF_000011385.1. NCBI lineage: Bacteria > Bacillati > Cyanobacteriota > Cyanophyceae > Gloeobacterales > Gloeobacteraceae > Gloeobacter > Gloeobacter violaceus. The sequence continues at coordinate 3,617,729 of NC_005125.1, forward strand.
CTGCTGAAAGTATGACGAATTCACTCACACATAACACTTGACAGAGCCACTTACTACAAGAGGAGTACTATGTAGATGGACTTCCAGAAATTACGCGGGGTGCGTCACTTAAGAAGTCTTTAGAAAGCCGGTACCTTTTCAAAATACGGACATGTATTACGCGCCGATTTGGCGCAATGTAGCTTACAGATGCTGGGGTTCCTATGGATGATATTCTCACATTGGCTGCTGAAGCAGACAAGGTAGACTCGCCACGCACTGCTGAATTGGCTTCGCTTCGCGAAGACTATCTAGAACAAAAGCTTGTTGAACTAATGAACTTGCACAAGCCTCAAAAGCGTAGTGGGCCTGTATGCTACTTGAGCAAAAAACTTGAATCAGCTTCAATAAAGGCAGGCCAACCCAAACAAAAATCCCAAGAGAACACGCAGCACAAAGGTGTGAGCCAATACGGTGTATCGTCTGACACTTGGGTTGGCCATGAAGAACGCAGGGTGATGGCCTACTTGCGCAGAGAAGAATTGGCTGCGGTCATAGCAAATAGAGCACAATCCGCCCAGGCTATTGAAGAAGAGAAACATACTCAGAAGGACGGCAGAGAGTCACTAAAAGACAAGGTTTCAAGAACATGCCGTATGTCGACCTACAAAGCAACGCTGGTAGAGCTGGCGAAAATATACGGTCCTGAGCCTGTGCCGGCCGCGCTATTGCCTCCTGTACCCGATGAACTGGTTCTGGTCGACGAGCGGCAAAAGCAGCACGACTTCAGGGCCAAGTTTGGGATACCGGACCCCAGACCGCTAAATAAGCCCAAGCTTCACTAATAGACAGAAGATTGCAGCTTTGGAGAACCGAGGCAGCCCAGCTAGAAGATAACTTGCATTCCTTGCTACTGTCGGGACTGGGTTAGACATCGCGCTTGAGCCAAGTCCTGGCAGGAATAGTCAGAATCGATTATCGGTATTCTCAAAAGAAAACACCAACTGTGCACTCCATGAAATACAAAGATTGGACCATCACTACCCAGCGGGCAAACGTAGGCTTCTTGGCAATTCTCGTCGACCCCGACGGCAAGGAACTCGACGAACCATATATTTGCCTGCCAAGTCCCGAGTCGGCCGAATATTATGCACAAAGGCTCATCAACTGGTACATCACGCTCGAACAGCAACGCCGGACTGTAAAACGTTCTGTGCCCACTACGACTCGGCTCCTAAACACCCGGCTCAGTCCTTCAGGTCGACTTCAGTTATCCAATCGCGTGATGGGCACTACCTAAGCAGATGTGCAACACTCGGATATTGATGACCTCCGATGACCTGGGTGCAAGAAGAGCATTGCCGATTGCAGCACTATATTGGCACGCTCGCATCGCGAAACCCTATGCTGTTCAAAGACACTGGAGATGAGTCCCAGTCTCAATAACTACCCACAGCAGGTCCAGGGTGAGGAGTATGCTCTGGCGCGCGAGCTTGCCGCGGCGGAGACCGGACTTCCACTGGCAATGTTTGCAGAACTGCGCCCCTTCTCGCTTGAAGAGGTTTTCGATTCAGGCTATTTACCAGTCGGAATTGACTCTGGCGCCTCCTACGAGAGCCTCTGGCAGGAGGCCATCCATTTGGCGAAGTTATCTGTCAAGTCACAACAGCCGACACAGGATCTTCCTTAAGGGGGGACCAGGGGGGATCTCCACCCCTCCCGCCCCGCCGCACAGCCGCTAGTCTGGAGGCATGGCCATTGCTCTGGAACTGGTTGCCCTCACCAAGCGCTACGGCTCGCAGCGAGCGGTCGACGGTTTGAGCCTGCAGATTCCCGAGGGAATGTTCTACGCGCTGCTGGGACCCAACGGTGCGGGCAAAACGACGACTCTCAGGATGGTCGCGGGATTGCTCGCTCCCGACAGCGGCGAGGCACTGATCCTGGGCCACAGCATCACCCGGGAGCCGGCCGCTGCGAAGCAGGCGCTCGCCTACTTGCCGGATGATCCGCTGCTGTACGGCAAACTGCGGCCGATGGAGTATCTGGAATTTGTCTGCGGCCTGTGGGATGTTCCGGCTATCGAGGCTGAGCCCCGCGCCCGCGAGCTGCTCAAGCAACTGGGTCTGTGGGAAGTGTGCGGGCAGTTGGTCGAGACGTTCTCGCGGGGCATGAAACAAAAACTTGCCCTCGCCGGTGCCTTTGTGCACCGGCCGCGAGTGATTGTCCTCGATGAGCCGCTCACCGGTCTGGATGCGGCTGCCGCCCGCTTGGTCAAGGATATGCTTGCCGAACACGTCGCCCAGGGCAACACGGTGATCCTCACCACCCACATCATGGAAGTGGCCGAACGTCTGGCGCAGCGCATCGGGATTATCAACCGCGGGCGGCTGGTGGCCGAGGGAACGCTCGAACAGTTGCGCTTGCGCAGCGGCGAGGTGGACGGCACGCTGGAGTCGGTCTTTCTGGAACTGGTCGATAGGCAGGATGGATGAAAACCGGCACGCTCCCCTGGCTTTTGGGCTGCGAGTTGCGCCTGTGGTGGCGTGAGATCACCACAAAGCCGACTGCTAAGACCATCTTCGCGGTGCTGGGGCTGTCGGTCGCGGCTTTGCTGGTCTGGCTGTGGTTCGTCTTTGCCGAGGTGCGCGGGGGGCTGTCGGTCGAAGGTGCTATCCCGGAACCGGCTTTGTGGATCGCGGTGGTGCTGTGGCTTTTTGGTTTTTTTTATGCGTTTTATCAGGCGATCGAGCAGAGCATCGTCGCCCTTTTCGATCGAGGAGATCTCGATTTGTTGGTCTCCTCGCCCATCTCGACCAAGGTGATCTTCGCAAGCCGCTTGTTGGGGGTGGCTGTTGAAATTTTCTTGAGCTTCTGCGTGGTTGTTGTGCCTGCGGGCGCCCTTGCAGTGCTCGCGGGGGTGCCGAGGCTGCTGGGGGTGTTCCCGGCCCTGATTGGCATGGTGCTCGCCGCCACCAGCCTCGCGATGCTCGTTACGCTGGGGCTGGTGCGTCTATTGGGGGCGCGGCGGGCGCGCACCGCTGCCCAGGTGGTCAGTGCCCTATTGGCTGCGGTGTTCTTTGTTGCTTCGCAGTTGCCCAACTGGCTTGCCGGGAGCGGGCCGGGGGCCGGGGTGGTTTGGGAAGGTTGGCGGGTGCTGTTTGCCGAAGGCGGTCCGCTCGGTGCCCAAAGTTGGTTGTGGACCCCGGCGCGGGCGGTCTTTGCCGATCCGGTGGCGATGCTGTGGACGCTAGGCGGCGGCGGCGCCCTGGGCTGGCTTGCCACTGAGCTGCTCTACCGCGCGTTTATCGCCGGTACCCAACAGAGTGTCACAGAGAGCCCAAAACGGCGGTATAGCGGTGAGCCCCGCTGGCACGGCGGCCTCGGGCGGGCTGTGCTGCTCAAAGAATGGCGGCTTATCTTGCGCAATCCGTATCTGCTCTCGCAGACTTTTTTGCAGGTGGTGTTTTTGATCCCGGGGATGGTTGTGCTGTTGCAGAACGGAGGGGGGCCGCTCGGAGGCGCCGGCACTCTTGTGGCGACGGCGGCCACGGTGGTGGGCAGCAGCCTGGTCTATACGCTCACGCGCATCGGGGTCTCGGGGGAAGAAGCCCCGGATTTGCTGCGTTCCTGCCCGACCGAGCGGACGAAACTAGTCCGCCTGAAGCTGCTTGCAGCCTTAATCCCGGTGTGGGTGCTGCTCTTGCCGCTATTTGGGATCCTGCTGGTGCGCAGAGAACCCTGGCTGGTGCCTTTGGGCGTTTTTCTGGCGGCAACCGTCGCCGCTGCCACTCTGCGCCTGTGGAACTCGCGGCCCATTGCGCTTGCGGAGATGTTCAAAAGCCGCGCGGCAGGGGGCGGAGATCCGATGCTCGGGATTTTAGAATTCGTCTCGCTGCTGGGGTGGGGCGGGGTGAGCTTGCTGGCCGCCCGGGACGACTGGGCCGCGACGCTGCTTACTCTGGATGCACTGGGTCTGTTGATGGCGGCGGGCTACTGGCGCAGCCGTCGACTCGGCTCGTCGCTGGGGTTTTAGCAAGAATCTCGGCTAGAGCGCCAGTGAGCAGATCATTCTCGGATTCGCCGCGCACCGCCACCCGAAAATAACGCTCGCCAAGACCGTCGTAGCTGGTGCAGTGGCGGATGAGCAGGCGATGGCGGCGCAGTAATTCGGCCTGCAGGTGCACCGCCGAGGCGGCGCTCTGCACCAGCAAGAAGTTGGCCGCCCCCGGCAGGACCGTCAGCCCCGGCAGGAGCGCAAGGCCCGCGGCGAGGCGGGAGCGGGCCGGGCCAAGCCAGGCGCGGGTGCGCCGCTCGAAATCGAGATCCGCCAGGGCCGCTACTCCCAGGTGTTGGGCAAGGGCATTGACAGGCCATGGATCGCGCCAGGCTTGCCAGCGCGCCGCCATCGCCACCGGCAGCACGGCGTAGCCCAGCCGTAACCCCGGCAAACTATAGAATTTGGTGAGCGAGCGAATCACGATCAGCCCCGGGTGCGCGGGGCCGCAAAGCGCCGAAAATGCCGCCGGGTCGTCGAGAAAATCGATGAACGCTTCGTCGAAGATAAGCAGCTTGAAGCGGTCGAACAACGCTGCGAGGGCGGTCGGGGAGTAGAGATAGCCGGAGGGATTGTGGGGATTGGCGAGCATCACCGCATCGCCCGGCGGCAGTGTCTTTGGCAGTGAAAAATCGGCTGCGAGTGGTACAGAAATATACGGGGCGTCAAAGGCGGCGAGGGCGCGGCGGTAATCGCCAAAAGCGGGTATCGGTAGCACGGTCCGTCCGGCGCGGGCGCACTCGCGGCCCGCCCAGGTGAGCAGTTCCGCCGCCCCGTTGCCGCAGACGATGCGCTCGGGCTCGATTCCCAGGCGGGCGGCGAGGGCCGATTGCAGGTCGCTGCCGTGGGGAGCGGGGTAATGCAATAGATCGGCAAAACCCTCGCCGTAGGCGGCCTGTACCCCAGGGGGGGGACCGAGGGGGTTGATGCTGGCAGAGAAATCCACAAGTTCTTCGATGCGGCAGCGGGCGATCCGTGCCGCCCATTGGCGGTCGCCGCCGTGGGCAGGAAGGGGTGTTTGAATCACTTAGTCCGCTTGGGCAGAACCGGAGACGGCTTCTCGAAACTGCTTGCCCGCCGAAAAAGCCGGCACGGTCGTCGCGGCGATGGTCATCTTCTCGCGGGTCTTGGGATTGCGGCCTTCGCGGGCGGCGCGCTTGCGCGGTTCAAACGAACCGAAACCCACCAGGGTGACTTTGTCGCCCCGCGAGACCGCTTCGACAATCACATCGAAGGCCGCACCCACGATCGCATCGACGTCCTTTTTGGCCAGCTTGGCTTTCTTGGCGACGGCGTCCACTAATTCACCTTTGTTCATAAAAACTCCTCACCGTGCAATATCAGGTCCAAAAGCAGGTGGGCGAATCGCTGGAAGTGCCTTTGGGCCTGAATTTCAATCGCTTATTCTACATGCTTTGGAGAGAGCGCAGCACTTTTTTTACCCCTGGCGACGAAGTAAGTCTGGTAAATTTTCTTTGCAATCGGGGCGGCGTCGGAGCCGCCATGGCCGCCGTTCTCGAGCAAAACGGATACAGCAATCTCAGGGGCGGGGGTGGGGGCGTAGCCGACGTAGAGGGCGTGGGTGCGGCCGCCCTTGCGCGCACCATGTTCGGCAGTGCCGGTCTTACCGGCGTTGGGCAAATCGGGCATCGACAGAGCGCGGCGGGCGGTGCCGCTGCGGACCACCTCGCTGAGGCCCTGGCGGATCGTGGCGAGGGTGGTGGGGGAGAGCCCCACCGGCGAGAGCCCCGGGCGGCTGTCGAGCACCAGATGGGGCTGCACGCGGAAACCGCCGTTGGCGATGGCGCCGACCATGACCGCGTTTTGCAGTGGGGTCGAGAGCACCATACCCTGGCCGATCGAGGTGTTGGCGGTGTCCCCTCCGAACCACTGGCGCCCGAAGCGGCGCTTCAGCCACTCGGGGGTGGGCACTAGGCCGCGCGATTCGCTTTGCAGGCCGATGTCGGTGCGGCTGCCGAAGCCAAAATTGCGCGACCACTTGGCAATCTCGTCGGGACCGATGCGCAGGCCCACTTGATAGTAAAACGTGTCGCTGCTTTGGGAGAGGGCACGGATAAAACCGATCGTGCCGAAGCCGCGGCCGTTGTGATCGCGAAAGACGCGCCCGCCGATGCGCAGTCCCCCGAAGGTGGCCAGGCGGCTGTTGGGGTTGAACTTGCCGCTTTCGAGCGCGGCGGCGGTCATGATGATCTTGAAGGTGCTCGCCGTGGGGTAAGGCCGCACCGCCCGGTTGAGCAGGGGCCGATCGGGGGTCTGCAAGCGCCGCCAGTCCTGCTCGGAAATTCGGCCCGAGAGAATGTTGGCGTCGTAGGAGGGGGCGGAGGCGATGGCGAGAACCTGGCCGTTGCGCGGGTCCATCGCCACCACCGCTCCGCGCTTCTTGCGGGAGTTGAGGGCGGCCTCGGCGGTCTTTTGCAGCGCCAGGTCGATCGAAAGGCGCACGTCCTGCCCGGCTTTGGGCTGCACTTCGCCGATGACGCGCACCACCTGTCCGGCGGCGTCCACCTCGACCTGTTCGCCGCCCCACTCGCCGTGCAATTTCTCCTCCAGCAGCCGCTCGACACCGGCTTTGCCGATGATGTCCCCCAGGCGGTAGCCCTGCTCCTTGCGTTCGGCCAGCTGCTGCTCTGAAATTTCACCGGTGTAGCCCAGCAGATGGCTCGCGACTGGACCGTTCGGGTAGAAGCGCATCCACTCGACGTCGACTTTGACCCCCGGCAACTCCTGGATGTGCTCGCGCAAAACGGTCACCAGCTGCGGTTCGACGTTTTGCAAGACGCGCACGGGATAGGGCGAGTTGTACCCGGCGGCTTTGAGCTTTTCTTCGAGCTTGTCGGCGGGCACTTTGATAAAAAGGCTCAAACGCGCCAGTGCGGCGGGCCATTCCTTGGGCTTGAGCTGCATCGGTTCTAGAAACACCGAAAAAGAAAGCCGGTTGGTGGCGAGCACCCGACCGTAACGATCGAGGATACGGCCGCGGGGCGGGCGAATGGGCACCAGGCGGATGCGGTTGTTCTCGGCCAGTTCGCGGTGATGTGGACCCTGGATGACCTGCAGATAGGTCAGCCGCAACCCGACACCCCCCAACAGCAGGGCCGCCACCCCCGCCAGCACCAATCCCCGGTTGTCGCCGCCGCTGGTGCGTTTGTCGCGCCGCTCTGCCTGCAGTTGCACGAGACTTGCTCCCCTTGCGGATTCTGGTGCACTTGTAGCATATCGAAGCACCATCGAAGCGCCGGCACTTCGATGTGCTAGGGTGAACCGCAGAAGTCGGCGCTCCGGGAGCCGGGCACCCGGAGCGGCGTCGGTACGTCATGATGGCAATCGTTTTTGTGCTTGGGAAGGTAAGTCGTATGGGTAATTGGACAGGGCGTCGGCAGGCGGGCGCAGCGAAGGGTTTTACGCTCATCGAACTGCTGGTGGTCGTGGTGATCGTGGGCATTCTGGCCGCCGTCGCGGCGCCGAATCTGATCGGCCAGACGGACAAGGCCCGCACCACCGAGGCGACGGCGGTGCTCGCCAGCATCAAAAACGGTCAGGCCGAATACAACTTCAAGCATCCGGGTGAATTTGTGACCATCGGCCAGCCCACCGCGGCGGGCCAGACCCGCGTGCCGGCCAAGAAGACCGACTACATCACTTCTGAAACCGACCTGGGCAATCCCGCCACCCCCAATACCGAACAGGAGCAGACCGAGTTCCAGCAGATTCTCGGTATCTCCGTCGGTCAGGGGACCGCCGGGGCGCGCTGGAACTTTGCCACCGCCGGCCACGCCAGTGTCTTCAATCCCGAAGGCGATGTGCTGGTGCCGTCTGGAGCGGCCAGCGGCGAGGGCGGCACCGCCCAGGACTACGTGGCGATTGCCAAGGGCCTGGACGGCACCAACGAGACCGCCCGCCTCGGCGCCCAGATCGTCCACAGCCAGAACCGCACGCTGCTCGATGCCAAACGGCAGTAAGTCGCGGCTGATACACTGGCTGAGAACCTCTCTCGGCGCGTGGTCCGGGCATGTCTGAAGCGGTCCCTGCCCCCGGCAAAAGCTCACCTCCTCCACCCAGGTCTGCGCTGCCGCTGTGGCTGCAGCGCACGCTCATCGGTGCGGCCGGCGTGGGGCTGGCGAGCTTCGCGGGGCTGGCGCTCGTGCCGCTGTTTGTCGATGGCGAGAGCTTTCGCAAGCCCCTGCAAGAAGCGCTTTCACGCTCGCTGGGCCGCGATGTGCTCCTCGGGCGCGTCGAGTTGCGCACCCTGGGGGGCATTGGTCTGCGCACCGAGCAGGTGCGCGTGGTCAACCGCGAGGGCACCAGCGAACTACAGGCGCGGGGCGCCTTCGTCGAACTGGCGCTGCTGCCGCTGTTGGTCCGCCAGATCGAAGTGCGCAATATCGAGATAGACGGTGCGGAAATCTATCTCAAGCGCTTTCGCGACGGGCGCTGGAACGTTGCGGATTTAGGCGACGGGCAGGGGGCCGGTGAGGGGCCGGTCAATCTTGCGGGTACCGGGCTGACGCTCTTTGACAGCACTGTGCGCTTCGACGATGAAGGGGTGCAGCCTCCCCAGCGCTTCCTGGCGAGCGCACTGAGTTTGAAGGTGCAAAAGTTCGACCGCGCCGAGTTGCCCATCAATCTGCAGGGCCGCATCGTCAACGCCCTGCGCGACAAACCGGTGGCGACGGCGCTCACCCTCGACGGCACCCTGGCCTGGCCCGAGGATGGCGACTGGCAAAAACTGACCGGCAATCTGCGCATTCTGGCCGAAAAATTTCGGCCGCGCTATCTGTCGGCCTATACCCGCGATATCCCGAGCCTGGCGGGGCTCACGGGGGTTTTTGACCTCGATTTTGTCTGGAAGGGCGCGCTGGGGGGCGAATCTCGCCTGGAGGGCACCTGCGGCACGCGGCTGTTGCGCTGGGATTGGCCGCTGTTGTTTGGCGGCCGGCCCTGGCTGGCGCGCAAAGTCAAAGTCGACACGGCCATGGGCGTCAGTAGCGCCGGGGTGAGGGCCGAGCGGCTTCGCCTGAGCGGCGAGGGCTTCGACGCCGATATCCAGGGCAGCGTCCGGCGTCCGACCGGCGAGTCGCCAAGTCCCTTGCTGGACCTGACCGTCAAAACCGGCTTTATCGATCCCTTCGCCGTGCGCGCCAATGCGCCTTTGCAACTGGTCGCCGAACCCTGGCGCGAGTGGATCGCCACCAGCAAAGGCAGCGGCCGGCTGCGCACCGAGCTGGTGGTGCGCGGTCCCCTCGACACGGCCACCACCGGCGGCAGCTTCGAATTTCAGAACTTTAAATTGAGCAACCCGCGCCTGCGCAGTCCGATCGACGCGCTCAACGGCAAGCTGGTACTCAGCGAAGCCGCGCTGGCGCTCGAGGATCTGCGCGTCGGCGCTCCCGGCCAACAGACGACCTTCACCGGCACCATCGCCCGTAGCCGCGAGGGAGCTATCGATCTCAAGGCCGTGGGCACCGGCGGCGATCTGAGCATCTTCAGCAACCTGGGGGGCGGTCGGCTGGGGCTGCTGGGCGGCCGGGGCGACGTCGACCTCACCTTCACCGGCACCCTCGATGCCCCCCAAATTCTGGGCCGGGCCGAACTGGCGGGTGCTTTGCTGCTGCGCGAGGGCTGGGTGCAGCCGCTCAAGAACCTGCGCGGCGAGGTCGTCTTCGAAGCGACCAAGATCACCCTGGCCAACCTAGAGGCGGATCTGGGCAATTCCTCGTTGAGCGTCGACGGGGTGCTCGAAGGCTACGGCAGCGCTGCCCCCAACCCGCAACTGACCATCAGCAGCAGCGGCCTCGACCTCAAGGCCGCCTACCCGATTCTGGTCTCGGACCTGTTTGAAGGCGGCTTTCGCAGGGCCTTGCGCTCGACTTTCAGGGGGCTTGCGGGCAGCGCGGGCGTCGAGCTGAAGGTCGACGGCGCCCTGAGCACCGGCACCATCGACCTGCGCGGCGCCACCCTCGCCCTGGTGGGCCTGGCCGCTCCGCTCGAAGAGGCCGTGGGTACCGTGGCCCTGGGCGAGCGGGGGACCACCATCGAGCAGCTGCGCGCCGTCGCGGCGGGCTCCCCCGTCAACCTCAAAGGTACTGTCGGCCGCGACGGCGAAATGCAGCTGAGCGGCAACGGCACCCTCAACTTTCCCCGGGCGCTCTCGCTGGTGCCCGCGAGTAGCCGCGACGGCGTGCGCGCCACCGGCAGCGCGCCGCTCAGTTTTGCGCTCAGCGGCGGCCCCCAGGCGCGCGCTTTGCAATTGAGCGCCGATCTGACGGCGGTCTCGGAACTCACCCTCGGCAATCTCCTGCGCCTGGCTCCGGCTCGCCGTCTGGTGCTGGTGAGCACCCTCACCCCCAGATCGCTGCTGGTGGGCGAGGCGTCCAGGCTGGAGGGCGAGCGCACTTTGAATCTGGCGGGCTCGCTCGGCAACCTCGATGCCAAAAGCCGGCGCTACGACCTGCGGGTGCGCTCCGACGCGCCGATGACGATGGCCGAACTCGGTCGCTACGTGGTGCCGTTCGCCAACCTCGGGGCCACCGCCGGTTCGACCGGCAACTTCGATCTGGCCCTGGTGGGTCCTGTAAGCGCCCCCGGTCTGCGCGGCAATCTGGAGCTTGCCGGGGTGAACCTGCCGAACTTGCTGGGGGGCATCGAAGATCTGAGCGGCCCGCTCAACTTCGACGGCAACCGGGTGAGCACACCGGGGATGAACTTTCGCCTGGGCGGCGCCGCCACCGGCCGCATCGGCGGGTCGCTCACCGATTTTCGCGACCCGCAGCTCGATTTTGAGGCGCGCTTCGACCGGCTCGACCTCGACGAACTGGTCGCCTCGAGCGCTGCGACCGAGGGCGGGAGCTTGCTGAAGGGTCTGCGCGGCGAGGGTACAGTCCAGATCGACAGAGGCCTGCTCAGCCGGCTGACCTTTACGGACCTCAGCGCCCGGGCGCGGCTCGATCGCGGTTTGTGGAACCTCTCGCAGATCAATCTTGCCGCCGCGGGCGGGCGGATGACGGGCGCCCTCGGGGCCGATGTGCGTTCGACCATTCCCCAGTTCAGCGGCGATCTCGCTTTTCGGGGCACCGACATCAACCTGCTGGCCACAGTGCTTCTAGGTCTGGGGGACCAGATCTTTGGTGAAGGGGACTTGCAGGTCAAGTTCCAGTCCCAGGGTGCCGACCCAGACGCTTTTTTGGGGGCGCTCTCCGGCAATGGAACGCTGCTGGTACAAAATGGCCGCTTGGCCGCCAACGACTTGCTCGGTCCTCTTTTTGGGGCGGCGGGCGGCAACTTCGCCGGGGCGTCGGGAGCGGTGCGCACCCTGACGACCGGCCGCTTCGACCGGTTGGAGGGCAGCTTTAACCTCGCAGGCGGCACCGCGACCACCGAAAACATGTTGTACCTCTCCCCGGGGATACAGTTGCGCCCGGCCGGCAGCCTGGTGCTGCTCGATCGCACCGCCAACCTCCAGGTGCAGGGTGAATTTGAGCGCACCAACGGGCAGAACCCGCCGCGCCGCCCGGGTGGCGGCAATGGCCGCAGCCTCTTTGCCTTCGAGGTGGCGGGACCCGTCAACCAGACCGGCTCGCTGCGCGATTTGCGTTGGGTCGACGAACCGGCACCCATCGAAGAGCGCCCCGCCTCGACACCATGAGTACCGCCCCCACCGACTGGCGCGCCAAAGCCGACGCTGTCTTCCGCCTATTGCGCTGGGACAAACCGGCCGGCCGGCTTATCTTGATGATCCCCGCGCTCTGGGGAGTCTTCGCCGCCGCCGGGGGTTCCCCCTCGCCGCTGTTGGTGCTGGTGATGGTAGTAGGCACCATCGCCACCAGTGCCGCCGGTTGCGTCATCAACGACCTGTGGGATCGCGACATCGATCCGCTCGTCGAGCGCACCCGCGCTCGGCCCCTCGCCAGCCGCGAACTGGCCGTGCCGGTAGCGGTGGTCACTTTCGCGGTCTCGCTGCTGTGCGCCTGGGGGCTGACCTTTTTTCTCAACCCCTTCACCTTCTGGTTGTGCGTTGCCGCCGTGCCGGTGATTGCCCTCTATCCGGGGGCCAAGCGCGTCTTCCCGGTGCCGCAACTGGTCCTCTCGCTGGCCTGGGGGTTTGCCGCGCTCATCTCCTGGTCGGCAGTGACCGGCGGCCTGGAGACCCCCGCCTGGTGGCTATGGGGAGCGACGGTGCTGTGGACCCTTGGCTTTGACACGGTCTATGCCCTTTCGGACCGCGAGGACGACCTCAAAATCGGGATCAACTCGAGTGCTATCTTTTTTGGCCGCTTCACCCCCGAGGCGATCGCCGCATTTTTTGCCGGGGCCGCTCTGTGCCTGGCGGTGGTAGGCTACCAGCTGGAACTGGGATCGATTTTTTATGTGTGTTTGATCGTCGCCACCCTCTTCTGGTGGCGCGAGTACCGCTCGCTGGTGACCGGCGACGATCCGGCCCGCTTTAACCGCATCTTCAATGAAAACGTCACCGTCGGTTTTGTCATCCTGACGGGGCTCATCGGCGGGACGTTGATCTGAGTGCAAAAGGTCCGGCAGCGAACTGAACCGGGTGGGTAGTTTCTAACTGCGACTAATCATGGCGGATATGGGCTTCGCCCTGGGCCAGCAAATTGAGCACATGCTCGTCGTCGAGGTGGTAGTAGACGACCCGACCGACTTTGCGCGAGCGCACCAGCCGCAAATTGCGCAACAGCCGCAACTGGTGGGAAACCGCCGAAGCGGTCATCCCAAGCACCGCCGTCAGATCGCACACGCACAGATCGCCGCTACGCAGGGCTGTGAGGATGCGCAACCGGGTTGGGTCGCCGAAGGCTGCGAACAGCTGCGCCAGTTCATTGATGTGCGCCAGTGCCCCGACGCGCGCTGCCGCCCGCGCCACCGCCTCCGGGTGCAATCCGGTGTGCTCGCAGGTCTCGTCACGCCCGGCGTCGATTTTTGAGACTTCCATAACAACTTCCTTGCCCAACGCGGTGGCCGCGTGGATATTTCGGAGCGCTTCCGCCAACAAACCCCGGTTCCAACTTTGCGAACCGGGGTATCGATGAACAGACAATCTACTGCAGCTGCCTCAGTTGCACTCGCAGCCCGTGTGGCCGCAGCCGGAACCATCCGGGTGGCCGTTGGCGCACGGGCCGCTGCAAAAATACTTGCCGTCCTTCTCGAGCGCCTCACTCAAGGTGACGACGCACAGGCATGCTTCGCAGGCGCACTTCATCTGAGTCACAGTGGTCATCGCTATTCCCTATCGCAATGGCCCTATCGTAACTGAAAACAAACGATTGCTCAAGTATTTGTTTAAAGTGCCCCGGCGAAGGGCCGCCGGGGCGTTGGGGTGGAAACTACTGGTCTTCGAGGGTCCGGCAGGTGCTCCCGGCGCAGGTTTTCAGTCCTGCAAGCTGGGCGCTCAGCGCGCCAACCTCCTCGGGGCGCTGGGCGTGCAAACTGGTCAGCTGTGCGGGATCGCTGTTGAGGTCGTAGAGTTCCGGCGAATGGGCCGTGTATTCGACGTAGGCGCGGTTGGGGCGGGCGCTGTCGCGCGCGCCGGTGCGCAGTACTGCGTGGTTGGACGGTTCGTTGGCGTTGGTGGTACCGATGTGCCCGACCAGCAAGCGTTTGCGCCACTGCGCCGGGGTGGAATCGGCCAACAGCGGCACCAGCGAGCGGCCGTCGACGGCCAGATCCGGGGTGACTCCCGCCCACGCGGCAATCGTCGGGGCAAGGTCGTTGTTGATCACCAGTTCATCGACGCGCCCGGGGGCACCGGCATCGGGCACCCGCACCAGAAGCGGCACCCGGATCGACTCCTCGTAGGGCAGGACTTTGGCGGTCAGCCGGTGCTGCCCGAGCAGATAACCGTTGTCGGAGGTCAACAGCACGATCGTGTCGCCCAGCGCGCCGGTGCGTTCCAGGGCGTCGAACAGCGCCGCCACCAGATCGTCCACGGCGCGCATCGCCTCCAGGCGGTTGCGGTAAAGGTTTTGCAGACAGTCGATAGTCCGCTCGCTCATCGCCGGATTTTGCTGCACCCAGGTGGGTTTGTCTGAGACATCCTGCTCGTTGAAGGCGGGGCCGCGCGGCAGGGGAACGGCGGCGGCGCTGCCGGCGTGGCGGGGAGCAGGGCGAATGCTGTTTTGCGGTCGCGGGTTGACGGTGCAGCGCCGGGTACCGCGCAGTTCGAAGTGGGGGGCGATCGGGTTGACCCACAGAAAAAACGGCGCGTCGCCACTGCCGTACTGCTCGACGAAGTTCACCGCCCGCGCGCTCAGCACATCGGTCTGATACTCCTCGGGCGGCTCAGCCTGGTCGGTGCCGTAGTTGGCCACCCGGCCGTTCTCGTTGATTTTGAAGTTGTAGACCTGGTAGGTGGTCGGATCGACCAGACCCTGCCAGACATCCCAACCCGGCGGAACGTAGGTCGCGTCGTCGCGGGGCGAACTTTTGTCTTTGTTCGCCCCGTAGCCATTGAGGTACTTGCCCAGAAAACCCGTGACGTAGCCTGCATCGTCAAGCCAGGTCGCCAAAGTCGAATCGTCCCGCAAAGCCACCGCGCCGCCGATGGGCGGGCCGTTGCCCTGCACGCCGTGGTTATGGCTGTACTGCCCGGTCAGAAAGGTGGAGCGCGAAGGGCAGCACAGCGAATAGGAGACGAAGGAGTTGGCGAAGACGGTGCCTTCTTCCACCAGGCGGTTTTGGATAGCCGGCAGCAGGCCCCGCTCGAGGCCGTCGTTCAATTCCATCGTCGAGAGATCGTCGGCGGTGACCACGACGATGCTGGGCTTCACCGCCGCCGCGGCCTGGCCGCGCCGGGCAAAGCCCCCCGGCGTCGGGAGCAAGGCGGCGGCGAGTACCAAACCCACCAGGGCGAGGGTGCCGAGTTTTACCGGAAGGGGGGCAATTTTTTTCATGATTGACTCCTCGTTCGCATCGCCGCCGGGGGAGCATAACAGCTTCCGGCAGCCGCGAAAATATGCTCCGCACAACCGTGCGGAAGAACCCATGAACACAGAAGGAATTAACACCGAAGCTCGGGCACAGAGTGTTGGGACATTCTGTTAAGCAAAGGCTAATTTTCTGCCCGATTTCATCTCAAAGCACAAGGGCATACACCAATGTCAAAAATCGCCGAAGAGCAGATCTTCAACCGAAGGAGCACGTGTATGCGAACCAATTTGGTTCCCTATTTTAGTCAAATATTTGACAGATTCAATCGGTAAAAATACCGGCTACCCTAATCGCATAATTATCATCCTATATAGATTTTATTCGTATTTTTTTGGCAACAATATTTCTAGCAAAAGAGTCAATTTGCATCGACCCCTTGACCGGTTTTTGTGTCGGGTGCAACCCTTAGAAAGTGTCTGAGTCAACGGGGTGCTTGTGTCGGCAAAGGTAGCCCCGATGTGACAAAAAAGCGGCCGCAGCCTGCCCGGCCACGTTTTTGGATGGGTGGTGAAGTGATCGCATGGATCAGGCTGTCGGCGTGGCTGGTAGTGAAAAGTTACGGTAAGCTTAAGGTTCCCAACGGAATCGTATTTGTCTTATCTTGATATCGGGGCATGTTTTGCACGTCGGGCCGCCTTCGCCAGTCCATTGTGCACAGACAGCTAATAGAGTCGAGGATGGACCAGGAAGCTCAAGAGCGACTATGCCCCAACGCAAAGCATCTGCATTTTGCAATGGAGGCCGCCCACCTGGGTGTTTGGGATTGGAATGCCCAAGAAAATACGGTGTTTTGTTCCGATAACGTTGAGCGGATGTTGGGTCTGGCTGCGGGCACATTTGCAGGCACCCTCGAAGCGTTTCTCGCCTGCGTGCACCCGGAAGACCGCGCTCCCGTCGCGGCTGGGATTGCCGCGGTGCTTGCCCAAAAGCGGGAGCCGCACGGCGAATTTCGGGTCGTCCACCCGGTGGGTGAGGTGCGCTGGCTGGCAGCCCAGGGCCGGCTGGTCTTTGGCGACGACGGTGCGGTGGTGCGAGTGCTCGGCATCGTGGCGGACATCACCGAACGACGGCGGACCGAGGCGGAGTTGCAGCGGCAGAACCGGCGCATCCGCCTTTTCTCGGACATTGCCCTGAAAATTCGCCAGTCTTTACAACTGGAGGACATCCTGCGCACGTCCGTCGACGAGGTGCAAAAGCTGCTGGCTGCCGACCGGGTGCTCATCTTCCGGCTGTGGGCGGACGGCACCGGCAAGGTGGTGCAGGAGGCGGTGCTGGAGAGCTGGCCGGCGGCGCTCGGGCAGAACATCCTCGATCCGTGCTTTCGAGACGGTTACCAGGAGCAGTACCGCCGGGGGCGCATCGGCGCCATCGCCGACATCGAGACGGCGCCCATCCAGCCCTGCCATGCCGATTTTTTGCGGCGCTTCGCGGTGCGCGCCAATCTGGTGGTGCCCATTTTGCAGCGCGAGCAGCTGTGGGGTCTGCTCATCGCCCACCAGTGCAGCGCCCCCCGCCAGTGGAGCACTTTTGAGACGGAGTTGCTGTTGCAGTTGGCCGACCAGATGGGCATCGCCCTCGCCCAGGCGCAACTGTTGGAGCAAGAGACCCAGCAGCGCCGGGAGCTGGCCCGCTCCAACACCGACCTCGAGCAGTTCGCCTACGTCGCCTCCCACGATCTGCAGGAGCCCTTGCGGATGATCGGCAGCTACCTGCAACTGTTGGAGCAGCGCTACCAGGACAAGCTCGATCCGGATGCCCAGGAATTCATCGGCTACGCCGTCGATGGGGCGCGCTGGATGCAGACGCTCATCAACGATCTGCTGGCCTACTCGCGCGTCGGCATCCGCGCCGCACCACCCGGCCGCATCGACGCGAGCGCCGTTCTCGAGAACGCCCTGGCCAACTTAAAACCAACCATCGAAAATAGCGGCGCCACCGTCAGCCGCGAAGCGCTGCCCAAGGTGATCGCCGATGCCACCCAGCTTGCCCAGGTCTTCCAGAATCTGGTGGGCAATGCGCTCAAGTTCCATGGCCCCGAGCCGCCGCAGATACACATCGGCGCGGCGCCCGCTGCAGGGGAGTGGGTCTTCTCGGTGGCCGACAACGGCATCGGCATCGAAGCGCCTTACCGCGAGCGCATCTTTGCCGTCTTTCGGCGGCTGCACCCCCGCGGCGGCTACGCCGGCACCGGCATCGGCCTGGCTATCTGCAAAAAAATTGTCGAGCGCCACGGCGGGCGCATCTGGGTCGAGTCGCAGCCCGGCCGCGGATCGACATTTTTCTTTACCGTTCCGGAGCCCACAGGTGATCTATGAGCAGTGCCGCCGCCCCGAACCGTCCCATCGAAGTGCTGCTGGTCGAGGATAATCCCGGCGATGTGCGCTTGACCCGCATTGCCCTCGCCGAAGGTCTGATCCCCGTGCGTCTGCAAGTCGTCGAGGACGGCGCCGAGGCCCTGGCGTACCTCGAGAAGCAGGGCAAGTACGTCCGCGCCCGCCGCCCGGACCTGGTATTGCTCGATTTGAATCTGCCCAAAAAAGACGGCCGGGAGGTGCTCGCCCAGATCAAATCCGACACCTCCCTCAGGTGCATTCCGGTGGTGATCCTCACCACTTCCCAGGCGGAGGAGGATATCCTCAGAGCCTACAACGACGCGGCCAACTGTTACATTACCAAGCCCGTCGATTTCGGTGAGTTCCTCAAAATCGTGCGGTCGATCGAGGATTTTTGGTTCACGGTCGTCAAGCTTCCCCCGAGGTGAGGGCGATGGCGGCGATCAAAATTCTGTTAATCGAAGACAACCCCAGCGACGTCCGGCTGCTGCGCGAAATCTTAAAGGACGCCCCGGCCGCGCGCTTCGAGTGGCGCGCGGCCGGGCGGCTTCAGGAAGCCGTCGCCGCTTTGGCCCACGAGCACTTCGACGTGGTGTTGCTCGATCTCTCGCTGCCGGACAGCCGCGGCCTCGACAGCCTCATCGCCCTCAAGCCCTTTGCCGCCGCCTTGCCGATTGTCGTGCTCACCGGCTTCGACGACGAGGCCCTGGCCACCGGGGCGATGCAACTGGGTGCCCAGGATTATCTGGTCAAAGGGCAGGTGACCGGTTCGCTCCTGGTGCGCTCGATCCGCTACGCCATCGAAAGACAGCGCGCCGAGCAAAAGATCCACGAGCAGGCGGCCCTGCTCGATGTCGCCACCGACGCGATTTTGCTGAGGGATCTCGATAACCGGGTTGTGTTCTGGAACCAAGGGGCCGAGCGGCTCTACGGCTGGAGTGCGGCTCAAGTGTTGGGCCAAACCGCGGCCGATCTTCTCTACGGGCGCGGGCTGGTCGGAGCCGATGAAGCCCGACTTGCTGCTGAGGAGGTCTTCGCAACCGTCGTGGTGCGCGGTGAATGGCAGGGCGAGTTGACCAAATTCACCCGCTCGGGCAAAAAACTGATTGCCCAGAGCCGCTGGACGCTGGTGCGCGACGAGCAGGGCCGTCCCAAGTCGATTCTCACCGTCGATACCGACATCACCGAAAAAAAACAGCTCGAGGCAAAATTTCTGCGCGCCCAGCGCCTGGAGAGCCTGGGCACCCTCGCGGGCGGTATCGCCCACGATCTCAACAACATCCTGACGCCCATCGTCGCAGCGGCCCAACTGCTGCCTTTGCGGCTGACGGACCTCGACCAGCAGGACTTGCGCCTGCTCAGAATGCTCGAAGAAAATTCGCGCCGCGGCAGCCATCTGGTCACCCAGATTCTCTCGTTTGCCCGGGGTATGGAGGGTCGGCGCACGATTTTACAGATTCGTCACCTGCTTGGGGAGGTGGGGCAGATTGTCCGGCAGACGTTCCCCAAGTCGATCGAGATTCGCATCGATGCGTCGGCGCAAGATCTCTGGACTATCCAGGCGGACGCCACCCAGATGCACCAGGTATTTATGAATCTGTGCGTCAATGCCCGCGATGCGATGCCCGCAGGCGGCGTGCTCACCCTCACCGCCCGCAACTTGATTGTGGACGAGCATTACGCCCGGCTGATCCCGGATGCCGCGGCCGGTGCCTACGTGGTGGTCACCGTCAGCGACACGGGCACGGGCATCACGCCTGAGATTGTCGAGAAGATTTTTGAACCGTTTTTTACGACCAAGGAGTTGGGCAAGGGTACCGGCCTCGGGCTTTCGACGGTGCTGGGCATCGTCAAGCACCACGGCGGTTTTGTTGGGGTCTACAGTGAACCGGGCCGGGGCACCGAATTTCGGGTCCATTTGCCGGCGGCGGCGGGGAGCGAAGTCGAGCCGGAGGCGCAAGCGGAACTGCCTGAGGGCTGCGGCGAACTGGTACTGGTGGTTGACGACGAGGCGGCCATTCTGGAGGTGATCCGCACGGCGCTCGAAAGCCACAACTACCGTGTGGTGGGTGCCGGCAACGGTCTGGAGGCGATCGCCGCTTTACGCCACTCCCCGCAGGTGGTGCTGATCGACATGATGATGCCCGCCATGGACGGCCCGGCGGCAATTTTTGCTCTGCAGGACATCGACCCGCACCTGCCGGTGGTTGCGATGAGCGGCATTGCTCACGCCGAGCGGCCCAAAGCCCTCCACTCCACCCAGCGGGCTTTTTTGACCAAACCGTTCACCGTGCCTGAGCTGCTCCTTGCGATCCATGAGGCTATCCATGGTCGTTCGGCTGCCTGAGCGCTGTTGGACTCGGGTTTGCCCAGCCGGCGGTCGGCTGTGGGGCAGCTCAATGCAACGTTTTTTCCTTGACACCTGAAACCTGGCACCTGATACCTTCTTAAGTGCGCTACTTATAAAACAATGGACCGGGGCACACATCGATGGTCACCACCTCTGTCGTGCGGATGGCAAGGGTACTACAACTTGAACAACGCTTTAATCGGCTCATCGAGTATCTCCGCCGGCAGGGGCTGGATCCTGGCGAGTTGTGACGGTTGCCCAGATTCGGGCAGACTGCCTAAAATTTTGGCGTTTGGTGGTTGGTTTGGCACGAGGGTCTGTGGAGCGAGAGGCGGAACCCCCTTCGGGTTCCCCTCTCGCGCTCTCCAACCTCCCCGCGTCGAGGGGGTGCCACCCCCCCGACACCCCCCGGACTTAGCGGCAGGGTGGGAACGAGACTGTGTGGGTGGGATCGGTTTATTCTTTTAGGGCCTGCACGACGCGTGTCGACTGCGACGAAGGGGATGGCTTGTCGTTGGGTTGCAGCGGTCTTTGAAAGTGAAGCAATTCGAACGCTGTACATAATCTGATAGGCAGCGGTCTTCCCTGTCACCTGGCACCTGTCAACAACCCAATGCTTTCAAATACTCCCGGTCAAAGGCGGCGCACAGACCCTCGGAGTGGGCGTAGGGGCCGGGGGTGTAGGCTCGGGAAGCTGTGCCCTGCTGGGTCCATTCGCAGACCTGCCAATCCTGGCGGTTGATTTCGTCCCACAGGGCCACTGCGTCGGTCGGGTCGAAGCCGGGCTGGATGATTTGGGTCGGGTCGAAATACCACTCGCAGACAATCCGGGTAGAATCAGGGGCCAGGGGTACCAGAAAATGCACCATCGCGTAGTCGGGGTGGAGGCTAAATAGCAGGTTGGGAAATAGTGTGTAGTAGTAGGCGCGCTGCAAATCCTCGCCCGCGACGGTACCCAGCGGCGGGCGCGAACGGCTGCCGCTGGCAGTCAGAGCCATGCCCGGATGGATGCCCATGTAGCCCCCCAGAAACGGCCCTTCCATCAGGTCGTTTCGGCCGCTGTCGGAGGGGGACAGCTGCGCCAGGCGCGGGTGGATGGGTGGGCAGTGACAACACTCGTTGTAGTTCTCGAAAACCAGCTTCCAGTTGGCACGCAGGTCGTAGGTGACGCGCGCCCCAAGCCTGAGGGCCGGAAGTCGCCAGCCGGTGAAGCGGCCGATCAGCGGGGCGAAGACCGACTCGAACGGTGTCGGTTGGGGATCCAGGTTGAGCCAGACGAAGCCCTCCCACTCGGCAAGGCGGCAGCGGTGGAGCGGGTAGTCCGCCAGGTCGAAGTCCGGGGCTTGATCCATGTTGGGGGCGGCAGCCAGGCTGCCGTCCAGGCGATAGCTCCAGGCGTGGTAGGGGCAGCGCACCAGAGCGGTGAAGCGGCCCGCTGTTTCGCTGCATAGCCGGGTTCCCCGGTGGCGGCAGAGGTTATGAAATGCCCCCAGCACGCCCCGGTGGTCGCGGATGACGATCAGGCTCTCGCCCGCCACCTGTGTCAGGAAGTATTCTCCGGGACTGTGCGCCTGCTCGGCGCGCCCGATACAGACCCATCGACGCGCAAAGATTTCGCGTTGCTCTTGATCAAAGATCGCAGGGTCGGTGTAGTAACGGCCCGGCAGGGTGCGTTCGCTGGACTGGAGGCGGGCTTTCTCGAACGTGGTCATGGGTGTCACTCCGCGTGCGCTCCCAGTCTAGATGCCCCGCAGCCGACTCACCTGCGACCGCTTTGGGCGGGCGTACAGTGGAAATATAGAAAGCCCGTTCAGGATGCGACCCGGTGAAAACGTTCGTACAGGATCTCGCACGGCAGATCGAAGGTGAGGTGCGTTTTAGCGAGCTCGACCGCGCCCTCTATAGTACCGATGCCAGTTTCTATCGCATCCCGCCTATCGGTGTGGTGATCCCCCGCTCGCAAGCCGATGTGGTGGCGACCGTTCAGGCTACCCGGGCGGCAAAATTGCCGGTGCTGGCCCGCGGCGGCGGCACGAGCGTCTCGGGCCAGGCGGTGGGCCAGGCGGTGGTGCTCGATTTTTCGAAGTATATGCACCGGGTCATCGAGGTCAACCCCGAGGAGGGCACCGCCTGGGTCGAACCGGGAGTGGTGCAGGATGTTTTCAAGCAGCATTTGCGGCCCTACGGTCTGCAATTTGGCCCGGAGACCGCCACGGCGAGCCGCGCCACCCTGGGGGGTATGGCTGCCAACAACTCCGCCGGGGCGCGCTCGATTCTCTACGGCAAAACGGTCGATCACATCCTCGAATGCCGGGCAGTGCTCGCGGACGGTTCGGTGTGCCACTTCGGACCGCTCAACGAGACTGAATTGGCGGCAAAAGCCCAGGGCAGCAGCCTCGAAGCCCAGCTCTACCGGCAGATTCCGCGCCTGATTGCCCAGCACCGCGAGGATATATTGAACGGTTTCCCGCGTTTGCTGCGGCGGGTGAGCGGCTACAACCTCGACGCACTGCTCGCCGACTATCCGGATCCCTCGCCCCTACCGGACCCGGATCGCCGCTTCAACCTCGCCAAGTTGCTGGTGGGTTCGGAAGGGACATTGGCGGTGCTGAGTGCCTTGAAGGTGCGGCTTATCCCGCTGCCGAAGGCGACGGCCGTGGGCGTGGTGCACTTTGGTGAGCTCAACGCAGCCATCGACGCGGTGGCAATAATTCTCGAACTCGCCCCGGCTGCAGTCGAACTGGTCGACGATCAGATCCTCGCTCCCGCGATGCGCTCGCGGGCCTTTCAAGATCGGGTCGGTTTTATCGAAGGTGACCCGCGCGCTGTGCTCCTGGTCGAATTTCACGGCGAGAACGAACACGAGGTGGCGGAGCGGCTGGAGGCCCTGCGCGACCGCCTGGTGCGAGCGCACCTGGGCTACGCCACGGTGAGTGTGCGCGATCAGACCGCCCAGGCGGATGTCTGGAATCTGCGCAAGGCCGGGTTGGGGATGCTGATGAGCACCCGCGCGGAGCGCAAACCCCTCGCCTTCGTCGAAGATCCGGCCGTACCGGTCGAGCGGCTGGGCGAATTTGTGCGCGAATTTCAGCGCATCGTCGCTGCCCACGGCACCCACGCCGGTTACTACGGCCACGCCTCGGTGGGCTGCCTGCACATCCGCCCCGCCCTCAATCTCAAAGATCCTGGCGACATCGAGCGCCTGAACGCCATGCTGCACGAGGTGAGCGACCTCACCCGCGCTTTGGGTGGTTCGATGAGCGGCGAGCACGGCGACGGTCTGGCGCGCAGCTGGCTCAACGAAAAGATGTTCGGCCCGCGGCTGTACGGCGCATTTCAAACGGTCAAGCGCACCTTCGACTTCGAGAACCGCATGAACCCCGGCAAAGTGGTCGACGGGCCGCCGCCGGACGCTCACCTGCGCTACGGCCCCGGCTACCGCACCCAGGAGCTGGCCACCACCTTCGACTTCAGCCGCGAATTCGGCTTTGCCCGCGCGGCCGAGATGTGCAACGGCAACGGCAACTGCCGCAAGCAGGACGTGGGCACGATGTGTCCTTCCTACCAGGCGACTCTCGATGAAAAGCACTCGACCCGCGGCCGGGCCAACGCCCTGCGCTCGGTGCTGGCGGGCCAGGCGGGCTCGGAAAGTTTCACGGGTAGGGGCCTTTACGAGGTCATGGACCTCTGTCTTTCGTGCAAAGCCTGCCAGACCGAATGCCCCTCTAGCGTCAACATGGCCAAGCTCAAAGCGGAATTTTTGAGCCATTATCACCGCGAGCACGGCACGCCCTGGCGCGACCGGGTGGTCGGTCACATCGCGCTCGTCAACCGGCTCGGCGCGGCTACCGCTCCGCTCTCAAACTGGCTGATCAAAAGTCCCCTGGGAGTGCTGGGCAAACGCCTGTTGGGCTTTGCCCCCGAGCGCACCCTGCCCGCCTTTGCCCCCCAGACCTTCAGCCGCTGGTTTTCCACCCGCTCCTCGAAGCCCCTGGGCACGGGGCGCCGGGGTCCGGTGGTGCTCTTCCACGACACCTATATGGAATACAACACCCCCGAGATTGGCCGGGCGGCGGTGAAGTTGTTGGAACAGCTGGGCTACGAAGTGATCCTGCCCACCCGGCGCTGCTGCGGTCGGCCGATGATCTCAAAAGGGCTGCTGGCCGAGGCCCAGGCCACTGCCCGCTACAACGTCGAGCAGCTGTTGCCCTACGCCCGGGCGGGTATACCGATCCTGGGCTGCGAGCCCAGTTGCATCCTCACCCTGCGCGACGAGTACCTGGATCTGGTTTCTGGCGGCGACGCCAAGGACGTGGCTGCCCACAGCCTCACCATCGACGAATTTCTATTCGATCTACACCGGCGGGGCGAACTCAACCT
This sequence comes from Gloeobacter violaceus PCC 7421, assembly GCF_000011385.1. NCBI lineage: Bacteria > Bacillati > Cyanobacteriota > Cyanophyceae > Gloeobacterales > Gloeobacteraceae > Gloeobacter > Gloeobacter violaceus. The sequence continues at coordinate 3,641,787 of NC_005125.1, forward strand.
TGAATTTGCCAAATCGGCGCTCCCGGCGCTGCTGCACGGCCACTGCCACCAGAAGGCGATGGTGGGCACCCGGCCGACGCTGGAATTGCTCAAACTGGCCTTCGACGCCCACGAGATCCCCTCGGGCTGCTGCGGGATGGCCGGTGCCTTCGGTTATGAGCAGGAGCACTACGACCTGTCGCTGGCGATCGGTTCCCAGCGTCTGTTTCCAGCAATCGAGCAATCTACGCCCGAAACTGTTCTGGTGGCGGACGGCGTCTCCTGCCGCCAGCAAATCGCCCACGCCACCGGCAGGCAGGCCAAACACCTGGTAGAAGCGCTCTCGGTAACGCTCCCCCCTTACACTAAGGGGGGCCAGGGGGGATCTACTGCCTTGGATACTGGCTCTTGACGAAGCCGATTTCAAAGAGCTGCTGGTAAGCCTTTTGGCCCAGATCCCGCGTCGGGTTCTGGCTGGTGGTGATGCGCACCAGCAGCGGCACCGCCAGTTCGGGTTTGCCCTGGGCGCGGTGGATGAGCGCCAGTTGATAGGTCGCTTCGTCGCGGCGGATGGCTGCCTGCAGCGCCACTTGCTTCTCTTGATCGGCGATGCGGTTGTCGATGCCGGCAAACGCTTTGGACAGCTGCGAGTGCAGCGTGGACATCTGGTTGAGCATCGTGATCGCCTCCTGGTTGCGGGCGACCGCGTCGACGAATTTGCCGTCCTTGGCCATCTGCTGGGCCGCTTTGAGCATCTGATCGGTCCCGGCGACGCTCAGGACGCTGCTCTCCTGCTCCAGCTGCCGATATTTGGAAGCGTCAGGGATTATCGGGGCGGTCGGCTCCGAAGCGGTAGTCGTAGTCGGGTTTTGCTTGAGAGGGCCTGCCTGTTGCGCTCCCGCACCCGCCGCCGTCAGCAGGGCCAAAACCGCCAAGCACGTCCCCACCTGGGAGAGTCTACGCATCGGGAGGTTCCTCAAAACTTCCGTATCATATCACTCCAACCGAAACCGCTCCCTCCCCCGGGGTACGTCCCTCGGCGGCCAAAAGCAACGGTTTTGCAATTATCGGCAACCTACTGTGACGAACCGGCCGGAGGCCATAACGCTCAAATCCAGATCCAGTAATGATTTCAGGCTTTTTAAAAATTGTTAAGTGCGCCGTTTGTGCCCTCGGGCTGGCCTATAATGCAGCGTAACTGCGTATGCTCTTGGGTGGATTTCCGCCATCATCATCTGCTTCATCAGATACCGAGAGAGCGTACGTTGTGGTTCTCGTTCCGAAACCGAGCATCGACGACTCCGTCGGCGGTGCGTCAGCAAGGAGATCCTCAATGTCTACAACGCCGCAGGAGCGAGAGAAGCCCGTCAGGGTTCTCGTAGACAACGATCCAGTTCCGACTTCCACCGAAAAGTGGGGCAAGCCGGGCTGGTTCGAGCGGAACCTGGCGCGCGGTCCCAAGACGACCACCTGGATCTGGGATCTGCACGCTCTGGCTCATGACTTTGAAACCCATACCTCCGACAAGGAAGAAATCTCCCGCAAAATCTTCTCGGCCCACTTCGGCCACCTCGCGGTGGTCTGCGTGTGGCTGAGCGGCATGTTCTGGCACGGCGCGTACTTCTCCAACTTCACAGCCTGGATGGAAAACCCGCTGGGGCTCAAACCGAGCGCCCAGACCGTCTGGCCGGTCTTCGGCCAGGAGATTCTCAACGATCCGTCCACCGTCGCCAAGGGCTTCGAGCAGGGCGGTATCGTGATCACCTCGGGGCTTTTCCACCTGTGGCGCGCGGTCGGGTTTACGACCACCGGCCAGCTTGCGGCGATGTCGATCGCGATGCTCATTATCGCGGCGCTATTTTTGTTTGCGGGTTGGTTCCACTACCACAAGCGCGCTCCCAAGCTCGAGTGGTTCCAGAACGTCGAGTCGATGCTCAACCACCATCTGGCGGGGCTCTTCGGTCTGGGCTCTTTGTTCTGGACCGGCCACCTGATTCACGTGGCCCTGCCGGTCAAAGCGCAGCTCGACGCCGGTATCGCCCCAGCCCAGGTCAACCCGTTCGCGGGCCTGGACTACGGGTTGATGGGCCAGTACTTCCCGAAGGGCTTTGGTCCCAACGGCGGTCTGGGGGCGTTCTTTACCCTCAACTGGGGCCAGTTCACCGACTTTTTGACCTTCAAAGGCGGTCTGGAACCGGCCACCGGTGCGCTGTACCTCACCGACATCGCCCATCACCATCTGGCCATCGCGACACTGTTCATCATCGCGGGCCACATGTACCGGACCAACTGGGGCATCGGCCACTCGATCAAAGAGATGCTCGAAGCCCACAAAGGTCCCCTCACCGGTGAAGGGCACCGCGGCCTCTACGAGGTGCTCACCACCTCCTGGCACGCGCAACTGGCCATCAACCTCGCGATGGCCGGTTCGATCACGATCATCGTCGCCCATCACATGTACGCGATGAACCCGTACCCCTACATGGGCACGGACTACGCGACCCAGATTTCGCTGTTCACGCACCACATGTGGATCGGCGGCTTCTTGATCGTGGGCGCCGGTGCGCACGCGGCGATTTTCATGGTCCGCGACTACGACCCGGTCACCAATCAGAACAACCTGCTGGATCGGGTGCTGCGCCACCGCGACGCGATCATCTCGCACCTCAACTGGGTGACGCTGTTCCTGGGCTTCCATTCGTTCGGACTCTACGTCCACAACGACACGATGCAGGCCCTCGGTCGCCCGCGCGACATGTTTGCCGACTTCGCGATTCCGCTGCAGCCGGTATTCGCCCAGTGGATTCAAAACATCCACGCGGCGGCCCCCGGCGGTGCGACCGCTCCCTGGGTTGGCGGCACCAGCCCTACCTGGTACACCGGCGCGCTCTCGAGCGCCGCGACGCTCCAGGCGAATCAGGTGTTGGCCCTGGCCAACGACAAAATCTCAATTTCGCCGATCCACCTGGGCACGGCGGACTTCATGGTCCACCACATCTTTGCCCTGTGCATCCACGTCACGGTGCTGATTTTGCTGAAGGGCGTGCTGTTTGCCCGCTCCTCGCGGCTCATTCCCGACAAAGCCAACCTCGGTTTCCGCTTCCCCTGCGACGGCCCCGGCCGCGGCGGCACCTGCCAGTCCTCCGCCTGGGATCATGTGTTTCTCGGTCTGTTCTGGATGTACAACACCATCTCGGTGGTGATCTTCCACTTCAGCTGGAAAATGCAGTCGGACGTCTGGGGGACGGTCGATCGCTCCACCGGAGCGGTCAACCACATCATCGGCAATACCGACGTGTTGCTTGGTGGCCAGACGGTGGCCCTTTCGCAGTACGCGGCGAGTTCCATCAACATCAACGGCTGGCTGCGCGACTTTTTGTGGGCGCAGTCCTCGGCGGTCATCAACTCCTACGGTGGCCCGCTCTCGGCCTACGGCCTGATGTTCCTGGGCGCCCACTTCATCTGGGCCTTCTCGCTGATGTTCCTGTTTAGCGGCCGCGGCTACTGGCAGGAGCTCATCGAGTCGATCGTCTGGGCCCACAACAAGCTGAAGGTAGCCCCCGCCATTCAACCGCGCGCCCTGAGCATCACCCAGGGTCGGGCGGTCGGCGTGGCCCACTACCTGCTAGGAGGGATCGCCACGACGTGGGCGTTCTTCCTGGCCCGATTCCTGGCCTTGCCATAGGGAGTGACAGCAATGGCAACTCGTTTTCCAAAATTCAGCCAGGACCTTGCGCAGGACCCGACCACGCGCCGTATCTGGTATGGCATCGCCACCGCCCACGACTTTGAAAGTCACGACGGGATGACCGAAGAGTCTCTCTACCAGAAACTCTTCGCCACCCACTTCGGCCACCTGGCGATCATCTTTTTGTGGTCTTCGGGCAACCTGTTTCACATCGCCTGGCAGGGCAACTTCGAGCAGTGGGTCTCCAACCCCACCGGTGTGGTGCCCATCGCCCACGCCATCTGGGACCCCCACTTCGGCAAGGGTGCGGTCGAAGCCTTCACCCCCGAAGGGGGCGCAGGCCCGGTCAACGCCGCCTACTCGGGGCTGTATTACCTCTACTACACCCTCGGGATGCGCTTCAATTCGGACCTCTACCAGGGTTCGATCTTCTTGATGGTGCTGGCGACCGTCTTCTTGATCGCGGGCTGGCTGCATTTGCAGCCCCGCTTCCGGCCGTCCCTCGCCTGGTTCAAGAACGCCGAGTCGCGCCTCAACCACCACCTCTCGGCGCTGTTCGGGGTCTCCTCTCTGGCCTTCGCGGGCCACATGATCCACGTCGCCATCCCGGCCGCCCGCGGCCAGCGCGTCGACTGGAGCAACTTCCTGAACACCCTTCCCCACCCGGCGGGCCTGGCGCCCTTTTTCACCGGCAACTGGGGAGTGTACGCCGACCCGCAGGCGGGTCCGCCGATTCTGACTTTTATCGGCGGCCTCAACCCGGCCACGGGGACGCTCTGGCTCACGGACATCGCCCATCACCATCTGGCCATCGCGGTGATCTTCATCATCGCGGGTCACATGTACCGGACCAACTTCGGCATCGGCCACTCGATCAAAGAGATCCTCGATGCCCACAAGGGTCCGCTCACCGGTGAAGGGCACCGCGGCCTCTACGACACGATCAACAACTCGCTGCACTTCCAGCTCGGTCTGGCCCTGGCTAGCCTGGGCGTCGTCACCTCGCTGGTGGCGCAGCACACCTACGCCCTGCCGGCGTACTTCTACATGCCGCAAGATCACACCACGATGGCGGCGCTTTACACCCATCACCAGTACATCGCTGGATTTTTGATGGTCGGCGCCTTTGCCCACGGTGCGATCTTCTTCGTGCGCGACTACGACCCGAAGGCGAACGAGAACAACGTGCTCGCCCGCATGCTCGAGCACAAAGAGGCACTCATCTCGCACCTGAGCTGGGTGTCGTTGTTCCTGGGCTTCCACACCCTGGGCCTTTACGTCCACAACGATGTGATGCTGGCCTTCGGTCGGCCTGAGGACCAGTTGCTCATTGAACCGGTCTTCGCCCAGTTCGTCCAGGTGCAGTCGGGCAAGATCATCGAGGGCATTCCGGCCTTGTTCGGCGGCCCCGGTGTCACGGCTCCGGGTGAATTCCTGACCGGCTGGTTGGGTTCGGTCAACGCCAACAACTCGCCCATCTTCCTGCCCATCGGCCCCGGCGATTTCTTGGTGCACCACGCCATCGCCCTGGGTCTGCACACCACCACGCTCATCCTGGTCAAAGGTGCGCTCGACGCGCGCGGCTCCAAGCTGATGCCCGACAAAAAGGACTTCGGCTTTGCCTTCCCGTGCGACGGCCCCGGCCGCGGCGGCACCTGCGACATCTCCGCCTGGGATGCCTTTTACCTGGCGGTCTTCTGGATGCTCAACACGATCGGTTGGGTGACCTTCTACTGGCACTGGAAGTGGATTTCGATCTGGGGGGACAACGTCGCCCAGTTCAACGCCAGTTCCACCTACCTGATGGGATGGTTGCGCGACTACCTGTGGGCCAACTCGGCTCCCTTGATCGGCGGTTACTCGCCCTCGGGCGGCACCAACGCCCTGTCGGTCTGGGCCTGGATGTTCCTGTTCGGCCATCTGGTGTGGGCGACGGGCTTCATGTTCCTGATCGCCTGGCGCGGCTACTGGCAGGAGCTGATCGAGACGCTGGTGTGGGCGCACGAGCGCACGCCCCTGGCCAACCTGGTGCGCTGGAAAGACAAGCCCGTGGCGATGTCGATCGTTCAGGGCCGTCTGGTGGGTCTTGCTCACTTTACAATTGGGTACATCCTGACCTACGCGGCGTTCTTGATCGCCTCGACGGCGGCGCTCTATCCCAACGGTCCGGCGGCCTTTACCCCGGCCATCTCCGCGGAGCAGGCCAAAGGTGTGCTCTCGGAGTTCAAGGCCAAGCCGGTGCCCGGTGGGGTGATGCTGCTTCTGCCTGAGAACATCGTCTTTGACTTCGACAAATCCAGCGTCAAGTTGGATGCGGATCCGGCCCTCAACCGGGTCGTCGGGGTCATCCAGTTCTACGGCAGCGAGCCGGTCGAAATCCTGGGCCACACCGACAGCCTGGGTGAAGATGCCTACAACCAGAAACTCTCCGAAGAGCGGGCCAGTGCTGTGAAGGCCTTCTTCGAGAAAAAGGGCATCGAAGCCGAGCGGCTGACCGCCAAGGGCTACGGCGAGACCAAGCCGGTCGCCCCCAACGCCAAGCCGGACGGTTCGGATAACCCCGACGGTCGTCAGCAGAACCGCCGGGTGGAGATCTTGATCAAGACCGAAGTGGTCCCGGTCAGCTGATTTCCTCCAAACAACAAAAAAGCCCCCGGATATCCGGGGGCTTTTTTAATAGCTTGCCGTCAGGGCGTGTCCGGGTAAGGACGGGTCTGTTTGCAGGTCACCTTTTGCTGATCGGCGTCGAAGACCAGTAGGTAGCGGACGGACAGGTTTTCGGGGCGCGGCCAACTGGGCAATGGCAGCGCTTCGAGGGCGGTGCGGGCCGCCGCGTCGAGGGCTTCGCCACCGGAGGTGATGGTCTGGGGCGGCTCTTTGAGTGAAGCGCGCCCGCCTTCGACGGTGAGCGCCACCTCGAAAATAGACAGTCCTGTGCCCGGTTCTGGAAAGTCGATAGTGTTGCTGAGCGCGAAGCAAAGGCTGGTCGCATACAGTTCGGAGGCGTTCGCCTGTGCAGAGGAAGGGGCGGGGCGGTCGGGTTCGCCACTGCGGGTGAGCACCGGCGGGGAGCCCGGTTGGGTGGTGGGAGGGGCATCGGCGAGCAGAGTCGGTGGCGGGGGGGGAGGTGCAGCAGGGCGGCGCGGCTTGGCAGGGGGCGGAGTTGCCGGGATTAAAACCGTTGGACGGGGGGATTGGGGGGGGGAAGCAGTTTGGGGCTGCGCCGCGGGTCGGGGTAGTGCGGGTGCTTCGCGGGGCTTTGCTGCGGTGATGGTCACCGGGTCGGAGTTGCTGGGGGAGGGTTGAGAAGGGGGGCGCTCCCGCAGAAGGCGGGTACTGGCAAACATGACGAGCACTGCGGCGGCAACGGCCAGGGCTGAAGTTCCCAGAAGCCAGGGGGACCACTTTCGACGCAGGTCCGGACCGGCCATCGCCTCCTGCCACAGCCGTTCCTCCTCAGGCGGGGCCGCCGCCGGTTGCGGCAGGACCGCTCCCGGCCAGCCGGAGCGGCGGATCAGATCGCCTAGGATTCGCTCCAGCCGCTCAGGATCGATCACGGCACGCACCTCCGCAGGGCTTCGCAAAACTGGGTGTCGATGCAGTCCTCCTGAAAGCCGCTTCCCAGTGCCGCCGCAAGCCGGGTGCAGATCTGGCGCAGTCTTTGGGAAATGCGCGCCGGGGTGCGCCCCAGCGAAGCGGCGATCTCTTTTTGGGTCTCACCCAGCAAATAGAGGCGGGTGAGCAGGACTTTATCGGCCTCACCAAGCTGCTCAAGGGCTTCGACGAAGCGCTCCCGGCAATCTTCTTCAATCAGACCGTCCTCCACGCAAGGGTAGGAGACACTGACCAGTTCGGCCTGGCTGGTCGATTCGTCACCCCCCGCGCTCAGCCGCACCGGGCGGTCGAGGGAGTCGGGACGGGCGATGCGGCGGGCGATCTGGCGCTCGGCCCGTCCTGCCGCCGTCGTCGGTTCGGGACGCTGCCAACTGGGATCGATGCGGCGCTGCATATCGGTATAGACCTGTCTGAGAATATGGGAACCGAACCAGGTGGAAAAGCGGGCTTTGTCGGGGTTGAATTCCGGCAGGCGCGCGTGGGTGAGCAGGATCACCTCTTCGACGAACGATTCGATATCGAGGCATTCGGGGCCACCGGTGCCCTTGCGCGCCACGTAGTTGCGGCAAATCAGCGCGAGGCGTTGGTGCAGCTGCACCAGACCCTGGCGCTGGGCTTCGCGCTCCAGAATGCGCAGGTTCTGGGCGCGTCGCTCGGTGCCGATGGACGTATCTGCGCACAGACGCTGCCGTTCGCGCAAGATCGGCTGCAGCTGCAGGACCAGGGCATGGGTGGCGTCGGCGAGCGAAGGTCTGCTTTCCCCCAGGGAAAACAGAGGTGCGGCGTTATTCATCCATGCTCCACCCGTGCTGTTGATCCACTCCCAGGAGCCGGCCTGTTCTTGCGCTTGTTTCATGTCAAGTACATGGGCCGCTCCCTCACTTCAATTAAGGGTCCAGTTGACGATTTTATGCAATGCGTCCTCCAAAACCGCCCCCACAGAGCACCGCAGACGAAGGGCTACAGTGAAGGGTATGCCGCCCATTATCCACGTCCAGAATCTCAGCAAGGTCTATCCGGTCGCCGACAAAGAGCCGGGTCTGGTCGGGACGCTGCGCCATTTTTTTCGCCGCCAGTACAAGCTCATCGAAGCGGTGCAACAGGTCTCTTTCGAGATCGAGCCGGGGGCGGTGGTCGGTTTTTTGGGCGCCAACGGCGCGGGCAAGACGACCACCCTCAAGATGCTCACGGGGCTGATTTACCCTTCGGCGGGGACGGTGGCGGTGGCGGGGTTCGTGCCTTTTCGCCGGGAGCGGGACTTTTTGAACAAGATCACCCTGGTGATGGGTCAGAAGCAGCAGCTCATCTGGGATCTGCCCGCCCTCGATTCGCTGCGGGTCAACGCCGCCGTCTACGGCCTCAGTGACGCCGAGGCGGCGCGGCGCGTGGGCGAATTGGCCGAGATGCTTGCCCTGGGCGACAAGCTCAACCAGCCGGTGCGCAAGCTCTCGCTGGGCGAGCGGATGAAGGCGGAGTTACTCGCGGCGTTGTTGCACCGGCCGCAGGTTCTGTTTCTCGACGAGCCGACTCTCGGCCTCGATGTCAATGCCCAGACGGCGGTGCGGGCGTTCTTGAAAGAGTACAACACCCGCTACGGAGCGACGGTATTGCTCACCAGCCACTACATGGCCGACATCACCGCCCTGTGCGAGCGGGTGCTGCTCATTCACCTCGGCAAACTCATCTACGACGGCAGCCTGGACGGCCTGCTCAACCGCTTCGCGCCTTACCGGGAAGTACGCGCCGAATTCGGCCGCGCTTATAGCCGCGAGGAACTGGCCCCCTACGGTGAAGTCGAAATGTTGGCCGAGTGCGAGGCGCGCTTTTTAGTCGAGCGCGACGAACTGGTGCACACCGTCGGTCGTATGCTCGCTGAATTGCAGGTGGTGGACCTCGAAGTGAGCGATCCGCCCATCGAAGAGGTGATCGGCAAGGTGTTTTTGACAGGCTCCGTGGCCTAGGTGCCATGCAAACAGAGATCGAACCCGATGCGCTCAGGGGACCGGCATGCATGATCTATTCGTCAAAGCCCGCACGCTGCTTGCGGTGCAGTACGCCTACATGCTCGAATACCGGGCGGAGCTGTTGCTGTGGGCGCTCTCGGGGTCGCTGCCGATTATCTTGATGGGGGTGTGGATCCAGGCGGCCCAGGGGGGACGCTTCGGTCTCGGTCCCCTCGACTTTGCCCGCTACTTTTTGGCCGTATTCGTCGTCCGCCAACTCACGGTCGTCTGGGTGATCTGGGAGTTCGAGCGCGAGGTAGTGGAGGGCAAACTCTCGCCGCTGTTGCTGCAGCCCATCGACCCGGTATGGCGTCATGTGGCGGGTCACATCAGCGAAAGATTCGCCCGGATGCCCTTCATCGTGATCTTGGTCGGTTTATTTTTCTTGCTCTATCCCCAGGCGTTCTGGCTACCCCGCTGGACCGACGCGCTGTTGTTCGTCGGTTTGGTTGTTCTGGTCTTTGCGCTGCGCTTTTTGATTCAATACACCCTGGCGCTGCTCGCTTTTTGGACCGAACGCGCCTCAGCGATCGAGGAATTGTGGTTTTTGTGCTACTTGTTTCTTTCGGGGCTCATCGCGCCTCTGGAGGTTTTTCCGCCGCTGGTGCGGGAGGTGGCGCTGTGGACGCCTTTTCCGTATCTGGTGCACTTCCCCGCCGGCATTCTGGTCGGCCTGCCGGTGGATTTGCCGCGCGGCTTGTTGGTGATGGCCGTTTGGGGAGGGCTATTTTTTGTCCTGAACCGCTGGCTGTGGCGGCGTGGGCTCAAGCAGTACTCGGGGATGGGCGCCTGAAGCAAGTCTGCTTATTGCAAGAATCCGCAGCGATTGAGAATTGTCTTGACCTGTCCCAAACAGTAAGCCACTGATACTGTGAGTTTCCGGCCTGGTTTTCATCAGCGTATAGGTCGCGGCCAGTCGGGCGACACCGGAGCCTGAGCGGCAGCTGGCCTTGTCCCTAAAAACTGGCCCAGCTTCTTGGGTCAAGACCAGTGCCCTTGACTCGTCCCCTGGGGGAGACTGCAGCATATTGCTTGCCGTAGGAGGGGTAAGCCATGTTGCAGATCGGGCAATTTGCCAGACTCGGGCGCGTATCGGTTAAGACGCTTCGGCACTACGACGAGATCGGCTTGCTCAGGCCCAGCCACATCGACAGGCAGTCGGGCTATCGCTTCTATGCCGCCGCGCAACTGGTCACGCTTGCGCGCATCCTGCAGCTCAAAGAACTCGGCCTGCCGCTCGCGGCGATCGCTCGAAGCCTGAACGAGCCGGACACCCTGGACACAGCGCTGGCAATCCGGCGCCGGGAGCTGGAGCAGGCGATCGCCGCCGACAGGGCGCGGCTCCGACGCCTCGACACCCTGCGCGCCGCACTTGCCGAGCGGGCCGGCGGAGACGTTGTGATCCGTCGCATCGAACCGGTCTGGGCGTTGAGCGCACGTGCGCGTGTGCGCGGGCCGGGTGGCGAGATCACTCACCTGTTCGAGGACCTCGAACACAGTGCGCGTCACGCTCGAGCAGCGGCGAGTCCGTTCCTCCTCATCCACGAACGGGACGGTCCGGACGGTGGCTGGGATGTGGAGGCTTGCGTCCCGGTTCGGCCGGAGGCGGAATTCGGCGGCGCGGCGGGTCTGGTGGAGGGCGCCGCCGAGGCCGCCGCAGTCACCTTTCGCGGACCCTATGCCGGCGCCGATGCCATTGTCGAACGCCTGAGCAGCTGGTGTGCCACTCAGGCAACCGCTCCCGGAGGTCCGCTGCGCGAGACCTATTTCGCCTTCGGTGCCGATCAGGACGGCTACCGTCTGCCGCGGTGGATGCTCGCCGCCCGCCCGTCCGAGTACGTCACCGAGATCGCGCTGCCGATCGCCGTGTTCCCCTCCACCGCGGAGGACAACCGCCTGTGACGCGCCGTATCGCCAGCTGCCTGCTCATCTACCTGCTTGCCGTCTGGATTGTTCCATTTCCACGGGCCTTCGCCCAGCCCCAAGTCGTCGGCGACCTGCCCCGCAAGGCGGCTGGATTCGAGCAAATCGAGGGTGTGGAAACGCAGTATGGTGTCGTGCGCACCAGCGACGGGAGCCGGTTGCGGACGATCGTTACACGGCCGCTCGGCAGCACCGGCCGACTGCCCGTGCTCTACTTCGTGCAATGGCTCTCGTGCGACACAGTCGAGATACAGGACGCCTCCGGCTGGTCGGACATGCTCCGGCGCATGGCGCGAGAGAGCGGGGCTGTATTCGCGCGCGTCGATAAATCGGGCGTCGGCGACAGCCTCGGCCCGCCCTGCGCCGTGCTCGATTACGACACCGAGATCCGGCACCACCGCGAAGCCCTTGCCCAACTCCTCGCCCATCCTTGGGTCGAGCGCGACCGACTTTACCTCCTTGGCGCTTCGATGGGGTCGCGCATGGCACCGCGGGTGGCGGCTGGCGTACCCGTCGACGGGATCATCTCCTGGGGCGGCGGCGCCGACACATGGTTCGAGCGTCAGGTCGGTTTCCAGAGCCGCGCCTGGCGCTGGGAAAAGTTCGACCCGGCACACTTTGGCCAGCGCATGACCGACGCCTCCCGTCTCTACGCCCAATGGCTCCTCGCGGGCGAGCGGCCTCAAGCCCAGGCCAGCAGCGCCGTCGGCGCGACCTGGTCCGGGCTGACGGGTGCAGACGGGCAGCTTCTATTCGGTCGATCGCCGGTGTGGCACGAGCAGGCACAACGCCAGCCGGTGCTGGGCGACTGGGCCGCGGTACGCGCACCCGTGCTGGTGTTGCTCGGCGAGTACGACTGGTTCGAGACCGCCGACGCCGCACGGCTGATCGCCGAAGCGGTCGCCGCTTCTGGGAGCCTCACGCGCTTCGAGATCCTGCCGCGCATGGACCATCACTTCAAGGTGTTCCCTGGTCGGAGCGGTTTGACCCACCCGACCGGCGGGCGCGCCGACGCCCGGCCCGCGGTCCAGTCGATGACCGCCTGGCTGCGTGAAAGAGGCGTGCGAGCGCCGGCCCGCTAGAGCATCGGTCCAGAACCAGCAGTTGACGGTAAAAGCCGCATCCTCTTTTCTGGAGATGACCTCTACCTCCTCCGCCTATGCAGCCTTCTGTCTGGCAGCCGCCAGTGGAAACCGCTTCTGGACCTGGTGGAACTTAATTCCCTGCCTCGAATGATGGGTCCAGTCCAATACCCCTGGTTGGCCCGCATCTAAGATGTGATCTTTCCTATCCAGGGAGCACGTATAGATCATGTAGGCAACCGAATACAAGGCGATAGGAGCAAAGAATATGGCTGGAACTGTGCAAATGGGGACTGTGGGTCGCTCTGACGGGCGGTAAGCCGCAGGGGTTCCTGTCGCTCATTCGTAGCATTCGGAATGCGTCGGCTTCCTCTGTGATCTTGCCGCAGTAGCAAGATTCGCTTTGAGGAAAATCATGAATTTGGATCCTTTCGGTTGGGATAGTTTTTTCGCGCAAGCTTTCGCGGGCTATCCCGAGAATGAATACGCTCCAGGCCGGGTGATTGCCGAACACCGCGGCAGCTATGGGGTGGCCACAGAAATGGGGGAAGTGGCGGCGGCGGTCTCCGGACGCTTGCGCCACGCGGCGCGCGGGCCGGCGGATTTTCCGGCGGTGGGCGATTGGGTGGTGCTTGAGCGCCGGGAGTTGCCCGGGCACGGTCTGATCCAGGCGGTGCTGCCCAGAAAGAGCCGGTTCGCCCGGCGGGCGGCGGGCGGGCCGAGCGAGGCACAACTGGTGGCGGCCAATGTGGAAGTGCTGTTCCTGGTGAGCGGTCTGGACGGCGACTTCAATGTGCGGCGCATCGAGCGCTATCTGGTGCTCGCCTGGGAGTCCGGTGCCAACCCGGTGATCGTCCTCAACAAGGCCGACGTGTGCAGCGAGCTTGAGAAGCGGGTGCAGGCGGTGGAGCGGGTGGCTGCGGGGGTGCCGGTGGTGGCGGTGAGCGCCGCTGCGGGCGGCCTGGAAAGCCTCGCTTCCTGGCTTACCCCCGGCCGGACGGTGGCCCTTTTGGGCTCCAGCGGCGTGGGCAAATCGACGATTGCCAACCGGCTTTTGGGCAACCCGGTTCAAGCAGTCCAGGGCGTGCGCGAGCACGACAGCCGCGGCCGGCACACGACGACTGCCCGCCAACTGCTGCAACTGCCTGGGGGAGCCCTGCTCATCGACACCCCCGGCATGCGCGAGTTGCAGTTGTTGGCGGGAGAGGACAGTCTGGAAGCGGCTTTTGCCGATGTTGAAGCGCTCGCCCGCCGGTGCCGCTTTCGCGATTGCAGCCACGCCAACGAACCCGGCTGCGCGGTGCAGGCCGCCCTGCAGACAGGCGAACTGGAGGCGGCGCGGCTGGAAAGCTACCGCAAACTCCAGCGCGAAGCGGCCTTCGAAGCGCGCAGGCAAGATCGCAGCGCCGCCCAGATCGAGAAGGAACGCTGGAAGCGAATCCATAAAGCCCAGCGCGAGCGCCAAAAGCCCTAGACAGGTCTCGTATCAGATCCGCTTGGATTGTCATGTTTGACTGAGGTGCCAGGTGTCAGATGTCAGTGGGAACTTACTGGCACCTGGCACCTGGCCTGACTGTTCAAACGAATTTGATATTAGTAAACGCCCGGCTGGGGCCTACCTTTGTCAGGGCAGCGACGGCACCAGCGTGTTGCGCAGGATGGTTATCGTATCGACACCCGCGAACAACAAGTCGGCCGCTGCCGCCACATCGAGGTCCCCGTCGCCGTCGAGATCGCCCGCCAGCAACTCGGGGCTGAGGGGGCCATCCGCTGTTACGGCGGTCGTGGCGGCACTCGAGAAGCTGCCACCGCCCAGGTTCTCTCGGACAGAGATGCCAACGTTCTCGAACGTCGCCAGGTCAAGATCGCCGTCATTGTCGAAGTCCGCCAGCAACAGGCCCGACGGGTTATCGCCCACCGGCAGGTTCGTCGGAGCGCCGAAGCTGCCGGTGCCGTCGTTGCGCAGCAGGGCCACCACGTCGTCGTAGCGCCGTGAGACGCCGATATCGAGGTCGCCATCGCCGTCGATGTCCCCCAGCGAAAAATCCTGTGGGTTGTCGCCGACCCTGAAGACCAGCGGCGCCGCGAAAGCGCCGCCTGCGTTCTTGAGCACCGAGACGGTGCCCGAGGACTGATCGCGCGTCACCAGATCCGCGTCGCCGTCGCCGTCCACGTCGCCGAAAACCAGATCATCCGGCGAGCCGCCGGTGGTGAGGCTGACCGGCGGGGCCAAGCTGCCGCCGAGATTGCTCAACAGCTGCACGGTACTTCCCGAAGCCGTGGCGATATCGATGTCGCCGTCACCATCCACATCGGCGGTGGCAATGGCTTCCCCCCCCACATCCGAAGAGAGCGGCGGCGCCGTGAATAGACCCGATCCATCGTTGACAAAGATGAACAGAGAGGAACTGTCGGCGACGATCAGATCCAGGCTACCGTCGCCATTGAAATCAGCAAGGGCGACATCGTTAGGATCGGTATTGAAGATAGGGGCCTTCGAGGGAGTAAAGAGGCTGTTGCCCCGGTTGCGGAAGATGCCGATACCTTGATCGAAGTCGCGGGAGCTTGCTGTCACCAGGTCGAGGTCGCCGTCGCCGTCGATATCGCCAAGGGCGGCTGACGAGCTGTAGCCTTGAAGTTTGACCACTTTCGGCGCTACCAGCTGGTTGCGTGAGTTGAACAGCACTGCCAGGTTGTTGCTGTCGTAATTGGCCGCAGCGACATCGAGGTCGCCGTCGGCGTCGAAATCGCCGACAGCAAGTCCCTGAACGCTTTCGCCCGCCACGAAGCGGACCTCACTGGCAAAGTCTGTACCGTTGTTGCGGATTACCGAGACCGTATTTGAAAATCTTCCGGAGGCGAACAGGTCGAGATCGCCGTCGCCATCGAAGTCGCCGCTTTCGATGGCCGAGCCGCCACTGCTGACTTGCGCGGTCTTGGGGCTCTGGCTGAAGACGCCACTGCCGTCGTTGCGCAGGAGCGCGATGTAAGGGGGGGCGTAACCACCGCCTAGGTTGACCGCCAGATCCAGATCGCTGTCCCCGTCGAAGTCGCCGGCTACCAGCGTCTCGGCCTGATTGTAGAAATAAAACGAGGCGATGGTGACCCCGGCGGCAAAGCTGCCGTCGCCGTTGTTGCTCAGCAGGACGGCGCTGGTGTCGTAAGAAGGGCTGTCGATCGCGGCCAGATCGAGATCGCCGTCGCCGTCGAAGTCGCCCGCCACCACGTCGCTCGGATTTGTATAAGGACCGGTACTCACGTTCACGGCCGGGGCGAGGGTGCCGTCGCTATTAAGCAAAATCGAAACGTTGGAGCTGAACTGGTTGGTCACCGCCAGATCCAGATCGCCGTCGCCGTCCAGGTCGCCGCTGGTGATCCCCCGCGCATATTCGCCCACGGCGACGGTGGCCCCAGGGCTGAATCCACCGCTGCCGTTGTTGACCAGGACGCTGACGGTGCCGGAGTCGGCGTTGGTGACGGCCAGTTCCACCCGGCCGTCGCCGTTGAGATCGGCAGCTTCGATCCCACTCGGTCCGTCACCGGCCGGCACCGTGGCCGAGCGGCTGAACCGCCCCCGACCGTTGTTGCTCAGAATCGAGACGTTATCGGAGCCGTTGTTGGCCACAGCCAGATCCAGATCGCCGTCGCCGTCGAAATCGCCCTTGACCACCGCCTCAGGAGCAGTGCCCACCGCCACGGTGGGCGCTTCGGCAAATTCGATGGCGGCCGGTAGCGGTTGGGCAAGACCGGTGCTCAAAGCCAGCCAGCCGATACCGACGGCCGCAGCCCGAGCGAGCGACACAGACATCGACAGTCGTAGACGGGCATGGGCCTTAGACAGGGGGGCTTCTTCGAGTACCTGGCTGGAAAGCTTGGCGAAATAGCGGCAAATCTGTTCCATGGCAACACCGATCTCACTAAAAAGGTGACAGAAGCATACCTGACATACTTCGAATAGTCGTGTATTCTCTTGCACTTGCAGTGAAACGTGGATATTCGGGTGGCATGGCATGGCGGTTGTAGAGCTGTCGGATTTTGCTCCTCGACCCCGCCATAATTGGTCTATGCGCTACGTTCGCGTGCTGCAGCTGTTCTGGTCCACGGCTATCGCCGCCGAGGCGGAGTACCGCGCCAACTTTTTGCTCGCCGCCGTCAACAGCCTCGGCAATCTGGCCGGGAGCCTGTTTGGGCTCTTTCTGTTCTATCGGGCCGACTACACCTTCGCCGGTTGGCGCTGGGAGGAGGCGCTGGTGGTGCTGGGCATCTTCACCGTTTTTCAGGGCTTTTCGGCGACTTTTTTGAGCCCCAATCTCAACCGGATCGTGCAGCAGGTGCAGCAGGGCACCCTCGATTTTGTGCTGCTTAAGCCCATCAGCAGCCAGTTCTGGCTCTCGGCGCGTACCGTCTCGCCCTGGGGGTTGCCGGATCTCTTGTTTGGGATGCTTTTGATTTTCTACGCGGGCGCCCAACTGGGCATCGAGCCGCTCGATTACTTACTTGCAGCGGTGCCGCTGGCCTGCGGTTTTGCGATTCTCTACAGCCTCTGGTTCATGCTCGGGGCGACGAGCATCTGGTTTGTGAAAATCTACAACGTCACCGAGGTGCTCAACGGACTTCTGGAGGCGGGGCGCTATCCGATGGTGGCCTATCCGGTCCCCTACCGCTTCTTCTTTACCTTCGTGATCCCGGTGGCGTTTTTGACCACCATTCCGGCGGAAGCGCTTTTGGGCCGCGGCGAGGTCGGCTGGCTGTTTGCCGCCGGAGCGCTCGCGGCGGGCTTGCTGGTCGCATCGGGATTTTTTTGGCGCTTCGCGCTGCGCTTCTACACCAGTGCCTCCAGCTAGCTGCGGTTCCTCCCGCTGGCAGAACCCGGCCCGGACGGTCCGGTGGATAGTGGTGCCAGGAAAGTCTACGAGCGAGGAGAACCGATGAGCGACCAAGGTTTTACCCACATTGCGCTACCCGTGAGCGATCTTGATGCCACCATCGCCTTTTACGCCCGCTACGCCCGCATGCAGGTGGTGCACCGCCGCAGCGACCCGAAAAGCGGCGACGAAGTGGCCTGGATCACCGACCAGACGCGGCCGTTTGTGATCGTGCTGTTGCAAAAACCGGAAGTCGAGCACCGGTTGCTCCCGCCCGCCCATCTGGGGGTGGCCTGCGAGAGCCGCGAGCAGGTGGATCGCCTCTGCGTCCAGGCCAGGGAGGAAGGCTGCCTGCGCGACGGCCCGGACGATTACGGCCCGCCGGTGGGCTATTGGGCGTTTCTGGCCGACCCCGACGGTCACACACTGGAGTTGTCCTTCGGCCAGGAAGTGACCTTTACCGTCGAGCAGGCGGGCGGAAAATCCGACAAGCCCGAGCCCGCCGGGGTGCACTCCTGAAACCTCAGGGACGGAGGACGGCCAGAGTCTCAGGCTCCTGTCGGGCCGCCTCCAGCCATTGCTGAAAAGGGGCGAGGGCCAACAGCGCCTGGCAGTACCGTCCAAGGTCTTCGTCGAGCAGAACGCCGTAGGTCATAAAGCGGGTGACTACCGGCGCGTACATCGCATCGGCGATCGTGAAGCGGCCGAACAGAAAGTCGCCGCCGCCGCCGTACTGCATGCGGCAACAGCGCCACAGATTGGCGATGCGGTCGATGTCGTCCATGACGGCGGGGGACATCGGCCAACCGGTGTGGCGGGCGCGGGTGTCCATGGGCATCCCGGCGCGCAGGGCGGCAAAACCGGCGTGCATCTCGCAGCTGACGGAGCGCGCCACCGCCCGCACCGCCGGATCCGCAGGCCACAGCCCGGCTTCGGGCAACTGCTCGGCGACATACTCGCAGATGGCAAGCGATTCCCAGATGCGCAGGCCGCCGTCGATGAGCACGGGCACCTTCCCGGAGGGCGAGTGGGTGAGGATCTGGGCGCGGGTCTCGGCGGTGTCGAGGCTGATGCGCAGCTCTTCAAAGGCGTAACCGGCCTGCTTGAGGGCGAGCCAGGGGCGCAGCGACCAGGAGGAATAGTTTTTGTTGCCGATCACCAGAAGGGGAAGAGCCATCGGGTCACCTCCACAAAGATTTTACAAATCGAGGCGGGATTTACTTTTGGGTGTCCTGGGAAGGCGACTGTTTGCGGCCCTTCAGCCAGATCCACACCACACCAATGACATACAGCAAGATGGCCAGCAGCATAGCGGGCAACGCCTGCACCAGGGGAATACCCGTAAACAATAGATACACCGCGACCGCCGCCCAGACGACCAGCGACAAAGCGATCCAGGCTGGACCCATGGCTTGCCTCGCAAGGTCTAGGATCACTGTACCCCCTTGCAGAATCGACGGCAGCGGCAGTAGGGTATCGGCGAGCACACTGGCGCTGCGTTTGCCCGTATTATGTCTGCAGTTTTGATGCGCCGTTTATGCAACTGGAATGGATCGACTGGGCGATTATTGCTGCGTATTTTCTGGGCTCGCTGCTGATCGGGATTGCCTTCACCGGGCGCGCCGGTAAAAGCCTGAGCGAATATTTTGTCTCCGGGCGCAACGTGCCCTGGTGGCTTGCGGGCACCTCGATGGTGGCCACCACCTTCGCAGCCGACACCCCCCTGGCCGTCGCCGGTCTGGTGATCAAAAACGGCGTGGCGGCCAACTGGCTGTGGTGGAGCTTCGTGATGGGCGGCATGCTCACGGTCTTTTTCTTTGCCCGCCTCTGGCGGCGCTCCGGGGTGCTCACCGACATCGAATTTACCGAGTTGCGCTACGGCGGCAAACCGGCGGCACTGCTGCGGGGCTTTCGCTCGCTCTATCTGGGGATCGCCATCAACTCGATCATCATGGGCTGGGTCACCCTGGCCATGGTCAAGATCCTCGGGCTGACTTTGGGGATCGACAAGTGGCAGGCGGTGATTTTGTGCTTTGTCGTGACGGCGCTCTACACAACCCTTTCCGGGTTATGGGGGATCCTGGTCACCGACGCCTTTCAATTTGTGATTGCGATGGTCGGTTGCATCGCCCTGGCTGTCTTTGGGCTGGAGGCGGTGGGGGGCATCGACGGCCTCAAAGCGACCCTGGGCAGTCGCTTCGGCGACGCCGATCCGATCCTGGCGCTCACCCCGGCGGTCGATTCGCCCTGGATGCCCATTGCCACGTTCTTGATTTTGCTGAGTATCGGCTGGTGGGCGTCGTGGTATCCGGGAGCGGAACCGGGAGGGGGCGGCTATGTGGCCCAGCGGGTTTTCTCGGCGCGCAGCGAGCGCGATTCGCTTTTGGCGACGCTCTGGTTTACTGTTGCCCATTACGCGCTCAGGCCCTGGCCGTGGATTGTGGTGGCGCTGGTGGCGATGGCCCTTTATCCGGGGCTGACTGAACCGAAGGCCGACCCTGAGACCGGCTACATCAAAGTGATGATCGACGTATTGCCCACCGGTTGGCGGGGATTGATGCTCGCCGCCTTCGCCGCCGCCTACATGTCGACGATTTCGACCCACCTCAACTGGGGTACGTCCTATCTCATCAACGACTTTTACAAACGCTTCTTGCGGCCGGAGGCTTCCGACAGCCACTACGTCTGGGCGGCGCGGCTTGCCACGGTGCTGGCGATGGTGCTGGCCGGGATCGCTACCCTCAACATCAATTCGATTAGCGGCGCCTGGCAGTTGCTGTTGGCCCTGGGTGCGGGAACCGGACCGGTCTATCTGCTGCGCTGGTACTGGTGGCGCCTCAACGCCTGGTCGGAAATCTCAGCGCAACTGTGCGCGCTCGCAAGCTACGTTGTGCTCACTTACTTTTTGCCGGTGCAGATGCGCCTTGACACCAATGACCCCAACGATCTGGCCCTTTCGCTGGTGGTCTCGGTCGCCGTCACCACGGTCTGCTGGCTGTCGGTCACTTTCTTGACCCAACCGGAGGCCCCGGCGGTGCTGGAGCGCTTTTACCGGCAGGTGCGTCCGGAAGGACCGGGCTGGCGAGTCGTGCGCGAACGGTTGGGAGCCGGTCCGGGCGCTTCGTTGTGGCCCCTGGCGTTTAACTGGCTGTGCGGAGTCGTGCTCGTCTATGGGGCGCTGTTCGGCGTGGGCAAATTGATCTTCAAAGAGTGGCTGGCAGGTGGGCTGTATCTGGCGGTGAGTCTTGCAGCCGGAGCGCTGTTGGTCGTCACGTTCCAGGGCTTCTCGCCGGAACCGGAGCCGCTGCCCGAGCCGCTCGCGGGCGAGGAGTGACATTGCCCAACACGGATAACTTTTCGGCCGACGACCCGCGTTGGTGGGCAATGCACCAAGTCATTCCCCGATGTGGCTCGGCGTCGGTGGTGTTTGATCTTCAGATAAAGCTATTTCCTGAACTCTATCCCGAGCAGAATCTGAATCAGACTCTGCCCCCAGCAATTCGGGACTGACACGACACAGCCGCTGCAAAAACTCTTCGGGGGTGACCTCCCGAAAGTGCTGGTGCAGGATCTGGCGAGCTATTTGGGGATCAAGCATAACAGACTCCTTTTCTGGATCATATCAACCAGACATCCTCGACGACTGCCATATCACGGACAACTACCTGCACATGGGAGCGGTCGAGTAAGGCGGAATCGGGAAAGATCGGGCGGCCTTCTGAAAAAGTAGACCGAACGGTGCGCACAATTTCACCAGCTTCAGCCAGTACATCCACCACATAATTGACAACGGCTCGATCCAGGCGACGGGCACCCGTGCTCTGGCGTGGAAGTGGCTGCCGGAGTTGCAGCTGTTGTACCTGGTATTCCTCAAATGCTTCGGTCAAGACCTCTACCCATCCAATATCAAGCAGATCAATGCAGCCTTCGAGGCGGATGACCGAGCCGATCACAGCGGCGTCATCACCGTACCGCCGGGTGGCCCATTCCCGAGCGCGTAGAGGCGCATCTTGAAAGAAGTAAACGCCATCGCCAAGCCAGTCATATTCGTTGCGGCTGTAGCGAAATCCCGTTCCAAGAATTGACATAGCAGCAGTTACGCTGGTGCCGTGATAACCAATGATGTTTAGACTATGTACTTTTTGACTTTCCACGATCTCAGTTTGGAGATCTCAGGATATAAATACAGGTAAGACAAAATTCAAGGTAATGCTTTACAAAGCATGCTTGCAATTATATGGTAAGCTCGAATTTACACGAAATTAGTGAGAGAAATTCGCGGAGTGCAATCGCTCACAACGATTATAATCATCTAAGTAAGTTTAAAGATTGTCATTCCTTCAAACGTGATCGCCAAAGCGTAATCTTTTTTAAATTGTCGCGTCAACGGCGTTCTGTTCGGCGTGGACAGACTGATCTTCAAGAATGGCGGGCAGGCGGTTTGTATCTGACGCTGGGTCTGGTGGCCGGGGCGCTGTTGGTTCTCACTTTCCAGGGCTTCTCGCCGGAACCGGAGCCGTTGCCCGAGCCGCTCGCGGGCGAGGAGTGACTGCTCGGGCAACGGCATTGACTTGACAGGTAAAGACGGTTCTACCCGTCATTGCGCCCGTTCCCATAGGCGGCGAAGCTCGGCCAGAACCGCCGAATTGGGCGGGGGAAGGACGCGCGCCTGCAGTCGGCTTTGGGCGCCGGGAATCCCCTGGCGCCAGGGGCTGCCGTCCACGGAGCCGACATCGAGATTTCCGGCGACCGGGCGAAAGCCATGGCGCACGAAGACGGCCTGCTGCTTGGGCTGGACGAGGAAGTCTACAAAGGTGCGGGCGGCCTCGGCGGCGCCGCTGTCTACGTCCCGACGGACGATCGCGGCGGTGGAGACGGTCTCAAAAGTCGGATCGAGGTAGAAGATCCCGTAGGGCTTGCCCTGGTTCGCAGCCGACTGCTCCCAGCGGTACAGAGCAACGCTCTCGTAGACGGTGGCCACGTCGGCGTCGTTGGGTCCGCGGGCGATAAATTCCTGCAACAGCACGTCGGTCGAGCGCGGCGGCTGGTACACCGATCGCCTGAGAAGGGCAACGCGCTCCTGCACAGCCGCGCTGCCAGGGCCAATCGCTGTTTTATCGGCCGCAAACAAGGCCAGGGTGAGCTGGCCGGAGCTGGAGCGGGTCGGATCGCTCATCGCAAAGTCGAAGCTTCCCCAGGCGGCGGGAGCCCCCAGTTGCGCCCAACTTTTCGCCGCAAGCGCCCGCTCCAGACGATCCCACCCGAAACGGCCGTCCGGGAAGAGCACCCGGGCGCGCTCCGGCCAGGCGATGGCCACCAGCACCGTCTTCGCCACCGGCCGGGGCGGTTCGTAGAAGACCTCCTCACCCCCCTGGGCGCGCCGGCGCTCCGCCAGTTCTTCGAGAACCTCGCCGTTGGCGGGGATCAAGACGGCCGGGGTGAAAGTGTTCTTTTCATCGATGAAGCGGTTGACGATGTCCTGGGAGCCCTGGAATTTCAGCTCCAAGGCGATATCCGGGCGTTCGCGCTCGAACGCGGCTTTGAGCGCTTGCAGAGGTTCTGCAAGTTCGGTGCCGCTCACCACGATCAGGGTGCGCTTCGGACCCGGCAGAGGAGCGAAGCTCAGCGCCAAAGCCGCCCCGGCGATGGCCGCTGAGACCAGAAAAGTCCGGCGCTCCTGCTTCGGTTGAAGTTGGGTGGCCGGTTCCGGCTCGGCCACCAGCAGTTCGACATTCTGCGCCAGAGCGCTCAACTGCTCGTCGAGCGAGCGCAGGTCGTCCAGTTGCGGGAGATCGGCGGTGCGTAGACGGTTCTGGATCGCCTGGAGCGCCCCGGCCGTGTCGAGAATCAGCGTCGCGAGGGCTGCGACCTGACCGAGGCGCACATCCCGGCCTTCGCGGGCCAGCCCGATATTGCGGCGCAGGCTCACAGAGAGCCCGTCGAGCTGCTCGCGGGCAGCACCGCGGCGGCCCTCGGCCCGGCGCTCGACTTCGCGCAACTGCGCTTCGAGTTCCTCCGCACACAACAGCGAATCCTCGCCTTGCAGACGAGCGCTCAGTTGCTCGACCCGGGCAGGCAGGTCGCGCACGCGGTTGCAGGCGTGCTGCACGATCCCGAGCGCCTCCACCTGGGCGGGGGCGGCAAGCAGCCCAAAGGCTTCGGTGTACAGGCCGTCCGCCTTCTGGGCCAACTCCCTGGCGCGGGTGCGGGCCGCTTCGAGTTCGCGTTCCAGTGCAGGATTTACCCCACCTCGGCGCTTTGCAAGCAGGGGCGCGAACACCCAGGCGGCAAGCACGCCCAGGGGGATGGCTACCCAGGGGCTCAAACCGGCCAAGCGCAGACCAACAAGGACGACCGCCGCGGCGAGGACCGCCAGTGGAACCGAAAGGGGATTGAGGGGGCGCATGGTTAGAACTCCACCTGTAGATCCGCCATCAGGCGCCGGACCGTTCCGGGCTCACCCTCGATGTAATAGCCGCCATTCAATTCGGCGATGGCCTTGAGCGCCTCTGGGTTGAACTGGCCTTCTCCGCCGTAGCCCACGGTGAAAAAGGCGACGCGCTCGTCCGAGGAGAATCCGCTTTTTTGCAGCTCGGCACCCAACCGGTTGAGGTCGATGGTTGAACCGTCGTCTTTCCCGTCGGTCAGGACCACGACGGCGTTGATCGCTCCGGCCCGGCGGTGCTTCACCAGCCAGTCGCGCGCGTAAAGCGCCGCGTCGTACAGTCTGGTACCGCCCTCGGCCTCCAGACCGGCGATGAAGCGCTCGGCCCGTTCGCGTCCTGCCGGCGAGGCATCGGCAAGCATCGGATCGCGGATATCACTGTCGAAATCGATGAGGGCAATGGTCTCCTTGGGGCCGAGGCCATCGATGTAGGCCTGCAGTGTCTGCTGAACGGCGGGCAGTTTGTCGCCTTTCATCGAACCCGAGGAATCGATCACCAGGACGACCAGCGAGGGCTTCTTGGTGTAGGAGCGCCAGGAGTCGAGCATGGCCGCGACCACTTCCGGCTTCGGGGACCGCAGCGAATCATAGCGCGCATTCGGATCCACACCGTACTGGGCTGTGAATTTCTCACCCAGGGGTACCCCCGGTACCCCCGGACGCAGGCCATGCTCGGCCGCGAGCTTCTGGCTTTCGGGGGTGCGCAGGTACGCGAGGATCTGCTCGGCTGCCGCCTGCTCCTGGGGGCTCACCCAGGGGCCGGAGGGCAGGATCGCCCGCATGTTCGAAGTGAACGTCGCCTTCGGATAGACCGCCTCGAAACGCGGTTCGTCGGAGCCTAAATCGCCGTTGGCAGCGATCACCGACGCCTCGTAGACGGAGCCGACCGAGGCCCAGTAGGGGCCGTTGCGGGCCATCGCCTGGGCGAGGGAATCGGTGGAGGTGCCGTAGCGGGTCACTTTGCTTTGCAACTGCTTGACTGCGTCCTGGTAACGGGCCACGTCCGCCGCGTCGAGAGCTTCGGGCCGCTTGCGAGCCATGGCGGCGAACTGGGCAACCAGCGTCTGCAGGCCCGAGTTGGAGCGGGTGGGGGCTGTCTGCACGAAGTGGACGGGCAGGGCGGGGGCACCCGCAGCCAGGTCGCGGTGCACCTTGGCCCGGGCGAGGGCGGCGAAAGGTTCGGCCTGGGCGCGCAGCCCGCCCGCCAGATCCGCGCGGGTCATCAGCACCATTGGACTGCTCGCCAGCAGCGGCGCGTCGGTGATGGCGGGAATGTAGTCCTTACCTGGAAAAAGCCCGTCGATCTGATCGATAAGCTGGCTGTGGTAGATTTCACCGTCGAGCGAAAGCACCGTCGCAAAGCGCGGGTCGTCGGCGCGGATCGAGCCGGCTTTTAGTTGCCTGTTCAAATCGACGAACGTGGCGACCACATCGCCGCTGCCCGCGGCGGTGCACGACGCCCGAAAGGGCGTGCCGTCGGCGAGGGCGGGCCGGGTAGCGTTGAACCGTTCGACCGCCTTGCGGCAGAAGCCGCCCAGGGCACTGCCGACGTGCACCGTGACGTTCAGCCCAGAAAAAGTGTCGGCGGGGGCATTTGGCAAATCGCGACCGCAGCCGCCGATAAGCAACAGAATACCGGAAGCAGCCAAACATCGTTTTATGGTCGATGCTGTCTCACTCATGAACAACTCCCGTGAGAAAGTAAACGTGCAATGTATCCTTGTAGACGCACAATGCGCGATGCATGCAACCACCCGCCGAAAGAAGCCCCAGACTGTTGCGCAAGCGAACGCCCAAAACCGGAAACGTCTCGAGCCAGGCGTTCTTGCGGTTGCAATCGAACCAGCAAAATCAAGGCGTATCTTCTTTCATCAAAAATGCCGGGGCGGCTTTCGCATTGCACCTCAATCGCCGCCGCCGCCGTCGCCGCCGCCGTCGAACCCCCCGCTGGAGTCCTGGGCTTCAAATCCTTTGCTTCTGAAAAAACCGTCCATTGAGTCGAAGTTTGGGTTTGCGCCGAAACGCCCACGCGATAGCTCCATCTCCATAGCCTGCTGCCTGCGCCGCTGCGCAGCCCACTGCCTGCAACCTCTGGCAATAGAGGCCAAAAACCGGCTGAACATGACTCCTCCTTGATGAGGCGAATATCGGGCTTCTTGCCTGCTTCAGTGATTTCCAAAATGCCGCATTTATGTACACAACGCACGACCCGACCACCGGGCTCTTCTTGGCTGCAGATCCCTGTTTGGACGTGCGGCGGCTTGCTTACTTCGCCGACTCTATCTTCCCTGCCTCGGGGGTTATTTCCCCTCACCTGCAGATTATCACAGTGTTTGAATTATCTCAATTATTGAGTAATTATTATTTATGAGCTAAATTATGATATGTACTGCTTTAAATATTTGAATTTCGAGGTGCCATACCTCCATGGGCTCCAAAATCGCGGACACGAGGTCCGGACGCGCGCCGGACCGTGCGCTCCACCTCTCCAATTTGGAGAAGTATATCCTCACGATTCTCCGGTCCTACGAGGCGGCCCTGCACGCCGTCGAGGGTCGGCCGCAACCGCAGCGCTCGCCGCAGGAGGTGGAGTGGTTGCGCGAACCCGGTCTTTGGGGGCTGCGCATTCAGGAAGAACTCGAAAAATGCGGTCTGGAGGTTGCCAGCGGTTCGTTGTACGGTGCGCTGTACAAGCTCGAAGCAAATGGGTACATCAAGGCGCGCTGGGGAGAAGACCGCCCCGGCAATCGGCGGGGCGCCAGGCGGCGGCTGTACCGGCTTGAGCCGAGCGGAGCCGAATCCCTCGAAGTGCACCTCGACGCTGAGGGCGAGCGAATGCAGCGGCTGAGCACCCTTTTCGCGCAACCGGGGTCCGGGGCCGAAGCGGCAAGCGATCTGCGCGTCGATACCGTGACGGTGCCGGATATATGCCCTTACATCATCGGCATGACGCTGGAGGAGGCGTCCCGACTCACGGGGGCGAGCGTCCGGGCGGTGTTGCGCGCTGGCGGCCCGGTGGATCCTTTGCCGCCTGAGACCCGTCTGCTGCGGGGGGATAGTTTGGAGCTGGCGGGGAATTCCCGGGAACTGGCCGACTTTCACAGGCTTCTTGAGGGCAAGCTCGCAGTCGAGCAGGTCACCGCCTGGGTGGCTCTTCCCGACGCCTGCCCGCTGGTCGGCAAAACCCTCGCCGAGGCGGACATCCGTAACCGGACGCGGGCGACGGTGCTGGCCATCCGCCGCGAGGGAAAACTGCTGGAGTATCCCACCCCGCGCACGCGGCTATTGGCGGGCGATTGTCTGGAAATTATGGGCACGCCGTTCGCCCTTGCGGGCTTCCGTAAACTCCTCGATCGCGAGGCGGAGGTCACCCGGGTGGATGAACGGCTGAGGCTGCCCGACGATTGTTTTCTTGTCGGCAAGACCTTGGCGGAGGCGGGGGTGCGCACCCACACCGGCATCACGGTCCTCTGCGTCGAACGCAAGGGCAGGCCGCTACTGGAGCGGCCCATCTCCCGCGCGCGGCTGTTGGGCGGTGACTGCCTGGAAGTGGTGGGAACCCCACTCGCCCTGGCCGGCTTCCGCAAGCTTCTGAGTGCACAATCGCGGGTCGCGGACGGTTGCTGTAGAGAGTTGACGGCCGCCTGCCCGCTGGTGGGCATGACCCTGGCCGAGGCGGACATCCGCAGCCGCACAGGGGCGACCGTCGTCGCCATCGAGCGCGGCGGCGCGTTCATGGAGTGCCCCACTGCCGAGACCCGGTTACTTCAAGGGGACATCGTCCACCTGGAGGGTTCGCCCGCGGCTCTGCATGCCTTCCACGGGTGGTGGGGCGCCATGGCGCACAATATCGCCCGGTGAGAGCCTGATGCCCCACTTCGAAGCTGTCTCGCAAGCACCGACCGGCGACCGCAAAGCTCCCTTGCGCGAGAAGCCTCTGGTGCAACCGACGGCCAGGGGACGACAAGGGCGGCATTCCTCCTTGTCGGTCCACTAACGGCGCAGCAGCGGTCGATCGATCTGATCGAGCGTGCCGCCGTGGACGAAGTTGTTGAGCATTTCGCCTTGCAGAAAGTCGTGCGGAAAGCCCAGTTCGATCCCGGAGACCGCTTCGAGCCGCTGCATCTGCTCGGGGGTAAGGGTGAATTCCAGACAGCCCAGGTTGTCTTCGATCTGCGAAGCTTTGCGCCCCCCGATAATCGGAATCACCGTGCCTGGCTGCTGCCTCAGCCAGTTGAGCGCCACCTGGGGCGCGGTGCGGTCCACTTCCTCGGCGATCTTGCCAACTTCCGCCGCGATGTTAAGGTTGCGTTCAGTGAGTTCGGCGCTGATGCCGCCTTGATCCTTGCGCTTGGAGCCTCCGCCGTTGTCGTCTCCTTCTTCTTGCGCCGCTTCCGAGTCTTTGCCTTTGTTGTACTTGCCCGAGAGCACACCGCCCGCCAGCGGGCTCCAGGGAGTAATGCCGAGCTCAAGGGCGTTGGCCATCGGCACCAGGTCGCGTTCGGGGGTGCGTTCGATCAGGCTGTACTCGATCTGCAAGCCGATGAAAGGGGTCCAGCCGTAGCACTGAGCGAGGGTATTCGCTCGGGAGACAATCCACGCGGGCGTGTCCGAGATGCCGATGTAGAGCACTTTTCCCTGGCGCACTGCGTCGTCGAGCGAGCGCATCACCTCTTCGATCGGGGTCATGAAGTCCCAGGCGTGCACCCACAACAGGTCGATATACTCGGTACCGAGGCGCTTGAGGCTGCCCTCGATTCCCTGCACCAGGCTCTTGCGGGCGTTGCCGCCGGCATTGGGATCGCCGGGGCGGGTGTTGGCGGTGTACTTGGTGGCTACCACGAACCGGTCGCGCTCCGGTGCGATAAATTCGCCCACCAGTTTTTCGCTGGTGCCGTTGGTGTAGGCGTTGGCCGTATCGATAAAGTTGCCGCCGACATTGGCAAAGATGTCGAACATTTTGCGGCTCTCCTCGCTCGAACCGCCCCAACCCCACTCGTCGCCAAAGGTCATCGTGCCCAGGCACAGCTCCGAAACCCGCAATCCGCTTCTACCCAGCAATTTGTAGCGCATGACGCTCCCCTGAAGGTAAATCAATAAATATTGCTCGCGACAACAAAGACCGCGAGATATGCTGAAGCTTAACGAAGCCGGGTGAGGAGTAGCGACTGCCCTAAGGCGGATAGATTGAGGAACCACAGACAGGTTCTACATCTATATTCGCCTTATAGATTACTGTACGTGTCTTTCCGGGAATTATACATAACCAACGCATAAAATTCGATTCCAGCAACGCTATGTTCAACTCGAAGGCTTGTACTCGCCGCCTCGCTCCAGTGCGCGCCGATAGGCCGGACGCGCGTGGATGCGGTCGAGGAAGGACATGAGTTTGGGTCGGCTTGCGTTTAAACCCGCCCGCACGGTGGCTGCCACCAACGGAAAGCTCATCTGAATGTCGGCTGCAGTAAATTCGCCACCTGCAAACCACAAGCTTTTGGCGATCTCCGCCTCCAGATAATCCAGGTGCTATGTGAGCTGCGGGTCGATGAAGGCACTCTTGACACCTTTGGAGATAGCCCGTGCAATCGGCCGCACGAAAAAAGGCATCGGTCCCTGCTCGACGCGGTCGAAAACCAGCTTCAACTCGCTCCCAGTCGCATAATAAATTCTTCGACCTGCTCGCCGCGGGCGTTGGCAAACCCCTTATCTTCGCCGCAAATTGTGAACCCACATTTTTCCAGAACCCGGATGGAGGCGATGTTGTCTTTGGCGGCACGGGCATAAAGAGGGCGGGTGTTTATATGGCCCACAAACCCCAAAACTGCTTTGGTGGCAAATCCTTTGCCCCAGTATTCCTTCCCAAGCCAGTAGCTGATGGACGGTTTGCCGAACTGTTCAAAGCTCGCGACGTAGCCCGCCACATGCCCGTCGCAGAGAATGGTTTGTGTTGCAATAGCGTCGTCTTCAAAAATCCTGGTCCAGCGCGCCATGAAATGATCCCTGTCCGTCGGATCTCCGGAGGTGAAGGCGGCCATATAGTTGGCGTCCGGATCCAGTTGCTGCTCGAAGAAAATGGGGAGGTCGTCTTCTGTCGTATCCCGCAGGAAAGCATCGCTGGTCATCGAGTTTTCTCAACAAACTTCGGTGTACAGCCTCTCAAGGCATGCTCCCAGATTACTCCGGTGTAGAAAATCCAGTTGCCGGCCACTACCCAACGGAACTGAGCTGAAAGACAATGGCAGCAAAGCCCATTACCTGTGCCGCCGATGACCACGCTAGTTTCACAAATTCACTACCCGAGCGGAGATGGCTCACCTGTGGCCGAAACTTATGTGCATCTCTATGCCATCCTGGTGACGCTTGAAGTGCTCAAGCAGTACCTTGAAGGGCAACAGGCCACGGTGCTGGCCAACCAGTTTCTCTACTACTCCCAGGGCATTCCGACCGCTAGAGTCGCCCCGGATGTGATGGTCATCTTCGGGGTCGAGCCGGGCGGACGCGACAAATACAAAGTCTGGGAAGAAGGACAGGTACCGGCTGTCATTTTCGAAATGACTTCTCCCAGCACCCGGACAAAAGACAAAGACTTCAAGAAAAATCTCTACGTCCAGTTGGGGGTACAGGAGTACTGGTTGTTCGATCCCAAGGGCGAGTGGATCCCGGAGCAGTTGGAGGGCTACCGAAGCCTCACCGTCGAGGTGGACGACGAACTGACGCCGATATTCCTCCCGATCACCGATGGCTGCTCCCAGGTTCTGGGACTGCGGCTGCAGGTCGAAGGAGCGCTGATCGGCTTCTACCGTCTCGATACTGGGGAAAAGCTGCTAATCCCAACCGAACTGGCCGTCGAGCTGCGCACCACCGCCGCAAGATTGGAGCAGGAGCAGCTTGCCAGACAACTGGCCGAGCAACGCGCCGAGCAAGCCGAGCAACGTGCTGAACAAGCTGGGCAACAAGCGCAATTAGACAGACTGGGCAAAGAACAGGCCGAGCAGCGTGCTGCGGCACTGGCGGAACGGTTGCGGGCTCTGGGCGTCGACCCGGACAACCTTTGAGTTACCGTCGGCCTTCTATCTGGATGAGATGAGTAATTCGCGAACCGATTTGCGCGACACGAGTAAATCGGTTCGCAAAAGTCCCCTAGCCCACCAGTTCCTTCACCTTGGCTATGATCCCCACCGGGTCGATACCCTGGTGCGGGAACTGCTCCCACAGGCCGCCGCAGCCTTCTTTGTGGGTGCCCAGGTGGGCGAATTTGGGGGCGTAACCGCGCTCCAACAGCCAGGAGCCGAAGCGGCTACCGAGGCCCGTGCGGCGGTTGAACGATTCAACCACCAGCACCATCGGGGAACTGCCGACTTTGGCGAGCATCTTTTCGTCGATGACGTTGAGGGTCGGCTTGTTGATGAGACCCACGTCGATGCCCTCCTCCTTGAGGCGTTCGACCGCATCGAGCGCCCGGTAAAGCGATTCGCCGAAGCTCACGATGTAGCCCGCCGTGCCCTCGCGCACCACCTCGTCGGCACCCGGAGTAAAAGTGTAGCCTTCGCCGTGCAGGTCCTTGCCGTCGGCATCCAGGATGTTGGGGGTCTTGGAGCGCGTCGAGAAGATAAAGCGCAAACCCGGCTGGTGGAAGACCGCCTCCACGCAGGCTTTCATCTGGGCCGCGTCCGCCGGGAAGTAGAGCCGGGTTTCGTAGCCGTCATCCAGGCCGTTGTCGGCAAAGAAGTTGTTGAGGCCGAAGTGGCAGGTGTTGTCGGCCATGTCGTCGATGCCGGAGTGGGAGAAGTGGCACAGCACGTTCGAGTAGTTGAGCCGCGCCATGGTGATCTCTGAAATGCACATCTCCAAAAAGGCGCTGAAGGTCCCGAAGATGCCCTGCTTGCCCTTCTCCATGCCGAAACCGGCGGCGGCGGAAAGATTGCCCCGCTCCATGATCCCAGAGGCGACGAAAATTTCCGGGAAAGTGTCGTGGATCTTCTTCAGACCGCAGGAGCCTTCGAGGTCGCTGTCGATGCACATGACCCGCGCCTTGCGCTCCGCCGCGTCCATGCGGCCCAGCACCGCCACCACCGCCTCGCCGAAGACGTTGCGGTTGGAACCCATCTGGGTGCCTGAGCCCAGGAAAGTGTAGCTCTGCTTGGGTTTGGCGACGTTTTTGAGGAACTTCACCGCCTCGCTCTGGCCGCGCTTTTCAAGATAAGCAACCGCCAGATCCACCGAAATGACGTCGTGGCCGTGGGTCGAACCCTCGAGGCCGTCGATGCCCACGCACATGGGGCGCTTGTTGACGACGGCGACCGGGCCGGCGGCGGTGATCGCCGTACAAATGCGGGCGTACAACCCGTCGAGATCTTCGCCGTCCCCTTCATCGATGGCGAGTCCGTGGCCCGCCAGGGTCTTGGCGACGCTGAAGCCCGGCAGGTACTTCGACGGGTGTCCGGCGATTGTCACGTCGTTGTCGTCGACGATGAGCTTGACGTTGAGCCCTTGGGCGACAGCAAGGCGGGCGGCTTCCGCGTCGTTGCCCTCCTGCTGCGAACCGTCCGAACCCAGGCAGAAGACGACCTTATCGGGATTGGCCATCGCCACGCCGTTGACGTAGGGCCACATGTGCCCGAGCCGTCCGGAGCTGAATTTGACGCCGGGGGTGAGCCCCAGTTCGGGGTGACCGGGCAGGTGCGAATCGGCGGCGCGGTACTGCAGCAGTTGCTCGAAGGGCAATTCGCCGTGCAGGGCCGCCATCAGGTACTGGGTGGCCACCCGGTGACCGGCTTCGTCAAAAAAGATGGGCACAAACTTGTCGGGATTGCCCCGGAAGAGCGCTTCGAGGATCATCACCTCGGGCACCGTGTCGTAGGGTCCGCCGGTGTGGCCGCCCACTCCCCGGGCCGCCCCGGTGGCGGTGAAGAACACAATCGCATCGCGACAAAACTGGATATTCGCTCTGAGCGTCTCGCGCTGTTCGGCGCTCAGCACCGGATTGGCAAAATCCAGCGCCAGCGGCTTGTAGGCACTGATATCGATCGGAAAGCGAACGGTGGTTGTTGTCATGATCCACATCCTATTTAAGGTGCCGTCAGTCGGGGATGTGACGATTGCGATGCTCTCGCTGAGCGGATTTGCGCCCGCGTATCAAGCATCGGTTTCCAGGAAAACCTCGGTCCTGCGCGCCCCCGCCTACGGAGTTTTTGCCCCGGTCACGCTCATAGTAAGTGCAGAGACTGGCCGAAAGCAAGGCGAGTGCGCACACCGCTCACGCCCGCCACAGGGCGGTGAGCCGCCGGAGGCTCGTGAAGTTGCCCTGGCCGAGGATGACGTGATCCAGCACGGGAATTTGCAGGGTGCGACCGCACTCGATCAGTTGCCCGGTGAGGCGCAGATCCTCTGGCGAAGGTTCGGTCACCCCGGACGGGTGGTTGTGGGCGACGATGATCCCCGCCGCCCCCTGACGGATCGCCTCGCGAAAGATTTCGCGCGGATGGGCGAGGGTCTCGTCGATCGTGCCGACGCTCACAATCCGGTGGGCGATGAGCCGGTTTTTGACATCGAGCAGCAGCACCGCGAACTGCTCCTGGCGGGCAAAAGCCAGTTCGCCCCCGAGTACCGCCGCCACCGCCTGCGGCCCGTCGATCACCGGTCGCTCCCCGCTGCTGCGGACCACGAACACCCGCCGCCCAAGTTCGATGGCCGCAAGCACCGCCGCCGCTCGGGCCGGACCGACCCCCGGCTGCAGCATCAACTCCGCCGCGCTCACATCGCGCAGGTGCACCAGTGGTTCGCCCCCGGCGCGACCGAGGGTGTGCAGCACCTGCTGGGCAAGCCCCAGAGCGCTCAAGCGCACAGCGGCCTGGCCGCCGCCGAAGAGCACCGCAAGCAGTTCGGCGGTGGCCAGTCCCCGCGCGCCATGGGTCAGCAGGCGTTCGCGGGGGCGTTCGGCAATGGGCAATTCGGCAATGCGCGGCGTATGCATGGCAGGCAGCATACTGCCCCGCCTGCACCTCGGGCGAGCCGCCCCGCCTCGCCGCACAAGACCGCACGGCATCAAAAAAGAACGTTCTTGCCGGGGGCGGCACGGGTGGATTACAAATTGACGGCGTTGCGCGTTTCTACCAGCTTGCCATCCGCGAGCCGGTAGAAGCTCATGCCCGAGAACTCCACCGGCTGACCTGTGGCGGGCATGCCGCCGAACTCACCGACCTGCACGCCGCTGCCCGTCCAGCGCACCGCCACCGTGTCCCCTTCTGCAATCAATTGCTCGATCGCAAAATGGACCGGCTCGAAGGCGGCAAGAATTCCCTTCAAATCTTGCCGGGCACCCTCGATTCCCTGGCCGGGCGGGTTGTGGCCCTTGTCGAGGTAATCCGGTGAGATAATCTCATCGAGGACCGCTTCGCGTTTCTGGTTGTAGGCTTCCTCGTAAAAGCGCCGCACCACCGCTTTGTTTTCGTCCGGGCTTGCCATTGCTGCCTCCTGCCGGTTGCAAAAAAATCAGGACAATACTATTACTAACGCAGCCGGGCTTAGAAGGAGGTGTTGTACACAGCACGGCCTCACAAAAAACCCGTCGGCTCACGCTGCTACCGGCTTGCCGTTCAGAGGCAGGTTCATTGCGCTACGGTTTGCGCCGGTAGCTCGCCGTCATAAACCAATGCCACTGCCCGTCGTCGCCCAGCATATGCGATGTCATCACCCGGTGGTCGTCGCTCTTGAATTCGATCACGTCCCTGTACTTTGCCGTCTTTGCTTCGGTGGACAGGGCGGGTCCCTCGGCATTGAGCGTCAGCACATTGTTGGATGTGTCCAGTTCGCCGTCGTACACCCAGAGACAGCTCATCATCGAGCCGACCCACGTGCCCACGTACCGCTGCTTTTGTGGGTCATAGCCAAGGGTCATCATCGTCGTCGCGGCACCGCCACCGGGCATCCCACCCTGCCCCTCCGCCACAACCCACAGCCCTCCGAGCGATCGAACACTCTCGGTTCCTGTAGCCTTTTCAGAGGGCTGATCCGGACCCATGGTCGCTTCCGTTTCGCATTCAATTTCGCATGTCCACTCACCCACAAGCTTCTGTAGCCACTGGTGTTCGTTCTGCGGTTCGGTCTGCATCGTTGACTCCTGTTGGGTTTCGTTGGTCTCCACTGCTACGCCTCCTTCGCTGTCCAAAGTTTACCGCGAATGTGGACTTTTGTCCATTTATACCACTGCCACATCCTGGAACACGAGGACGGCGGCATGATGGGCACCGTTGAGGCGCGGCTGGTCGGCAAGGTTCCGCCACAAAAATAATAAGGAGAGAACCGCAGTGGACAGCCACCCACTTGGCGGGTGGTGTTGATGTGCAGCCGGAAAAACGCGGTAGGATAGCGAAGTATCCAGGACTACATATGCGTTTGGCAACCCGGCTGGAGAAGCTCCAGTCCAACGTGTTTAGCTTGATGGACGAGGCCAAGGCCAGAGCCCGCCGAGCCGGCCTCGAAGTGGTGGACCTGTCGCTCGGTTCGTCGGACCTTTCCCCCCCGGCCCACGCGCTGGAGCGCATCCGCGAGTCGATTCTCGATCCGACTTCCCACGGCTATTTGCTCTTTCAGGGCACCCGCTCCTTCCGCGAAGCCTGCGCCGCCTGGTACGAACGCCGCTACGGTCTGGCGCTCGACCCGGAGACCGAAATTCTGCCGCTCATCGGTTCTCAAGAAGGTACCGCCCACATCCCGCTCGCGGTGCTCGATCCGGGCGATGTGGCACTATTGACGGATCCGGGTTATCCGTCCCACGAGGGGGGAGTGCACCTAGCGGGCGGTCAGATCTATCCGCTGGCCCTCAGGCCCGAGACGGGCTATCTACCGCAACTGGAGCAGATCCCCGAGGAAGTGCTGGAGCGCAGCCGCCTGCTGGTACTGAGCTATCCCCACAATCCCACCGCCGCCACGGCGACCCTCGCCTACTTCGAGCGGGCAGTCGCCTTTTGCCGCGCCCACGACATCGTCCTGGTCCACGATTTTCCCTACGCCGACTTTCACCTGTCCGGCGAGCAGCCGCCCTCGATTTTGCAGGCCGACCGCGAGCGGGCCGTGGCGATCGAATTTTTCAGCCTCTCCAAGTCGTTCCACATGGGAGGCTTTCGCATCGGCTTCGCCGTCGGCAACCGCGATCTTGTCGCCGCCCTGCGCCAGGTGAAGGCGAGCATCGATTTCAACCAGTACCGCGGCATCTTAGACGGGGCGGAAGCGGCCCTGCGCGGTCCGCAGGACTATGTGCGCGAGGCGGTGGCCGTCTTTCGTGCTCGTCGCGACCGGGCGGTGGCGGCCCTCGCCCAGGCCGGCTGGCAGGTACCTGCCCCCGAGGCGACGATGTACCTGTGGGCGGCGCTACCGGAGTGCTGGCGCGGTTCTTCGGCCGAATTTTGCATCCGGCTGGTGGAGCAAACGGGCGTGGCCCTCGCCCCCGGCTCCGGGTTCGGTTCCTCCGGTGAAGGCTACGTGCGCTTCGCACTGGTGCGCTCGGAGGACATGCTCGAACGGGCAATTGCGCAGATTGCCGGGTTTTTGCAGAGAAGCTGTTAGAGCAGGTGTCACGGTAAAACTGCTCCCCGCCCAGGTTTCCAGCTGCCCTTCTGGGCGCAGCGCACACGCAGAACTGTGCCGCAGTCGACACGCATCGTGCAGGCCCTGGAAGAATAAACCGCTCCCACCCACACAGCCTCGTTCTCAGTAGTGCCGCTAAGTCCGGGGGGTGTCGGGGGGCCGGCAGCCCCTCGACGCGGGGAGGGGGAGAGCGCGAGAGGGGAACCCGAAGGGGGTTCCGCCTCTCGCTCCACAGACTATCGTGCAAAACCAACCGCCAGGTGTCAGGTTGAAAGCCAACACATCGAGCTTCCCTGATGGTGTCCGGGCAACTTGAAACCGCTCTAGAAGCCGATCAGTTCCAGGTTCACCCCAAAGCTGGTGTCGGTGCGAATGGATGAATTGACCCACTGGACGGTAGTAGTCAGCCGCAGGCGCGGATTGAGCGAATAGCCGAATTCAAGCAGCAGCCGGGTAATTGCCCCACCCTCATCGGGGGTCACCCACGAAGGGATAAACGCGATATCGGCGGCCCGCGGCGAGAGGGCGAATAAAAACTTGGCCCCCGCCTCCAGACCGTTGCGGGTGATCCCGTCGATCACCAGGTTGCGGTAGCCGAACTGGGGGGCGATGTTGAAGTACGACCCAAGGGGCAGGATGTAATAGCGTGCGTTTGCCCCCCACTGCTGGTTGCTGGTGCCGCTGCGCCAAAAATCGCCGCTCAAGCTCAGGCGCGTCCCCCCCAGAACGATATCCTGCAGCGTCGCGCTATAGGCAATTTCACCGCTGCGGCTGGGGGTGAAGGCGATACCGATGCCTAGGCGGGTCGGAAAGGCCTGGCCGTTTTCGATGTCGTAGAGCAAATCCGGCGGGTTGGCGATCCAGCGGCGGAAGACCGGGCTTTCTCGCTCCAGTTCGGAGTTGGGCAGCGGTTTGGATCCCGGCGGCGCGAGGGGAGTCTGGGCAGCGGCGCCGATGGCCGTCAGCAACAGCAGCACCGCAACGCAGGACCAGCAGTGCATCACTCGCCGCCCCGCTGCGGCTGCGGGCGGCCAAGGGTGGTGATATAGAGCACGGCCTCCTGCTCTGGGATACCCAGCACTTCGTTGACCTCGTCGTCGAAGAACCCGCCGATGCCGCTCACCCCCAATCCCAGGCGGATGGCGGCCAGGTTGAGCCGTTGGCCGAGGTGGCCGCTGTCGAGATGAAGCGTGCGGTAGACCCGCTCGCCGAAGCGCTCCGCCGCTGCCTCTAAATCGGCGGTATGGATGACGACGGCACCGCTGTCGCGGCCGAGTTCCTGACCCAGACAGAGGTGGTGCACCTCGCGGCGAAAGTGCTTGAAGCGAATCTGGCGCAACTCGCCCGCCCGGGGCGCGTAGTAATAGCAACCCGCCTCCAGACCCTCCACACCCAGCACGACCACAAAGGTCGAGAGCAAGAACAAATGGGCGTACTGCGGATCGGGATCCAACCCTTGATCCTTGTAGCGCTGCGGCCGGTAGGTGAAATCGAGCAGGGCGGCCAACTCGTCAAATCTGAGATCCGCACCGGTGTACTGCCGGGTGGAGCGGCGGCGCAAGATGGTCTCGTCCAATTGCCCCCGCCAGTCGAGCGCTTCCCCAGCCACCGGCACCTTCAGACAAAACGGAAAGTTGTATTTGTCCTCGGTTCCGCAGTCGCTCACAGGCCCTTTGGGGGGGGCGACGAGCTTGGACACCTCGTGCAGGTAAGCGAGGCGCTGGCCCTCGGGAATGGGCGGGTAATCGAACTGCACCGGCGAGGGCAGAGCCGTGGGACCGTCTTCGCGGTCCGCATCCGCCCCCTCGGCGAGTACGGCCACCGCCAGCACTTCCTCTTCTGAGGCCGGCAAAAATAACAGCGCGTTGAGCCCGTCGTCGGCAAACCCGGTAATCAGCCGGACGCGATAATCGGCGAGGGCGGCCGCCAGTTCCAGATTGCCCAGCAGGTGGCCGCTATCCAGAAAGACCCGCCGGTAGGCCCGATCTTCATACCGCCATGCCGAGCGATAAAACACGCCACTGACCACGACCGCGTAGGAAGCGCGCTCGAAGGCGGGATGCCCGAAACACGCCTCGCGGGCTTCCTCCCACACATCCCCGCTCCAGAAGCGCACCAGACTGTGGCTGGGCACCTGGTAGTTGTAGATCCCAGGCGGCAAGCGC
Organism: Gloeobacter violaceus PCC 7421; assembly: GCF_000011385.1. NCBI lineage: Bacteria > Bacillati > Cyanobacteriota > Cyanophyceae > Gloeobacterales > Gloeobacteraceae > Gloeobacter > Gloeobacter violaceus. The sequence goes on from NC_005125.1 coordinate 3,680,137, forward strand.
GGATCGTCGCCACGGCTTACCAGATACACTTCCGCCGGGTACAGCCCGCCCGCCGAAGGGGCGGCGCGCATATAAAAAGGCCGCTCGGGGTAGGCCACCACCGCCGTCGCCCCGTAAGTGAGATAGAGCACCCGCGACAGGCGGCTGCGCGGATCATCCGCCTGCTCCAGCGGCTGGCCGGGCAGGTAGGGCCTCAGATCGAGCAGTTCGCCGGTGCGGTACTCCTTGGTGGCGGTGGGCTGCTGCGACCAGTCGAGGGCGCTCCGGCGCCGGGTCAGACCTTCGGGAGAGTACTTGGTCTTCTCGTGGTAAAAGAGGCAAAAAGGAGACGCCCCAGGGGCCTGCGAACGCGCCATCAGCCTTCAGCGGTGCAGTGCTACCGCATGATAGCCTACGGCTGCTCGCCCACCGGCAGCGGACTGTGCTGCGCTTCGTCGGGGACATCCTGGGCGGGAGCCACCTCGGGAGCCGCCGCCCCCTGCCAGGCCAATTGCATCGCCTGCAGCACCAGTTCGGGATCGACAAGCTTGCCGCGGTGGCGCAAGGTCCAGTGCAAGTGCGGTCCGGTGGAGCGTCCCGTGCTGCCCACCGCCGCCACCACTTCCCCGGCGCGCACCGTCTGGCCTTCCTGGACGCCCACGGCGCTGATGTGGCAATACGTACTCGTCCAATCGCCCGAGGTGACGACGACATGCCAGCCGCAACGCCCGTCGTAGCGCACCGTGCGCACCTGCCCGTCGGCCCAGGCCCGGATGTAGGTGCCCACCGGTGCGGGCATGTCGAGGCCGCTGTGAAATTCGCGGCGACGGGCGCCGGTGGGCGAGGTGCGCCAGCCGAAGCGCGAAGAAAAGCCGCTGAAGTTTTCAAGCGGAAAGGAGACCTGCCGCCACAGCGCCAGTTGGGCATTTTCGCTGGCCGGGGCCGGTAGGCCCAGACTTGCAAGCAAAATGGCGACCAGAACTGGCCTGCACCACATCGACGGCATCTCCCCACAACTGCCGTAAGCTTACCCCAAAGTGGGGAAATGCAAGAACAATATATCCTCCGCAAGGGAGAGGCCCGGTGAGGGATCTCCACCGCCTAAGATGGTCTGATGCTCCTCGATGCCTGTGACCTGCACAAGTCCTACGGTGAGCGGCAGGCGGTGGCCGGTCTGACGTTTCAGGTGGCGGCGGGCGAAATTTTTGGATTGCTCGGGCCGAACGGGGCCGGCAAATCGACCACCATCAAGATGCTCGCGGGGCTGGTGAGGCCGGATAGAGGGTCGGTCCGGGTGGCGGGTCTGGAGCTGGCCCGTTCGGCCTGCGAGGCGAAGCGCCTGGTGGGCATCGTGCCCCAGGAGTTGGCCGTCTATCCGGGGCTGAGCGCCCGCGACAATCTTGCTTTTTGGGGCGAACTTTACGGCCTGTCCGGCAGGCGTCTGGCGGAGCGCATCGGGGCGGTGCTCGAAGTGGTGGGCCTTGCCGAGCGCGGGCGCGAACCGGTCGAACGCTTCTCCGGCGGCATGCAGCGGCGGTTGAACCTGGCGATTGGCCTGATTCACGAGCCGCGCCTGCTGCTACTCGACGAACCGACCGTAGGGGTGGACCCCCAGAGCCGCAACCGCATCTTCGAGGGCATCGAACAACTGAGCCGCGCAGGGATGGCGATCGTCTACACCAGCCACTACCTGGAGGAAGTCGAACGCCTCTGCCGGCGCGTCGCGATCGTGGACGGCGGCCGGCTGGTTGCCGAGGGCACTCCGGCCCAGTTGCAATCGGGAGCGGGTCACGGTCTGGTGGTGCTCACGGTGCAGCAGCCGCTGGAGGAGACGGCCGGGGCGCTTGCCGCTCTGGCGGGGGTGGTTGGGGTACACCAGGAAGAAGGGAGCGGACGGGTGACAATCGCGGCGGAGCGCCCCCAGCAGGTGCTTGTAGCGGCGCTGGAAGTACTTGGCAAGGCGGAGATCGGCGTTTTGGGCGTGCAACTGATCGAATCGAGTCTGGAGGCGGTCTTTTTGCAACTGACCGGCCGTTCGCTCAGGGACGAATCATGAACACCCTGCGTCAGATCTGGGCGCTTACCTGGAAAGATCTGCGCCTGCTGGCAGGTGATCGCACGGCCATCGTCACCCTTTTCATCCTGCCGGCGCTGTTTTTGCTGGTGATGAGCCAGGCGCTCGCCGGGCTCTACAACCGCAGCCAGCTGCCGCGGGTAATCACCCTCAACGCCGATCGCGGAGTTGTGGCTGCGAAGATTCTGGGCAGGCTTTCCGGGTCGGTGCGCCTGGAGGCCGCCGCCGATCGCCCGGCGGCCGAGGCGCGCCTGAGAAGCCGCGAGGCGGCGGCGGCGGTCATCTTCGGCGAAGACTTCAGCCGTCTGGTCGAGGGTGGTGGGCAACCGAGCGTCGGTTTCATCGTCGATCCGGCCGCTCCGCGCGAGTTGCTCGCTCCTATTCAAGGGGCGATTCGGGGGGCGGCGGAGCGCACCCTGGCCGAGGTGGTGCTGCCCATTCGTCTGCGCGAGCGCGTCGATGACCTGGCCGCCCAGAGCCCGGACCCGCTGGTTTTTTTGCCGCTGGCGGGTGCCTTCGACAATTTGCAGGTGGGGGAAGTTGCGATCAAAGAGGAGTACCCGAGCGGCAGCGCTCCGCCCGCCCAGCGCCCCAGTAGTCTTCAGCAGAACGTCCCGGCCTGGACGATCTTCGGCATTTTCTTCATCGTGAACGCCCTGGCGCTTTCGATCTTGCGCGAGCGGCAGAGCGGCACCCTCACCCGCCTTGCGGCGGCACCTTTGCGTATTCCTGTGCTGCTTGCGGGCAAACTGCTGCCTTTCTATTTGATCAATCTCGTCCAGGCGGCTTTGATGTTTGCCCTGGGGATCTTCGGACTTGGGCTTGTGGTGGGGGCGCAGTGGCCGGCGCTCATCCTGGTCACCCTGGCCGTCGCGGCGGTGGCCACCAGCCTGGGGCTGCTCATCGCCACCCTCTTCGAGACGCCTGAGCAGTTGGGGGGGATCGCCAGTGTGCTGGTGGTCGTGCTCGCCGCCCTGGGGGGCATTTTGGTGCCTGGTTTCGTGATGCCCGAATTGATGCGTAAACTGGCCGCCCTCACCCCCCAGTACTGGGCCTTGGAAGGCTATCAAAACGTGCTGTTGCGCAACGAAGGCGTTGTCGGAGTCCTTCCGCAGGTGGGGGTGTTGCTGCTGTTCGCCATTGGGCTGTTTCTACTTGCCACCTGGCGACTTGGCCGCGCGCCTGTTTGAGTGTTGACGTCACCGGAGCCCGTGTATACATTGAATGCACAACGCCGATCGGCGGCATATGGGAAAAGCGATGGCGGCTTCAGACGGAAACCTTCGAGGGAAAGACGTGGTGATCAACTTGCGGGCCGAGCAGGGCCAGCGCGAGCTGATCGACCGGGCAGCGAAGGTGCTCGGTAAAAACCGCTCCGATTTTATGATCGAGAGCGCCTTGCGCGCTGCCGAAACGGTTTTGCTCGATCGGGTGTTTTTTGATCTGGACGAAGCCTCTTACGCACGGTTCGTGGAGGCATTGGAGAGTCCCCCGGCTGTGAATGCACGTTTGCTCGCCACCCTCACTGCTGAAGCTCCCTGGGAGTAGCCCGATGGGTGGTCCAAGTGGAATCCGTTAAGCCCAGTGCACCGGAATTATTGGCGGCGCATCACGAACTTGTCGGGTTCTGCTGCAAGGAATTGGCATTGAACGAATGGCTCGTAAAGCGTGCAAGGCAGAATCAAAACACGGGCGCTTCGCGCACTTTTGTCGTCTGCATTGGAGTTCGGGTTGTGGCTTATTACTGCCTGGCTATGGGCTCGGTCAGTTCGCACATCGCTCCGGGCAAAGTCCGTCGTAATATGCCGGATCCGATTCCCGTAGCAGTGATTGGTCGGCTTGCAGTGGACAAGAGCTATGAAGGGCAAGGGTACGGCAAGGGGTTGGTGAAAGACGCGGTGCAGCGGGTGATTCAGATGAGCCAGGTAATTGGGGTACGGGCGATCCTGGTGCATGCCGTCTCTGTCCAGGCCAAATCGTTTTACCTCAACCGTGGTTTCTTGGAGTCGCCCGTAGAAGCGATGACCTTGATGTTGCCGATGCAGGACGCGCTGCGAATCTACGCTGTTGCCTTCCGGCCATCCTGAAAATTGCTTCCGCGTCACCCTGGACAATTCCTTTGTTGGCTTGGCACGAGAGTCTGTGGGGCGAGAGGTGGAACCCCCTTCGGGTTCCCCTCTCGCGCTCTCCTCCTCCCCGCGTCGAGGGGCTGCCGGCCCCCCGACACCCCCCGGACTTCACGGCATGGTTGAGTACGAGCATTAGCGGGTGGGATGGGTTTATTCTTTCAGGGCCTGCACGACGCGTGTCGACTGCGGCGAAGGGGCCGGCCGGTCGTTGGGCTGCGGGTGGGTTGGGGAGTGAGGGGGCTGGGGTGAAGGTTGTGTTCCGATGGGCCGTAAGGCTATTCCACGTCCGCTTCGATCGATGGTCGCAGCGTCTTGCGCGAAATCTTGACCGTCAGAACGTTCGGGCGGCAGCAGACCTGGCAGTCTTCGGTATAAACCTGTCGCCAGCCCGCGCTTGAATCGACGAAGGTCTGATTCTCTTCGCCGCAGTAAGCGCAGCGGTACGATGCTGTTTGTTCCATGGAGACGATTGGGGGGCCTTTAGGCGGCGCGCCGGGCGATGAGGGTGCGGTGGCGGGGGGTGTTGCAGGTGAGGGTGGGCGGCTCGAAGCCGGCACCGGTAAGCGCTGCTTCGAGATCGAGGTCGAAGTATTCGCCAAGATAGGGCTCGGTGCTCTTGAGCAGGGTGAGCACGTACAGGGGCATTCGGGCGTAGATGGTCGAGCGGGGGTTCATGTCCATCACCGCCAGGGTGCCGCCGGGCCGCAGCAACCGGTGGGCTTCACCCAGGACCTGGTGGGTGGCCTGGGCGGGCAACTCGTGGAAGAGCAAGAAGGCGCAGACGAGATCGACGCTGTGATTCGGCAGGCCGGTTTGCTCGGCCGCTGCGTGTCGCCAGATGAGGGTCCGGCCGTCGCGGCCGGCCCGGTGGCGGGCGACGGCCAAAAAGTGCGGCGAGAGATCGAGGCCCGTCACCTGAGCCTCGGGATAGGCGGTTTGCAGGGCAAACGTACTCATCCCGACGGAGCAACCGATATCGAGGATGGTGTGGGGAGGCTCGGGTAGGTGGGCACTGAGAATATCGAGAAAACCTTGCCTGAGGCGCCTGTCGCCATCGGCACCGGCCTCGGGCCAGACGCGGGCGTGGGCGGCGTAGGCGGCGACCTCGACTTCTAAGGCCGCTTCCCAGCAGAGGTTGCCCTGCTCGTAAGCGTGAAAAGGCCGCCGGTAATATTCCGGGTAGAGCAGGGTGCGATTTTCGACCGCTTCGAGATCCGCCTGCCAGTCGCGCTCGCGCAGTGCCGCCACTCGGTCGTGCCAGGCCACCCCGACCGACTCCGCCCGCCGGATCATCATCCGGCGGGCCTGGTGCCGGGCCAGATGGAACAGCGGTCCGATGGCGAGCATGCCGCTCACCAGGCGGTCGACCAGGCGGGCGTTGACGGGAGTGGATGGGCTCATGCGGAAGCACTGTCAGGTGGTTCTACACACTACCAGAGACCCTCCGCAATGAAAACTTGCGCTGCGTCATCCGTTACCCTTGAATGGCCATCCCAGTAAGCTGGGGTGCGTGCTCCGCCTCTGTGCCAGCGTAGAAGGCAAACCCGTTTGAAAGCGCCGTGGAAGAAGAGGACCGGCTGCAGGCCAAGGCACACTATTTTGATCGCTGGGCAGGGCGCTACGACAGCTTTTGGACCTCGCTGCTGTACCGCTGGTGCCACCGGCGGTTACTTTCCTATGCCCAACCGGCTGCTGAAGTGCTCGATCTCGGCTGCGGCACCGGTCGGCTTTTAGGACTGCTGGCCGACCGCTGGAGCGAGATGCGGGGATTGGGGCTGGACGTCTCGGGTGGAATGATCGAGCAAGCGCGCTTGGGCAACCGTCACCCGGGAAGGCTCAATTTTTTGCAGGCCGGTGTGGCGCCCTTGTTCTTCGCAGACGGTCGCTTCGACGCCCTATTTTGTACCTTCAGCTTTCAGCACTACCCGCATCCCGAATGGGTACTGGCGGAAATCGGCCGGGTGCTCAGGCCGGGGGGGCGTTTTTACTGGGTCGAAGCGAGTGCCTTTGGGGGCACCGGCCGCGCGCAGGTGAACGTCACCCCCGGCGGCCTCAGGCTCTACAGCGCCGCTTGCCGCGCCCAGATGGCCCTGACGGCGGGCCTGGGCTGTGCGGCGCACCACCGACTCTTGGGGCCGGTGCTGCTTAGCGTCTTTGTCCGCTGAAGGTGCTTACTGGTAGGCGGTCTTGTTGGACTGCTGCTGCTCGAGGCGCTTCAGCCAGTCTTTGCCGATGCGCAGGGTGACATCGGTGTAGATCGAGCCGGTGGCCTCGACGCGCACCGCCCCGACTTTGAGGGCGTCGCTCACCAGTTGGGCCGCCTCGGCGTTGCCTTGCTGGGCGATGATCTCGGTGCGCCAGATAGGATCGGGGCGGTCGGCGGCGTAGTCGAGCACCTGGAAGCCCTGCTTCTGCAAAACCCGGCCCACCTGGCGGGCCATGCCGGGCACGCCGGTTGCATTTTGAACCGTGAGGCGCACCTGGCGCGGCTCCAAAGGCTCGTCCGCTTCGGCGCCTGCCTCGGCGGTCGCCCCAAAAAAGCGCACTCCCAGTTGGGAAGCCTTGTTGTGGTTGGGGATCCAGTAACTGATGTCGTACTCGCCCGGGCGGCTGAAGCGGCCAGGCATCAGCACCATCTGCAGATCGCGCTTCAGATCGATCTGGGTGGCGAATTTGGCCAGGTCAAAGATGTCCTCGATGGTGAGGTTGGTGTCGATGTTGGTCTGGACCGTTTCGAGGATGGCGCCGATTTTGAGCAAATTCTCGGGCCGGACCGCCCGCTCGCCAAGGGAGCGCAACAGCGCCTGCTGGCGCTGCACCCGGCCGATATCCCCCAGTTCGTCTGAGCGAAAGCGCAGGTACTGCTGGGCCTGAAAACCGCTCAGGGTGTGCCAGCCCTGGGGCAGGTCGATATAGAGGTGCTGGGAGTCGTCGCTGTATTTCATCCGCTTGGGGATGTAGACGGTCACCCCGCCCAACACGTCGATGAGCTGCACCACCCCCTGGGGGTTGATGCGCACGTAGCGGTTGATTTCGGCCCCCGTCAATTCGCCGATCGCCCGGGCCGCGAGGGCCGGACCGCCGTAGACGTTGGCGACGTTGATCTTGTGCGCGCCGAAACCCGGGATGTCGGTGCGCGTGTCGCGGGGGACCGACAGCACGTTCACTTTTTTTTGTTCCGGGTTGAAGTGGGCCAGCATGATCGTGTCGCTGCGCCCTTCAAAAGAATCGGTCGGTGGTCGAAAGCCGGTGGCGGTCGCTTTGCTCGAAGCGACGATATCGGTACCCAGCAGCAAAATATTCAAGTTCTGGCCCAGGTTCGCCCGTTCGAACAGGGCGTTCGCTTCGCGGTAGCGGTCGTTCTCGAAGGGCTTGCTCAGCCAAAGGGTCATCCCTCCAACCACCCCCAGGAAGGTCAACACAGCCGCCACGCCCAGAAGTATCCAGCTGTTCCATGCGGTGCGGGCGGGGTTGGGTTGGGTGGTTTTGCTCACTCAAGGCCTCGTCGAGAACATTGACGTTGACATCGTTGCAAATTATATCGCAAGGTAAATTCCGAATCGCATCCGGAGCGACAAACAATGCAAGCGGTAATTGTGGCCGGGGGCAAAGGAACGCGCCTGCGACCTTTGACCTATCGAACGCCTAAACCGATGCTGCCCATCTTCGAGCGGCCCTTCCTGTGCCTGCTGGTGGAGCGCTGCCGGGCGGCAGGAATCGTCGACATCTTGATGAACGTGCATTATCAGGCAGGACAAATTCAGGATTACTTCGGCGACGGCGGCGCCTTTGGTGTGCGCATCCGCTACAGTGTCGAGCAGAATCCACTGGATACCGCCGGGGCGGTGAAGCTGGCCGAGCCCTATTTCACCGGCGCGCCGCTGGTGGTCTTCAACGCCGATATCCTTACCGATCTGGACTTGACGGCTCTGGTCGCAGCGCACCGCCAGGCCGGGGCGGCGGCCACCCTCGCCCTCACCCGCGTCCTCGACCCGACCGCCTTCGGATTGGTGCAATTGACCGACCACAACCAGGTGGCGGCCTTTCGCGAGAAACCGACCGCCGAGGAAGCGGCCCGGCTGGGCATCGACACCATCAACGCCGGCACCTACGTACTCGATCCGCGCATCTTTGCCGATGTGCCTGCCCAAACCCCCTGGAGCTTCGAGCGCCAGTTGTTTCCGAACTTGCTCGCTCAGCGGCAGAAGGTGCTGGGCTTCGTCTCGGACACCTACTGGCTCGACATCGGCAACCCGGCCAAGTACTGGCAGGCCCACCTCGATATCTTGAGCGGCCGGATGCCCCTCCCCCTTCCGGCGCAGCAGATCGCCCCGGGGATCTGGGTGGCCGAAGGAGCCGCGGTCGATGCGGCCGCCCGGCTCGAAGCACCCTGCTACATCGGCGGGTGCTGCTGTGTCGGCCCTGAAGCGGCGATTGCCCCCGGCACGGTGCTGGGCAGTGCCTCGCTGGTCAATCGGCCCCTGAGCCCCGGCATCTACCCGCCCGGGACGATGGTGCCGTAGCTGAAGCGCATCAGCAGGTGGGCCATCGATCCGGCCAGCACACAACTGGTTCCTCCCAAAATTTTCCACGGCCGGCTCAACTCCGAAAACGGATTGATCCGGTTGAAGGCCAGCCACAGCGGCGAATCGATCGCCTGCAAATAGGCCTCCAGCACCATCAAAATGCCCACGCCGGTGATCAGAGACTGAATCGCCAGTGCCAGACTGACCAGGGCGGCGAGCATCACGGTGTAGACCATCGGCAGTGCGGTGAATGGGGCTGCCATCCAGTATAGGCGCTAAGCATTTATGCTGATTCAATCGGTCTGTCAATTGTTTTCAACAGAAGATGTTTGCCTCCGCACATTTGCTAGATATGGGGTTATTCTTTTTGGCAAGAGGTCTTTTTGCGCGCCATGGATTCTGCCTCATCCCTCTCCCTGCCGCTGAGCTACTACCAGATTCTCGGAGTGCCCCCCCAGTGCACTTACGAGCAGGTGGAGCCTGCTTTTGCCGATCGCTTGGCCCAGGCGCCCAGACGCGAATTTTCAGCGGCGGTGCGCTCCGCCCGCGAGCACTGGCTGCGCGAAGCGTGCACAGCGCTGGGCGATCCCGTCCGACGCGAGCTGTACCATCGCGAGGGCAAACAAGGATTGCTTCTCGACAGCAGCCACGCGGCGGTGGGGCTGCTGTTTCTGTACGAACTGGGCGAATACCAAACGCTGATCGAGCGCCAACGGGAAGCTCTAGCGGTAGCGGATCAGCCGGATACCCGGCTGGTGCTCGCCCTCGCCCACCAGGCCCTGGCCCAGGAAGCTTACCGCCAGGGCAATCTCACCCTGGCCCACCTCGAAGTTGAGGAAGCTTTGGAGATTTTGCGCGGCGGCGATTGCCTGAAGCCGGTCCAGCAGGAGTTGCAGACTCTGCTCAAGCGCTGGCGGCCCGAGCGGATCTTGCAGCTGTTGGCGGGAGCGGCCGACCCCCCGTCCCCCCAGCGCCAGGAAGGCATGGCCCTGCTCGCGGCCCTGCTTGCGGAGCGCGAGGGCATCGAAGGCGACGGCAACGATCAATCGGGCCTCAGCCGCGAGGAATTTGTGCAGTTTTTGCAGTATCTGCGCCTGCGGCTGACGGTGGCCGAGCAGCAAGAATTGTTCGAGCGCGAAGCGGCCCGCCCGTCGCCCGCCGCCCAGTACCTGGCCGCCCAGGCGCAACTGGCCTGCGGATTCACTGAAGGCTCGCCCCAGTGCGTGCGCCGCGCCAGGGGGCACCTCATCAAGCTCGTTCAGCGCCAGGACGTCAATCTGGAACTGGCCGTGTGCGCCCTGCTGTTGGGCCAGGTCGAAGAAGCCCAGAAGAACATCGAGCGCTCGGCGGAGGAGCAGGCGGTCGATTACATCAAAAACCTGTCCCAAGATTCGCCCGACCTGCTGCCGGGGCTCTGCCGCTATACCGACCTGTGGCTGGCCGAGGAGGTCTTTCCAGGTTTTCGCGACCGGCGCTCGGGCACCTATACCCTGAAGGCTTACTTTGCCCATCCCGAGGTCCGGGCCTTCCTCGATGACCCGCAACCGGCGCCGGCTCCTGCCCCGGAACCGCGACCGGCCCGCGTGATTGCGTCCGGCGCGTCGTCGGGCACCATCGAACCCGGCCGCCTGCTGACGCCGGTGGGGGCCGAGGCCCGCCGCCGCCGCGCCAATCTGCTCTCGCCCCAGGCCTGGTCGGTGGCCGCTGCCCTGGTCGCAATTTTCCTGCTCGGCAGCGGCTGGCTGCTCACCCAGCGCCAGAGCCGGCCGGAGCCTGCACCGGCGGCCAGACCCGTCGCTCCTCCGGTGCAGGCTCCCGCTCCAATCGCCGCCGCCCCGGCCCCGCCGCAGGCCGCCGCTCCCACCGCGACGGCTGCCGGCGACAACCAGCCTCCCACCGACGCGCAAATCGCCGCCATGCTCAAAAACTGGCAAACGGCCAAGCAGCAGGCCCTCGGTCCCGAGCACCGCACCGCCCAGATGCAGACGATGCTCACAGGCTCCCCCCAGCGCGTCTGGCAACAAAAAGTCGAGCAGAGCCGCCAGGCGGGCGAGTACTGGAAGTTCAGCCTCAAAGATCTCAAAATCGAGCAGGTGGCCGACCGCCGCCCCGACCGGGTGGCGGTGACGGCGCAGGTCACCGAGGTCGCCAATCTCTACACCGACAATCAGCTGCGGCCCTCGCGCTCCTACGACCGCCCCTACCGGGTGCGTTACTCCCTGGTCAAAGCCCCTGCCGGCTGGCGGATCGAGGAGATGAAAGTGTTGCTTTAAGGGGTTTTCTTGAGCTGGTTTTGCAGTACGAGGGTCATCAGGCCGAGACCGATGAAAAGACCAATAAAAAGATAGATAAATATCGGAAAAGAGATCATGTGACCGGGGGTATCGCTGAACATTGGCGGTCTGTCGGTGACTATCGTTTCAGTATTGCACAGCACCGGCTTGCGTTAGTTTGGGGAAAATGCTCCCGCGAGGATCTCTTTCTGTGGCTCCGCTCGATACTGTCCGCTCCGACGGCGCCGCCCGAGTGCGTGAACGCCTCGCCTGCCTGCGCCGGTTGCTGGCGGACCGGCAACTGGACGGCTATCTGGTCAACTCTACCGACGAGCATTTGAGTGAATACCTGCCCGAGGCCCGCGCCCGGCGCGCCTGGCTGAGCGGATTTACCGGTTCGGCGGGGGAGGTGCTGGTGGGGCTTGAGCAGAGCTGGCTTTTTGTCGATTCGCGCTACTGGGAGCAGGCGGACCAACAGGTCGATGGGCAGGCCATGGGCGTGTGCAAACTGGGACTGGCAGGTCACAAGGGGCCCATCCAGACGCTCAAAGATCTAGGCCAGCTCCGCCGCGCCTCAGGGACGCCCTTTCGCCTGGGCCTTGACCCGCTGGCGATTGCCGTCGAGCAGTGGCGCACTTTCGAGCGCCAGTTGCGGCCGGTGGGGGTCGAAGTGGTGGCGGTGGCGGGCAACCTGGTCGATCGGGTGCGCGCCGAACTGGAGGGCGGATTGCCCTCGCTCTGGTCCGAGCGGCCCGTTTTTGCGGTGAGCGAAGCGGTGGCGGGCCAGTCCGCCGTCCAAAAGCTCGCGGCGGTGCGCGCGGAGATCGAGCGCGCCGGGGCGACGGTGCTGCCTGTCACCCGGCTCGATCAGGTGGCCTGGCTGTTGAACTTGCGCGGCTGGGATGTACCCTTCAACCCCGTGTTCATCGCCTACGCCGTCGTCACCCGCACCGAGAGCTATCTGTTTACCGCCCCCGAGCGGCTGGACGGCGGGGTGCGCGCCGCCCTGCCCGCGGAAGTGAACATCTTGCCCTACGAGGCTTACGGCGAGACCCTGGCCCGCCTGACCGCCGACGGCACCGCCGCGGTGCTGGTCGACATTCGCCAGACGACCATGGGCACCCTCGGTGGGCTGGGCGGGGCGGCGGTGGTCGAGGCGGACCATCCGATCGAAAAACTCAAAGCCCACAAAAACACGGCCGAGATCGCAAGCATGCAGCGGGCCAACCTGCAGGCGAGCCGGGCCAAGACCCGGGCCTTGGGCGAGGTGATGCGCCGCTTCGCAGCGGGCGAGACGGTGAGCGAACAAGACGCAGCCGAGGCAGTCGAGCGGTATTACCGAGAGGAACCGGACTTCCAGGGCCTGAGCTTCACCCCGATTGCAGGCATCGGCGCCCACAGCTCGATCGTCCACTACAGCACCCCGGACCCTGGCTCTGCGATGACCCCGGGCGCGCTGCTGTTGCTCGATTCGGGCGCCCAGTACACCGGCGGCACCACCGACGACACGCGCACCGTCGTCGCAGGCACCCCCGATCCTGAGCAGGTGCGCTGCTACACCGAGGTGCTCAAAGCCCAGATCAACTGCGCCGCGCAGCGCTTTCCGAAGGGGACCACCGGTGCCCAACTCGACGGCATCACCCGCGCCAGTCTCTGGTGCGCGGGTCTGGAGTACGGGCACGGCACCGGCCACGGCGTGGGAGCGTTCTTGAGCGTCCACGAAGGCCCGGTCGGCCTCAACAAGTGCGCCCGCGAGGAGTTGCAGCCCGGGATGGTGACCAGCATCGAACCGGGCTACTACCGGCCGGGCTGGGGCGGTATCCGCATCGAGAACCTGTACGTCGTGCGCGAAGTGGAGAATGCCGACGGCATCGTCTGGTACGGCTTTGAGCCGCTGACGTTCATCCCCTTCGACGCGCGGCTTGTCGATCTAGGTCGCCTCGACGATCGCCAGCGCGCGTGGCTCGCCCACTACAACCGCACAGTTTACGAACGCCTCTCCCCGGATCTGGATCTTGAGGAGGTGCGATGGTTGGCGCAGCAGTGCCGCTTTGGGCTCGAAAGCTCAGCGGTTGCCCAGTAGACGCACCGCCGCAGCGGCCGGTACAGGGCTTTGGGCCGAAAAGCGCACCTGCTCGTTTTGCAGCACCGCCATCTGCTGCTGCATCGCCTTCAGCTCGCTGCGCAACTGGCCGATGAGCGCCTGTTGCTCGCGCATCAGGGTGGAAAGCCCCTGGATGGCCGCCAGGGCCACTCCCTGGGCATCGGCGGTGTTGATCGTCTTCTCGTCGCCGCCGACGCCGAAGGCGGCATGAAAATCCTGGGCGGTGGGGCCGATGCGGGGGGTCTGGCGGCTGTCGCCTTTCATCGTCCAGCCTGCGACGGTGAGCCCATCGAGTTGCCGGAGGACGGCTTTGGGGTCGATGGGGCGAAAGTTTTCTTTTTGGGCGCGATCCGAGGTGCACGACCAGCCGGATCCCCCTGCGAAATAGCAGGTGCCGCCGCCGTCGGCGCCGCCGGAGAAATGGGCTGCATGGCCGCTGCTGCTGCTTGCGACCACGCCGTAGCCGCCGCTGCTCGCACCGGAAAGGCCCGCGCCCTCTGCTTCGGTGCTTTCGCCCACCACCCCGGTGGCGCCTTTGCCGTAGACGCCGACGCCGTCTTCACGAAGGGCACTGCCGTACACACCCGTGTAGTCGCCCGAACCGACCACGCCGTACGGGCCGCTACCGACCACGCCCGCGTAGCTTCCCAGGGTGGTGGCGTAACCCTGAACGCCTACGTAACCGCCCTGCCCCTGCACCCCGACGCCGTAACCGTCAAAATCCGGGGCGTGGATGCCCTGGATGGCCGGGGTGTCGTCGGCTGCTTTGCTGTGGGTGACGCTCAGGGCCACGCCGCTGCCGCCGGTCTTGACGACGAGGGCGCTGTTGGTGCTGGCGGGGTTGGTAATTTCGAAGTACCCGGCCGGACCGGTGCCGGTGTTGTAAGAAGAGACCGTGCCCCCGGCGCTGTTGGAGGTGCCGAAGATCGCCGCTTTGCGGCTGGAGGATTTGTTGATGGTCACACTCAGACCCTTGCCCGTGCCTTTTTGGGTCATGGTGAAAAGCGCCGTCGGATCGTTGACGGTGCCGCTCAGGGTGACCGGGGCTGAAAGCGTCTGTGCTTCGCTCAGCGCCGGCATATCGATAAACTCCATAGAAGCCGTCTCACCGATTCGCGGGCTGGACTCGGCCGTGCCGCCGCCCGCCGGGGGGACGGTCAGCTTTTGCAACCGCTCAAGCGCTTCCTGGTGCCGAGCGTCGGTTGAAGCGGGCTGCCCCGGTGCGGCATGGACCGTACCGGGAAGGGAGCACATCAACAGAAACGATAGACACATAGCTTTGCAATTCATGTCCTCTGCACCCAAAGCAACTCTGTTTAAAGAGTAAGCCTGGAGTAAGACATTTATGTAAAATTTCTGTCGGTTTCATCCTTGGCGATTAAGCGTAAATGATTCTAACGGAAAATCGCTCGAAGGCAGCAATTGTTGTCACTTATTGCGGAAAATCAATCTCTTCCTCAAATCGGCTCGTATCGAATCCGGTTAAACAGGCTGGACGAAGACACCAGGTATCGGGTGTCGGGGATAGCTTATTGGTATCTAATCGAAGGATAGCGATACGAACGAAACCGAAATCAGGAAGCCCTCAGGCGCGATCCCGCTGACGGCAAGGCCGCAAACAGCGGTGCGAGCGAAGGTTGGGCCGCTCCGGGACCGGCCACAATCTCGACAATTTTGTACTCCGATTCGGCGCTGCCCAGGGCTTCGACGCAGACGCGGGCGACATCGGCGCGGTCGATCGTGCCTTCGAAGAGCGTGTCGGCCGGTCGCACGACGATCTCAGCCCCGCCCGCCCCGTCTCGCAATCCCCCCGGCCGGACGATCGTAAAGTTGAGGCCGCTGTCGAGGAGATAGTCCTCGGCCCGCTTCTTCCAAAAGAGCACCCCCCCGAACAAATTGAGCGGATGAATCAGCCGCGAGACGCACAGCGACGAGACAAGGATGAGTCGCCCTACCCCCGCCCGGCGCGCTGCGTAGACCAGGTTGCGGGTGCCCTCGTAATCAACCTGCTGGGCGCCGTTGGCCCCGAAGCCCGTGCGGGTGCCGGTGGCGCAGAAGATCGTCTCGACGCCGTTCAGGGCCGGGCCGAGCGAATCGGTCTTGAGCACGTCGCCTTCGACCACCTCGGTGCCGTCGCCGAATACCTCGCGGGCCTTGGCGCGGGAGCGGGCCAGGACCCGGGGGGCCATCGACTGGGCGCGCAATTTTTTGACAATCTGCTGACCGGTCTGACCGGTGGCTCCGACAACCAGGATGGACATGGCACCTACAAGCGCTCTGCAAGAGATCTTAGTCTGCGGGCGGCTCTGCGTAACCGTCCGGGGGAGATAACGGCGAGATGCGGGGGCGACACGCGCATAAAGCGCGCCGGCCCTGCGCTAAGGATCCATGAGGTTGCGAACCGCCGAGGCTTCCAAAGCGTACTCTCCGGTAGAGACCTTCATCTTCCCCGCTGCCCAAAATAGGGGCCGCAGCCTGTATTTTCGACAACCTACCGCCGACTTCGGCCAAATCGACCGTCTAGACGGGCAAATTTTGCCCCGGCAGCCGCAGACTGGCGGCTGCCGATGCCAACGCTTATTGAGGAAAATCCATGGCAACGATTCTTGGAACACCCTTCCCGGTTCAGGGATTTACCAACCGGGTCTATTTCCTGGCGATCCCCGAACTCATACCTGCTTCTCCGATGCCGCTATTGCTGTTCCAGCACGGCTCGGGTGCCGCCGCCACCGACTTTCTGATTTCCGACAAGCAACTCGATCAATTCGCCGACGCCAACGGCTGCCTGGTGGTGGCTCCCGCCGGGGGCATCCCCGACACCCGCTTTCACCCCCAGGGTAAGACCTGGGATCACTACAAACTCATTGGCGGCGTCGACAAAGGCACCCACAAGGAAGTCGCCTTTCTCGGCGCCCTGCTTGACACGGTGAAGACCAACTTTTCGATCGACATCAACCGCCTGTACGCAATGGGGCACTCCGCCGGCACTGCGATGACCAGCACGCTCATGGGCGCGGGCCTTGCAAAACGCTTCGCCGGGTTCGGCCACCTGAAGGGTCTTTCTCCCCACGGCGAGCCGCCCATCCCCGGCCAGACGCCTCCGGGAGAAGAGTTGCAGGACTACCGCAACCACGACCCGGACGGGTTTATCGCCACGGTGGTGATGCGCGGCAAACGCGAGAACCAGGACGTCTTCGGGCCGCCCCGCGATGTGCAGGACAGTTTCACGCGCGACTACTGGGTCTCCTTCAACGGCTGCACCCGCCAGGAGCCACCGGTATCCGAGACCGTCTCGGGCGTCGGCTACATCAAGACCCTCTTCACGGGCGGCAAAGCGCCGGTGTTCTTCGTAGAAGTGACTTCGCCCAACGACGTGGCGGAGCACTCGCTGACGCTGGAGCAGGTGCAGTACGCCTACGACCAACTAAAGCCCTTCAGCCTGGAAGGCCGTCCCGACCGCGCGGCGGACGTGGTCAGCGCCCAGGTGAGCGGGCAGGACGTGGTGACCAGCACCGTCCCGGGTTGAGGCCGGCCCCGACAAAAGCCAGGAGCCCCCGCACGGAGGCTCCTGGCAAATACAAGGCGATCAAACGCCGTTAGGAGACGAGGTTGTCGCCCTTTTTGAGCAGTTCCTTGAGGAACCAGCGGTGCTTCTGGTGCACCTGCACCAGGCGGGTATAGAGGTCGGCGGTGCCGATATCGCCCGCTTCGGCGGCCGCATCGGCGTCCTGGTGCATCTCGCCGATCACCAGTTCGTGGGCGGTGAGGGCCTCTTCGACCATCTCGCGCACCGACAGCTCGCCCTCGCTCGGCTTCACCGTCGCCGTGGGCAGGTAGCGGGCCGGATCGGCCACCGGCTTGCCGTCGATCATCAAGCTGCGCTCGGCCAGTTCGTCGATGGTGGCAAACACCTCGCCGCCCTGCTCCTCAAAGAGCAGGTGCATCTCGCGAAATAAGGGACCGAAGGTCAACCAGTGGTACTTCTTGTAGTTCAGATAGAGCACCAGGGCGTTTGCCTGCTCGCGGTTGAGCGCGGTGACAAGCTCCGTCTGCCGCGACTGCTTGAGCGTTGTGGTCATTTCTGCCTCCAAATTTGTTAATACGGGACTTGCCAGGAGAACAGGCCCATAACGGCCAGGGGCAATCCCCAACTGAGGACGCGCAGCCAGAAAGGGCTACGCCGAGTCCTGTATTCAAGATACGCGACCAGCGGCTCGCTGGGCACTCGGGGAAACAGCCCGAGGAATCGTCTGGCCATCGGCCCCCTCAGATTCTGTGGATCCTGTATTTAGACTAAGTCTAAATTAGGATTTAGTCAATAGTGACCCGGATGTGTCCGCGCCCGTCGATCCCGACTGTCTCGGCCCCAGTGTCAATGGCGGCGCCCAAATACTCGACGCTCTGGGCGGCAACCACTTCCCCCGGCAGCAGCACCGGCACTCCGGGCGGGTAGGTGCAGACATCGGCCGCACTGGTCAGTCCGGCTGCCGCGGCTAGGGGAACGCTCCGGTGGGAGCGGCCGAAAGCTTCGCGGGGTGAATAGCGCAGCTCCGGAAGCGGCGGTGGAAGCAGATCCGGCGGCGTTGCCCCGGTCGGTTGGGCCGTTGCCAGGGCCAGAAGGGATGCTTGCAGTTGCTCGCCGTCGAATTCGGTGTGGGCGCTATTGAGGATGAAGACCAGGTGGCGGTGGGTGGCCATCTCCGCACGCACCTGGGCGTTTTGCTCCAGCCAGGTCTCAGCGGCGTGACCGCTCCAGCCTTTCTCACCCACGTCGATGACCAGGCGGGTCGGATCGAAGCCAGGCGTTCCGTCGCCCCCGAGCACCGCGAAGGGCAGTTTGTGTCGCAGTCTATGGGCCATCTCCAGGATGTGCCCGAGCTGCTCGCGGCCGTGGCGGACCATGTGGGCGCGGGCCAGATCGAGCGAGGCCATCAGCAAGTAGCTCGGGCTGGTGGTTTGCAGAAGGTTCAGAGCCATCTCCACCCTGGCCGGGTCCACCAGGGTGCCCTGCTGGTGAAGGAGTGCCGCCTGGGTGAGGGCGGGCAGTGTCTTGTGGGCGGAATGGACGACCAAGTCCGCTCCCGCTGCGAGTGCGCACTCGGGCAAGTCCGGATGGAAGCGCAGATGGGCGCCGTGGGCGGCATCGACCAACAGCGCAATCCCTTTTGCGTGGGCGACCCTGGCGATGGCCCGCGTCTCGCCCACCGCCCCGAAGTACGTCGGGTGCACCGCCACCACCGCCCGGATGTCCGGGTGGACGGCCAGGGCGGCTTCCACCGTCGTCGCCGTCAGTCCGTGGGCCAACTGCCAGCGCCTGTCCCATACAGGTTGGACGAACACCGGCACCGCGCCGCTCAGCACCAGGGCGTGCACGATACTTTGGTGACAGTTTCTGGGCACGAGCACCTTCTGCCCCTGCCCGAGTGCCGCAAGCAGCATCGCCTGGATTCCGGCGGTCGCACCGTTGACCAGAAACCAACTGCGCTCGGCTCCCCAAACTGCCGCCGCGAGCCGTTGCGCGTGGGCGATCACCCCGGTGGGAGCGTGCAGGTTGTCGAGTCCTGCAAGTTCGGTCAGGTCCAGACGGCCCCAATCCGGCCAGTGTTTGAGGGCTGGCGGCAGGCCCGCCCCGCCGTTGTGGCCCGGGGTGTGAAAGCCCGTGCCCGAGGCTAGAGCGACGGCCCTCAGCGCATCCCAGAGCGGAGTGGTTTCCACGGCTTCCTTGGTCTTGTTGTGTGTGGCACACTATACTTAGTATCCTCAGCACACAGGGACTGGAGGAGTGGGTTCGAGGCCCACTTTTTTGATGGCATGAATCCCCGCGACATTGTCGAGCAGGTGACGGCCCTAGCCGAACCGGTCGCCGAACAACTGGGTTTGCAATTGGTGGCGGTCGCGTACCAGACCCACACCAAACCGGCCACCCTGCGCGTGGATATCCGCCATCCCACCGAAGGCACCGGGCTTGACGACTGCGAGAAGATGAGCCGCGCCCTCGAAGCGCTGCTTGACACCCGCGACGATCTCATCATCGGCGCTTACAATCTCGAAGTCTCCAGTCCCGGCGTCGAGCGGGTACTGACCACCGACCGCGAATTTATGGCCTTTCGGGGTTTCCCGGTGATGGTCAAGACCTTCGGTCCGGTGGACGGCAAAAAACAGTGGGAGGGCCGTTTGCTCGAGCGCGACGGTGAAAACGTCTACCTCACCATCGCCGGCCGGCGCGTCGCGCTGCCCCGCCCCCAGGTGGCGCGGGTGCAGCTGGTGCAGTCGCTCCCTTAGACCGACAACTACATAGCTTCAGGAGAGTCCAACGTGTCGATGATTCATTTGCCCGGCGTCAATCAACAGATTGAGACGATCAGCCGGCAGCGGAATTTACCCAAGCACGCCGTCAAAGAGGCGCTGATCGAGGCGCTCAAAAAAGGTTACGAGCGCTTTCGCAAGACCTACCGCGACCCGCGCGAAAATAGCGAAGAGATGGCCTTCGACAACTTCATCGTCGAACTCGACACCGACCGCGAGGGGTTTCGGGTGCTCGCCACCAAGACCATCGTCGAAACGGTGAGCGACACCGACCAGGAAATCGCCCTGATTGAGGTGCGCGAAGTGGCCCCGGACGCCGAACCCGGCGGCACGGTCGTCGTCGATGTCACCCCCGAAAAAGGTGACTTCGGCCGCATGGCCGCCATCCAGACCAAGCAGGTGCTCTCCCAAAAACTGCGCGACCAGCAGCGCAAGCTCATTCAAGAAGAGTTCCGCGAACTGGAAGGCACGGTATTGCAGGCCCGGGTGATGCGCTTCGAGGGTCGCTCGGTGATCTGTGCGGTCTCCAGCGGCTTCGGCCAGAACGAAGTGGAAGCGGAATTGCCCAAGAACGAGCAGCTCCCCAACGAGCCCTACCGGATCGGCTCGGCGTTTAAAGTCTTCCTGCGCAAAGTCTGGGAAGGTTCGCGCCGCGGCCCGCAGCTACTCGTCTCCCGCGCCGACGCCGGGCTGGTGGTGTACCTGTTCGCCAACGAAGTGCCCGAAATTGAAGATGAGATCGTCCGCATCGTGGCGGTCGCTCGCGAGGCGAACCCACCCTCGCGCACCGTCGGCCCGCGCACCAAGATCGCTGTCGATACGCTTGAGCGCGATGTGGATCCGGTGGGAGCCTGCATCGGGGCGCGCGGCTCGCGCATCCAGGCGGTCGTCAACGAACTGCGCGGCGAAAAAATCGACGTCATCCGCTGGTCCCCCGACCCGGCCACCTACATCTCCAACGCCCTCTCACCGGCGCGGGTGATCCAGGTGCGCCTGGTGGACCCGGACGCGCGCCAGGCCCACGTCATCGTCCCCGACGATCAGCTGTCGCTCGCCATCGGCAAAGAAGGCCAGAACGTCCGCCTCGCCGCCCGCCTCACCGGCTGGAAGATTGACATCAAAAAATCAAGCGAGTACAGCGCGGAAGCGGCATATTCCTAGCCTGTACCGTTGCTGCAGGCAGCGCTTCAGCTTTACTGCAGCAACGGCAACAACCCTTCCAACACAATTTGGGTAATTGTCGGCAGACCCGACAGATCACGCCCGGAGAGCATGCTCTGAACCGCTGGTCTGTTCACACCCCAGTGCCGACCCGTCAGGAAGCCGCTCAAGCCAATCGCCGTCAGCGCCCACATAGAAATGATCGACAGCATCTTCTCCGCAAGCACGCACCTTCCGCTGCAAGATACGCGAGGCGCTCAGGTTGTCCCTGAATCGCCCGCGGAGCCGGTCTTTGATTTGCTCGTGCTCGTGAGACATGGTTTCTTAGAGGATTTCTTCCATTTTATAGTCCTCATTCTGTAGCTCATCGCACAAATTGAGTACTTTATGAGCCACTGTGTGCTCCCAACTTTGTCCCATTGGGAGAAAACTGACAAGCAGACCGCGCTCTATTTTCCAGTGCTCCTGTAGATCTTGCCGCCACCGAATGAACTTTTCTCGCAAGTGTTGACCGCCCGTCCTGGTACATTGCACACAAAGGCCGCGGCTAGCGCTTCCGCAGGCGACGAGATCCGTAGACATTGACAAGTCCGCAAGGAGTCGTGTGATTGTATATCCTCCTTGCCACTCCACAGCCCTACAAAGCTTATCAATGATTTGAGCATCCTCGGGTTGAAAGCGATTGGATTTAAGCTTGTGCTTCCACCGTTGAAATTTTGGATCTCTTTCGGTAAACCAGGCCGGGAAGCACACCGTGATCCAATAACGCTCCGTGGGGTTGAGTTCTACTAAAAGCTCATTGAAGAAATCTTGGCCGATTTCGACCTTGGCTTCCTTAAGCAGCAGCCATTGCTGCGCATCAGTGACCAGTTCGGTCAAAAATAATAGTAGATATTTTTTGGAAACAATTTCGCCTGGCTTCAGGTCGCTTACCCAGGCACAGATCTCGCGGAGCCTCACTTCAAGGCGAGGCTCGTAGCGCTCGGCACAGCGAATAGCTTCGATTAGATCACGGAGAGCCTGCTCGGGAGGAAGATGGCTATGCTTGTTCATTAATAAATTGTTGCTCAAAAACTCTAGATCCACGGTCGAATCTCCAACAAACTCTATGCCCGATTTAGTAAAAGTAGTTTCCTAACTTGCCAGGCTTTTTCAACCTCGGCTGCGGCGCTTGGAAAGCGCTTCGCGGGCTTGTTCGCGATCGTCGAAGTGGATTTTTGTCGTCCCCAGGATCTGATAATCCTCATGGCCTTTCCCTGCGATCACCACGCAATCGCCTGCCTTTGCTTCGAGCAGTGCCTGCAATATCGCCCGGCGGCGGTCCACTTCCACGGTCGGCGACACTCCCACCGGAATGCCCGCCAGGATATCGTCCAAGATCGCTTCCGGATTCTCGGTGCGGGGATTGTCGGAGGTGACCACCGGCAGATCCGACAGCTCGGCGGCGATGCGGCCCATCTGGGGGCGTTTGGTGCGATCGCGATCCCCGCCGCAGCCGAATACGCAAATCAGCCGCCCGCGCACGAAAGGCCGGGTGGCCTCCAGCAGTTTGCGCAGGCCGTCGGGGGTGTGGGCGTAATCAACAATCACGGCGATATCGTCGTCTGAACCGCTCACCCGCTCCATGCGGCCAGGTACGCCGCCAAAACCCGACAGCCCCGCTGCGATCGCCTCCAGGTCGATTCCCAAAGCCAGGGTGGCCCCGACCGCCGCCAGCAGATTAGCCAGGTTGAACTGGCCCACCAGGGGGCTGGTAAAGGCGGCGCGGCCCACCGGGGTGACGAGGGTGCCGCGGATGCCCTCCGGGGTGAACACGGCATCTTCTGGATAAATGTCCGCGCCGGGCTGAAAGCTGTAGGTCCACACCTGGTCGTACGCGGCTGCAAGGCGCACCCCCCACGGGTCGTCGGCGTTGATCACCGCCCGCCCGCTGCGGTACTCGGGACTGAACAGGGTCGCCTTCGCCTGGAAGTAACTTTCCATGTCCGGGTGGAAGTCGAGGTGGTCCTGGGTGAGGTTGGTGAAGACCGCGGCCTCGAAGCGGCAACCCGCCACCCGCTGCTGGGCCAGGGCGTGGGAGCTGACCTCCATCACCCCGTACTGGCAGCCCGCTTCCACCATCTGAGCAAGCAACTTCTGGATCTCAAGCGCAAAGGGCGTGGTGTGCCGGGCCTCCTGGCTCTGGCCCGGCCAGCGGCTGTAGAGCGTGCCCACCAGACCCGTGGGTGCCTGGGCTTGCAATAGATTCTCGATCAAATGGGTTGTCGTCGTCTTGCCGTTGGTGCCGGTCACCCCGGCGAGGGTTAGTTTGCGGGCTGGAAAGTCGTAGTAGGCAGACGCGAGCCGGGCGCAGGTACCCACCACGTCCGGCACCCGGATCACCGGCACCGCCGCCTCCACCCCCCGGGCGTTCTCAGAAATCACCAGCCCCGCCGCTCCCCCGGCAATCGCCTGCGGCCAGAATTCACTGCCGTCCACCCGCGTACCCGGAAGACCAATAAACAAGTCCCCCGGCTGCACCTGGCGCGAATCGGTGCTCAGACCGGCAATGTCGATGTCGGGAAGGTTGCGGGTATCGAGCCCGGTTCGGGCAAGCAGTTCGTGCAAACGCATGGCAGGCACCTTCGTACCCTGGAGGTCGAATTTAGAGTAGCAGCTTTTGCCCGGTTCGCTACTTGAGGCGGGCAAGGGCCGTATCCAGGTTTTTGGCGATCGCTTCGAAGCCTTCCTGGACGAGCCGGTCGTAGGCGAAGGTGACGTACTCTTCTGCATTGTTCTGCCGGCCGCGTCCGACAATGTAATCATCGATGCGCAACTTCGGATCGACCGCAGCAAAGGCTTTGCGCACTCGGGGCAGGCTCGTAGCGGCAAAGCCGACCACATCGGGAGCGTCCAGATTCTTCAGGCCGATGCGGTAGCGCAGTGCCCAGGCCTCTTCGAGGGCGCGCATCTGCTTGTTGACAAACTTGACGGCCGAAAGGGCGTTCGCCGGAACCGGCGTGCGGCTGTAGATCACCCGGTCGAGGGCCGAGGTGACCCGTCCTGCCTCCTGCAGGTACTGGGCGTAGCCCGGTTTGCTTGCGAGCGCCTCGCGGGCCTGGGTCAGCGTCTGCACCAGTTCGGAGCGGATGTCCGCCCGGACCGGCAGGGCCACGGTCGCGACGAGCAAAGCTGTAAGGAACCAGCGTTTCATCACAAAACCGGCGGGGACTATCCTACTTCTTGCATATCTCAAGCATCGCCGGCAAGCATCCTCAGGCGACAAAAGCCCGCTCCAGCACGGCTGCCAGTTGGGCGCCCGTGCTGCGGTGGGAGATACCCGTCAGGGTATGGCCGTTCACCTCCAGCACCGGGATGGTGTACTGAAAGTCGGTGAACCATTCGGGATTGCTGAGAATGTTGCGCTTTTCGACGCTCAAGCCCAAATCCGGCTGCACCCGGCGCAAGGTGGCTTCCAGCGCGTCGCACAGACAGCAGCCGGGCTTGGAGTAGAAAACGACAATTTTGTCCACAGGCGCTAGACGGCGGAGGCCGCCCCGGAGAAGATGACCCCTTTTTGCGGATCGAGGGTGAGCACCACCCCGTCCGGGATGCGGGTGGTGCAGTCTTTCACCCCGAGCAGTACCGGCAGTCCGAGGCGCAGCCCGATAATCGCTGCGTGGGAGGTGAGGCCGCTCTCCTCGGTGACGATGCCGCCCGCGAGCTTGATCGCTTCGATAAAATTGGCGTCGGTGCGCGGGGCAATCAGGATGTCCCCGGGACTCAAGGCCGCCGCTTCGTCGCTGTGGCGGACGATGCGGGCGCGTCCACTCACGGCGTTCTGACCCAGGCCCAATCCCCGGCCGAGAATCGCCGTCACCACCTCGACTTTGATCAGGTCCGTCGAACCGGAGAGCCCCTGGATGGTGCCGGCGGTCATCACCACCAGGTCGCCTTCCAGGACGAGGTTTTCGTCCTGGGCGGCGCTGATCGCCGCTTGAAAGGTCTGGCGGGTCGAAGGCAGATCCAGGACCATCAGCGGGTAGACCCCCCAGACCATCTGCAGTTCGCGCGCCACCGACACGCTCGGGGTAATCGCGATAATCGGCACCCTCGGCCGGTACTTGCTGACGTTGCGGGCGGTGGCGCCGGACTTGGTGAGGGTGAGAATCGCCTGGGCACCCAATTGCTGGGCGACGCTTCCCACTGCCTGGGAGATGGCGTTCGGGATCGAGCGGCCCGTGTCTACCCAGGTGCGCTGGGGCATCGAGCGCTCGATGCGATCGGCGATGCGCGCCATCGTCTCGACCGCCAAGATCGGGTGCTCGCCCACGGCGGTCTCGTTGGAGAGCATCACCGCGTCGGTGCCGTCCAGGATGGCGTTGGCCACATCGGAAACTTCGGCGCGGGTCGGGCGGCTGTTGCTCACCATCGAATCGAGCATCTGGGTGGCGGTGATCACAGGCTTGCCGGCCCGATTGGCCGAAGCGATCAGCCGCTTTTGGAGCAAGGGCACTTCCTCGGCGGGCATCTCGACGCCCAGATCGCCACGGGCCACCATCAGCCCGTCGCAGGCGGCAATCACCGCATCGAGGTTCTCGAAGGCCTCGAATTTTTCGATCTTGGCGATCACCGGCACCCGCTTGCCCGATTGGGCAATCAGTTCCTTCAGTTCGAGCAAATCGCTCGGGGTGCGCACGAAACTGAGGGCCACCCAATCGACGCCCTGATTGAGACCGAAGAGCAAATCCTCGCGGTCCTTTTCGGTCATCGCCGGCACCGAGAGGGTGACACCCGGAAAGTTGACGCCTTTGCTGTTGGAGAGCTTGCCCCCCCCCACCGTCCGGCAGTGCAGGTATTGGGCTTCGAGGTCCACCCGTTCGACTACCAGTTCCACCCGCCCGTCATCCAGCAAGATCGTGGCGCCGGTGGGCACTTCCTGGATAAGTCGCGAGTAGGTGATCGGACTGATGTGCTGGTTGGCGGGCACGTCGTGGCTGGTCAGAATAAACGGGTCGCCGTGCTTGAGGACGATTGGTCCGTCGGCGAACTTGCCCAACCGGATCTTGGGACCTTGCAGATCCTGCAGGATGGCCACCGGCTGATTGAGTTCAAAGGAAATCTGGCGGATGAGGCCGATGCGGCGGCGGTGCTCCTCGTGGTTGCCGTGGGAAAAATTGAGTCTGAGGGTCGTCGCCCCGGCCTGGATGAGCTTGCGCAGGGCCTGCGGGTCGTCGACGGCGGGACCGATGGTGGCGACAATCTTGGTGCGGCGAAAACGCGCCCGCTCGCTCGGCGCGGCAGTTGTCTGTTGGGCATTGGCATCTAGAACGAACACATCGGCACCCACGCGCATTTTTGCGCAAATCGTAGCATGCGCTTCTTAAGACCGATGGCCATGTCGGCTCTAGAGGGTGAGCAACTCGAAAAATTCGGCGTCGATGTCGTAACCCAGGGCCTGGGCCAGATAGCGCAGCTCCGAGCGGTTGGCGATTCCCTTGCTGGAGAGCCAATCGGCCATCACGAAAATTTTGTGCATCACAAAGATTTCCATTGCTTCGGGGGCGAAGGTGATGCCGTCCTTGGCGCTGAACTGGTGGGGTACCAGCATCGCCGCAAAGCGCGTCAATTCGCCGGTACGCCAGTCGAGCAGATACGGAAGCCACGGATAGCGAGCGTCGAGGCGGATAAAAAACAGCCGCACCTCCTGCACCTCGGGCAATTCGCGCGGATCGGCCTCAGCGAGCGGGTAATCAATCTCAAAGCGGATCTGGCGGGCATTGGCGAGCGGATCGCTTGCTAACTGCTCGATCTGGAGGCCGACGGCGTTCAGCTCCAGTCGCTCGACGGCGCCTTGCTCGATGCGGAGAATGGTGCTCATGGATGTCGCGTTGCATGATCCTCCCGCATCTTAGGCCCGGGGCGCGGGTGTGGCAATCGGCCGCAGGCAATGGCTTTGAAGACCGCACTTCTGTAGAATCTCCGTCAACCTGCCTGTGAGCCGTCCGGGAGGTCACCGCAACGCGAGGGTACAATCAAGTTCATGTCGACATCGCTTTCGCTCAAAGACACTCAGCGCGGAGATGTGCGCCTGGAGACGGACCTGCCGCCTTTGGCAGGCTACCTGCGCAAACCGGATCACTGGATCCCGGTGGGTTTTCGGCCCCTCAAGGTGGAGGCCGCCGCGGGCACCTACCGCCTGCAACTGCCCGAATTCGGCGCCTTGGGTTTTCGGGTGGCTCCCCGCGTGGCCCTGCGCGTGGTCGAGGAGGACGAACGCCTCTACCGGCTGCACTCGGTCCCCCTGCCGGATCCGGGCTACGCAGTCGATTTTGACGGTTTGTTTCGCCTCGATCCTGCGGCGCGGGCTGTCGCGGTCTTCTGGGAAGCGAATTTTGGTATCCGCATCGAATTGCCGGGCTTTTTGGGCATGTTCCCGCAGCCGGTGGTCCAGGCGGCCGCCCAGGCGGCGGTGAGCGCCATGAACGCCGGGGTCTGCCGGTCACTGGTGGGCAATATCTGCCGCGACTTTCGCGCCCGCCCTCCCGGCTCCCCTTGACCGGTTGCGCTCTGGACAAGTGTCCGGATTGTCTACAATAAGTAAGCCTCCAGGAGAACGATCTACATGAGCAAAGGCTTCGGTCCGATGGGCCAGTTCCAGGAAGCGCTCAAGCGCGTCAAGCAAATCCAAGAAGGCAGCGCCAAGCTCCAGGACGAGTTGGCCGCGCTTTCGATCGAGGGCGTCGCCGGCGGCGGTCTGGTCAAGGTGACCCTGAGCGGCAACCAGGAACCGACTGGCGTCACCATCGACCCGCAGCTTCTCTCAGAAAGCAAAGAAGTGGTCGAAGACCTGCTGCTGACCGCCTATAAAGACGCCTACACCAAGTCCGCCGAGACGATGAAGGCGAAGATGCAGGAATTGACCGGCGGCATGGAGCTGCCCCCGGGTCTTGGCTTCTAGCCAGTCGCTCTTTTTTTGGCCGGTGCCGCCCAAAAGCGGCACCCGATACTTGATACCCGGCACCGCCCATGTACACCCGGCCCCTGGCCCGACTCATCGAACACTTGCAGCGTCTGCCGGGCATCGGCCCCAAGACGGCCCAGCGCCTGGCGTTTCATCTGTTGCGCCGCCCCAAGTCCGAGGCATTGCAACTGGCCCAGGCCCTTGTCGAAGCGACGGAGCAAATCGGTGTGTGCAGCCGCTGTTTTAATCTTTCTGCCGAAGACCCTTGCGACATCTGCCGCCAGCCCGGCCGCCAGGGCGAGACGATTTGCGTGGTGGCCGAGCCGCGCGACTTGGTCGCCATCGAGCGCACCCGCGAGTTCAAGGGTCACTACCACGTCCTCGGCGGGCTCATCAACCCCATGGAAGGCATCGGTCCCGAGCAGTTGCGCATCAAAGAACTGCTCCAGCGCGTCGGTGCCGATACGGTCAAAGAGGTGATCCTCGCCATCAACCCGAGCACTGAAGGGGAGATGACGACCATGTATCTGAGCAAATACGTCAAAGTGCTCGGACCGCGCGTGACGCGCATCGCCTTCGGCCTGCCGGTGGGGGGCGATCTCGAATATGCCGACGAGATGACCCTGGCGCGCGCCCTCGAAGGCCGCCGCGAAATTTAGCCTTTGTCCTTGACTTGGTCGGCCTGCTGTTGCTCTTTGAGTTCTTCGAGTGCTTCGATAAGTTGCAGGATGCTGACGGCGATATCGGGACGAACTTGCGGTCGGGCGGTGTTGTCGATTTGTGTTTGCGCCCATTGTTGTAACTGTTCGAGTGTCATCTTCTAAACTGCCGACACTATTCATTCAACGCCAGGACGACACCAATTCAAGACGCAGTCAGGTTAGCCGTTCGGAGCCACGGCCAGGGCATCTATCTCGACAAGAACGTCGGGGTGAAACAGCGAGGCGACACCGATCAGGGCGCTGGCAGGCGGGCGTTCCAGATTGACCCACCTGTCCCGAATGGCGCGGATGGTCGGCAACAGGCAGGGATCATATTCGCAGATATAGATTGTGAGCCGGGCCACCGCGTCGAAGCTTGCTCCCGCCACTTCCAGGGTCGCTGCTATGTTCTCGAACACCTGCTCTAACTGAGTAGCGAGGTCGGGTCCAGCGAGGGTTCCATCCGCTCGAAACGGAACATGCCCCGATAGAAGCAGAAGGTGCCGATCTTCGACAAGGATCGCCTGCGAGATACCGGGGATCGAAAAACCGGGCGGATTGATGGCGCGCATTCGCTTTCACACTCCCTTCGGGCTGATCATAACCGACGTGGACTGTCAATCGAAGCGTGACTCCAGGCCCCCCATGTCAGTGAAATCGCGTGCCCGCCGGGCGGTCTCGCCCCTATACTCCCGGCAGGGGGGCGGCTTCGACGAATGCTTAAAGCACAGGCGCCGGAGCTATCTAGACATAGTGGTGCTGGGGAAAGTGCAATGCGCAGAGGCTGGATCGTCGGGATGCTGATAGGGACCGTTCTGGTTCTGGTGGGGTGGACACCGCTGATGCGCGCCTTTTTGCAGGATTTTGTGCTGGTGGTGGACGCCTCCGGGTCGCGGCAGACACCCAAAAACTACCGAGGCGCCAAACTGGCCGGGCAGGATTTGCGCGGCCAGGATCTTGAAGGGGCCGACCTGCGCTCCGCCGACCTGCGCGGAACCAATCTGCGGGGAGCCCATCTGAGCGGCGCCAACTTTCAGGGGGCCAACCTCGAAGGTGCCGACCTGAGTACCGCCATTCTCGAAAATGCCGATCTGCGCGGCGCCAGCCTGGTGGGAGCCGACCTGCGGGCGGCGGATCTGGCGGGGGCCAACCTCAGCGCTGCCCGGTTGGTGCGCGCCGACTTGAGCGCCGCCAACCTCACCCACGCCGACCTGCGCAACGCCGATCTGCACGGAGCCCGGCTCGACGACACCCTGCTGCAGCAGACCGATCTGCGCGGCCTGGACCTGGCCAGACTGGATCTCGAAGACACCGACGCCTCGGCAGCCCGCGTCCGCTAACGATTGGCGCGGCTATGCTGGAAGGGTCTTTCACAGCATCAGCCATGGCGCGCATTGTCATTGTCGGCGGCGGATTTGCGGGGTTGTTCACCGCCCTTGGCCTCGAAGCGTATCCCTTCAAAGACGAGCGCCCAGAAATTCTGCTCATCGATCGCTCGGAGCGGTTTGTCTTCTCGCCGCTCCTTTACGAACTGGTTTCGGGGGAGCTTGCCACCTGGGAGGTGGCCCCGCGCTTCGACGAATTGCTCGAAGGGACGCGGGTGCGCTTCGTGCAGGCCGAGGCGATGGGTTTCGACTTCGAAAACCGCATCGTCAAGCTTGCGGGCGGCGGTGCCGAAAGTTACGACCGGCTGGCCCTTACCGTGGGCGGCAGCACACCCGTGGACATCGTGCCGGGGGCGCGCGAGCACGCCTTGCCCTTTCGTACCCTCGAAGACGCCCAGGCGCTGATCGCCCGGCTCAAGGCCGCCCTCGATGCCGGGGCCGACCCTGTGCGCGCAGCCCTGGTGGGGGCGGGGGCAAGCGGCGTCGAACTCGCCTGCAAACTCGCCGACACCCTAGGCGACAAAGGCAGCATCGTTTTGTTCGACCGCGCAGCGGACATCCTGGCCGAGTTCGACGCGCCGGAGCGCAAAATGGCCCGTGCCGAACTCGAAAAGCGCAGAGTGCGGCTGGGACTCTCCACAAAAATTCTGTCGGTGAGCGATGCGGGCCTGCAAGTCGAGACCGCCGGGCGCGGCGTCGAGGCGATCCCCGCCGAGGTGGTGCTCTGGACGGTGGGGACGGCGGTGCCGGGGCTCATCAAAGATCTCGATCTGCCCAAGGGGCCGGGCGGACGGCTGGCCGTCGAGCCCACCTTGCAGGTGCAGGGGCACCCCGAAATCTTCGCCTTAGGCGATCTGGCAGCGAGCCTCGATGCCGGCGGCAAGCCGCTCGGTCCCAGTGCCCAGTTGGCCTTCCAACAGGCGGGCTACTGCGCGTGGAATCTCTGGGCGAGCCTGAGCGACCGGCCGCTGCTCGCCTTTCGCTACAACGCGCTGGGCAAGCTGTTGGGGTTGGGGATCGACAGCGGCGTCGCCTCGCTTCTGGGCACGGCCGTCGGCGGTCCGCCCGCCTATCTCATCCGCCGACTGGCGTATCTTTACCGGATGCCCACCGACGCCCACCGGCTGAAAGTGGCCCTGCACTGGGCAAGTCGGCCTGTTGTGCGCTGGCTGGGCGGGGCGGCACCTTAGAGTAGGATTGTACCCACATCGGGTGAGATGCCCTTTCAGCCTATCTGCAGAAAATGAGTCTGTGAATGCACCGTTCGCAGTTCAGGTTTCCGCAGGCCCTGTTGACGTTTCAGCGCAACCATAACGAACAAGGCAGGACGTGGCCTCGTCGAGGCCGAGGGCGCACGACCACAGCGTTTTTTCTGACCTGAGGTAAGAGATTGCTCAAGCCCAGGCTGCAGAGTACGCCGTGAACAACCAGGTAATCTTTTTTAAAGTTTGACGATACTGTAGAAGGGAAAACCCCGTTCGGCTTGACATGGAGCGACCAACAAGCATGAATGTCAACCTGACCCCACAGTTGGAAGAGATGATCCGGCGGAAGGTAGCTTCGGGTTTGTACAATTCAGCGAGCGAGGTGGTGCGCGAAGCCCTGCGCCTGATGGAGGAGCAGGACTGCCTGCACCACTTGAAACTGGAGCAGCTGCGCCGGGACATCCAGGAAGGTCTGGATAGTGGTCCCGCCGACGTGTTAGACATTCAGCAGATCCAACAGCGGGGCCGGGCACGTCTTGCGCAGCAAGCCGAAGCACAGGGCACCTAGCTGGTGGCGCAGGTTCTGAAAACACGCCAGGCCGAGCGCGACATTGAGGATATCTGGTTCTACATCGCCTTGGAGGATCTGCAGGCCGCCGATCGCTGGCTCGAAGGGATGAGCGCGCAGGCACAACTGGTCGCATCGCAGCCCAGGATGGGTCGGGTGCGGCCCGAACTCGGCACTGAAATCCGCAGTTTTGCCGCCGGTCGGTATGTGCTGTTCTACCGCCCGCTGCCCGACGGGATTGAACTGGTGCGGGTGTTGCACGGTGCCCGGGATCTAGATGCACTCTTTGGCGGTGACCTTTGAGTCGTCACCGAGCACCTGAGAGTTCAGGGCATCAGCCGGGCAGTGCTACTGCCTCACTCGTCGAACAGTTCTGGCCGAAACTGGCGTAGAGCCTCGACTTTGGCCGTTAGCAATGCCCAGCGAGGATAACCGCTCCAAGATAGCGGGCCAGGGCGTGCGACAATAGGCGACGCACCAATGGCGGACGCCCATGACGGGATTGCTCACAGGCAAAGTTGCCCTGGTCACCGGCGCCGGCCGCGGCATCGGCCGCGCCTGCGCCCTTGCCCTCGCCTCGGAGGGAGCCGCCGTGGCCGTCAACTACAGCCGCTCCGAAGAGGCCGCCCAGCAAGTGGTGGCGGCAATTGAAGCGGCCGGGGGGCAGGCTGTCGCCCTCAAGGCGGATGTGGCCGACCCCGAGCAGGTGGAGCGCCTGTTTGCAGACTTGCTCGCCAAGTACGGACGGCTCGACGCCCTGGTCAACAACGCCGGGATTACCCGCGACGGTCTAATACTGCGCATGTCGCTCGAAGACTGGAACGATGTGGTATCCCTCAACCTCACCGGCACCTTCTTGTGCCTGAAGGCGGCAAGCCGGATCATGCTCAAGCAGCGCTCCGGGCGGGTGGTGAATATCTCTTCGACCTCGGGAGTGGCCGGCAACGCCGGTCAGGCCAACTACAGCGCCGCCAAGGCCGGGGTGTTGGGCCTCACCCGCTCCGCCGCCCGCGAACTGGGATCGCGGGGAATCACCGTCAACGCGGTAGCCCCCGGCTTCATTGCCACCGATATGACCAGTGCCCTGGAACTGGAACCGATCCTCGCTCAGGTGCCGCTCAGGCGCGTCGGTCAACCTGAGGAAGTAGCCGGGCTGGTGCGGTTTTTGTGCGCCGACCCGGCCGCCGCCTACATCACAGGCCAGGTGATTACGATCGACGGCGGCATGGTGATGGCCTGAGAGCCGCTAGCGTGGCTGGCGGATCACCTGGCCGTCTTTGTCCTTGATGACGGTGCCGCGGGGACCGGAGTAGACTTTGGTGCCCTCGGGGCCTTCGTAGCGTTTGCGGCCCTCGGGACCGACGGCCGCTTCGCCGCCGCGCGGACCCTGATAGACCCGGCCGCCGTCCGGCCCTTCGACGGCCGTGCCGCCCTGGGGACCTTTGTAGACCTTGACGTCGTCGCCCACGTAGACCTTGGCCCCATTCGGACCTTCGGCATACTTGCGGCCGTCCTCGTCGACATAGAGCCTGCCGCCGTCCGGACCGCTTACGTACTTGCGGCCGTCCGGGGCGACGAGCACCTTGCCGTCGTTGGGGCCGACGTAGGCTTTGCCGCCCCGCTCCCCTTCGACGACGGTGCCGCCGCCCGGGGTGGAGGTGGTGGTTTGGGCCTGGGCGGTGCCCATCGCTGCGCAGGCGCAGGCGAGCGCCAGGGCCGTTGCGAAGTTGCGGCGAATCATAAAAACTCCTTTGAGTTTGTGCAGTTGCCGGGTTGTGGCCCGTCCCCCCTGTCCTTCTTTTGTACGCAATGTGCAATTGTGCTGGTTCACTCGCAGGGGGGTAATTTGTGAGGCGGCTGAACCCACAGGCATCCGGCGCGGTCCTATGGGATATGCAAATTGCGAAGTGTTGGACGGCGCTGCTGTTGCTCGCAGCCACCTGTTTGATCCCGGCGTTTTTCTGGCCGGCCCCGCCGGCGGCCCTCGCCCAGGCCGTGCAGACCGACTACCGGCGGGCTGCCGATTATGCCGCCGCCTACGGTGGCGTCGGGCTTCTGGTCATTCGGGGCGAGCGAATCGTCTATGAGCAATTCGCCCCCGGCCGTAGCGCCGACACGCCGCATCTGTTGGCAAGCGGCACCAAGAGTTTTGCCGGGGTAATGGCGGCGGCGGCGGTCCAGGATGGCCTGCTCACTTTCGACGAGCGCGTCTCCGAGACGATTACTGAGTGGAAGTCCGACCCGCTCAAAGCGCAGATCACCGTGCGTCACCTGTTGAGCCTCGCAAGCGGCCTGGGCAAGGCGGGGCGGGGCGGCAACCCCGTGTCCTTTGCCCAGGCAGTACAGGCGCCGGCGGTCTCGCCGCCCGGCCGGGCCTTCGATTACAACCCCGTTAATTTTCAGCTGTTCGGCGAACTGATGCGGCGCAAACTTGCCCCCCGCCGCGAGGAACCGCTCGCCTATCTGTCTCGGCGCGTCCTGGAGCCGATCGGCATGCGCATAGCGCGCTGGCGCACCACCACAGACGGCGACCCGGACCTGCCTGGTGGGGCAATTGCCACGGCGCGCGACTGGGCCAAATTCGGCCTGCTCCTCAAAAACGGCGGCACCTGGCAGGGACGGCAGATAGTTTCCAGAGAAGCCCTTGCCCAGTGCTTCGTGCGCAGCGCCACCAACCCGGCCTACGGTCTTACCTTCTGGCTCAACGCCCCTTCCCGCAGCGCGCGTCCCGAGCGCAACAATCCGGTGGGCGGCGCCGGTCCTCCAGATCTGATCATGGCGGCCGGGGCGGGGGGCCAGCGGCTCTACGTCATCCCGTCCCTCGATCTGGTGGTGGTCCGCCAGGGCGACCTGCGCTCCGCCCGCGGCCGGGGGAGCGGGCGCTTCCGCGACGACGAATTTATCCGCGCTCTGCTGTGAACAATGTCCCAGCCGCCTCCAGCCACAATCCGCTCCCCGCGGCTGCGAGTGCTGCGCGGTCGGTAGCAGCTTCCAGGTGGGAAAGCACCCCCAGCACCGGCAGGTGGCAGAGGTTCTCGATAAGTTGTACATCCGCCCACTGGGCGCGCTGCTCTGCGCTCACCGGTTCGATCTCCGATAGGACCAACGCGCTCAGATCCAGATTCTGAGCACGGGCAAAACCCGTGTGGGCCACCAGTTGACCGACCACTCCGAGCCGCAGAGGAGCCACCAGCAGCACCGGCAGGCGCCAGTCGCGCGCCAGATCCGCCACGGTGTAATCCCAACCGAGCGGGCAACCGAGACCGCCCACCCCTTCGACTAGGACCAGGGCGTGGCCGGCCGCCGCCTCGCAGTAACTTTTCCAAAGCAGACCGATATCGACTGTCTGCCCTTCGCGGGCCGCCGCCAGGGGCGGGGCGAGGGGGGCTTCGAAATACAGCGGATTGAGCACCGAAAGCGCGTCGCCGAAGACCGTGCGGTAGTACTCGCGATCCCCCGGGCCGCACTGGACGGGCTTGAGGATGGCTGCCGGCGTGCGGCGATGGGCGAGCCACCAGGCAGCGAGGGCCGCGCATAAGATCGTCTTGCCGGCCCCGGTGTCGGTGCCGCTTACCAGTACGCCCGCCATCAGACCCGCGGCAGCACGATGCGCTGTTCCTGCGATTGGTACTTGCCGGGGCCGTCCTTGCGCGTCGCGTAGGTCACCTCGGGCACCTGGTCGGTGGTAAAAAACAGCACCTGGGCGATCCCCTCGTTCGGGTAGACCATCACGTCGCAGGGGGTGGGATTGGCGATCTCCAGGGTGAGCACCCCCGTCCAGCCCGGCTCCAGAATGGTGATCGGGATATTGACGCCCGAGCGGATGTACGTGCTCTTGCAGGTGGTCACCCCGACCACGTTGTCGGGCATCCGAAAGTGCTCGACCGAGTGGGCCAGGGCCAAAGAGTTGGCCGGCAAAATAAAATAATCGCCCTCCGGACCGCTCATCAGCGCCATGTCCTCCAGGCAGGTGTTGTCGAAGCGCTTGGGATCGATGGGCCGCGCCCCGGGTACGCGCCGGAAGACCTTGAATTCGTCGTCGGCGAGGCGAATGTCGTAACCGGCGGAAGACAGCCCGTAGCTCAGCACCCGGTGGTGGTGACCCGAGCCGTCGTCTACCCGGCGCACCAATTCGGCCTCGAACGGGGCGATCATGCCCTCGGCGGCGCGTTGTTTGATCCAGCTGTCACTGTTGAGCATCCGCCCCCCGCAAGTCCTGCTGCGATCTTAGGGCTGGATGGCGCTTTTGCGCAGTTCGGTCACCTGATCGGCCATGGCGCTCAGGGCGATGGGCATCTCGGGGCCGGTCAGGATGACGTCCATATACGAAGGCCGCTGCTCCAATAGTTCGATCACTTCTGTCTCAGCAATCAAACCAAATTGGATCGCCAGGCTCAATTCGTCGAGCACCACCAGACCGAACCGACCGCTGTGGACCGCCCGGCGGGTGTACTTCCACAGTTCGTACATCGCTTTTTGTTCTTCGATTTCCAGGTGCGGCGTGTCCAGGCAGCGCTGCAGGTTGCAGCGCACCCAGCGCAGACCCTGGCACAGATACATCGGGTTGTCCGGACCTTGACCGATGCCGCCTTTGAGAAATTGCACCACAAGTACCGGCACGCCCTGGCCTGCGGCCCGCAGCGCGTGGGCGATCACCCCGGCGTTGAAGGCCCGGTCGGGACCGGTGACGATCTGGAGAGTGCCCTGCAGAGCCAGCGACGGAGCGACGGCCTTGGAGGTGGGGTTCGATGCATCCACTTGCGCTACCATTCGAGCGGACTCCATCTGTGTGGTGTTCTGTGGCTATAAAACACTAGATGCGGTAGGTAGTCAAGCCGTCCGCACCGAGCCGGCGCCTTCGAAGCCGGATGCGGCGCCGCGGCAAGCTGGCGCTAAAATGTGGGAGATGAAAAGGCCAGACTACTATCGGGTGTTGGGTGTGCCGCCTGGGGCGAGTGAACGGGACATTCGCCAGGCGTATCGTTTGCTTTCTAAGCAGTACCATCCGGACATTTCCCCACTGGCGCCGGAGGAGGCCCTCGAAAAGTTCAAATTGCTCAACGAGGCCTACGCTACCCTTTCCCATCCCACCAAGCGCTCCCACTACGACCTGACCCTGGGACTGACCCGCACCGCCGTTTTGCAGCAGCAGCAGCAACAACAACAGCAGCGGCCGGTGCCGCCGCGCCGCCGCCCGAGCGGCCGGTTCGACATCAGCGAGCGCCCTTTGTCCCCCACGGAGATTTTTGCACTCTTTATTTTGGGGATCGCCTTTGCCGCTTCGCTGCTGCTCGTTGCCTTCATCGACTGGATCAACGGCTGACGGCCACTTTCTGAGCACCTTTGCCATGAACTCTTTGCCCACCGCCGATACGCCCCTGTACAACCACCCGCTGCACAAGATCGAGATCTGGCTGCGCGAGCATCAGTGCGAGCGCGACACCGAAGAGCAGCACTGCTGGCACCTGCACCGCTCCCGGTGGTCGGCGACGCTGCAACTGGAGGAGACGGTGCTCAAGGTCGATTACGCCTATCCGCCCAACCAGACCAAGACGCTCTCCTTTCCCTATTCGCTCTCGCGCCGGGATGTCGAGCAGGCGGTGTTTTCCTTCGAGCCGCCGGAGAAGGCCACCTAGCCAGTAGCGATGCCGGTTTGCTATAGTGTTGTCTGCCTTGATGCGGAACTGGCGGAATTGGTAGACGCGCATGATTCAGGTTCATGTGCCGCAAGGCGTGGAGGTTCAAGTCCTCTGTTCCGCACTGTAACCGGGCAAGCCCCCCAGGGTTTGTCCGGATTTTTTTCAGCCGGCCACCGGTTGACCGGGCCTTCGTCCGTCGCCCATGGCAAATTATCGCCCGCCCGGCGGCCGGATTTCAGCGCGAGGTGGCCCGGTGACCGGTCGCTCGAATAACCAACCCCAGCGGCCACTGGTCATCTTTTTGCACATCCCGAAGACCGGGGGCACCACCTTCGAGGCCATTCTCAAAAGAGCGTACGGCGAAGCCGACATCCTCGAATTCGACCTCGCCGCCATCAACGACGCCGAGGGGGCTGCGCGCGCCCGGCAGACGGCAAGGGCCGCCCGCCGCTGCAGCTTCATCCGCGGCCACTTCCCGATGGGCCTGCGCCTGCACGAGTCGATAGCACGACCCTGTACCTACGTCACCTGGTTGCGCGATCCGCTCGAGCGGATGATCTCGGAGTACCACTTTATAGTGCGCTACCCGCCCCACCCGGCCCACGAGCCTGTTCATCGCTACAAGATGACCCTCAAGGACTATCTGCTCAGCGAATGGGCCGCGGGCACCGACAACTACATGACCCGCTTTTTGTGCAGCCAGGCCCCCGACGCCCAGGATGCCGACTGGGCCTGCTCGCAGGCGATGCTGGCCGGCGCCCGCGCCAACCTGGACAGATTCTTTCCGGTCGTGGCGCTGATGGAGCGCTTCGATGAGTCGCTACTGTTGTTGCAGTCGCATTTTGGCTGGCGGTTGCCTCTGTACGTCAAAGAAAACGTCACCCGCGACCGGCCGACCCTCGCGGACCTGCCGGGACCGACCCTCCAGATCCTCCAGGATCTCAACCGCTACGATCTGAGCCTGTACGCCCACGCCCGTGGGCGCTTCGCAGGACAACTGGGGGCCCTCGAACCGGACGCCTTCAACAGACGCCTGCGGAGCTTTCGCCTGCTCAACCGCACCTACAGCCGGGTGCACACGGGACGGCAGCTCTACCGGCGATTGCAGGAGCTCTGGTGCCGCTCGGTGAACCGCTACCGCGCCTACGAAGGCACCGTGCGCTCGACCGTCAAACGCGCGGTGCTCGGTTTGCTAAATAGCAGGTAGCGACCGGCAAAGGGAACTGCCACCGGCAAAGCCGGCAACCGGTTGGGAAAGTCGTCGCCGCCCTCGCGCAACTGCAGCGGCCCCGGCCCCCTGACCAGTTCGGCAAGCACCGCCCCGGTGCGCGAACCCATGGGCAGGGGCCTCAGGCCCAACAGCCGCAACAGTTGGCGGCTCAGCCAGGGATCGGGCGGTTTGTCGGTGGCGCCGCCCGTGCCGGTGGTGAGCAAAAACAGCCCCCCCGGTACCAGCACCCGCGCCACCTCCGCGAAGTAGGCGCGCAGCGATGCTTCCGGCAGGTGCTGCACCAGATCGACGGCGATGGCGTGGGTAAAACTGCCGTCCGGCCAGGGCAGCCGGTTGCCGTTCACCGGCGTGAAGGTGCAATTTGCCGCCTCCCCGAGCTGCAGGCAGGCCTGAGCAAGCATGCAGTCCGAGACGTCCGCCAGAGCCATACCGGCCGTGGCACCCTGCAAATAGCGGGCAACGCGGCCAACGCCGCAGCCGAGGTCAAGCAGCCGACTATCCGGACCCAACGCCAGTTTGCGGCGCAAGAAACCGGCGATGCGTTCGCCGTTGCGCTCGAACTGCTCGGCGAAGCCGCCACAGTAAAAATCACAACTGACCAGCGCGTTATGGCGGCAATTTGCATCCCACAACTGGGCCATGCGCTCGAACTGGGCCGCCTCGCCCACGACGGCATCGATGGCGCAGATCGGATCGTCAGAACCGCCCAGGTTCCAGGGTGCTTGCAGCATGGACCCCCCCCCACTCGACGCAACGGAAGTTTACATAGAACGCTTTCACTGTAATGGCCGGCGGCGGGTTTGGCACACCCCCAGGGAAAGGTGCGGCCCGGGCCGCTTCTTAAGGCCTGTAGACCAGCCGCTCCACACCGAGCAGGGCGACCCAGGCCCGGCTCAGCAAAAAAGCCCGCAACCGGCTGGCCCGCGAACGGTGATGGTAGTTTTTGTAGACGGTGCGACCGTACCAGCGATTGAGAAATTTGTATTGGTTGAGCTGTCTTTCGAAGCGGCCGGCTCGCAGCGTGCGCAGTTGTTGTTCGTACAGAAAAAGGGCGTGGTCGTACAGTTCGAGATCGTACCGGTTTCGGTTGCGGATTTTGGTTTTGATCGGTTCGGGCACCTGCGGGGTACGCGGTCGATTCTTTGTTGTGTTTTCCCGCACATAGAGCGGTAACTTCCAGCCAAAATGTGAACGCATCAATAGCAGCGATTCGTCGAAGTGCTCCAGGAAGCCAACGACTTTGAAGTGTTTTTTCAGGTTGTCCTTGGCGCTCGTCAAGGTCTGCTCGGTGCAGGCCCAGTTGCCGTCCTGGGCATCGGGGGGGCGGCTGCACAGACAGCGCACCTGATAGTTGTCCGTGCCGTCCGACAGGTTGCTGTTCAGATAATCCTCCAGGCTCATCCGCTCACGGACGATCCGCTCGTGAAAAATGTGCTCGGGAGTGTGCAGGATGAAGTAAAAATCCGAGATCACCCGCTCGATCGGATCGCGCAGCATGGTGACGTAGGTGCACGGAACATTCAGCAGTTCGTGCACACCCAAACCCATCGTAAAATGGCCCGAAATCAGCTTGTAATGGCGATTGCCGTTGAGCAGTTGGCGGGCGCGCTGCGCCCCTTCCCCATCGTTGACGGCGGCCAGGTCCAGGCGAAGACTATGTTCCTGACCGTACTGGTCGAGCAACACACTTTCGAGCGTCGTCCCACCGGTTTTGGGGATATGTAGAAAAACCAGGGAGTGTTCAGGCCGGGACATACTCTTTACGCCTTATCGAACTGATGATCCGAAGATCAGTTTAGGATAGTGTCTGACA
The DNA here is from genome assembly GCF_000011385.1 of Gloeobacter violaceus PCC 7421. NCBI lineage: Bacteria > Bacillati > Cyanobacteriota > Cyanophyceae > Gloeobacterales > Gloeobacteraceae > Gloeobacter > Gloeobacter violaceus. The sequence goes on from NC_005125.1 coordinate 3,720,174, forward strand.
ATTCGCCATCCCCGATCGAGTGGAACCGCTGCCGGAGTGTATAGTGTCCGAAGTTTATGGCCGTGTCCAGGGCGAGGTTCGGGTGCACAGATGGCGATGGCTGGGGGGTCTGGCGGCGGGGATGGGCCTTGCTGTGGCGGTCGGGGCGGCGGAGCCTGCGGCCGAAGCAGTGGTCGCGGTGCGGGCCGGTGCGCTGGTGGATACGGTGGCAGGCCGGGTGCTGAGCGATCAGATCATCCTCATCGAGGGCGAGCGCGTGCGGGCGGTGGGGCCGAGCGGGACGGTGAGTATCCCGGCTGGAGCCCAGAGGATTGACCTCGGCCGCGCCACGGTGCTGCCGGGGCTAATCGAAGCGCACGCGCATCTGACGAGCGACCCGTTTCGGGCCGGCTACCAGGGGCTTGGGGTCTCGGCGATTCGCGAGGCGCTCTACGGGGCGAAGGCGGCGCGCGACACGCTGGAGGCGGGTTTCACCACTGTGCGCAACGTCGGTGCGGGGGCTTACGGCGATGTCGCCCTGCGCGACGCCATCAACGACGGGGACATTCCGGGGCCGCGCCTGCTGGTTTCAGGTCCGGCCTTGGGCATCAAAGGCGGCCACTGCGACAACAATTTGCTCGCCCCCGATTTCAACTACACCGCCGAGGGGGTGGCCGACGGCCCCTGGGCGGCCCGCGCCAAAGTGCGCGAGGTGGTCAAGTACGGGGCGGATGTGATCAAGCTCTGCGCCACCGGTGGGGTGCTCTCCAAGAACACCGACCCGGGCGTGCAGCAGTACACCTTCGAGGAGATGCAGGCCATCGTCGAAGAAGCCCACAAATTGGGCCGCAAAGTCGCCGCCCACGCCCACGGCGCCGAGGGTATCAAGCAGGCTATCCGGGCAGGCGTCGATTCGATCGAGCACGCGAGCCTGATCGATGCGGAGGGCATGCGCCTGGCCCGCCAAAAAGGCACCGCCCTGGTCATGGATATTTATGTCGACGAATTTATTCTTGCCGAAGGCGAGCGGGCGGGCATCCTGCCCGAGTCGCTCGAAAAGGAGCGCAAAGTCGGTCAACTGCAGCGCGACAACTTCCGGCGCGCCCTCGCCGCGGGCGACCGCATCGTCTTTGGCACCGACGCCGGGGTCTATCCCCACGGCACCAACGCCAAACAGTTCGCCTACATGGTCCAGTACGGCATGACGCCGATGCAGGCGATCCAGGCGGCCACGGTGAACGCCGCCGAGTTGTTGGGCTGGCAGGACAAAGTCGGCTCGCTCACCCCGGGCAAGTACGCCGATCTGATCGCCGTGGAGGCCGATCCGCTCAAGGACGTGAGCGCCCTCACCCGGGTCAGTTTTGTAATGAAGGGCGGCCGGGTCGTCAAATCCGCCGCGCCGTCCGCGACGGTCGGGCAGGCGCGCTGAGGGTGGATTCGTGGATCTATGCATCGAGAATCTGCGCACCGCAGCGGGCACCGGTGCGCTCGCGATTGCCGGGATGGAGGTAAGCGACCTCGGCGCGGTGCGCCGCCACCGGCTGCACATAGATGGGGCCGGCTGCTGGCTGGTGCCGGGGCTCATCAACGCCCACGACCACCTGGGCCTCGATCTGTTGCCGCCCCTGGGCGAGCCGCCCTACCCCAACAGCGCCGCCTGGGGCGAAGCCGTCTTCCGTCCGGATCGTTCTCCTCTGCGCGAGGTGCTGCGATTGCGCTACAGCGAGCGGCTCTGGTGGGGCGCCTACCGCAACTTGCTGGCCGGGGTGACCACTGTGCAGCACCACGACCGCGGCCACTGGTGCTTGAGGTACCTGCCGGTGCGCGTCCCCCCCTATCGCTGGCAACACCGCCCCGACAGCCACCTGGGCGGCAGCTACGGCCGGGGCGGGCGGCTGTTTGTGCACGCCGCCGAGGGCACCGACGCCCAAAGCCATGCCGAGATCCGCAGGCTCGACGAACTCGGACTATTGGGGCCTGCCAGTACCGTCATCCACGCGATTGCCCTGGACGAGGCGGATATCGCCCGGCTCGCCGCCACCGGCACCGGCGTGGTGCTCTGCCCGACGAGCAACCGCTTTTTGTACGGCCGCACCGCTCCGGTGCTCGCCCTCAAGGCCGCCGGGGTGCCGCTCGCCATCGGTACCGACTCGACGGCGAGCGGTAGCCCGGATTTGCTCGCCGAACTGCGCGGCGCCAGGGATTGGTTCGGGGAGGCCGAATTGCTGGATCTGGTCACCGCCGCCGCTGCCCGCCTGCTGGGGGTGCCGCAGTTGGGGCGGCTGGTTGCGGGCGCCCCGGCGGATCTGGTGCTGGTCGAGAACCCGCGCGCCCGGACTGTCGCCGAGGCGGTGCTCACCGCCCGTCCCGGGCAGATCCGGCTGGTACTGGTGGGCGGCGAAGCGCGCCTGGTGCGCGCTCCTTTTGAGCGGCTGCGCGGCCGATTGCAACCGGTCGGTGTGGATGGTGAGACGACGTGGCTGGCCGGACCCATCCGCCGGCTGCTCGGCCGCGCCCGGACGCTACTCGGCGAGCAGCTCCACTTCGGCCGCCGATTCGAGGTCTAGGTACTCCACCGCCAGACGCGGTTCGAGCAAATCGTCGACGGGCACGATCACCCGGAGCCCCCCCGGCACGCAGACCACTTCTAGGGGCGTCCGGGCCACCACTTCGCCGTCGATGGCCACCGCCTGGGGCGGATCGGTGACGACGCGCACCCAGGGAGCGAGCAGGTGACCGACGTCGGGGCGGTCGAGTGCCGCGGCGCGCACCGCCGAGGAGAACAGGTCGAAGGCGGCGGCGAGGGCTTCCATGGCGCTGTTGGGGGCGACCACCGTGATGTCGAGCAGGCCGTCGTCGAAGACGCAGGCGCCGCAGCCCTGGGCGAGCACCGAGGTGGGCGGTGCGGCGTTGGCGATCGTGATGGCGGTGGCGGTGGTTTGGATGCGCAGATCCGGCGTTTCGATGGCCACCTGAAACGACTGCATCTCGCCCAACTGCTGCAACCCCGACCAGACGTAGGCGAGGGTGCCGAACCAGTTTTTGGCCTCCCGGCTGGTGCGCGCCACCGCCTCCGCCTCGAAGCCGATACCCGCAAGCAGCACCATCGGCAGCCCGTTGCAGGTGGCCACGTCCACTGCCCGCGTCGCCCCGTCGATAATCGCCTCGCAGGCCAGTTCGAGGGTGAGCGGCAGGCCGAGGGCGTTGGCGAAGGCGTTGGCCGTGCCGCGCGAGATCACCCCGAAGGGGATGCCCGTTCCGACCAGGGCCTCGGCCGCCGCCGAGAGGGTACCGTCGCCCCCCGAGGCGATCACCAACTGCGCACCCCGCTCCATTGCCGCCCGGGCCAGGGCGTTCGCCCCGACCTCGGGGGTGGTAAGGCGAATGTCCAGGTCAAAGACCGGGTCGAGAAACGAGCGAATCAGCCACAGATCGGCCTCCGCGTCGCCCTGGCCGGCCACGGGGTTATAGATCAAGCAGGCTGAGCGCCTGCAGGGGTCGGGAGTGACAGATTCGCGCATACATTGGCGGGGTATTGTGGCCGACGGCGACATCAAGCCCATTGTGACGTGCAAGCCACCCAACCGGGATCTTACTTACAGCCGAAAGCACGCACGGTGTAGCTCTTGCCGATGGAGAGCGCTCCGCCAAATTCGACATTCACCTGGTAAGGCACGATCGTCTTCGATTGGGGTTTGCCGGTGAATTCGAGCGTTTTGCCCTGGCCCAGGGAGATGCCTTTTTGTTCATAGATGTTTTGGGCCTTGTCGTTGGGATACTTCAGAGACGAAACCACGTCGTACTGCCCGTCGCTGTCGGTGGTGATCGTCACCCGGTAGCTTTCGAACTTCTCGGTGCCGGGTACGGCAAAGTCGGTATTCCAGTTGCTCGCGGTGACGCCGAGGGCCGCCGGCGAGATCGATTTTTTGACGCCAGGGCCGCCCTCGGTGCTTCCGACCGGCTGCAAAGCCACGCACTCGGCAGCCAGGGCGATCCCCCCGAAGTTGCCGCTCAAACCAAGCAGCAGGACACCGGACAGGAGTATGCCAGGGGAAAGGGAATGCATAAATCAGTCCTCTCAAACAACGTCGTCGATCCGGGACGGGAAGCACTGCTGCTTCCAGACCCCCACCGACATTCTCCCGCTGTCGGGGCATAACGCCTCTCCACCTGGGGTAGAAACGTGCCAAAAGCTACCACTGCTATGGACAAGAAACGGCACATGGGGTGTTGCTTGACCTACAGTCCGAAAGATCCCTGCCTGAAAGCTACGCGATGAAATCGGCCAGCATCCGCTCAACATTTTGCTTCAAGACGGGCAAATCGTTGGATACAACATCCATAACGATGTCGAAGTCGACTGGGTGCATCTCACTTATTAGATGAGTAGAAATACTCAGTTTGTGAGTAGGCCATTCAAGTAAGCCGTCCGATGGGCCAACACCCGTGGCACATTCTCCACCTTCCACTGAGCACCCGATATTTTCAGCCGCCGGTCTATCTGCTTGACCGCCGACTCCACTGCCCCCGAACCTACCGAACAGACTTGTTCTGCTTGTAAATACCCGTAGTTCACAATCCGTGCTTTGTGCTTGCTCAGGTACTGGCAAAACCTTTTTACCTGCTCCGCCTTCCATCCCTCAAATCGGCCCATCGCCTCCTCCGCCTTTCCTCGCCACAAATCAGACTCCGCGCGCTTCAGTCGATTCAACGACCCGCCCACTTTGTACAGATTCTCCTTCAGGTGATACCAGTCGAGAATCTCCCGCCGACTCTCACAACGGCTGATGCGCTCGACGATGTTCCAGATGCCGTCGTGACCGTCACCGAGGCAAGTGACGGGGAGCGCCAGGTTCTGGCGGTTCACCCACTCCACAAGGCCGTCGTTGTCGCGATACATCGCGGCGGTAGCGATGCCGTGCAGCCGCACCGCCTTGTAGTCGCGCCACTCGCAGGCTTGGCCCGGCTCGGTGCGCAGGCGCACCTTGCCGCCATCGACCGACAATTCCTCGACGAGTTCAGGCTCTTTTGCGACGGGCAACTCAAAATGCTGTCTTTGGACCAGACGTTGCTGCGTGGCATGGCTGACACGAAGACCCGTCAAGGTCTCGATATCCCGCTCGGCGTGCTGGTAGGAGACGTTGGCACTCACAAGCAAGCAACACTTTTCCATGTGCGGACTTAGTCGGGTGCCGGGCTTGAGCTGGAGGATTTGCGCTTGTTTTTGGGTGATTTGGACGGGGCCGATGCCGGTGGTGATGTGGCGGGCATAGCCAGCAACCGTGCCTGTAATTGTCTGGACAAAAAAAGGGCAAGCTGGGGTCCGACGGCTTGGTTGATGTGTTGGCGGACGGCGAGTTCGATGCCTTCGAGAGTGGTCAACTGCTCGGGCGGGGTGTTCTGGTAGAGGATAGCTGCGACAGCATCGAGATGCTCCTTGACGGCCAGTTGCTGTTGTGGCGTGAGGTCCATAGTCATGTGCGGGCAGAGAATACCCGATTTTCGCCCATCAGTGACCGGTGCGTCAGGACAGCCAAAAGGGGACTAAGCATTTATGCTTATCAAATAAGTGAGATGCACCCAGTCGACTTTGAAATATTCGTGCGCGACTTGGTTGCAAAATCCAATGATTTGCGACCAAGGCACATTGTCATAGCGCAATTTTAAGTTCTGCGAAAGTGATCTGGCCGCTTCACCAATAATTTGCAAATGAAACAGCACCCAAACCTGCAACATTTCATCCGTTGCAAATTGTTCAAGATCCATTTTTTCTTCAATTCTTCGGATGGCTTGCGCTATATCCTCCAGTCGAGAGACATCGCTTCTCATAAAGAAATAGCGTCCCGTAGCGCCCGAACGCGCACCTGCGACTTGAGGTTCTTTTCTGTAACGACATCGACTCGGTAGCCCAGGAGGATTTCCAAATCTGCAATCAAACCCATCGGAAACCAGGGTGTACGACGGCTGCGGTCATAGTCAACCAAAAAGTCCACATCGCTTTGGGCGTCTGACTCTCCCCGCGCAACCGAACCAAACACGCGCAGGTTATACGCGCCATGGCGGGCTGCAACCTGGAGGATTTGCTCTCTCCGTCGGCGCAATTCTTCAAGGGAAGGTGCTCTACCGGTATCCATCGCTGCTTGCCGCTGCCTATCACGAGTGTACGCAGGCAAGCTGTGCTGTGCGTCAGGGCAGTTCAACCGAGAGGGGTTTGGCGATGTGCGGCAAGCCCCAGCCGAGCTTCTCGCGCAGCAGCGCAAAAAATTCGGGCGGCTGCAGACGGATTAGCCGGGTGCGGTAGCGGGCGCGGCGGATGCGCACCTGATCGCCCGGCCAGATATAGCAGCCGGAGTTGCCGTCGAGCGAAAGAATCAGGTGCTGGTGGTTGGTGGGGGGATGGACCACCAGCGATTCGGTGTCGGCAAAAACCAGCCCCCGCGCGGCGAGGGAGTGGGGACAGATGGGGATGAGCTGCAGTACCTGCACGTCGGGGGTGATCACCGGTCCCCCGGCGGAGAGGGCGTAGGCGGTGGAGCCGGTGGGGGTGGCGACGATCACCCCGTCAGCGGCGATATCGACGATGTTGTGGCGGCCAATCGCCACTTCGAAGTGGCAGATCCCCGAGAGCGGTTCTTTGTGCAGCACCGCCTCGTTGAGGGCGAGCGCTTCCCAGATGAGCCGCTCGTCGCGAAAGACGCGCACCTCGATCATCGAACGGTCTTCGAGGGCGTACTGGCCGGCGAGCAGCGTATCGATGGCCGGGTGGATTTGATTGAGGTAACCCTCGGTGAGAAAGCCCATGTGGCCAGTGTTGATGGTCAGCAAGGGAATATCGAAGGGGGCCACCTGGCGGGCGGCGGCCAGCACCGTGCCGTCGCCCCCCAGCACGATGGCGAAGGGCATCGCCTCGTCGAAACCCTCGGCCGCGAGCCGGTCGATGGGGGTATGGCAGACGGGGCTGTCCGGGCGAGGGAAACCCAGGATGCCTCCCCAGCCGGTGGTCTGATAGACGCGGTAGCCCGCGTCCTGGAATTTTTCGGTTAATTCCGCCGCCGCCCGGGCGGCGGCCGGTTTGATGTCGTTGAAGATGATCCCGGCTTTGGGGAGGGCCATCATGCTATTCAGGCTCGCCGGCGTGGTAGGAACTGCGCACCAGCGGTCCGGAGCGCACGTGGGCAAAGCCCAAATCGCGGGCGACGGCGCCCAGTTCGGCAAATTCGGCCGGGGTCCAGTACTTGTGCACCGGCAGGTGGTCTTTGGAAGGCTGGAGGTACTGGCCGAGGGTGACCCGGTCGCAACCCACCTTGCGCAGGTCGAGCAACGTCTCGAGCACTTCTTCGCGCGTCTCGCCGTGGCCCAGCATCAGCCCCGACTTGGTGAAGATCTCCGCATCCAGACGCTTGACGGCGGCAAGGACCGCCAGACTGCGCGCGTAGGTGGCGGCGCGGCGGGCGTAGCTTTGCAGGCGCCGCACCGTCTCGATGTTGTGATTAAAGCAAACGGGTCGCGCGGCGACCACGGTGGCGATGCACGCCTCTTCGCCGCGAAAATCCGGGGTGAGTACTTCGATCTCGACCGCGCAGTTGCGCGCGCGAATAGATTCCATCGTGCGCACAAACCAGCCCGCCCCCTGATCCGGCAGGTCGTCGCGGGCCACCGAAGTGAGCACCACGTACTTGAGTCCCAACAGCGCCACCGCCTCGGCGACTTTTTCAGGCTCCTGCGGGTCGAGGGGAAGAGCCTTGCCGCCGGCAACCTGGCAGAAGCCGCAGGCGCGGGTGCACACCGGTCCCATCAACAAAAACGTCGCTGTCTTCTGGGCGTAGCACTCCGCCCGGTTCGGGCAGCGCCCCTCCTCGCAGATGGTGTGCAGCGAGCGCTGCTTGACGATCTTCTCGACCGTCGAGACTTGCGAGGCAGTGCCGATGGTGCGGCGCGCCCACTCGGGCAGGCGGGAGCTGGCAGTCTGGTGGGACATGGCGAGCACGGACGGATCGCCTTTCAGGATAGCTTGACACGCACGAAAGGGTTTCAAGCCCTGTCTTTAAACAAAAAACAGGATCGAATCTGTCCACAACCTCGAAGTCCTAGAATGCAACGTGTTAGTCTGAATACAACGTATTCCAAGAGATCCGCCAATGGCCCGGGAAACAATTACGATCCGGCTCGAAAGCGAGAAAAAAGAGGCATTGGACGAACTTGCCCGCCTGCTCGATCGCGATCGGACCTACCTCATCAACGAAGCCATCGACCGGTATCTCGAAGTGCAGCACTGGCACCTGGAGCATATCGACAAAGCCATTGCCCAAGCGGATAGCGGGGAATTTGCCACAGAAGCGGAAGTAAGCGAAGCATTTGAACGTCTACGCGAACTTCCGTGAAAATTTTTTGGTCAAAGCAGGCGATTAGCGACCTTGCTGCTGTGCGCGATTATCTTGAAGCGCACTACCCCATCGGTGCGAAGATCGTGGTAGCCCGTATCGAGGGGGCGATCGAGCGGCTCGGCGTTTATCCGGCTATGGGGCGCACTGGGCGCCGGGAAGGCACCCGCGAGCTGGTCGTCACCCAAACTCCATTTGTCGTAGTCTACCGACCCCATGAGGGATACATCGAAATTTTGTCGCTCCTCCATGGAGCGCAAGCCTGGTAACGGTTGGAGCGGGCCGGTCGGGCTGAAATCTTATCAACAAATCCGAGCTCCGGGTAACAAGCCGCGATGTTTTTGAACCGCCCGACCGGCCGCACGATTGATTAACCAGACAGTTTCGCAAATATTCTTCCCGTAGCAAGCCAACCGTGTCACCGGGTTGGCACAGCCCTCAAAGCCTGCTGGGGAGAGGGCGTTGCCGTGTTGCAGGTTAATATTTGTTGAAAGCTATTTTCGGAATAGAGGCCGCGTGGTAGCGTCGTAGCTAACGAAGGTGTTGCTTCAGGGCCAGTTCTCTCAACCCCCTACACTGGCCCCTTTTTATTGGCATTTTCACCGACGCATACGCGGGTATCGACCCTACCGCCGCAAGAAGCGTTCCGGCGGTAGGGTCAACACTTTGGAGATGAACTGGATCCAGATGGCCGTGGCCACGGCGCTGCCGACGGCGAAGGCGAATGGGTAGGTGATCGAGCCCGGGACACTGAAGATCAGCGGCAGGCTGCCGATACCGATGGCGGCGGCGACCAGCAGGCCGATATAGGGCAAAAGCAGCAACCGGGCGTCGCGCCTGAACACCGGTTGGGCAAGCAGGCCCAGCAGGGTGCGCCGTAGCGCGAGACCGCAGCTCAAGGAGGCCAAAGCCGCCGCCAAGATCAAAAACAGCGGACCGGGATCGATGGCGGACTCGGGCACAGCGCGGCAGCCTCGCGGCAGTGATAAACAGAAGCCAGTGTACCAGCAGCCGTACTCGCGCCCGCGTCCGCCCGCGTACTAGGATGCATGGTGGCCCGTAGTCTGGGTTTGATGAGCGACCTCAAGCGTACCCCTCTTTGCGCGCAGCACCTGCAACTTGGTGCGCGCCTCGTTCCCTTCGGCGGCTGGGAGATGCCCCTGCAGTACAGCACCCTCACCCGCGAACACCGGGCCGTGCGCACCGCTGTGGGTCTTTTCGACATCTCCCACATGGGCAAGTACACCCTCTCGGGGCCGGACGTGCTGGCCCAGATCCAGAGGCTGGTGCCCTCGGATCTGGCTCGATTGCAACCCGGGCAAGCCCAGTACACCGTCCTGCTCAATGAGCAAGCCGGGATCATCGACGATCTCATTTTTTACTGCCGCAGCCCAGAGCATTGGGTGGTGATCGTCAACGGCGCCACCAACGACAAAGACCGCCGCTGGCTCGCAGAACACCTGCAGGGCGTTCACTTCGACGACCTGACCGGCACCCACACGCTGCTGGCGCTGCAGGGACCGGCGGCGGTCGAGACGCTGCAACCGCTGGTGGACATAGACCTTGCCCGGTTGGGCCGCTTTGAGCACGCCCAGGTCTCGCTGGCGGGCAAACCGGCTTTTCTGGCCAGGACCGGCTATACCGGCGAGGACGGTTTTGAGATCATGAGTCTCGAGCCCGAAGGCATCGCGCTGTGGCAATCCCTCACCGCAGCCGGTGTGCCGCCCTGCGGCCTCGGTGCCCGCGATACCTTGCGCCTCGAGGCGGCGATGCACCTGTACGGCCAGGATATGGACGAATCGACCACGCCGCTCGAGGCGTCCCTGGGTTGGGTGATCGATTGGGACAAGCCCGATTACTTCGGCCGGGAGATTTTGCTGGCCCAAAAGGCCCAGGGCACCGAGCGGCGGCTGGTCGGGCTCACCGTCGAAGGCCGGCAGATTGCCCGCCATGGCTACGGCCTTTTTGACGGTGAGCAGCAGGTGGGGGTTGTCACCAGCGGCACCCTCACCCCGACGGTCGACCGGCCCATTGCGCTTGCCTACGTGGGCAAACCTTTTGCCCCCATCGGTTCTAGGCTCGAAGTCGACATTCGCGGCCGCCGGGCCATGGCCACCGTCGTCAAGCGTCCCTTCTACCGCCGCGCGCTGTAAGATCCCTGTGTGACAAAAATGCAGAGGTAGACGAACCATGGCCCTGGAATACCCGGAGGAACTAAAATATCTCGACTCCCACGAGTACCTGCGCGTCGAGGGAGACACCGTGGTGGTGGGCGTCACGTCCTATGCCGTCGATCAACTCGGCGACATCGTCTTTGTCTCGCTTCCGGAGGAAGGCGATCGCATCAACCGCGGCGACAGCTTCGGTTCGATCGAATCGGTCAAGGCGGTCGAAGAACTGTACGCCCCGCTCTCCGGCACGGTTTTGTCGGTCAACACCGTCGCAGTCGAAGATCCGGCGCTTATCGGTAGCGATCCCTATGGCGACGGTTGGCTCATCAAGGTCCGTCTCGCCGACCCTGCCGACGAGTTGGGCGAAACGATGACTGCCGAGGAATACCGCGAGCGCGTCGAAGGCTGAGCAAAATGCTGCGCACATCGTACAGTTGCAAGAAACGCTCGATCCTGGTCGCCTCGACCTTGCTGCTTGTGGCGGGCTGCGGCAACAGCCCAAAGCTGGAGGGCCGGGTGAACAAAGTCACGGCCTTGAAGGCCGATTTTGGAGCAGCCTGGCCCTTCACCATCGCCGAAGGGGAACTGGCTTGCGTGAACGGCACGCAGTTGGTCTTTGTCGCGAACGGCCACGTCTACGCCCTCAATGAGGTCGCCGCCAGACGCTACGAGCCCATCGACGCCATTCACGCCCCAGATCCGGATCCCCAGAAGCGGCAGCAAGGGATTAAGCTGCCGCTCGCACCGTTTTTGGAGAAGGGTCGTCAACTATGCACACAGCGCTGAATCTGTGTCTCAAGTTTGTCTGCCCAGCGCGTTGCGCAGCATCTTGACGTCTTCGCCCGCCACCCGCGTGGCGGCCGACTCTCGGCGCACCCAACGGTCGGCGCGCACGTAGCGAAATTCAGAAGTGATCAGATCCTCGCAGTAGGCGGTGGTGACCTGGCGGGCGCAATCGGCGTACACCCCTTCAAGCCGCTCGGTGCTGAGTTGGGAGGCCCGCTGGACTTGCGCCGGCAACTCGTAGTCGGTGGCAAAGGCCCCCTGGGTGCCCACAATCAGCAAAACCGCTGCGAAAGAATAAATAAATTGCTTCATGATTCCAGGCCGCAATCGACCCTTTCTTTACAACGCTTACCTACAGTTAAGTAGATTGGAGCGCTTTTGCCATGGCCCCTGGGGCATAGGCTGAGAGAGGGAAATACAGACCCGTCTTATCCGGAAATGGAGCCACCGAAAAGATAGCGGGGTGGGTCGGCCGCTCGCAAAGCTCAGTCCTGCGATACACTCGCGGATCGCCCGGGGCGGGCGATACTACGGGGAGTTCTCCTTATATACTCATCCCCGCCCCAGCCTCGGCTGGGGTTTGTTTATGTGCGCCGCCAAGAACCACCGGGAGGCCGGTGGACGGCCAGGCCGAGTCAGGCCTAGCAGCCCGATGCGTTGAGGGTAATTTTTTGGCGCACCGCCTCCCAGGCTGCGGCATCGGCGCGGGCCTTGTCGCCCGATGCCTCGCACTCGGCATTGTCGATAAAGTAGAAAACTTATTCGGCGCGCGAATCTGCCCGGCGGCTGACCCAACCGCGCAATCCATTCACTGTGCACCCAAATGCGGTAAAGTCCCTAACTGCGGACGTGGTGTGTGCCTGCTACAGTAGGGGTCGCCGCTCACTTTATAATGGTCGACTCGACCGTGGCCACCTCGACCACCATCGTCCTCGGCATGAGCGCCGACGGCAAAATCGCTCCGGCCGACCCCCTCGCCCCGAGGCGCTCGGACCCGGTCGACCACGCCCATCTCGAATATCAAACGTCTCTAGCGGATTTGATCCTCATCGGCGCAGGCACCATCCGCATCGAGGGGCAAACCTATACCGTGAGCGACCCACAGTGGATTGCTGCCCGCCAGGCGCGCGGCCAGCCGCCGCAGCCCATCACCTGTGTGGTCAGCCGCTCGCTCGATCTGCCGCCGGATCTGCCGTTTTTTGCGCAGCCCATCGAGCGCTGGATCTTGACGACTGAGCAGGCCGTAGCCCGCAGCCCGCACCCGCGCCTTGCCGAACTGGCGACCCTGGTGGCGGCGGGTGAGAACGAACTCGATTGGGAGCGCGCCTACGCCTTTTTTGCCGAGCGGGGTATTGGGCGGGTGGCGGCCCTGGGCGGCGGCGATCTGGTCGCAGCGCTGCTTGCGGCGGGACGCATCGATGATCTGTGGCTCACGGTCTGGCCGGTTATCTTCGGCGGGCGCGAGGCCACCACACCCGTCGAAGGCGCCGGTTTTGAACCGCTCAAGGCTCCGGCCCTCGAACTGGTTGAATTGCGCCAGACGGCCGGTGACTTGTTTTTGCACTACCGGGTGATCAAGCCATGCAGGTAAAAATCATCCGCAGCCACCGGCGCACCCGCAGCGTCAGCGCCCGGGCCGAGGGGGACGTGTTTGTCGTGCGCGCCCCCGTCCAGATGGACGACGCCGAGTTGCAGCGGATCGTCGAGCGCCTCAAAAGCCGCTGGCTGAAGCGCGCCCACTGCCCACTGCTCGACGACGACGAACTGGAGCGCCGCGCCCGCCAACTCAACCGCCACTATTTCGAAGGGTGTCTGGAGTGGCAATCGATTCGCTGGGTGACCAATCAGGAGGCGCGCTGGGGCAGTTGCACCCCGACTTTGGGCACCATTCGCCTCTCCCACCGCCTCGCAGCCCTGCCGGCTTTTGTGCGCGACTACGTGCTGGTGCACGAGCTGGCGCATCTGGTCGAACCCAACCACGGTCCGCGCTTCTGGGCGCTGGTCAACCGCTTCGAAAAAGCCGAGCGCGCCCGCGGCTACCTGATGGCCCTGGGGCTGGGAGACATCGATCCGGCGGAACCCGAAGCCTGAGGGACTTAAAATAGCGGGTGTCGCACCCAACGTGTGCCCTATGCCGCCCATCGCCCTCGACCAGATTCTCAGTGCCGATATCCAGACGCCTGCCCGCTACCTGGGCAACGAACTGGGCGCTTTTCACAAAGATTGGGAAGCCGCAAGCGTGCGCTGGGTGCTTACCTATCCGGAGATCTACGAAGTCGGGGCTTCCAACCTCGGGCACATCATTCTCTACAACATCCTGAACACTCAGCCCCGGCAGCTTTGTGACCGCACCTACCTACCGGGGACGGATCTGGCCGCTCGGTTGCGCGAGACCGGCACACCGTTATTTGCGGTCGAGTCGCGCTGCGCTCTGGCGGAATTTGACCTGGTGGGCTTTTCGCTTGCCTACGAACTGGGGGTGACCAACGCCCTGGAGATGCTCGCCCTGGCGGGCCTGCCCCTGCGCGCCGGAGATCGTGACCACACCCATCCCCTTATCTTCGCGGGCGGACCGACCGCCAGTTCCAACCCGGAGCCCTATACCGACTTTTTCGACTTTTTTGTCTTCGGCGACGGCGAAGAAGTTCTGCCTGAAATCGGCCTGGTGATCGAGGAGGGCAAAGCGGCGGGCCTCGGCCGTGGGGCGCAGCTGTTGGATCTGGCCCAGGTGCCGGGGGTCTACGTGCCTTGTTTCTACGCGCCGGCAGCGGGGGTGCCCACCCCGACGGCCGATGTGCCCGCGCGGGTGGTGCGCCGTGTGGCCACCCCGATGCCCAAATATTCGGTGGGGTTGGTCCCCCTGATCGAGACGGTCCACGACCGGCTCGCCATCGAAGTGCGCCGCGGCTGCACCCGCGGCTGTCGGTTCTGTCAGCCCGGCATGCTCACCCGCCCGGCCCGCGATGTCGCCCCGGAGGCGGTGGTCGAGGGCATCGTCGCGGGACTCAAGGCCACCGGCTACAACGAATTTTCGCTCCTGTCGCTGAGCTGCTCCGACTACCTGTCGCTGCCGGCGGTGGGTGCCCGGCTGCAAAATACCCTGCGCGACGATCTCGTTTCGCTGTCGCTGCCTTCGCAGCGGGTCGACCGCTTCGACGAGCAACTGGCGGGGATCATCGGCGGGGCGCGCAAGCCGGGGCTCACCTTCGCTCCCGAGGCCGGCACCCAGCGCCTGCGCGATGTGATCAACAAAGGCCTCACCAACGCAGATCTGCTGCGGGGGGTGAAGACCGCCTACGAGCAGGGCTGGGATCTGGTGAAGCTCTACTTTATGATTGGGCTGCCCACCGAGACCGACCAGGACGTGCTCGGGATCGCCGAAACGATCGGCTGGCTGCAGCGCGAGTGCCGCCTGCCCAACCGCCGCCGCCTGGAGGTGAACGTCACCCTTTCCAACTTCACCCCGAAGCCGTTTACACCTTTCCAGTGGCACTCGGTCACCGCCGAGGAGCTGCGCCACAAACAGGCGCTGTTGCAGGCGGCCTTGCGCCGGCTCAAAGGGGTCAAGGCCAACTTCACCGACATCCGCGTCTCGGCGCTCGAGGACGTGCTCACCCGCGCCGGCCGCGACATGAACAGTGCTATCCACCGCGCCTGGGAACTGGGTGTGGCTCGCCACGATCCCTGGTTTGCCCCGGATGCCTTTTTTGGCATCTGGGATCGGGTGCTGGCGGAATTCGGCTACAGCTGGGATGTGGTGGGACCACCCGTCGAAGCGCCGCTGCCGTGGGATTTTATCGATACCGGCATCGACAAGCGCTGGCTGGCGGAGGACTATCGGCGGGCCTTAGAAGAGGCGGTTGTGCCCGACTGCTCCTTCGATTCGTGCTCCCACTGCGGGGTGTGCGGCGAAGATTTCGGCACCAACGTGGTTATCGCCCCACCCCCGGTACCCGGGCGGGTCGCCTCCGTCACCCCGCCACCCCCGGCCGCCCAGCGATTGCGGGTGGTCTTCGCCAAATTGGCAGAATCGCGCTTTATCGGTCATCTCGACCTGCAGCGGCTCTGGGAGCGGGCCTGCCGCCGCGGCGAGATCGCCCTGGCCCACTCTGGCGGTTTCCACCCGCTGCCGCGCATCGTGGCGGCCACCGCCCTGGCCCTCGGGGCTGAAAGCAGCGGCGAAATCGTCGATTTTGAATTGGTCGCTCCCCTCGAGCCCGAGGAATTTCGGGCACGGCTACAGGCCCAATTGCCCGCAGGCGTCGAGATGGTGAGCGTCGAGTCCGTTCCCCTCAAAAGCCCCGCCGCCGCCACTGAGCTGGTAGCGGCCGAATATCGCCTGCTGGTGCACACCCCCGCCCCGGCGGACTGGGTGGAGGTCGTGGCGGCGATCAACGCCGGCGAGCAACTCCCGGTCGAGCGCACCAGCAAAAAATCGGGCAACCGCTATACCATCGACGCCCGTCTATGGCTGTTTGAACTGGAACTGGCGGCCGTGCGGCCGGAGGCCATCGAGATCCGCTACGTGGGGGCCTGCCGCAACGACGGCACGGTCTTGCGCCCCGACGACGTCGTTCAACTGCTCCAGCGTTCAAGCGGCCTGGAACTGGCGCTGACCCGTATCCACCGCCTCGGTTTGCGTTTGGGCTGAAATCACCCCAGCCAGAACACCGCCAGCCAGGTGGGCACGCCGATGCCTTCGATGAGCCAGCGAAAGAGCCGATCGTCTTCTACGCGGTAGCTGAGTGCCAAAAGGGCAATATAAAGTCCGAGCAGTCCCAGACCCGGCTGCTCCAGCAGCACCGCACAAAGCCCCACCAGGCTCCCCGAGATCGCCGAGAAGAGTCGGGCGGGACCGTCGCCCAACAGTACAGGCAGGGTGAGCGTACCCGCGATACGGTCCCCCCGCAGGTCGCGCAAATCGTTGAGGTTGACCAGGGCAGCCGCGGCAAAGAAAATGAGGCTTCCCACCAGTGCCGCGCGCCCGTTCCAGGCAGTACCGGCCGCTGCCGCCGGTACTGCGACGGTGAGCACCGCCCACAGGAGGGCGACATACGGAACTTTAGTGACCGGCAGTTGGCGCACCGCCCGACCTCCCGGCAGCACACGGCTGCTGTACACCAGGGCAAAACCGATTCCCGCCCCGATCGGCGCCAGGGCCATCGGCCGCAAACACAGCAGCATCGCGGCCACCAGGGCGGCGCCGCCAGTAAAGCGTGCGAGCGATTTTCGGTGGCGGTCCACCCAGCGGGTGCGTTCGGCAGTGTTGCTGCGATCGGCGGGGCTGTCGGCGTCCGCCAGCCGGTCGCGGTTGTAGGTCACCAGCGTCAGGGCAAAGACAAGCGCCAGCACAGCCGGGTCTTGGGGAATATTCAGCAGCTTCTGGGTGCAGGCGCTCCAGAGCACGGCCGTGAGCGCCAGTACGACATTCGGGTAGAGCAGCCAGCGCTCCAGGATGCCGACCACCCCGCCAAGCGGCGCCAAAAACCGTTTCACCCCCAGCCTCTATCTCGAGCGTCTTCTTCGAGGGTACGTCACGCCGTCTTACCAAGGGCGTGCTGTTCGCGCAGGATCTCGACCCCCCGACCGGTGCCCAGGCGGTTTGCCCCGGCAGCCAGCAGTTCGAGGGCCTGGTTCAGGGTGTGGATACCGCCCGCCACTTTGATCCCCAACTGGTTGCGCAGAATGCGCCGCAGACCCAAAATATCTTCGGGCCGCACCGGACCCGACCAACCGGCGGAGGTCTTCAGGGCAGTGACTCCGACATCGAGACACACCTCGGCGACGTGCCGGCGCTCGGTTGCATCCAGCAAGTTCAACTCCAGAATCGCCCGCACCTCACAGCCGACCGCATCGACGATCTGACCGAGTTCTTCGTAGATGGCGTTGTAGTGGCCGGATTTGATCGCCCCCAGGTTGACCATCACCTCCAGGCCCGTCACCCCCCTCGCCGCCGCCTCCTGCGCTTCGAAAAGCTTGCAGGGGGCGGTGGCCAGTCCCAGCGGAAAACCGACGACCGTGAAGACCTGGGGTTTTTGCTTGTGCAGCAATTCGACGGCCAAAGGCGCGTACACCGGTGCTACGCAGACTGCGGCAAAGCGGTACCGCTGCGCCTCCCAACACATCTGGCGAACATCGTCTGCGGTGGCGGTCGGTTTGAGGCAAGTCTGCTCGATAAATCCGGCCAGTTCGATTTCGGGATGGCTGCTAATCATCGTTCGCGGTCCAAATTTCTCCACAGAATACCCCCAGTTTCTCCGAATGGTACACAGCGCTATTCTGTAGACAGCTATCAAAGGTGCGGCGATGGCGCAAAACCCAAGAGACGACCAGGACGCCTTTCTGGACGGATTGGTGGTAGGAGCGGTGATCGGTTCGGTGGTGGGGGGGCTGGTCGCCAGCCTGGTCGCCCCGCGCCTGCGGCGCAACGCCGAAATCGAAGCGCCCCATCGCTCCCCCGAACCGCCCGTCTCCCCAGGGGTCGATCCAGGCACACTCGAAGACGCCCGGCGCGTGCTCGACGAAAAAATTGCCGAACTCAACCAGGCTATTGAGCAGACCCGCAGCCGTCTGTGGTCGAGCACCCAGCCGTCCCCTCCCCCAGAGATGCCATCGTGAACTACCCTGGAATAAGAAACATACGGTGACAGTGGAGATGATCGCTCAGACTTTGGCCCCGGCGCTCAGCAACTTCATCCAGATCTACGTGGTTCTCCTGTTTGTGCGGGTTCTGCTTAGCTGGTTTCCCAATATCGATTGGTCGAGCAATCCCTGGGCTATCCTCAGCCAGCTGACCGATCCCTACCTCAACCTTTTTCGCTCGATCATCCCGCCCTTGGGCGGCATCGACCTCTCGCCCATCCTGGCGTTTCTGGCGCTGCAGGTCGTAGGCGGTCTGCTGGTGAGCGGTCTGGCGAGCTTGCCGGTCTAGAATAGTCGCGCATCCGCACCGAGGGGCGCCTATGGCTGCTGCGATCCGCTACCGGGTGAGCATGGAAAAAGCCCATGCCCACCTTTTTGATGTCGAGATGACGATCGAGGGCTGGAGCGATTCGGCCCTGACCCTCAAGCTGCCGGTCTGGACGCCGGGATCGTACCTGGTGCGCGAGTACAGCCGCCACCTGCAGGATTTCGAGGCCGTGGGCGCCACCGGACCGCTGCGGTGGCAGAAACTGGCCAAGCAGACCTGGCGGATGGAAGTGCCCGCAGACGGGCAGGTGCAGGTACGCTACCGCGTCTACGCCAACGAACTGACCGTGCGCACCAGCCACCTGGATATCACCCACGCCTTCTTCAACGGGGCCTGCCTTTTTTTCTATGTGCCGGGTTGCGAATCGTCCCCGTGCGAAGTGAGCGTGGCGCCGCTCAACCCAGACTGGCGCGTCAGCACCGCCCTTGCCGCTGTGCCGGGCCGGCAGAACACCTTCCAGGCGGCCAGTTATGACGAACTGGTGGACAGTCCCTTCGAGGTGGGCACCCACCGCATCGTCCCTTTTACCGTCCAAGGCAAACCCCACACCCTGGCTGTCTGGGGCAAGAGCAACCTCGATTACAACCGCTTCCTGCCGGATCTGGAGAGCCTCATCACCACCGAGGCAAAACTCTTCGGCAGCCTCCCCTACGAGCACTATTTGTTTCTGGTGCACTTTGCCGACGGCTACGGCGGTTTGGAGCACCGCAATTCGACGACGCTGCTCTACCCACGCTTCGAGCTAAGGGGTGACGAAAAGTATTTCAAGTTTTTGAATCTGGTCGCCCACGAATTTTTCCACCTCTGGAACGTCAAGCGCATCCGGCCTTCGACCCTCGATCGCTTCGACTACGCCCACGAAAATTACACCCGTTCGTTGTGGTTCATGGAAGGAGCCACCAGCTACTATGACGAGCTGATCCCACTGCGTGCCGGTATCTATGACGCCACCCACTACCTCAAGCAACTGGGAACCCATATCACCCGCCTGCTCACCACCCCCGGCCGCGCGGTCCAATCGCTGGCCGAATCGAGCTTCGACACCTGGATCAAGCTCTACCGGCCCAACGAGAACTCTCTGAATTCCCAGGTGTCCTACTACCTTAAAGGGCAACTGGTCTGCCTGCTGCTCGATCTCGAAATTCGTCTGCGCACCGACGGCGAACGCTCCCTCGACGACGCGATGCGCCATCTCTGGCAGCGCTACGGTGCGGTGGACACCAGTTTCCCAGAGGCAGAACTCGAACCTATCATCGAGCGGGCGGTGGGCCTGGATCTAAAACTCTTTTTTGATCACGCCCTACGTTCGACCGGCGAACTGGACTTCGAGGGCCACTTCGGTCCCTTCGGCCTCCAGCTGGTGCCGACCGGCACCGACGGTGCGCCGCCCTATCTGGGATTGCGCACCCAGGAGCAAAACGGCCGCACCACGGTCCAGAACGTCGAAGCAGGCTCTCCCGCCCAACTGGCCGGTATGGCAACCGGCGACGAGTTGGTGGCCCTGGCAGGTTGGAAGGTGACCCACGGCACGCTCAAGGACCGTCTAGCCGACTGGCGGCCTGGGGACCGCCTCGAAGTGACATACTTTCGCCGCGAGGAGTTGCGCACCACCACCGCTCGCCTCACCGAGGCGCGTCCCGCCGCCTACACCGTCGAGCGGCGCGCCGAGGCGACCGCCCAAGAGCGCGACCGCCTCATAGCCTGGCTTGGGGAGAGAGGCCCCGCCTAGCCTATCGCCGCGGCGATTTTTTTGAGTTCCGCCTGCAGCTTCTGGACCTGGGCGGTGTTGCCCTGGCCGGAGTAGAGGTCGATTGCCTTTTTGAGATCGGCGATTGCTTTGTCCTTTTCGCCCCGAACGGCGAGTGCCAGAGCGCGCAAACGGAAGGCCGCAGGGGACGGCTGCAACGCGATGGCCCGCTCGTAATCGGCAAGGGCTTGACCGCTGTCGCGCAGGCGCAGGTGCAACTGGCCGCGGGTGAGGTAGGCGGCCGCTTCCCGGGGGTTCAAATCGACCTCGCGGTTGAGATCTTCGAGGGCACCTTTGAGATCACCCATCGCAAAGCGGGCGAAGCCCCGGTAGTGATAGCCGTTGCCCCGCGGGTCGAGGCGGATCGCCACGTCGTAGTCTTCGATCGCCCCCGGGCGATCTCCCAGGAAAAATCGCAACTCGCCGCGCCCGATGTGCACATCGGCGTTCGGCCCCAGGGCAAGGGCGGCGTCGAAATCGGCGAGCGCTCCTTTTTTGTCCCCGGCGGCCCGGCGGGCGTTGGCGCGGGCAACCCACGCCGAGCGCTCCTTGGAAGCGACCGCCACCGCCCGATCGGCGTCGGCGAGAGCTCCCGGCTTGTCGCCAGCAAACAAACGCACCTCGACGCGCTCGATGAGGGCGTGCAGGTGGCTGGGCTCAAGGCGCAAGACCTCGGCGTAGTCGGCCAGGGCCAACTGCACCTTGCCGCTCTGGCGGTAGAGCTTGGCGCGGTTCTGATAGCCGGCCGGGTCGCTGGGATCCAGGCGGATCATCTGGGTGTAATCGGCAATCGCCCCTGCGATGTCCCCCAGGGAGCGGCGCACACCCGCCCGGTTTTCGTAAGCCGAGGCGTCCTTCGGATCGAGGTGGATGAGCACGGTGTAATCGTCCGCGGCGGCCTCTAGCTTGCCCACCTCCACGTGCAGATCGCCGCGGCTGTCGTAGGCGAAACGGTTGTCGGGCTCCAGCCGGATGGCTTCGGTGTAATCGGCCGCCGCTCCTTCGAGATCCCCCAGGTCGTGGCGCACACCCGCCCGGGCCAGATAGGCCGATGCGCGGGTCGGATCGCGGCGAATGGCTTCACCGTAGAATTCGGCGGCACCGCGCAGATCGCCCGCCGCGTAGCGCTGCTGGCCATCCTGAAACGCTTGAAAGAAGCTGCCCGGGCGAATGTCCGCCAGAAGCAAAGCAGGGGCGGGTGAAGGCTCCGCATGCACAGCAGCCGACACCGACACCAGCAGTAGCAGGGCTGTACCGAGACCGAGAGAATGGCGAGTCGAGAGCATCATTGTATTAAAAACGGTGAACGACAGACGGCAAGGATGTAAAGCAATCGAAACAATCAAATGATTGAATACTCACACAATAAATTGCGGTTGTTTTGAGGTCTTGTATCTCAAGGCACATATAGAGAGAATTCCATTCTTGAGGCGTTTGCCCGCCCGTTTGCCCTAGGGGAACCCTGGGTGAGTCGCAACCCGACTGAATATTACCCTAAAGTTCTCGATGGTTTGATGAATTGGCCATAGAAAACATCTATAGCTCGACTAGGCTGGCGGCATCCGCCGGCTTTTCGCGCATCAGATCGACGAATTGGGCAAACAGGTAATCGGCGTCGTGGGGGCCGGGGCTGGCCTCGGGATGGTACTGCACCGAGAAGACCGGCAGTTCGCGGTGGCGTAGGCCCTCTACGGTCCGATCGTTGAGGTTGAGGTGGGTGATTTCGATATTTGCCCCGGCCAGCGAGGCGTCATCTACCGCGAAACCGTGGTTCTGGCTGGTGATTTCGACGCGGTTGTTGAAGCTGGCCGGCTGGTTGAGGCCGCGGTGTCCGAACTTGAGTTTGTAGGTCTCGCCGCCCAGGGCCAGGGCCAGAATTTGGTGGCCCAGACAGATGCCGAACATCGGCTTGCGGCTTTTGAGCAATCCCTGGACGGTCTCGATGCCGTAGCGCACCGCCGCCGGGTCGCCCGGGCCATTGGAAAGAAAAATGCCGTCCGGTCGATAGGCGAGGATCGCCTCGACACCGGTATCGGCCGGTACGACGATCACTTCGCAGCCGTAGCTGGCCAGACGGCGCAGGATGTTGTGCTTGATGCCGAAGTCGATGGCCACCACCCGCAGGGGCCGTTCCCCTGCGGCGGCCCGCGTGGCAAGCCAGTCGGCGGCGGTACTTTCCGACCATGTGTAGGGAGCGGCGGTGGTCACCCGGGGCACCAGATCGAGCCCCTGCATCGCGGGAGCCTCCTGCAGGCGGGCGAGCAACGCCTCGGTGGAGAGTTCTGTGGAGATGGCGCCGTTCATTGCCCCGCGGCTGCGCAGGTGACGGGTGAGGGCGCGGGTGTCGATGCTGGCGATGGCGACGATGGCGTGGTCCTTCAGGTAATCCCCAAGACTCTGGGTAGCACGCCAGGAACTGGGCCGCCCAGCGACGTTGTGGGCGATCACCCCGCGCACCTGGGGCCGGTCCGATTCGGCATCTTCAAGGTTGACGCCGGTGTTGCCCAGTTCGGGGTACGTGAAGGCAACGATCTGCCCGCAGTAGCTGGGATCGGTCAGCACTTCCTGATAGCCGGTCATGCCGGTATTGAAGACCACCTCGCCCACACTGGTACCCGGCGCCCCGAACGACCAGCCCTCAAAAGCCGTGCCGTCCTCCAGCACCAGTCGCGCCACCGTTCGCTGCGCCATCGCCCTGCCCCGCTGCCCAAAAATCTTTCCCAAGCTAGCAAATCGGCAGGCGAAGCACTACGAAGTGCTCTCAGCGGCGGCACCGCTCTCGGCAAGCTGGTCCTGGCGCAGCCAGACGGGCGGCGTCGGCACCGCACCGAACTTGATCAGTGCGTAGTCCCCGCGCATATCGAGCACCTCTCCGTCGGTCTCAAACAGATAGGACGGCCAGCGGGTGTCGTTGGCGAGCGCCTCCAGGCTGTTGTCGAGTTTGTCGCGCACGGCGCGCACGAGTGAACCTTTTTTGATCGGCATCGTTATACGTAATCAGGTAATAATTTCAAACTAGCAGCAACAGGTAGATTGTCGGGCGGCTCACGCCTCGGGCGGGTGCGGCAGGACGCGCAGCCGCTCGCGCAGTGCCTGGGCAGGGGAGAAGACGGCGTTCCAGGCGGCAGGAACCAGCACCGGCTGGCCGGTGCGCGGGTGGATGTTGGTGCGGGCGGGGCGGCGGCGCACTTGAAAACTGCCGAACCCGGACAGCTTGACGGTGCGGCCCTGGGCAAGGGCGTCGGCGATCACCTCGAGGGCCGCATCGAGGGCGGCGCCGGCGGTCTTCTGGGTCAACCCGTCGACCCGTGAGGCCATCTGCTGGAGCAGTTGCTGCCGGTTGAGCGGTTCTAGATAGTTCATGGGTGGTAGAAACAAAAAAGTGGCCTGGTGTAAACCGGACCACTCATTATTAGCTTGGGTGGGGAGGCGCATGGACCCAATGCAGGCATAGTGCAAGATCTCGCCAACGGGTTCTGTGTTGCAGACTACCGCCGCGTTAGGCTGGAAGCACGAACGGATCGCAGCTGGAGCGCACACCCTGGTTTATACCTTTGTCGAGCGAACCCAAAATTGGGACGACGCCAGTATCTATAGTCGCACGGCCGGCAATGGCCCGCCGGTGTTGCTTGTGCACAGCCTTGGGGGCACCTCCGAGCATTGGCGCTTTACAATGCCGTTTCTGGCGCAGCGAGGCTTTGGAGCGACTGCCCTCGATCTGCCGGGCCACGGCGCCTCGGGGATGCCCGCAGGAGAACTCAGCCCCCGCTGGCTGGGGGCTGCCCTCGCGAGGTCTTTACAGCAGCCGACTCTGCTGGTGGGCAACAGCCTCGGGGGTTGGGTGGCTCTGCGCGCCTACCTCGAACGCCCGCAAATGGTGCTTGGAATTTGTCTGGTGGCGGCTGCCGGTCTGGAGGGCATGCCCACCCGCCCAGAAAAGCTGACCCTTGGCCCCAGCGGCGTGGACCTGCTGGGTGGTCTGCTCGCCACCGCCTTCTATCGGCCCGAGGCTCTTTCTGAAGAGGTGCGCGGCAGTTTCTGGCGCGGCGTCATCGCCCCCGCCCTGCTGCGGCTCAGCCCCCAGGGAACGCTCGACAGCGCGGCCCTCGCCCGGGTGCGCTGCCCGGTGCTCGTTGTCTGGGGCAAAGAGGACCGCATTTTGCCGGTCAGTTGGGCAGAAAAGTTCGCCCGCGCCCTGCCGCTGCACAAGCTCGCCGTTCTCCCCGACTGCGGACACCTGCCCCAACTGGAGTGCCCGGACGCTTTTCACCACGAATTGCTCGCCTTTGCGGAGGTGTTTCGCCCCAGAATGGGTGGCAGTGGGAGGGTTTGAAATGCGCATCGGCAACGGCTACGACTTTCACCGCCTGGTCGAAGGGCGGCGCTTGATCTTGGGGGGTGTCGAGATTCCCTACCGCCTGGGCCTGCTCGGTCACAGCGACGCAGATCTGCTCACCCACGCGATCACCGACGCCCTTTTGGGGGCCGCCTGCCTGGGCGATATCGGCCGACACTTCCCGCCGGGCGATCCCCAGTGGCAGGACGTCTCGAGTCTGCTGCTGCTTTCGAAGGTGCTCGAACTGGTGCGCGGGCGCGGTCTGCGGCTTTCGAACGTCGATGCGGTGGTGGTGGCGGAGCGGCCGAAGCTCGCTCCCCATATCCCGGCCATCCGCCAGAGTCTGGCGGGCGCATTGGGTTTACCCCTCGACCGATTGAGCGTCAAGGCCACGACCAACGAGGGCCTCGGCCCCGTGGGCGAAGGCCTTGCTATGGCCTGTCACGCGGTGGTGCTCCTCGAAGAATAGGCAGGCGCTACACCTGGGCGGCCACTTCCACCGCCGGGCGGTGGCTGGCGCGCACCCCTTCGATCGCCTCGGCGTAGCGGGCCGGGCCGACCCCAAACACTCCCGAGCCCGAGACGATGGCGTTGGCACCCACCTCGAGCACCTGCCAGGTGTTGGAAGGCTTCAGGCCGCCGTCCACTTCGATCCACGGGTCGAGGCCGCGCTCCTCGCACATCGACTTGAGCCGGGCAATCTTGGGCAGCACCTGCGGAATGAAGCTTTGGCCGCCGAAGCCGGGGTTGACGCTCATGACGAGTACCAAGTCGCACAGGTCGAGGACGTACTCGATGAGGCTCAAAGGTGTGGACGGATTGAGCGACACACCCGCCTGTTTGCCCAGTTCTTTGATCTGCGAGAGCGCCCGGTGCAGGTGCACCGTCGAGTTGTGTTCGCAATGGACGGTGATGATGTCGGCACCCGCCTTGGCAAAATCGGCGATGTACTTCTCGGGCTCGACAATCATCAGGTGCACATCGAGCACTTTCTGGGTCACCGGCCGGATCGCCTTGACGATGAGCGGTCCAATCGTGATGTTGGGCACAAAGCGCCCGTCCATGACATCGACGTGGATCCAGTCTGCTCCGGCTTCATCAATGGCATGAATCTCCTCGCCGAGGCGGGCAAAGTCGGCCGACAAAATCGACGGGGCGACAACAACGGGCTTGGCCATGGGTCGAGAACCTCCTGGTGCGTCTGCCCCCCAGTTTACTACTTTTAATTAAGGGGACCGGTTCAGCCGTCAGGTTATGGCGAAGTAAACAATCAGCTAACATATTGCAATATGAATCTGTTGCCGACCCAGATTTACCGCGCCGATACCGCCCAGTGTGTGGCTGAGGTGATGGTTCCTCCCACGCAGCAGCCCGGCAGTTTTGTTGAGGTCGAAGGGGCAATCTACGCGGTGCTCGAACGCCGCCACCGCTACAGCCTGCGCTGCGGGCGCTACCGCCTCGACCGCATCGTGCTCTATGTGCAACCGGCCCAGGGCACCCTGGGCGAGCGCAAACTCCACCAGGGCCACTGGGTAATCGGCGATCCGACTTGCCGCTTCAACGCGCGCTCGGCGCTGATTCGCTGCGCCCAAAACCCGAGCGGCCCCTGCGACGGTTGCCGCTACTACGAAATGGCGGAATAGCGGGCTTTAGGAGCGCACGACGTACACCGAGCAGGGGGCGTCGGCCACCACCTGGGAGCTGACCGAGCCCTGGATGATGCGGGTGAGACCCTTCAGGCCGCGCGAGCCGATCAAAATCAATTCGCAGCGATGGATCCCCGCGAGGCGCACGATCTCCTCGGCGGCATCGCCGGTGACGATCTCCTGGGCGGTGGGATAGTCGATCTCCACACTCAGCGTGTCGAGCCAGCTTTCGGCCTCGACGGCCATCGGCACCCCTTCTTGCTGGGTGTGGGGCACGTCGGCCTCGACAAAATCTTCCGAAGTCGGCGGCGGCACGATGTGGGCGAGCACCACCAGGCAGTTGGGCGCCAGGTGCAGGTGCGAGAGCGCCTCGATCACCCGCCAGGCGAACTCGGAGCTGTCCACCGCGACCAGGACGTTTTTCAGCATAGAAGTTTCCTGTTCCCGTCCGAGGAGGGGAGCGCTCTGCTCGATGGTTTTCGGGTCGGAACTGCGCAGCCTGCGCCTTGTAAACATAGTCCACTCCAATGCTCGCCCGGCACGCCTGGGCTTTGAAATCTTAGCAAGACCGCTCAAATAACGATCACCTCAGCAATCATCGTTCAAATCTGAGCCAACCCGCTCACGCACGCTCGAAGGCGGCGAGCAGCTGCTCGCCCATCGCCCGGCAACCGACGATTTGGGCGCCGGGGGCGGCGATGTCGCCGGTACGGTAGCCTTGCTCCAGGACCGTCTGCACCGCCCTTTCGACAGCCTGGGCGGCCTCGGGTTGCCGGAGGCTGTGGCGCAGCAGCATCGCCCCCGAGAGCACCTGGGCCAGTGGGTTGGCCTTGTCCTGGCCCGCGATGTCCGGGGCGGAGCCGTGCACCGGCTCGTAGAGCCCCGGGCCGCCGCTGCCCAGCGACGCCGAGGGCAGCATGCCGATCGAGCCTGTGAGCATCGCCGCTTCGTCTGAGAGAATGTCGCCGAACATGTTCTCGGTGACGATCGTGTCGAACTGGCGGGGCCGGCGCACCAGCTGCATCGCACAGTTATCCACGTACATGTGCGTCAGTTCGACATCCGGGTACTCGGGGGCAAGGCCCACAAGCACTTCGCGCCACAGTTGCGAGACTTCGAGCACGTTGGCTTTATCGACCGAACACAGTTTGCCCCGCCGTTCCCGGGCCGCTTCAAAAGCCACCCGGCCGATGCGCTCGATCTCAAAGGCGCTGTAGCTCATCGTGTTCACCCCCCGGCGCCCGCCTTTTTTCTCCGGGAAGATGCCCTTCGGAATGCCGAAGTACAGGCCGCCCGTCAGTTCGCGCACCACCAGAATGTCCACCCCTTCGACCACCTCCGGCTTGAGGGCCGAGGCGGCGACGAGTTGCGGCAGGATGCGCGCCGGGCGCAAATTGGCAAATAGCCCCAGACCGGCGCGCAGGCCGAGCAGAGCCTTCTCGGGGCGTTTGTCCGACGGGAGGGTGTCCCACTGCGGGCCGCCCACCGCCCCTAGAAACACCGCGTCGCTCGCTTTGCACAGTTCGAGGGTCGCAGCCGGGAGCGGTTCGCCGGTGGCATCGATGGCCGCCCCCCCGATGGGCGCTTCTTCAAAGTCGAATGCGAAATCGAACCGGCGAGCGGCGGCCTCCAGCATCGCCACGCCCACCTGGACAATTTCAGTGCCGATGCCGTCGCCCGGCAGCACCGCGATTTTGTATCTTCCGCCCAACGCTCTGACCCTTTGCTGCTTAACGGGAGCAAGCCATCATCGCCCACCTGCAATCGGCGAGTCAATCTTCGTCGCGACCATGCACCTGGGCAGGGGGATAGGTTGCTTCGACGGCGCTGAACGCTTCGAGGATCTTGTAGGTATGATCCGAGCCTTTGGGTACTACCCACGAATCGCCCGCTTCGAGGAGCACCATCTGCCCTTCGATGTGCAACTCCGCCCGGCCTGCAATCACGTAGCCCACCGTCTCGTAGGCACGGCTGGTGGCGGGTTTGGCTTCGGCGGGCGGCTCGTTCTCCCAAAGGCGCATCGAGACGTGAATACCCGAGGCCAGGTACTTCTGGCCCTGCTTGCCTTTGGGGGAAGCCTGGGAACTAATCTTGGTCACGGAAGTATCCGCCATCGTTCTTCTCGGTAGTTACAGCTCGTCCTGGGATTCGGGGGCCACCACAGCTCCCTCAATAGCGGGGTTCGCGCCGCTGTCGGAGGCCAGTTGGTCGAAGCTCGTCAGGTCGATGCCGATGGCGCCGCAGGCTTTGCGCAATTCGCTCAAAAAAAGTGCCTCGTCCCGCCCGTAGCCGCTGCGCGTACAGGCGACGGCCATCCCCAATCCGGCGTTGGCTTTGGCGCAATCGATCAGTTCGCTGCCTCTGAGCGGTGCCGGTGCAGCCACAGTAGGTATCCAGTCGTTGCCACCCGCAGTCTAGGTCTTTGCTGGGGCCGGCCCCTCTACCCAGCGGCGGAGGGAGACACTTGCAGATGGGGGCGCTCGGTTACCCTGGAGAGAACCCATTCGGTCAGGCCCATGTCCAGAAAGCATTTCAGCGGTCTCCATCCCGACAGCTTCCGCCATCCCCTCGACACCCAGGCGACCCGGTCGCTCGCCGCGTTGCCGGGTCTCGACTGGCTCATCCGCTACGGCCTGGCCCCGGCGGCGGGACGGTTGTTCTATCTGGAGAACATCTCCTCGAGCATCCGGGTGGGCGAAAAACAGCTTCCCCACCTGCACGCGCTGCTGCGCGAAGCCTGCGCGGTGCTCGACATCGCCGAGCCGCAACTTTACGTCAAGCAGCATCCGGTCCCGAACGCCTACACTTTTGCTGTGCCCGACGAGCGCGCCTTCGTGGTCGTGCACACTTCGCTGTTGGAACTGCTCACCGACGCCGAAATTCAGGCGGTGATCGCCCACGAACTGGGCCATCTCAAGTGCGACCACGGCGTGTACCTGACTTTGGCCAATTTGTTCGTGCTCGCCACCGCCCAGATCCCCCAGTACGGTCCCCTGCTTGCCCAGCCTCTGCGTCAGGCGATGCTGGGCTGGTTGAGGTCGGCGGAATTCAGCTGCGATCGGGCCGCCCTGCTGGTCACCCAGGATGTGAAAGTGCTGGTGTCGCTGATGATGAAGCTGTGCGGCGGTTCGCCCTCGCTGGTGCACAAACTGGATGCCGAAGCCTTCCTGGAACAGGCCCGCGCCTACGAGGCGGTGGACGAGGACGAATTGAGCCTGGCGCTCAAAATCGCCGCCAACGCCGAAAAATCCCACCCGGTACCGGTGCTGCGGGCTAAGGAGATCGACCGCTGGACGCGCTCGGAGAACTACCGCCGCCTGATGGGAGGCGAGCACTATCGCCCGCTGGAGCGCGAGAGCGCCCGCCCCGTCGCTGCTGGCTGAAGACCGCTGAGGCCGCCTATAATAGGTCGGCACACCCGCCGGTGTGGCGAAATGGTAGACGCAAACGACTCAAAATCGTTCGCCGAAAGGCATGTCAGTTCGACTCTGACCACCGGCATTGTACTTGCAAATCGCGAACGGAGACTGAAAAGGTGTGGCAGTGGCTTGCTGCACAGGCCAAGTTCGTGCTCGTACTCCGCAGCCGCAACCTTTACCAAACGCGCTGTAGATCATACTTTTCGAATACCGAATCGGCAGAAGCGACAACCAACCTTTCCTCCAGAGCTTGGGCGATGATCAGCCGGTCGAACGGGTCTCGATGGTGAAATGCCAGACCGGAGACACGGACAATATGGCGAAAATCGATGTCCAAGGTTTGAAAACCGTTGATGAGCAGCTGTTCGGGAATAAAATTTTCGAGCGCACTGGGTAGCTTGAGCTTGCCGAGGCTGGCCTTGATGGCCATCTCCCAACAACTGGCCAGGCTCAGCAAGCAGACATTTTGCGGGTCTGCAACGGCAGTACGGGCAGATACCGACAACTGTGGCGCGTCCTCGACCCACCAGAGAAACACGTGGGTATCGAGCAGCAGGCGCATCAAACGTAATCCTCGAAATCCTCCGGCGTTCGGTCAAAATCTGGTGCCATCCAAATTTGCCCTTTAGCCGAGCCGGGCTTGCGTGGGGCGTTGGCCTGCTCGATGGGCACCAGCTTGAGCAGTGGTTTGTGATCTCTGGCAATGATCACCTCCTCACCAAGCATGGCCCTCTGCACCAACTCGGAAAAATGCGCTTTGGCTTCAGCAATATTGAACTGGGGCACGGCGGTGTTGGTCATTTAGAGTGACTACAATCGTAACCTTGTCTCCCTTGCCAAGACCAGAAGAAAAAAGCATGGGCGGTTGGCAGCTGCCGCGCCTACGGCTCAGCCTTGCCGGAGTTGTCCGCCCGGCTGCGCAGCCGCCACACCCAGAGCACTCCGCCTAGAAGCGCCAGGCCAAAGGCGAAAGTGAGGGGCGTCTGGGCCACCAGCGGGTAGTGCACCCCGGTACCGAGCGTATGTAACACGATCAAAAACGCGGCAAAGAAAACCCCTTGGTGCAGACCCTTCCAGGCGCCTTTTAACGTGCGCACCGCCCAATCGGTACTGGTGAGCGCCAGGGGCAGCATCGCCAGCAGCGCAAAGATGCCCAGCTCGACCCCAAATTGCATGTCCCGCGGCAAAAAGAACATCCCGTCCAGGCTGCCGCCCAATACGTGCTCGATTTGCGACCAGGTGTGCAACACCGAGAAAGCGAAGGTGAGCAGCCCCAAATAGCGCCGCTCCTGCAACAGCCCCGGCAAAAAGCGGTTCAACGGCCGCGCGGTGAGGGTGAGCGCAAGACCCACCAATGCCAGATGCCCTTCTACCTCGCTGAGCCGTTGCTGGATAAGGTGATCGCTCGCCTGAAAAAAACTGGCCCCGATGCACACCAAAAACGCCCCCGCAAGCAGCCATGTGACCTTGCGGCCGTCGGTGGGGCCGCGGCTTTCGGCGCTGGGAGCCTGTTGATCCTGGGTGGGCGGGCTGGGTCGATCCGGCATAGCTGGCCTGGGCTTTCCTACACGCTATAGCCCCTGGGCCGCTTTCGGCCATTTCTTAAGGCGCGTTTTTGCCGACACCGCCGGCAAACCCATAGGCCACTTGACACCCATCCACTCAATCGTTACACTTGTTTGCAGAGTTAATTAACAAAACTTCATGGAGTGGGTTATGTTCACGGCGAACGCAACGCCCAGGGTGCAGGAGAACGGCCAGGTCGAACTCGACCTTGAATTCAAGGCTTTCTTCGTCAACCTGGTGGAACGGAGTCACCGCGAGGGCCTTTCTCTGCCACGCATCAAAGAGGACATCGCCACCGTGCGCCGCGAATTGGATGTGCCCGGCGTCGAGGAGTGGCCCCTGGAGCAGTGGGCCGAAGAGGCGATCTTCGCCCTCAAGCGCCGCGGGAATCAGCCTTTGCGGGCGGTCGAGCCGAAGTCCAACCTGGTAGTCTGCCAGCTGTGCGGCAAGGTCGGCCCCTACCGCGAGACCAACTGCGCCTCTTTCTGTCCCTACGGCGTCTAAGTTCGCCAACGGACGGCCAGGTTCAACAAGTTGATCTCAAAGGGCAGGGTGCACGGGCGCTCTGCCTTTTTGTTTCATCGGCTTCGAGTAATCAATCATCGCTTCAAATTGGGCTTCAGAAGGCTACGAACCTTGCCGGGCAAGCCCCGATGGTTGTGTTGCCTTTTGTGCCGCGATTGAAGGTTGTTTTTCTTTACGACCGGCAATCTGGCGGTGGGCTTCAGATTGCTGTCCATGAAGAATTGAAGCAATTGGCGTGGGTTGGTCAAATTGGCTGCCCGCTATCGATAGCATGTGGTGCAAATGGCCGTTTCAAGCTTCCTGTGCATCACCGGAAGGCGGCCTTGTCTTTCAAAGCACCCACCTAATAGAGAGGGCCTATGCAAGGTTTTGTCCTGTCCCAGCAGACGGAGCAACAGCGCGACCGGGTCGAACTCGACCTGGAATTTAAATCGTTTTTTATCGAACTGGTCGAGCGCAGCCATGCTCAGGGCTTGCCCCTGGAGCGAATCATCGACGATATCCGCACCGCCTGTTGCGATTTGGGTGTGCTCGGTCTCGACGAATTGACCATGGTGCAGTGGGCCAAAGAGGTGGTCGCCTCACTCGAGCGGCCCGCTTTTGAGGCCACCCCCGGGCAGGCCGGACTGGTGGTCTGCCACCTGTGCGGCAAGATCAATCCCGCCTTCGAAACCAACTGCGCAAGCTTTTGCCCCCACAGCGCCTAGGGCGCGCCCGGCGGGAGCACCCTACTGCCAGCGCGCCGCCGGCCCGGTGGCTGGGTGCCGGTGCCGCTGCTAGGCTGGGCGCATCGGCATTACTGTGCAATCGCTTGTGTTCGAGCCCGCGCCGAAGCTGGAAAATCCGCTGCGCCTGGAGGTGCGCTCTTTGCGAAGAGCGCACCTGGCTGGGGCGCGGCTCAAAAACGCCGGCATCAACAGCTGCGATCTCACCGCTGCGGATCTGACGGGGGCGGACTTGCGCGGCGCCAAAGTCGGGGTCGCCTGGCAGCGGCTTTTGTTTGTCGTCTTTGCGGCGGCGGCCGGGGCGCAGGTGGGCGTCGCCCTCGCCCAGCAGGCCGGGCTGTGGTCGGCGGCGGTTCTGGGGGCGCTGGTGGGATTCGACATCTTCTGGGCGGGGGGGCTATCCGACGATTTACCCGAGCGGGTTTTTGCGCCGGGCGACGAGCGGCGCTACCGCTGCGAAGAACCGGACGGCCCGGCAGGACTCGGCCTCAGGGTGCCGCTGGTGCTGGCCGGGGTGGCGCTGTTGCAGGTGGCGCTGCTGTTGGGATGGGCTCCGGCGGACCAGAGCGTGCCGAGAGTCGCCGCCCTGGCGGCCGGGGTGGCGGCCGTCGCTTTGCTGGCCTTTGCCTACCGGCGCTGCTGGATCTTCAAGACGGTCCTCAAGAACGCCGATTTTTCAGACGCCGACTTGAGCGGTGCACGTCTTGCCCATATCGACCTGCGCGGTGCCCGGCTGGTGCGCGCTTTCGCCCGTGAAGCGAATCTGCAGGGGGCGGATCTGCGCGGAGCGGACCTCGAACTGGCCGACCTGGTCGGGGCGGATCTGCGCGATGCGAAGCTTGAGGGCACCAATCTGGAGGGGGCGTGGATGCCCGACGGCCGCACTTTCAGCGGCAGTTTGGCCGATCATGTCCTCTATCCCGAGCAGGCGGATAAGCCGGATAGCGACTGAAGGCTGTTTGCAAACTATCGCCCTGCCGAGACTTTCTGAGCCTTGGCAGGCGCACTGTAGGTTGTACCGGCCTCGGTCGATTCAAGCCTCCAGAGTGATCGAGGCCCTTCGATATTTGCCTGGAAGCAGGGTTGGATTTCGTTGGCAGACGGGAATGAATCTGGCATAATTAGAGATTGCGTCCTCTCTCGGCACAGTAGCTCAGCGGTAGAGCTAGCGGTTCATACCCGCTCGGTCGCGTGTTCAAATCACGCCTGTGCCATGTATACAAAAATCAGAACCTCGACACTTTCGCTGAAGCTAAACTCAAAGCTCTACAGGAAGGTGCCCGGTGGTACGCCTGCCGCAGAGAGCAGCGCGGGCCTCGGCGAAGATGTTCAGGCATGGTAGTCCTCCGGCCGCAATAATTGCGAGGCCAGCTATCTTCAAGAATTGCCGGCTCTGGCCATTGCGACCTCTTCTGCAGTCTGCGGCGATGCACTTTTCTGGATGAGTTCGATCTTGTAGCCGTCGGGATCTTCCAGAAATGCAATCACCGTGCTGCCGTGCTGCATCGGGCCGGGTTGGCGCACGACTTTGCCGCCCCGGGCGGTCAGTTCGCTGCAGGTCCGGTAAATGTCCTCGACACCGAGGGCGATGTGGCCGAAGGCGTCGCCCAGGTCGTAATGGTCGCGCTCCCAGTTGTGGGTCAGTTCGATCACCGCGCTGTCCGCCTCGCTGCCGTAGCCCACGAAGGCGAGGGTAAATTTGCCGTCGGGGTAGTCTTTTTGGCGCAGCAGTTTCATGCCCAATACATCGCAGTAGAAAGCCTTGGAAGCCTCCAGATCGCGCACCCGCAGCATCGTGTGAAGAATCCGCACGGTCGTTCCTCCTTCAAAGGCCCCTCCAGTGTACCTTCCGGCCCCAAGCGGGCAGGCGCTCAAGGCAACCTGCGCCTCCGGAAGCACAGGGTATTTTCTTGGCCCCAGCGACCCGCTGTTTCAAGACGGATCCCGCCAACCGGGTGCAGTACACTGGCAGCAAGGCTTCTGGCGATCGGCACAGGCTTTCATCATTGCAAACTTTTCGAGCATCGCCTTTACTTGATGATTAACCCCGCTGTCTGTTACCGAGCGTTCATCTCCTCACAGTTACGACGCGACCTTGGCTATGGCCTGGGTAGGGTAAAGCTTTAGCAACGGGAGGAACGCAGCTGTGGACGTGGGCCGAGAACCTGAGCAACAGCAGCCTGGCGACCTTGATCTGTTTGCGGTGGTCGGGATCGGTGCGTCTGCCGGGGGATTGGAAGCTTTCACCCAGTTGCTGAGCCACCTGCCAAACCATACGGGCATGGCGTTTGTGCTGGTTCAGCACCTGGATCCGAGCCATCGCAGCCTGCTTGCTGAATTGCTGTCGAGGACGACCCAGCTGCCGGTGGTCGAGGTGCACGATGGGATGACCCTGGAAGCGGATCGCGTCTATGTGATTCCGCCCAATACCCAGATGACCCTGGCGCGCGGGGCGCTGCAACTGGCACCCCGCGAGAAGGTCCAGGGCCGGTACATGCCGATCGACGCTTTTTTCCGTTCGCTGGCACAGGAGCGGGGCAGCCGGGCGATCGGTGTTGTGCTCTCAGGAAGCGATGGCGACGGTGCCCTGGGATTGGAGGCGATCAAGGCGGCCGGCGGGATTACCTTTGCCCAGTGCGAGGCATCGGCACAGTTCAGCGACATGCCCCACAGGGCTGCGGCGACCGGTGTCGACTTCATCCTGCCCCCGCAGGCGATTGCCGAGGAACTGGTCAAAATCAGCGCTCATCCTTACGTGATCCCGGCCCGATCAAACATGCCGGCGGACGAGGAGGCGCTGCCCTCCGTCTTCGCGCTGCTGCAGGCCGCCACGGGAGCCGACTTTACGTACTACAAGCGCACCACTTTGCTGCGGCGGCTGCGGCGGCGGATGGTTCTGCACAAGCTGGAGCGCCTGGTGGACTACGTTCGTCACCTGCAGGACAACCCCGGCGAGGTGCAGACGCTGTACGAGGAGATCCTGATTTCGGTCACCAGTTTCTTTCGAGATCCCGATGTCTTCGCAGCGCTGCAGGAAAAAGTCTTTGCGGGCATCTGCCAGGGCAAGGCGGCCGGTTCGCCCATCCGGGTCTGGGTGCCAGGCTGTGCCACTGGTGAAGAAGTCTATTCGATCGCCATCACCTTGCTGGAATGGCTGGGACCGCAAGCGCACGAGACCCCCATCCAGATCTTCGGCACCGACATCAGCGAAGCTGCCGTCGAAAAGGCCCGACTCGGTATCTACAAAGAAGAGGCGGTCGCGAATGTCTCACCTGGCCGCCTTCGACAATTCTTTGTGCAGGTGGCGGCCGGCTATCAGATCGGCAAGTCGGTGCGCGAGCTGTGCGTCTTCGCGAGACAAAACCTGAGCAGCGATCCACCCTTCTCCAACATGGATCTGATCAGCTGCCGCAACGTGCTGATTTATTTGGAACCGACTCTGCAAAAGCGGGTGCTGCCGATTTTTCACTACAGCCTCAAGCCCACGGGCTTCCTGGTGCTGGGTAGCTCGGAGAGCACAGGAGAATTCACAGACCTGTTTGCCGTGGTGGACAAAAAGCACAAGATCTACACCAGAACGGCGGCTCCCAGCCGCTTGAGCTTTGACTTCGTCACCGGCGACTATCGCCTCGCCCGGGCGAGGCGCGGTGGGCTGACCGGCGAGGCCACCTGGGCCGGTTTGAATATCCAGCAACAAGCCGACCGGATCGTCTTGAACCGCTATGCCCCGGCCGGGGTGCTGACGAACGACCGGCTCGAAATCCTGCAATTTCGCGGAGAGACCGGTGCCTACTTGCGCCCCGCCCCGGGCGAGCCGAGTTTCAACTTGCTGAAGATGGCCCGGCCCGGCTTGCTGCCGGAACTGCACACGGCCATCTACCAGGCGAAAAGCCAGGAAGGTGCGGTCGAGAAAGCGGGTTTACGGGTCGAAGGCAACGACGGACCGAGGCACATTCGTATCGTAGTGATCGCTTTTAAGGTTCCCCCGGCCGACGAGCGCTATTTTCTGGTGCTGTTCGAAACGATGGACCCGGTCATGCCTGCCGCACCGGAAGCCCGCCATCGGCACGACAGTGACCAGAGGATCGATCCGGAGCCTGAAATCAGCCGGCTCCGGCAGGAGCTGACGATCGTCAGGCAGGAGTTGGTCCACACCCAGGCCTATCTGCAATCGATCATCGAAGAACAGGAGGCCACCAACCAGTCCCTGACGACGGCCAACGAGGAGATCCTTTCGAGCAACGAGGAGTTGCAGAGCACCAACGAGGAACTGCAAACCGCCAAAGAAGAGATCCAGTCGGCCAACGAAGAATTGCGCACGACCAACGAGGAACTGCAAAGCCGCAATCTCGAAGCCCGTCAAGTCAACAACGACCTGCTGAATCTGCTCAGCAACGTCAACATTCCGATTTTGATGCTGACCAACGACCTGCGCATCCGTCGCTTCACCCCGGCGGCCCAGAGACTTTTCAACTTGATCGCGACCGACGTCGGGCGATCGCTCAGCGACATCCGGCTCAACTTCCACGCCCCCGATCTGGAGGAGTCGCTGCTGGAGGTGATCGACACCCTCAGCCCCAAAGAACGGGAGGTTCAGGATCTCGAAGGGTACTGGTATCTTTTGCGCATCCGGCCCTACCGGACGGTCGACCATCAGATCGATGGGGTGGTGCTGGCGCTGGTGGATATTGACGCCCTCAAAAACAGCGCGCAGTTGCTCGAAGCGGCCCGGATTTACGCCGAGAGCATCGTCGAGACGGTGCGGGGACCGCTGTTGGTGCTCGATTCCGACCTGCGGGTAAGAACGGCGAACCGGGCTTTTTATCAAACTTTCCAGACAGTACCGGCGCAGACGGAGGGGCAACGGCTCTTTGAGCTGGCGGGTGGTCAGTGGGACATCCCGCGGCTGCGCCTGATGCTCGAGAACCTGCTGCTCCACAATGCCCAACTCCTCGATTACGAGGTGGAGCATGACTTTGAGAACGTCGGCCGTCGGGTCATGCTGCTCAATGCCCAGGAGATTTTGGCGCCTGAGCAGGACCGCTTGATCTTGTTGGCCCTCGAAGACATCACCGAGCAAAAGCGGACGCAGCAGAGTCAACAGATGGCCCTGCAGAAGGAGTACGAACTCAACGAACTAAAATCGCGCTTGATTGCGATGACTTCCCACGAATTTCGCACGCCCCTCAGCACGATCATCCTCTCGACCCAACTGCTTTCCAGTGACAGTCCCCACCAATCTGCCCAGAAGCGGCTCAAGCAACAGCAGCGCATCGAGCGGGCCATCGAGCAGATGACCGACCTGCTGGACGGCATCTTGAGTATCGGCCAGGCCGAAATCGACCAAGTGCAGATCCGGCGGGTGCCGCTCGATCTCGAAAGTTTCTGCCGTCAACTCGTCGAGGAAATGCAGGCGGCGCCGGGCGGCGCCCACCGGCCCGCTTTTGAGAGCGCCGGACAGTGCCGGGGCGCCAACCTGGATGCCGTCATGCTCCGACAGATCCTCAGCAACCTGCTCACCAACGCGCTCAAGTATTCCGCACCGGACAGCACAGTCCGTCTGCAGCTCGCCTGCCGGGATGGGCAGGCCGTCTTCACGGTCGTCGATGAGGGCATCGGCATCGCTGTCGAGGATCAAGAACGGCTGTTCGAGCCCTTCTACCGGGGGCGCAATGTCGCCAACATTCCCGGCTCCGGCCTCGGTCTTGCCATCGTCAGGAGGCTGGTCGAGCTGTTAAAGGGGCGGCTCGCCTTCGAAAGCCGTCCCCAGCAAGGAACCACGTTCACCGTTGCCCTGCCCCTCGAGGAGCCGGCCGATGACTGACATTCTCGTGATCGAAGATGATGCCCTCGTCCGGGAGAGCGTCCTGGAAGTGCTCGAAGCCCAGGGCTTTCGGGCCATCGGCGCCCAGAACGGACAGGTGGGCCTTCGCCTCGCCGAGGAGCACCTGCCGGACTTGATCCTCTGCGATATCCTGATGCCCGGCCTCGACGGCTACGCGGTGCTGGCCGCGCTGTCGGACAATCCGCTCACCCAGGGGATTCCCTTTGTTTTTCTGACGGCGAGGGTGGCGAAGCTGAATTGGCGGCAGGCGATGGCCATGGGTGCCGACGATTATCTGCCCAAGCCCTTTACTGCCGAGGAGTTGCTGGAGACTGTCGCCATCCGGCTCAAAAAGCACGCGCTGCTTCGCTCCCTCCCAGATACTTTCAACACAAAAAAACCGGCGGCCCCACCGCAGCATTCCATCTCCCATTTTGCTCCCAACCAGGGCATTCCCCTGCACCCGGACAGTTTCTGGCAGGTACACCACGGCCTGGTGAAGCTCAGCGCCGCCCTCGTCGAGGGTGAGCCGGTGGTGGTGGGCTGGGCCGTTGCGCCGATGCTCTTCGGGACCGATGCGGTCGAATCGGAGGTGTATTACCAGGCCTCAGCCGTGGGCCGGGTCGAACTTGCAAAATTCTCGGCCCAGGAGGTGGCCGCATCGCCCCATATGGCCCAAGCCCTGCTCTCCCGCCTGTATCAGAGCAATGCCTTGCTGGCTGTCTGTGGCCAACGGCGGGCCGATGACCGGCTGCGGGGGTTGTTGCTGCTGCTCAAACGGGAGGTGGGGGAGCCCTGCAGGGGGGGCACGCGGCTGCGGGTCCGCTTCACCCACCAGGACCTGGCCAATACGATCGGAACGGCCCGCGCCACGGTCACCTTATTGCTGAACCGGTTCAAACAATGCGGCTGGATTGCCGTCGAGAGCGATCGCCGCCTGTGCATCTCGGATGCGCTCCCGCACTGAGCGGTGCGCCATGTTGCCCAGCAACCTCCTGAATTCTGCCGTCGCGTTAGTTGACGACAACCTGCCAATAACAACTTTTGTATCATCTGGACAGGCTTCTGGGAGCTTCCCCCTTCCATTGTCCCTACAGGCGTTCCTACTGAGGGCGTAGTCCACAGTTCAGTTCATTGTTAGAAAATTTTACACACTCGCCCTGGCTCCTTTTTTCCTCAAAGAAGGCGCGGTGTATTGTGCATCACCCCTGCTTTGAGTGATGCGGACTGTTGACAGGCGTTCACAGAGGAAATATCAACCATGGGATCCATGAAGTACAGAGGTTGGACCATCGCCACCAGCAAGGCGAGCGAGGGTTTCGTGGCGTTGCTTACCGATCCCGACGGTAAACGATTTGACGAACCGCTCGTTTTCTTGGCGAGTCCGGAGCTGGCCGAACTTTATGCCCGAAATTTCATCAACTGGTACATCGATCTTGAGGAGGAGCGTCGGATGACAGAAGGTTCGATGCGCACATCTATGATCTAGCGCCGGGCCTCTCCAAACGGCCGGCTCCACGCCCCCGCATCAATCCATTGGAGCCTACAAATCGGCTTCAGATGTTTACAAACAATTGTTGGAGTTTAACCATGTACGGACAGACAAGCAATACGTCGGACGCCCGGGATGGCGATTGGTGGTTGGAAGTGACCACAGACGAGCCCTTCTTGTACGCATTCGGTCCCTTTGACAGTCCGGAAGAAGCTGCGCAATCCGTCGGCAGGTACGTCCCCGACCTTACGTCCGAGGGGTGGCAGGTGGTGCGCCAGAAGGTGCTCCGGCAAGAACATCTCTCCGACCAGTTGCCTCCCAGATTCAAGGGTGTACTGCTTCAGGCGGCCCTTTTCAGAGGCTGGAAATGCCGTGGCGCAAGAAGACGACAAGCGACACGAGGTTTAAAATAAGCCAATCAGGGTGGAAGTTGTGGTTTCGCGATATCGAGGGCACCCTGGCCGGCTTCTGAACGCCGCCCTTTGCGGCGGGGATCAACGTACCCGGCTACCACCTGCACTTTATCAGCGCCGATCGCAAACTCGGCGGCCACTTGCTTGAGTGCACGATCGGGCAGGTGACCGTGCAGGTGCACCACACCCCCGAGCGGCACCTGGCGGTGCCGCGCTCACCGGAATTTCAGCGGGCCGACTTGGCTGCGGACACCGGCGCGGAACTGGACCGGGCCGAGAAATAGTTCCCCCATCGCCGAAAATTTCCCAATTTATGTAACACAACACACAAAAAGCGTGGACAGCCTGTGGATGCTCTCCTAGGTTGGAAATTGTTCGCTCAGAACGGTTTCTTTTTGGAGGTGCATTGGCCATGGTTACGAACGTTGTGCGGGCGCTGAGGCAGGGTGCTTGGATCGCCGGTTTCGTTGCCGTTGGGCAGTTGGCGTCGATGGCTGCCGTTTCTGCCGATCCGGTTCAACTGCGGTTGCAGCCGCAGCGGCCGACGGCGGCGGTCAACCCGATCGATTTCGGAGCCAACCGCTATATCCTGACCGACGAGGCATTCGCTCAGGCAGTAAGCGAGTATCTGCAGGGCCGGCCCGATCGGGCAGTGGTGCAATTTGGCGAAGCGGTGCGGCTCGATCCGAAGGACGGACCGGCCTTCAACAACCGGGCCAACGCCCGCACGGCCCTGGGCGATTCCCAGGGGGCGCTCGCCGACTACGACCGGGCGGTGGAACTGGACCCAGGCTACGCATTTATCTACTTCAACCGGGGAATCACGAAGAGCGGTCTTGGAGATCGGCAGGGGGCGCTCGCCGACTACGATCAGGCCCTCGAGATCGATCCG
This sequence comes from Gloeobacter violaceus PCC 7421, assembly GCF_000011385.1. NCBI lineage: Bacteria > Bacillati > Cyanobacteriota > Cyanophyceae > Gloeobacterales > Gloeobacteraceae > Gloeobacter > Gloeobacter violaceus. Next base: position 3,761,046 of record NC_005125.1, read on the forward strand.
CTCAACGTGTTTGCCTACAACAACCGGGGCATTCTCCGCTATAAACTCGGCGACCGCGCCGGGTCGCTCACCGACTTCGACCGGGCGCTCAGGCTCGATCCCACCTACGCTTTTGCCTACCACAACCGCGGTATCGTGCGCTCCAAGTTGGGCGACAGTCGCGGGGCGGAGGCCGATTCACAAAAGGCGGCGGAACTCATGGGCAAGTCGCCGCGCCGGCGGTCGGCCTGAAGGTCTCCTAGGCGTCGCAACGGCCAGCTCTGTGGCCAAAGTTTGTTCGATTTGTCGAGTGCTAAACCGGATATTCGACGCCTCGTTTCGTGGCCTACCTTACAGTAGAGTGGGAACTGTGGTAGCCGCGTCGAAGCACAAAAAAATGGCGGCGGTTGATCCCATCAGGATCGCCGCCACCACATCCTCCCTACTTGGCTATGTGTATGGAATTAAATTGTACAGCATTCCTGGAGAATTACGGGAGTTTATTTTGAATCATTTGGCGAGTCCTACCACCCGGTACGCTACGGTAGGAAAGATCTACGTCCCGCCAGGGTCGGGCGCCCGTTCACCGAGAGGAGCGATTGTGGAGGAGGAGTTTCGTTACCAAACCGAAGACTGCGTCGTCGTTTGCCCGGAGTGCCAGGCGAGCAGCGCCGGAGATTTGCAGCCGACCCTCAAGAGGCTCGCCGGTTGTCAGAACTGCAAGCAGGACATCGACGAGGACGGCGAATTGAGCGGCGTCGGCGATGCCATTCTCAGTGCCCTGTCGCGTCGGTACGGCTCCGCGGTGGTCTGGCAGGAGTGGAAAGCGATCTCCAAACTTTGATCCGGGGCATCCGGCTCAATCCGGCAGGATGTAGGTCACAAAAAAGTTCTTGAGGTTGGCAAGCAAGCCCTTTTCGCGCAGACGGTCGAGTTCGCCGCCGTCGAGCCAGCGCCCGCCGCAGGTGGGGCAGACGTCCATCTGTACGTCCGCCGCCTTCACGTCGTTGACCATGTCCAACAGGGTGCCGTCGCGTGGGCAATTGAGCGGCACGATCGTCCGCCTGCCGCCCGGTCTGCCGCTGAGCTTGATCCCCTCCAGGTTTTGTTTTGCTACCAGGGCGGTCATTTCGCTCACATCGAACCAGATACCGAGGCAGTTGGGGCACTGATCGACTTCGATGTCGTCGGATTTGACCGTCTTCAGTTCATTGTCAGTGCAGCGGGGACATTTCATGGGGCGGTCGCTCCTCTCGAGATTCCAAATCGCCATTTCCCAGTCTAGCTTCTGGCTTTTCCTGCCCAGTATGACATCGGGCAAAACCGATTCCGTTCGTCTTGAACGGATCGTCCGGGTAGCCCACCCCCACCAGACACAGTCCCTGGGGTGGGGCGGCGTACTTGACTTGTTCGCGGTTGCCGGCCTGCCACAGACCGGCGAAGCGCTCCACACTCCAGCGCCCCGACCCCACCTCGGCCAGTGCTCCAATCAACAGGCGCATCATCCCGTACAGAAAACTGTTGGCCCGCACCCGAATCGCGATTTGCTCCCCCTCGCGGGTACACTCGGCTGTATAGACATGGACCAGGGAGTGGGGGCGGCTGGAGCCGGCGCGGCGAAACGCCCGAAAATCGTGGTGGCCCGGCAAAGTGGCCAGGGCTGCCGCCACCGCTTCGCTGTCGAGGGGGCAATAGGGGTAGTACCAGCTCTGGGCGCGCACGAATAGGTCGGGCACGGTGCTGTTGTGGATGCAGTAGCGGTACTCACGCCACAGCGCGGTGAAGCGCGCGTGCCAGTGGTCGCTCACGTAGGCCGCCGCGCGCACGGCGATGTCGTCGGGAAGCAAGCTGTTGAGACCGCGCACCCAGGTCTCGGGGGCCAGCTTTTTGTGGGTATCAAAGTGGACGACCTGGCCGCTCGCGTGCACACCGGTGTCGGTGCGCCCCGCCGCGTGGTAGCGCACCGGATGGCGGGCGATGCGCTCGGTCGCTTCCTCCAAACACTGCTGCACTGTGCGCTGACCCGGCTGCCATTGCCAGCCAAAAAAATGTCCCCCCAGGTACTGCACCCGGAGGGCAAGGCGCGCCGGTGCGCCTTCTACGGCGCCGCCCACCGCATCCACGGACATCAGACCAGTTCGATAATCGCCATCGGGGAGTTGTCGCCGCGGCGGGCCACCGTGCGCAGGATGCGGGTGTAACCGCCGCGGCGGCTACCGTAGCGCTCCTGGGCGGCGGCGAAGACCGATTGGACCAGTTCAGGGTCGTACAAAAATCCGCTCGCCTGGCGGCGGGCGGCCAGGGAGCCGTCCTTGGCGAGGGTGATCATCCGATCGGCCTCGGAGCGGATGACCTTGGCGCGCGCCAGGGTAGTGCTGATGCGACCGTGGCGCAGCAGTTCGGTGGTGAGGGTGCGGATAAGGGCGTCGCGCTGGTCGGCGGGGCGACCCAGTTTCGGTACGCGGCAGCGGTGTCTCATGGCTAACTCCTGGCCGGTTTGTCTTTGGGAAGGCTGAGGCCCATCTTATCCTGCAGGGCTTCGATCACCTCTTCGGCGGACTTCTGGCCGAAGTTTTTGATCTCAAGCAGGTCTTCTTCGGTGTATTCGAGCAAGTCGGCAACCGTATTGATTTGGGCGCGCTTCAGGCAATTGTAGGCACGCACCGACAGCTGCAACTCCTCGATAGGCACCTGGCCCACGGTGTTCGGGGCGCTGCGCTGCGGTTCGGCCGGGGGCTCGAAGGTAATCTCCTGCAGGGGCCGAAGCTGGTCGACCAAGATCTTGGCTGCCTGGGAGAGCGCTTCTTGGGGAGAGAGCGAGCCGCTGGTCCAGATTTCGAGGGTGAGGCGGTCCTGCTCGACATTGGCGGCGGAGCGCTCACTCTCGACCGTCCAGTTCACCTTGCGCACGGGCATGAAGATCGCGTCGATCGACAGGTAGTCGATGGCGGCCCCGTCCTCGCTGCCGCGCTCGATGGCGCGGTAACCCTTGCCCCGCTCGATCTGAAACTCCATCTCCAACTGGCCGTCTTCGGCGAGGGTGGCGATGTAGTGGCGCGGGTGCACCACCTGCACCTCGGTGGGCAGTTCAAGATCGGCAGCGGTGACGCGCTTGGGACCCTGCACCGCCAGTCGGCCGATCTGGATGTCGCTGGTGTAGGAGCGCAGCACCAGTTCCTTCATGTTGAGCAGGATATCGAGGACATCTTCGCGGATGCCCTTCATAGTGGCAAATTCGTGGTTGACCCCGGTGATGCGCACGGCCGTCACCGCCGTGCCTTCGAGGTTCGACAGCAGCACACGCCGGAGGGCGTTGCCCAGGGTGGTGCCCTGGCCCCGCTCGAGCGGTTCGAGCACAAATTTGCCGTACTGGCCGTTGTCGGCCTCGGTCCGCGTTTCTACGCACTCAATGGTGTATTGCGCCATAGCCTCTCTCCTCGCCGCTAGCGGGAGTAAAACTCAACAATCAACAGTTCCTGGACCGGCGTATCGATGTCCTCGCGCTCGGGAAGGGCCTTCACCGTGGCAGCGAGGGTCTCGCGGTTGGCTTCGAGCCACTTGGGAGCCTGGGGCAGGCTGGCCGCTTCGAGGGCCTCTTTGACAAAGGCGGCCGAATTGGGCATGACGGTAATCGCATCCCCCGGACGAACCCGGTAGCTCGGGATCGAGACGCGCCGGCCGTTGACGGCAAAGTGGCCGTGGTTGACCCACTGACGCGCCTGGGCGCGGGAGGTGGCAAAACCGAGGCGGTAGACGACGTTGTCAAGACGTCTCTCGAGCAATTCCAGAAACTTGGCGCCGGTGTTGCCCGTGGCGCGGCTGGCATCGGAGAAGGTGCGGCGAAATTGCTTTTCGAGCACGCCGTAGCTCCAGCGCGCTTTTTGCTTTTCTTTGAGGCGGATGGCGTATTCGCTGAGTTTTTGGCGCGCCTGGCCGTGCACGCCGGGGCGGAAATTGCGCCGTTCGATGGCGCACTTGGGCGAGGAGCAGCGAATGCCCTTGAGGTAGAGCTTCATGCCGACGGCGCGGCAAAGCTTGCAGACGGGACCGGTGTAGCGAGCCATGTTCTTTAAATACTCGAGAACGGATGGTGGTTTAGACGCGGCGGCGCTTGGGCGGGCGGCAGCCGTTGTGGGGAATCGGAGTGACGTCGCGGATGAGGGTAATCTCAAGCCCCACCGCCTGCAAAGCCCGGATGGCCGTCTCCCGGCCGGCGCCGGGGCCGCTGACCATCACCTCGCACTGGCGCATGCCCGAGTCGATGGCCCGGCGGCCGGCCGATTCGGCCGCCTGCTGAGCGGCGAAGGGGGTGCCTTTTTTGGCGCCTTTGAAGCCGCTGGAGCCGGCAGACGCCCAGGAAATCACATCGCCGACGGTATCGGCAATAGTGACGATCGTGTTGTTGAACGTGGATTGAATGTGGGCCACACCACTCGGCACATTGCGCCGAACTTTCTTTTTCTGCCCGCCACGGGTTGGTTTCGCCATTGAATCGATCCTGGTTGGGGTATTACTTCTTGGCGGCGGCTTTTTTCTTGCCGGCCACGGTCTTGCGCCCGCCTCGACGGGTACGGGCGTTGGTGCGGGTGCGCTGACCGCGCACGGGCAGGCCGAGGCGGTGGCGACGGCCGCGCAGGCAGCCGATATCCATCAGGCGCTTGATATTGATGTTCTCGAAGCGCCGCAGATCGCCTTCGACCTGATACTTCTGTTCGATTTCCTCGCGCAGGAGGCTGACCTGGACGTCGGTCAACTCGCGCACGCGCAGGTTGGGATTGATGCCGGTGGACAGTAGAATTTGGGTGGCTCTGGAGGGGCCGATACCAAAGATGTAGGTGAGGGCAATTTCGACCCGTTTTTCCCGGGGAATGTCTACGCCTGCAATACGCGCCATGGATGGATGGTTTCCTCTGGTTTGCTGATGGTGCCGCCTAGCCCTGCCGCTGCTTGTGCTTGGGGTTCTCGCAAATGACCATGACCCGCCCCTTGCGGCGGATCACCCGGCACTTCTCACATATCGGTTTGACGGACGCACGGACTTTCATAGCTGGCCGCAAATTGTGCAGATCCTAGCTTAGTGATCGACTGCGGGTACTGTCAAGGGTCGTCTCAACGCAGGCTGCGCAGCACGACGATCCAGCCTTCGACCGCCCGGCCTCGCTCGGTGCGCAAAATGGCCCGCTCGGTGCTCACCGCCACCAGAGCGGCGGCGGCGGCCTCCTTGTGCACATAATCGAGGGCATGGGCGTAGCGGCCGTTGGGGAGCAGGGTGTAGCCCGCTTCGCCCGCTTCGACCGAGCAAGCGAGCACGCCCCCCGGCACCAGGGTGAGGGCCGCGGCGGCGAACACGGCGGCCAGGTCGCCCACGTAGGTGAACACATCCGCCGCGACGATCAGGTCAAAGGCGTCGTGGTGCCGCCCCAGCCACTCGGTCATCTCGCCCACCGCCAGATCGTCGTAGACGCCGCGCGCGCGCGCTTTGCCGATCATCTTGGCCGAGAGATCCATCCCCACCAACCGCTGGGCCAAAGGCCGCAAAAGCGGGCCGCAAAGCCCGGTGCCGCAGCCGAGATCGAGGACGTTCAAGAGTCCCTCGGTGTGGGGAGTGGCGGCTTGGACGGCCCCCACGAGCAGTTCGGGCGCCCGGTAGGCCAGTTCCCCGGTCAGGTGCCGGTCGAAGCGCTCGGCGTATTCATCAAAAAGAGCCGCCACGTAATCCGGGTCGGTCATGGCCGGAGTGGGAGCGCCGCCCACCGCCGCCAGGTAGTGGCGGGCCTCGGCGTAATCGGGTTTGAGGCGCAGTGCTTCGGCGTAGCACTCGGCGGCTTCGGCCAGTCGGCCCGCGTCGCGCAGGGCGTTACCCAGTCCGCAGTGGGCTTCAGCCAGAGCCGGTGCCAGTTCAACCGCCCGGCGGTGCTCCTCGATGGCCGCGTCGCCCTGGCCGCTTGCCTGCAGGGCGTGGGCCAGGTTGACGCGCGCCTCCACCAGGTCGCCTTTGATAATTAGGGCGGTGCGGTAGACAGAGATTGCCTCGGCGAGTTTTTGCTGGGAGTGCAGGAGCAGACCGAGGTTGTAGTAAGCCTCGGCAAAATCGGGTTGCAGCTGAAAAGCCCGCTTAAAACAAAGGGCGGCTTCTTCTAATTGGCCGCGCTCGCGCAGGACCACCCCGAGATTGTTGTGGGCTTCGAGGTAATCCGGTTCGAGGGCCAACGCCCGCCGGTAGGAGGCGATCGCATCATCTAGATTCCCCAGTTCGCGCTGGACCGCCCCGAGATTGTTGTGGGCTTTGACGTACTCGGGTTCGATGGCGAGGGTGCGCTGGTAGCAACCGAGCGCCCCTTCGAAGTCCCGCTGCTCCTGCAGGGCGGTCCCCAGGGCAAAGTGGGCGTCGGTATAGTAACTACGCAGCTCGATGGCGCGCTGAAAATGGTGAATGGCTTCTTCGCCCTCGCCGCGCGCCTGCAGGGCAAGCCCCAGGGCAAAGTGGGCCTCGACATAATCGGCCTGAAAGTCGAGCGCCTGGCCGTAGCGGACAATCGCTTCGGCCAGGCGTCCCTGCCGGTGCAGAACCAACCCCAGATCGAGCAGCTCCGCAGCCTGGGCCATGGCCGTGGACGGTCGATTGTCACGGCGGGGGGGTTTGCCAAAACCTCGGGGCATTGGTGTAGACGGTGGGTACGCCGCTCTCATGGTACACAAGGTGTCAGGTGTCAGGTGTCAGGTAAGTTCCACCTGACACCTAGACAACCGGCATGGCGCTTAGGCGGCGGAAGACGGGCCTTTCGTTCTCGATGTCGACAAAGATGGTGTCGCCGTCGTTAAAATCCCCCTTGAGCAATCCCCGGGCGAGCGGGTTGACCAGTTCATTCTGGATGGCCCGCTTGAGGGGGCGCGCACCGTAGACCGGGTCGTAGCCCGCCTCGACGATGTAGTCGATGGCGGCCTCGCTGAGCTTGAGGGTGATCTTGCGATCGGCCAGCCGCTTCTCCAGCCGTGCGATCTGCAGCTTGACGATGGCGGCGAGCTGATCGCGGCGCAGGTTGCGGAAGATGATGATGTCATCGACGCGGTTGAGAAATTCCGGCCGGAAGTGGACCTGCATGGCGCGCATCACCTCCTCGCGCATCTGCTCGTAGTAGGCGTCGTTGCCGCCCAGGCGCAAGATCGCATCGGAGCCGATGTTGCTGGTCATGATGATCACTGCGTTTTTGAAATCGATCGTGCGGCCCTGCGAATCGGTGATCCGCCCGTCGTCGAGCACCTGCAACAGCACGTTGAAGACGTCGTTGTGGGCTTTTTCGATCTCGTCAAAGAGCACCACCGCGTAGGGCCGGCGGCGCACCGCCTCGGTGAGCTGGCCGCCTTCGTCGTAGCCCACGTAGCCTGGGGGGGCACCAATCAGCCGCGAGACGCTGTGCTTCTCCATGTACTCGGACATGTCGATGCGCACCATGGCATTCTCGTCGTCGAACAAAAACGACGCGAGCGCCTTGGCAAGCTCGGTCTTGCCCACGCCGGTCGGCCCCAGAAAAATAAAGCTCGCGATCGGCCGGTTCGGGTCTGCAAGTCCGGCGCGCGATCGCTGAATGGCTTCAGAGACAATCCGCACCGCTTCTTCCTGCCCCACCACCCGCTTGTGCAACTCGTCTTCGAGGTGCAACAGCTTCTCGCGTTCGCTCGCCACCAGTTTGCTCACCGGGATGCCGGTCCACTTGGAGATGATTTCGGCGATGTCCTCCTCGGTGACCTCCTCGCGCAACAGCGACCGGCCACTGGTCTGGGTCTCGCTCAGTTGTTTGTCGGCCGCGTCGAGGCGCTTTTGCAATTCGGACAGTTTGCCGTATTTCAGTTCGGCGGCGCGGTTGAGGTCGTAGTCGCGCTCGGCCTGCTGGATCTGGACGTTGACTTGGTCGATTTCTTCTTTGACGGCCTGGACCTGGTCGATGATGTCCTTCTCGGCCTGCCACTGGGCGTTGAGGGAGCGCTGCTCTTCTTTGAGGTCGGCCAGTTCTTTTTCAAGCCGCTCCAGACGATCGCGCGAGGCGGCGTCGGACTCCTTGGCCAGCGACAGCCGCTCCATCTCCAGCTGCAGGATCTTGCGGTCGACCTCGTCGAGGGCCTCGGGCTTGGAGGTGATTTCCATCTTGAGCTTGGCCGCCGCCTCGTCCATCAAGTCGATCGCTTTGTCGGGCAAAAAACGGTCGCTGATGTAGCGATGAGAAAGCACCGCCGCCGCCACCAGGGCGCTGTCGGAGATGCGCACACCGTGGTGGACTTCGTAGCGCTCTTTGAGGCCGCGCAGAATCGAAATGGTGTCCTCGACCGTGGGTTGATCGACGTAGACCTGCTGGAAGCGGCGCTCCAGGGCAGCGTCTTTCTCGATGTATTTGCGGTATTCATCGAGGGTCGTAGCCCCAATGCAGCGCAGTTCGCCGCGGGCCAGCATCGGCTTGAGCAAATTGCCCGCGTCCATGGCGCCCTGGGTGGCACCCGCACCCACGACCGTGTGAATTTCGTCGATAAAAAGGACGATCTGCCCCTCGGACTTGGTCACCTCGTTGAGGACCGCCTTGAGCCGTTCTTCAAATTCGCCCCGGTACTTAGATCCGGCAATCAGTGCTCCCATGTCGAGGGCGATCAGCTTGCGGCCCTGGAGCGACTCGGGCACATCGCCGCTGACGATGCGCTGGGCGAGCCCCTCGGCGATGGCCGTCTTGCCCACGCCGGGTTCGCCAATCAGTACGGGGTTATTTTTGGTGCGGCGCGAGAGAATCTGGATGGTGCGGCGAATCTCCTCGTCGCGGCCGATCACCGGATCGAGCTTGCCTTCGCGGGCCAATTGGGTCAGATCCCGGCCGTATTTATCGAGCGACTCGTAGGTGCTTTCAGGATTCTGGCTGGTCACCTTCTGGTTGCCGCGCACCTGGGCCACGACCGCTTTAAGCTTCGCTTCATCGAGGCTGAATTCACGCAGAATCTGCTGTCCGAAGCGCACGTCCTTGGCGAAGGCCAGCACCAGGTGCTCGATCGAAATAAAATCGTCGCCGTACTCTTTGCGGAAACCCTCGGCGCGATCCAACAGCGCGTCGAGGCTGCGGCCGAGGTAGACGCTCTGGCCGGGGTTGGTGAGTTTGGGCTGGCGGTTGATAAACTGCTCGACCCGCTCGCCAAGCTTCGTCAGGTTCACACCCGCCTTGGTAAAAATCGAACCGGCCAACCCCCCGTCTTGATCCAGGAGCGCCTTAAAAAGATGTTCGCTCTCCAGCTGCTGCTGGCGGTACTCCTTAGCTACCTCGGTGGTGCGGACGATCGCATCCCAGGCCTTCTCGGTGAATTGGTTCGGGTTGTTGGGCTGCATAGGGGCTTCCTGTGCGATGACTTGTGGGGTCTAGGGTCATTGTAGGCAGTCGCCTGCCCCCCCGGCAGCCGGTTATCCGCCCGGCCGGGTGGGTATTTCCGCCCGGCCGCAGGGGGCACGGCGAATCTGAAGATTTTGCTGAGCAGTTACGATAGGCGCAAGCAATGCAACTGTGCGGGGTCGATGGATACCGGTTTGCAACCCCAACACCAGCGAAAGTGTTCGTACCGGAGCGATTTTCACGCCTGGACCGTCGAGCAGGCCGCCGCGCTGAAGGCCCGGCAGTGGGATCGGTTGGATATCGAAAATCTGGCGGAGGAGATCGAAGCTTTGGGCAGGGCGGAGCGCCGCGAACTGGAAAGTCGCCTGGCGGTCTTGATCGCTCATCTGCTCAAATGGCAGTTCCAGAGCGAGCGGCGCAGCAATTCCTGGCAGGCGACCATCGACGAGCAACGCGACCAAATTGCGCGGCTGCTCACCAGTCAACCGAGCCTGCAATCTTAATCTGGACGAAGCGTTTGGTGGAGCCTGGCGCTCCGGGGTGAGACTGGCGGTCCGGGACACGGATTTGCCCTACCACTACTTCCCGGTCGACTGCCCGTATACGTCGGCAGAAGTGTTGAGTCTGGAGTTTTTCCCGGAAGGCCCGAGGAAAACCGGCGGCAGCTAGCCCTGGTCGGTACCGTGTATCCTGATACAAGAGGTATCGAATTGTTGCGACTATGGGTTGCCTGATTGTGCGCCGTGCCCGCTTCAGTGCGGCTCATCGCTACTGGTTATCGGAACTAAGCGAAGCGGAAAACCGTTCGCGCTTCGGCCCCACCACCCGCATCCACGGGCACAACTACGTGCTGTTCGTCTCGATGCTGGGTCCGGTGGACGAGTACGGCATGGTGCTTAACCTAAGCGACGTCAAGCACGTGATTAAGCGCGAAGTGACCGCCCAGCTCGACACGAATTTGCTCAACGAAGCCTGGCCGGAACTTGCCGAGACTTTGCCCACCACCGAGCACCTCGCGCGCGTCATCTTTCACCGGCTTGTGCCCCACCTGCCCGTGGTGCGGGTGCAGTTATTCGAATCGGACGACCTTTGGGCTGAGTATCAGGGAGAAGGCATGCAAGCGTATCTGACCATTTCCGACCACTTCGCCGCCGCCCACCGGCTGGCCCTCGATTCGCTCTCGCTTGAAGAAAACACCGAGATTTACGGCCTGTGCGCCCGCCCGAACGGCCACGGCCACAACTACCACGTCGAAATTACCGTCAAGGGCGAAGTGGACGGACGCACCGGCATGCTGGTGGATCTGGCGGCATTACAGCAGATTCTCAAAGACAAGGTCCTGCTGCCCTTCGACCACACCTTCCTCAATAAGGACGTGCCCTACTTCGCCGGGGTGGTGCCCACTGCCGAAAATATCGCCCTCCATATCCGTGACCTGCTCGAAGAGCCGGTGCGGGCTTTGGGGGCGAGGCTCCACAAAGTGCGACTCATCGAGAGCCCGAACAACTCGGTCGAGGTCCATACCGAAAGCTACGCCCCGCTGGTGGGCTGACAAAAAAGCCTAGGCAGATGAACCGCACTCCCTGGTATCCAGCAGTTGTGCTGCTTGGCGCAAGTCTGTGGCAACTGGCACCTCCTTCGCAGATCACGTCAACAATCGAAGCAGCTGCGCGAGCTAACTTTGAGAGGTTCACGAAGCTTGAATGAGTATTCGGGCAGAATCATCTCTGGGCCAAGTACCTGGGAGAGGGCATGCAAGCGCATCTGATCGTTTACGACCACCACTTCTAAAAAAATATTCAACATATAGATAATCGAAACGACTTTTTTTGTCGCTGTTCTACTCAATAGTATTGACGAAGTCTAAGAACAGCAGGGCAAGCTAGCCAGAGCAAGGGGATCTTTGCGGCTTGCTGGAGAAACTGATCCCAAAAACGGCATCGCCGCCGACAACTTTATTCGTGTCGGTCACCTGCTTGCCCAGGAGATTCTTATCGAGAACCAGCAGGAGGCTGGCCGCTACTACGAAGTAGGTCTACCTACAGCCTCAGCCAAATAGACTTTCAACGGGCTACCGGCTACGGACAGCCGTATCGAGCAGGTACGCCGGCAAAGGCGACGGCTCCCGCCGGACAGGTTCGGAGGCGGGACGAGCGGCGGGCGCCACTGGGCGGGGCGGTGGCGCGGCGGGGCGGCGGCGCACGAAGCGCACCGCCGGGGCAAGGTTCATCTCGCAGGCGGCACGGATAAGCAGAGCGCAGCACAATAAGCTCGCAATCAAACCGCTGCCACCGTAGCTCATCAGCGGCAGCGGCATGCCCTTGGGCGGTACGGCACCGGTGACCACAGCGATGTGGAAGAATGCCTGGGTAACCAACAGCAGCGTCGCACCGGCGGCTATTAATCGGCGCGTAGGTTCGGCGCAGCGCACCGCCACCCGCAAGCCCACGACCAAAAAGAGCAACAAAAAGAGCACAAAGGCGGCGGCACCGACCAGGCCGAACTCCTCGCAAAAGACCGCGAAGATGAAATCGGAATAGGGGTAGGGCAAGAACGCCGATTTTTGGGCCGACAGGCCGAACCCGGTGCCTTGCAGGCCGCCGGAGCCGACGGCAAGCAGACTCTGCACCAACTGGTAACCTTCGCCCCGGGCTACCTCCCACGGATCGAGAAAAGCGGTCACCCGGCCCATCTGATAGGCGGTGGTGCTTACCTTCCAGGCAGCGACCGCGCCCCCGGCCGCCAGCACCGCAAATAAGCCGCCCAGGGGCAGACCCCCCGCAAAGCCCATCAGCCAGAGGGTGACACCAATCAGCGCAGCAGTACCCAGGTCAGGCTGGAGCAGCACGCCGCCCACCGTCAGGCCCGCAGCCACCAGACCGAGCAGGCGCGTAAAATTCGGCAGCCTTCGCCAGTTGGCGATCAGCGGGGCCGCCAGCAAAATGACGCAGGGCTTGATCAGTTCAGAAGGCTGCAGCGAGAAAGGCCCCAGCTGGAGCCAGCGGCGCGCGCCGTTCAGCTCGACGCCGATACCCGGAATTTTGACCAAAAACACCATCGCCAGCAGCACCCCGAACACCGGCAAAGCCACGGCAAACAGGCGGTCGATGCGCGTTCGGCACAGCCAGAACATCAGCAGCAACCCCACCGCCGCCGTGAGCGCCTGGCGCGTAAAAAATCGCAACCCGTCGTCGTACTGCAGCTCACCCACCGGCAAAGAAGCCGAAAAGAGCACCAGCAGGCCGAGGGCGAGCCAGCAGAGGATGAGCACGACCAGCAGGCGCGCCTCCGGCACCCATGCGTTCGGGCTGGTTTCGCCGGTGCGCTCCCGCAAAGGAGCCTGCAATCTTTCGAGAAGCGTAGGCATGGCGGCAAGAAGAATTTTGCCGTCAGTTTACCTGAAAGACGGGACGAAGTTGGCATATATGGGGTCAATTTCCCTCGCAGACACCAGGTTTTGAGTATCTGAGCTTCGAGCGCGGCGGGATGTCGTAGAGCCTGTAGATACCGGACGTGAAAATAATCGGAAAATCATCGAGGATCATCCAGTGTTCGCACAGGCGACCCTCGGTGGTCACCAGCAGCATGCGCCGGTCCTGGGCCATCTGGTAGCGCACCTCCGGGCTTTTTTGATAGACGGGGATGCGGTTGATGCCCGAGTAGAAATTGAGGCTGGGGGCGTAGACCCCCAAGGCGGCGGTCAAATCGCCCGGGCGCGCTTCGGTGCGCAGCCGGTCGGCCATAGCCAGCAAGGGCCTGTGCACCTGCGGTTCGAGCACGGGCATCAGGCCGCCAATCAAAGCTGGAAAGATGAGACTGTAGGCGAGCAGACAGGCAGCCCACGCCCAATCGGGCCGGGGCCTGAAGGCGGCAATCGCGACGGCGGCGGCGGCAATCAGGGCAATGGCGGCTAGGAGCCAGGGCAGGCCGGTCGCTTCGATGCTCGAACGCAACTCGGGCAGGGACGGGTCTTCGATGAAGTTGAGCGCAAAGGCAAAAGCCCCCGCAAGTAGCAGCATTCCAAGGGCTACCCCCCCCAGGCCGAAGCGCACCAGGAACTTCGGAGCGCCCGTGCGCTCCTCCCAAACCAGCGCACACAGCAAGGCCAGAGCCGGCAGGCCGGGCAGGATGTAGTGCGGCAGCTTCGTGGAGGCGGCACTCACAAATACCAGCACCACCGCGAACCAGAGGGCCAGAAACAACGGCAACTGCTCGCGGGGTGAGCGCGCAGCCCAGAAGCTTCGTCGCCACCAGTCAAAGTGCACCAGCCGGGGCAGGGTGGCCGGCAACAGCATAATCCACGGGAAAAAGCCCGCCGGGGTGACCAGCAGGTAGTAGTACCAAGGACCGGGCTGGTTGTCGACGACATTCAAAAAGCGGTTGACGTTGTGGTGGAAGAAAAACGTCTGCAAAAACTGGACGCCGTTGGCCTGGGTGACCAGAATGTACCAGGGTAAGGTCAACACGGCAAAAATCGCCACGGCGCTCACCCAGGGGATCTCCCCCAGCCGACGCCACTGGCCGGTCCACAGCAAAAACCCCAGCACGATGAGTCCAGGAAGCAGCAGGCCGATGGGACCCTTGATGAGCACCGCCCCGGCCACCGCCGCAAAGCCCAGCCGGTAACCCCAGGGGTGTTTGCCGCTGTAGGACCAGTACCAACCGAACAAGGCCACCGCCACGAAGCTGGTGAGACCCATGTCGGTGACCCCGGTGCGCCCGAGGGCCAGAAATAACGGGTTGGCCGCCAGGATCGTACCGGCCAGAAGCGCCACGCGGGGACTATAGAGCCGCAGGGCAAAGGCGTAGGTGGCCAGCACCAGCACCGTGGCAAACAGGGCCGAGGGCAGGCGCACGGCCCATTCGCCAACCCCAAGGACGCCGAAGCCCATCGCCATCAGCCAGTACAGCAAGACCGGCTTGTCGAAGTAGCGGATGCCGTTGAATACCGGCGTCACCCAATCGCCGGTCACGAACATCTGCCGGGCCACCTCCGCCGTCTCCGTTTCGGTGCGATCGAACAGGGTGTAGCCGTCCAGCCGCCAGAAGTAAAAGGCCAGGCACAACACCAAAAGACCCGCCACCGGAAAAACAATCGCACCGGCGACGGACTTGGGAGGAGATTCGGCGGCTGACATAGTTGGCTGGTGGTACCCATCGGGATCTGCGTGGCCACTTTAGCAGGATCGCCCTCCCGTCGGTAAGCATCCCTCCTTGGGCAAGGGCTTTTGGTATCGACGCTGGATTTTTGTATGCTCAAATACATAAACAAATATTCGCACTTCAGGTGAGGGGAAGGTGCTGGCAAACTCAGGGCTCATGGGGCATGCTGGTAATGGAAATTTGCTCAGGCAAAAACATGCTCCCCATCGACCTTGCGCGCTTGACGCGACTTGCTCGCCGCATCAAAGGTTGTTTTTCTCTGGTGCGCTTTGCCCGCTGCCCCGAGAAAAAGGCATGTCTACTTTTCAACGGACGCTACCCGGTGCACGTGGTCAGCACCGAGGCGCAGTACCAGCACTGTGAACTGCACGGCATCCCAGTTTTGCGCGCACCCTTGCCCGAGAGCGACGACGCGCTGTTGCGGGAACTGGCCACTGCCCTGGCGGTCGTGCGCGAAAGTGGGCACCAGCCGGTCGGTTTTTCTGAAGACGATCTGCCCGATCAAAGCGGTTACGATCTAGCCCAGGAGCTGGCTGGCCGCATCGAAGGCCACAACTGTCAGGGAAGCAACTGTTAGCGTCGCTGTGTGAACCTGTCTGTTCACCCGGGCGTCAATGGGTGTACAAAGCGAGAGAGGTTCGATGCGTGTGGGCGTTGCTGTGACCCAGGTGAGCGACGAGCAACTGGTCTGGCGGGCGAGTCGCTCCGACGGCCAGGCGTTTCGGGAGCTTTACCGGCGCTATGTCTCGAAGGTGCGCGGCCTGCTCTATCAGATGATGAGCGACATCGAAAGCCTGGATGATCTCACCCAGGAAGTTTTCGTCAAGGTCTTCAAGGCGCTGCCGGGTTTTCGGGGGGATGCCCAGTTTTCGACGTGGTTGTTCCGCATCGCCGTCAACTGCTGCCAGGACGCCCGCCGCCGCCGCGCCCGCCGGCCGATGGCCGTGCCCATAGACAATCTGCCGCTCGCCGCGCGCGGCGAGGATCCGCTCGGGCGCCTCGACCGCGAGCAGCTTGTGTCGCAGGCGCTCGCCACGCTCAAGGAAGAGCACCGCGATGTGGTGATTTTGCACGATCTGCACGATCGCCCGCAGGATGAAATTGCCAAACTGTTGAACGTGCCCGTCGGCACGGTCAAATCGCGGTTGTTCTACGCGCGCCGCCAGTTGCGCGAATGGTTCTACGCCCGGGGGATCGAGCTATGAGTGACCCGTTACAAGAATTTTTGCGCCGCAACGCTCCCGAGCCCCCCGCCCCGGCCAGGGATCTCGAGGAGCGCATTCTCGAAGCCACCCTGGCACCCACCCCGGCTCTGCCCCGGACGAGCCGCCGTCCACCGGCACTGGTAGCGGCGGCGAGTCTGACGCTGTTGCTTTTGGGCGGCCTCGGCCTCTGGCAGCAGCAGCAGTCGGGCGATCCCAAGGGCGAGCCGCCCTTCGAGACCGCCGGCTTGAATATTCGCGAACCCGATACATTCTTTGCCATCGACCCCCAGACCGATCTCTACGATGTGCGCTTCTAGAGTCCTGCCGCCGCTGTCCATCTTGCTGCTGGGTTTGTTGTTGGGAGCGGCGGGCACCCTCGCCGAGCCGGTCGCCGAATCGCTCGATCTGCGCGGGTTGGGGCTGAGTTCCGAGCAACGCAGCCGCATCCAGGATCTGCGCCGCGAAGACCAGCAGCAGGCGGCGCCTTTGCGCGACAACCTCAACAGCGAACAGCAGCAATTGCGCACGCTCTACACCAGCGACGCCCCCGACGATCAGTTGCGCTCCCAGTACGACCGCATGCAGGTCTACCGCCAAAGGCTCGATCGCCAGCGCTTCGAGAACCTACTGCGCATCCGCTCCGTCCTCACCCCAGGCCAGCGCACCCAGTTGCGCGCCCGCTTCGTGGAGCGCGGCGGTCGCGGCGGCGGCCGCGGCGGCGGTCCCCTGGGCCAACCCTGAAGGCCGGGCGGGTTAAGATCCGTCCCATGAACGCGCCCATTGATGAACGCGACTTTTTGACCGATAGCTACGACTACGCGCTGCCGGAGCGTTGCATCGCCCAGCAACCCGCCGAGCCGCGCGACCATTCGCGGCTATTGGTGGTGGACGGGGAGGCCCACACCCACCGCTACTTTTACGACCTGCCGGGGTTGCTGCGGCCCGGAGATCTGCTGGTACTCAACGACACCCGCGTGATCCCCGCCCGCTTGTTCGGCAGCAAGGCGAGCGGCGGTCGGGTGGAGGTGCTGCTGCTGGAGCCGCGCGCCCCCCGCGAATGGCTGTGCCTGGTCAAACCGGCCCGGCGGCTCGCCGTCGGCGCCCGGATCGACTTTGACGGGGTGCTTGCCGCCCGGGTCACGGAGCTGGACGCCGAGACCGGCGGGCGCTGGTTGCGCTTCGAGGGCGAGGAAGACTTCGAGGCGGCCCTCGAGCGCGTCGGTCACACGCCCCTGCCGCCTTACCTCAAAACGGGCCGCACCCGCGACGAGCGCTATCAGACCCTCTGGGCGAGCCGGCCGGGGGCGGTGGCCGCCCCGACCGCGGGCTTGCACTTCAGCGGGGAGTTGCTCGCCCGTCTGGCCGAGCGGGGCATCGAGCGCGCGACCGTCACCCTGCACGTGGGCCTGGGCACCTTCCGCCCCGTACAGTCCGTTTCCGTCCATACCCATCGGATGCACCGCGAGTGGTACGAGATTCCCGAGGCGACCGCCATCGCCATCGAGCGCACCCGGTCGCGGGGCGGCCGGGTGCTGGCCGTGGGCACCACCAGTGCCCGTGCCCTCGAAAGTGCGGCGCAACCGAACGGTTTGCCGGCCACCGGCCCGGGCCGCTCGGAGTTGTTTGTCTACCCGGGCTACCGCTGGCGGGTGGTGGAGGGGCTGATCACCAACTTCCACCTGCCCAGGTCCAGTTTGCTGATGCTGGTCAGCAGCCTGGTGGGCCGGGAGCGGCTGCTGGCCCTTTACCGGGAGGCCGTCGACAAAGGTTATCGCTTCTATTCGTTCGGGGATGCGATGTTGATTTTGCCGGGCGCCGGGGCTTGAGAGATTGACTTTCACCGACGGGCAAGAGCGCCCTGGTGAGCGGCAGCAGCGGCATCTGATATTTACTCGGCCGGAGAAGTTGTGACTTGCTCGACAGGTAAAGCGTGCATAACATTCTTGATCTCGATCTAGAAAAAGCAGGTAACTCGAAGCCTATCGGAATTTCATTGATCAGCCCCTCGATAAGTGGAGAAGATATGGACATATTAGAAGTTGGAGCCCATCCTTTCGTAGGCGATGCCGGAGCATTGAAGGTGCGATTCGGCGTCTATTTGCCCAGCATTACCTTTGCGAAAGGATACGAAGTACTCGTCAGAATCATTCATAAAAGTGACCAATTCACCCCTGAGATTCCGCCGCAGGATTATTTTCTGACGTGCCGGGACGACCACCCCTACGATCTGTGGGAAGCTACCGTCGAGCTGACTTCTCAGCCGCATCCGGCGAACCACTTCGGTAAACCGGGAGTCTATCTCTACCGCTACCAGTTGCGGCGCCACGGAGAAATTGTGACGCTCTGGTTTACAGACCCGTTTGCCCGGGAGACGGGAGTGGGCGAGCTGGCGGCTTTTCACACTCCCGATACCGACCCACCCTTCGTCTGGAGCGACGCCGATTTCAGGGTGCCGCCTCTGGATGATCTGGTGGTTTACGAGCTGCAGGTGGACGAATTCAACAACGACTTTGCAGGGCTGATCGAGCAACTCGATTATCTCGAAGGATTGGGAGTCAACTGCCTCGAACTGATGCCCATCACCAGCGTCCGCCAGGAGTTCGACTGGGGCTATGGTCCTCTGCATTTTTGGGCGCCGGAGGAGCGCTACGGCGGCAAGCGGGGTTTCAAGCAACTGGTGAACGCCTGCCACGAGCGAGGCATCGCAGTGATTCTCGACTCGGTTTATGAACACGTCGAAGACAACTTTCCCTACGCGCGGGTCTACCGGGACAGCGGCGAACCCAACCCGATAATCGGTCCATTTGGGGAAGGCTTTTTTGGAACACAGATCGATTTTGCCCAGCCTTTCGCCCGCGAATACTTTCTGGAGTGCAACCGCTACTGGCTGCGGGAGCACCACGTCGACGGCTTTCGCTACGACTATGTGCCGGGGATGTACGACGGCCCGCTGGGCCAGGGTTACGCGAAACTGGTCTACGACACCTACGAGGACTCGCTCGCCGAGGCCCAACTGGCGGCCCGCTTCCAAGATCCCGCCGGGTTCAGCCGGATCATCCAGTGCGCCGAGCACCTGCCGGATCCGCGCGGCATCCTGCGGCAGACCTTCTCCAACTGCGCCTGGCAGAACGAGCTGCTGAACAAGGTCGAGAACATGGCCGGGCAGCGCTACGTGGACGACCGCTTCGCTCACTTGCTCGATACGCGCCTGATCGGGTACCCGGACACCCGCGACGCCGAGGGGCTCGCCATGCCCGTCGCCCCCTTCCAGTACTTCGAGACCCACGACCACAGCCGGCTTATCACCCGCTATGGTCTACTGCCGCCCCTCGGCGGTACAGGCGACATCCAGTACGGGGATCGCCGCAACTTCTTCAAGCTCCAGCCGTTTGCGATCGCCTTGTACACCTGCCAGGGGATCCCAATGTTGTGGCAGGGTCAGGAGTTTGCCGAAAATTACACGCTGCCGGGGGGCGGCAACCTGCGCATTTCCTTCCGGCGAGACATCCACTGGGAGTTCTTCTACGACGAACAGGGCCGCGCCCTGGTGCGCCTCTACCGCATCCTGGCAAAGCTCCGACGCCAGTGCCCGGCGCTACGCAGCCGCGAATCGTTCTATTTCAACGAACAGTCGCGCCCCGGCGACGGGGTAATCGCCTATCTGCGCCGGACACCGGAGGATGCCGACGCACAGGTGGCCGTCGTCTGCCTCAACTTCAGCGACAGCCCTCACCAGATCTGGTTACCCTTCCCTAGCACCGGCACCTACCGCGAGCAGATCGATGCGGCAAGCGCCAACCCGACCTACGACATCGACGTTGCCGTTGCCGGGGAATTTCACAAAGTGGAAATTCCTGCCAACTACGGCCGCATTTACCTCCACGGCGGGTGAGGCGCTACTCTGTTCATGCGGGTTGGGGGCGGCCCGGGTTTAGACATGCGGAACTCGTTGTCAATGCAAAAGCGAAAACAAGGGTGTGAGCAATCTGCGCAAGACGGCACCGGGCTGTGGAAATTTCGGGTGTGGGCAGCGGCGGTAGTCCTGCTCGGCCTGGGGCTGGGAATCGGTACGATCCCTTTCGTTCTACCGACCCGGATCCATGCGGCCGAGCAGCCGGAGGCGCTTGCGGAGGCAGAGCGGCTCGCGCAAAAAGCCAAAACCCTGCAGGAGGCGGGGCGATACACAGAAGCGCTTGAACCGGCAAAGGCAGCCCTTGCGCTGCGCGAGCAGACCCTCGGCCCGGAGCACCCGGACGTTGCCGCAAGTCTGGACAGCCTGGGGAGCCTCAACAGGCAGCTGGGAAATTACCGACAGGCCGAACCGCTCTTCAGACAGGCTCTGGCGATGCGTGAAAAGTTGTTGGGGTCGGAACACCTCGACGTGGCCAATTCGGTCAATAACCTGGCAGTGATGTACATATCGCTGGGCAAATACACCCTTGCGGAGCCCCTTTTTCAGCGCTCCCTGGCCATTCGGGAGCAGCAGCTTGGTGCCGATCACGCCGTTGTAGGCGAGAGTCTGAACAACCTAGGGGTGCTCTACTGGAGGCAAGGTAAGTTTGTGCAGGCGGAGCCGAACTACCTGCGAGCTCTAACCATTGCCGAGAAGTCTCTGGGTCCCCGACACATCCAGACTGCGCAGCGCCTCGACAATCTGGCGCTGCTGTACCGCAACCGGGGCGGTTTGCGTCAGGCGGAACCGCTGCACCAGCGTGCCCTGGCGATCTTCGAGCAATCGCTTGGTCCTGAGCATCCCACCGTCGCCACCAACCTCAACAACCAGGCAAGTTTGTACACCGTCAGCGGCGATTATCCGCGCGCGGA
This sequence comes from Gloeobacter violaceus PCC 7421, assembly GCF_000011385.1. Taxonomy (NCBI): domain Bacteria; kingdom Bacillati; phylum Cyanobacteriota; class Cyanophyceae; order Gloeobacterales; family Gloeobacteraceae; genus Gloeobacter; species Gloeobacter violaceus. The sequence goes on from NC_005125.1 coordinate 3,781,576, forward strand.
GCAGCTGCATCGCCGTGCCCTGGCCATTCGTCTGAAGTCTTTTGGCGCGGAGCACCCGCTCGTCGCCTCCAGTCTCAACAATCTTGCTGAGCTGTACAAAAAACAAGGAGAACTCTCCAGGGCCGAACCGCTGTACCGGGATGCGCTGACGATCCGCGAGAAGATTTTCGGACCCGAACACCCCGATGTCGCCACCACTCTCACCTGGAACGCCGAACTGTTCATGTACCAGGGTCGTTATGCCCCGGCGGAATCATTACTTCGCCGGGCTCTAGCCATTGAGGAGAAGATTCTCGGCTCAGAACACTACAATGTGGCCGACACGCTGTTCGTTCTCGCTCAACTGCACATGGCCCAGAACCGCCACGCAGAGGCACTTGCGATCCTGGCCCGCAGTATCCGTATTCAGGAGCGCAACTTTGCCCCGTTGATAAGCACCGGCTCAGAGCTCGAAAAGCAGGAATTTCTGGCTGGCATGAACGAGCTGAGTGATGGCGCGCTGTCGTTGCACCTGCAGGCGATGCCGGGGGATGCCGATGCTGCCCGCCTCGCCTTCGCGGTGATCCTGCAGCGCAAAGGGCGCATCCTCGATATCCTCAGCGAGGATCTTAGCGCCCTGCGCCGCCGCTTGAACCCGCAGGAGCAAGAGTTGCTCGATCGGTTGACGGAGGTGCGCTCGCAGCTTGCGGCCCTGGTTTTCAAAGGCGCCGACACCGACGCAGGCGAACCGTACAAAGAAGAAATCGCCCGCTTGCACAGGGAGGCGGAGCAGCTGGAGAAATCTCTCGCGCAGCGTAGTGCGGCTTACCGATTGCGCAGCGGCGCTGTGCATGTCGAGGCGGTGCAACGGCAAATTCCTGCCGAGGCCGCGCTCGTCGAAATCGTGCGCTATCGGCCGCTCAATTTCAAAGCCACGAGCCCCGCCGACGAGTGGGGGCAGCCTCGCTACGCCGCCTACGTGCTGCTTGCCCAGGGCGATCCGCAATGGGTCGATCTCGGTCCGGCCGACCCCCTCGACAAATTGGCAATGCTGTTCGGGGAATTGGTCGGCCGACAAAGCGCCGATTTGCCGTTGGTGCGCAAACTGGCGCGCACCATCGATGAACGGACGATGCGCCCCGTCCGCACCAGGCTCGGCGGCGTCAAACACCTGCTGCTCTCGCCGGACGGGCAACTGCATACTCTGCCTTTCGGCGTGCTGGTCGATGAACAGGGCCACTATCTCATCGAAAAGTACACCCTGAGCTATCTCAATGCAGGGCGGGACTTGACCCGCCTGCAGGAGCGGGCTTCAGATCCCCGCGAAGCGCCTCTGGTGGTGGCCGGTCCCGATTACGGTCGCTCCCCTGCAGCTTTGCAGGCACCCTCGACCGCCCCCTCCACCCGTTCGGGGAGCCTGGGGCAGCTGCAGGTGGGACCTTTGCCGGGAAGCTTGCAGGAGGCGAAGGTGCTGGCGGCCCTGTTGCCGGGGGCGCGCACGCTCACCGGTCCCAAGGCGACCGAGAACACCCTCAAGCAGGTGCGCGGACCGGGTTTGCTGCACCTGGCCACCCACGGCTTTTTCTTGAGCGATACCGGGTTATTAGGCCGCAAGGGGACCAGCGAGGTACTCCAGGAAAATCCGCTCTTGCGCTCCGGTCTGGCGTTGGCCGGGTTCAATGCCCGCTCCAGCGGCAGTGAGGACGGGGTGCTCACGGCACTGGAGGCGGCGAGCCTCGACCTGCAGGGCACGCAACTGGTGGTGCTCTCGGCCTGCGACACCGGACTCGGGCAGATTTACAGCGGCGAGGGCGTCTACGGCCTCAGGCGCGCCTTCGCCGTCGCCGGTGCCCGCAGCCAGGTGCTCAGTTTGTGGCGCGTGGACGACCGGGGCACCCAGGAAATGATGGCGGGATTCTACCGCAACCTGCTTTCCGGCCAGGGCCGCAGTGAGGCGCTAAGGCAGGAGCAGTTGAAGATGCTGGGCAGTAAACGCTATCAACACCCGTACTATTGGGGTGCGTTCATCGCCTCCGGGGACTGGCGGCCTTTGAACAAAACGCTGCTTACCGGGCGTTAAGGGCCAGGAACTTCCATCCGTCCGCTCCTGGCGAATATCGGGCCGGACGAAATGGATGATCCCTCAAAGGACGCCTTGAAGGGCGCGGGGAGGACAGTTCCCAGCGGATTGGCGGGCCTGTGGAGTGAGGGTAACAGTACCCACCCACCGCAGATGAGCTTCCCACCTCTCAAGACTGAACAACAGTTTACTGCGTAGTACCTGTATTACGTCATTTCTCCGGGTCCGAGACCTCCCTTTGCAACTGCTCGATGGAATCGAGCACGTCGACGAATCGACGGCCGAAGTCGGTAAGGGTGTACTCCACGTGCGGCGGAATTTCTGGGTAGGAGCGCTTCTCAAGCAGGCCGTAACGCACAAACTCACCCAAGCGGTCGTTCAAAACTTTTGTGGACAACCCGTCGAGCGAGCGTGCCAACGCCCCCGGCCGGTGGACTCCACGGCGCACCTGATTGAGGATCTCCAGGGACCACTTGCAGCCGAGCGCCTCCTCGACTATCCGCATCACCGTCGGCCGCGCTTTGCGGCTAGTGCACGGATTGCCCCTGCGACGAAATTGCAACCATTTCGAGCCTACCCCACCAAAAAGTGCTTACTTGTGTTGATTGATCAGGACACCTAATTTTAGGTCATGACTGAGCACAACGTTCTTCAGGAGGGCAGCATGCAAGCTGCAGTGATCGAGTCGTTCGGGGGACCACAGGTGTTTGAATACCGACACTTGCCAGTACCGGTTCCCAAAGGCCGCGAGTTGCTCATTCGGGTCAAAGCCACCTCCGTCAACCCCCTCGACTGCCAGATCCGGCGGGGGAATTACAAGGAGCAGGTGAGCCTGCCCGCCATCCTTGGCCACGATGTCTCCGGCGTGGTGGAAGCTGTGGGTGACGCCGTACGGGACTTTGCCGAGGGCGACGAAGTCTTCTACGTTCCGCGCATTTTCGGTGGTCCGGGCAGCTACGCGCAATACCATGTTGTGGAGGAAGCCATCGTTGCCCATAAACCCGCCAACCTCTCGCACGCTCAAGCAGCAGCACTTCCTCTGGCGGGTGGAACCGCCTGGGATGCCCTGGTGGTGCGGGCTGCCCTGCGCGTGGGGGAGTCGATTCTCATCCATGCCGGTGCCGGTGGTGTCGGGTCGCTCGCGGTCCAACTGGCCAGGGCGATGGGGGCACAAAAAAGCCGAGTGGCACGCTTATCTGCGGCAGCCCATTTCAGCAACCGGCAGATACACGAACAAGCGTACCGCCGCAGTGTTCCAGGGTGCTTGGGGCACCGGAATCAATTGGCAGCTTGCTCGGCTTCCAGTGCCCTTGCCACTGCTTCCGGCTCGCCGTGAAAGTACGTGTGAATCACTTGCGCTAGACGCGAGCCGATGCCGGGGGTCTTGGCAATTTCCTCGAAGCTCGCCTTTTCGAGTACCGGCACCGAGCGGAACGTATCGAGAAGGATCTTGCGCTTGGCAGGGCCGATGCCGGGGATATCATCCAGGCTGGAGCGGGTCATCCGCTTGCCGCGCTGCTCGCGGTGGAAGCTCACCGCAAAGCGGTGGGCCTCGTCGCGGATGCGCTGCAGCAGGTGCAAAGCCGGGTCGCCCTGCGCAATCAGCACCGGGTCCGAACGCCCCGGCAGGAAGACTTCTTCGAGGCGCTTGGCCAGGCCAATCGTGGGCACATCGCCGTAGGACAGCTCTTCCATAACGGCGCGGGCGGCCGAAAGCTGTCCTTTGCCGCCGTCGATTACCACCAGATCCGGCAGGTCTCCCTCCGGTTCGCTCTCGGCACGCGCAAAGCGGCGGGAGATCACCTCGGCCATCGAGGCAAAGTCGTCCGGACGGCCCGCCACGATGCGCGGATCGCGGATTTTGTAGTGGCGGTAGTACTGCTTGGCGGGCGCTCCGTCCACGAACACCACCCGCGAGGCGACGGTGTCGGTGCCCTGGATGTGGGAGATGTCGTAGCACTCCATGCGCCGGGGAACGCTCGGCAATTCTAGAGCCTCCGCCAGGTTGAGCAGCCCCTTTTCCTGGCGGCGGGAGAAGCGCTCCAAGCGCTGCAACTCGGCCTCGGCGTTGCGGGCCACCATCTCGACGAGTTCGGCTTTGATTTGACGCTGGGGGGCATGGATTTCGACTTTGCGGCCTTTTTTCTCGGCAAGCCAGGTAGCCAGAATATCTGCCTCTGGCAGCGGATGCTGGGTGAGCACTTCGAGGGGAATCTCCTCGGAAGCCGAGGCGCGGTAATGCTCTTCGAGCACGCGCTGGAGGATGTGGCCAGGATCCTCGCCGGAAGCGGCGGCCGAAAAACCGAGCCGGCCGATGAGCTTGCCCGAGCGCACCTGAAAAAGCTGAATCGAGACGAGGGCGGCGTCGGCGGCCAGGGCGACCGCGTCGCGGGAGACCGAACTGTCGGGAACGGTGATCTTCTGGTGGGCACCCAACTGGTTGAGGCCGGTGATGCGGTCGCGCAGTCGGGCGGCATGCTCGAAGTTCATCGCGGCGGCGGCCGTTTGCATCTGGTCTTCGAGTTGGGCGAGGAGTTCTGCGGTGCGCCCCTGGAGGATCATCTGGATCTGACGGATGGTGGCGCGATACTCCTGGGGCGAAATCAACCGCTGGCAGAGGCCCGGACAGCGGCCCATCTCGTAGTTGATGCAGGGGCGGTCCTTAAAGACGGGGGTATTGCGCTGGCGCAGGGGAAAGAGTTTTTTGAGCAGGCCCAGGGTGCTGTGCAACGCCCCCGCGTCGGTGTAGGGACCGAAGTAGCGGTCTTCCGGGTGGCCGCTGCCGCGGCGGCGGGTGACGAAGATGCGCGGGTACTCCTCCGACCAAGTAATGCACAGGTAGGGGTACTGCTTGTCGTCTTTGAGCAGGACGTTGTAGCGCGGCTTGTGGGTCTTGATCAGGTTGTCTTCGAGGACGAGCGCCTCCGCCTCGGTGTCGGTGAGAATCAGTTCGAAGTCGTGGACCTTGCCCACCATGATCGCGATGCGCGGCGAGTGGTCGTGTCCGGGCTGGAAGTACGAGCGCACCCGGTTTCTGAGATTCTTGGCCTTGCCGACGTAGAGAATCTCCCCGGCCTCGTCGCGCATCAGGTAGACGCCCGCCGAGGTGGGCAGCAGTTCGAGCCGCTCTTTGAGGCGTTCGGGGTCGGCGATGAGGTTGGGCATGCAGGTGTCAGGTGCCGGGTCGGGTATGGCGGGCTTCGACCACCATGTGCACGTTGCCGCGCGGGTTGAAGTCGCCCTTGATCTGCACGCGCAGCGGGTCGGCCGCGGCCACGAAATCGTCGAGCACGACGTGCACCACTTCCTCGTGGGAGATGTAGCGGTCGCGGAAACTGTTGACGTAGAGCTTGAGGGCCTTCAGTTCGACCACCTTCTCGTGGGGAACGTAGGTGAGATAGATAGTCGCAAAGTCCGGGTAGCCCGAGAAAGGGCACTTGCAAGTAAATTCCGGCAGGGTGATGTGGATGTCGTAGTCGCGGCCGGGGCGGGGATTGGGAAAGGTAATCAGTTGGCCTGCTTCGATAGCCCGCTCACCGTACTTGACTGGTTCGGCGGGGGTTGGGGCGACTGGCAGATCGCTCATAGCGGGGATTCCTCCGGCGGCGTGGGTACCCTGTGGCGTCTGGGTTTGCGCCATTACCATTTAAACCCATGGCCTTTAGAGATTACTGATGTAGCGCATCGCTGAGGCGTCACCCTCACTCTGGCCGCGCCTGAGGGCTTCGGCCAGGGCCGACGGTTCCAGGCCCACGAGCACTCGTGAATGTTGGATCGCTACCAGCCCGCTTTCACCCTCGGCTGTGCCGAACATGCGGACTTCAACGGCCTCGACGTCCACCACCCAGTACTCCCCTACCCCCAGCCGGGTGTACAGTTCCCGCTTGGCGTCCAGATCGTCCGCCAGGGTGCTTGCTGAAATTTCGATGGCCAGCACCGGCGCCTGGACCGTCTCCAGGTCGATCGGTCTGTTGGAGCGAGCGGGGCGGGCGCCAGCCTGTCCTGCGAAATACGCTAGAGCCGGTTGCGCTTCTTGCAGGCCGGTCTTCCTGAGCGTGACGTTGATGTAGCTGTACAGAGGCAGCGCCCGGATGAGTAGCCACTGGGCAATGATCGAGGCGACAAGGCCATTGTCCTGGGCGTGGGACGGTCCGACCGGCGACATCTCAACGCGCATCCAGCCGCTGTTGTAATAAAACTTGGCCTTCACCAGAGCCGGATCGCCCTCCAGGGCCAGCAGATACTCCCAACTGGCCGGTACCCAGGTGTCCTGCAGGAAAGCCGGTGTTTTCATTTTCCAAAGGCTCCGCAACCTGCCCCATTCTCTGAGCACATCATACTCAAGCGTCCCTGCTGTTCCGACCACTCCCGACTCTAAAGAACCGTCCGGGGGTAGGCACCCCGGGCGGAAGCTGCAGGATGCTTAGCGGATCTTACCGGGCAGGGTGAGTTTGCCTGAGGCCACATCGAAGACGTTGGGCACGCGCCACAGCGGCTTGTGCAGATTGGCGTTGACGCGCAGACCCGCGGTTACACCGTCGAAGGATGCTCCTTTGACAGCGCCGATGTTGTCAAAAGGAACACGTACCTCGACTGTGCGGGTGCCGATGGCGGGCGAGTAACCGGGGCTGTCGATGAAAATAGGCACGCCGGGCCAGGTCTTGGGCAGGCGGGGTTTGACCCCTTCGGGCAAATCGCGCACCTTCAGCATGCCGGGCATCGTCTCGTCGGGGACGAGCACCACCCAGTGGGTGTGCCAGGTGTTGCCGTCGTTGTCGAGTTTGCCGTCGCCGTTCTCGTCGAAAATGGGTGTGTCGTCGAAGTCCGGGTGGGTGGCGACCGCGAAGGCGAGGATGCCGCTTTTGGCTTCGAAACCGACCTCGGCTGGGTCGATCGAAGTCGGCCAGACATAGGCGTAGATCTCGGTGCCCGCGTACTTGCCGGTGGCGGTCGGTTTGGCGGCACCCGCCTTACCGCTCACCTCCATGCGGAAGACGGCGACGTTGCCCTCGGTGGCGATTACAGTGCGGACAATGTCCCACTCGGGCTTCACCGCACCGCCCGCGGGCGCCTCGATGGTGCTTGCATCGGCGGTAGTGCTGGTGGCAACAGGGGTGAGGGCCTCGTGGGCAAAGGCCGTGCCGGTAATGAGCGCGACGGAGGCTGTGCCGGCCAGCAACAACGAACGAAGCATACTCGACATGGTGAGATCTCCTTGGATTCGATGGATAGACGGGAATCTGCGCAAAGCGAGCGCGACCGCCCGCTCTGCCCGCAACACCTGATTAGGAAAATCAGCAATGAAACTTGTCGGGGCTTGGGAAGGCGCCTTTCAAGCCGGCGGTTGTTTGGACTGCTGCTCAAAAACCACCGTTACGATCACAATGAGCTGTCGGATTGTGATTGTGCACGGATAAAAGTTGACCAGTTGCGGTCGGCCAGTTGCGGCTCGGCCCTCTCGTAATCCGGGCACTCCACGCGCAGGTTGCGATCACCGAAGGGCGCGTCGACGAAGGCGCAGTGGTGCGGAGTGTTCGAACCTGGATAGCTGTGGGGTCGAAAGTAGCGACAATTGACACACATCCGCGCCGGGAGAATCTGGCCCTGCTCTTGCAGAGAACGGATCATCTTGATAAGACATCGAGTCATTGCCGCCTGCTCGCCCGGCGCCAGGGTACCGGCCGCCTCCAGCAGGCTCGCGGGCCACTGCACCAGGCGGTTGGCCTGGGCTGCTCCCGCTTCGGTCAATGTCAAAACAAAAGCCCGGGCATCCTGTGGCGACAGAGTTCTGGCAACCAGGCCCTTGCGGATAAGGGCACCCACAGCGTCGCTCGCGGTGGCCGGGGTGACGGACAGTTCCCGAGCTACTTCCGACATACGTACCACCTCTTGAGAACGAAGGTGCAACAGCTTCAAAATCTGGACCTGGGTAGGCGTCAGACCCATTTCGCCCGCCACCTGCCAGGTCTCTCCCTTCATGACTGTGGCAATCCGAGCCAGCCCATCGAGGACTTTGCTCTCGATCGCGCCGGGGACTTCTTCAAACATCCCGCTTGCCTCATCGGCAATTTATTTAGGACTCCTAAATAATAGGCGTCTTTTGGCTTTCTTGTCAACAGGATGGCTCCCAAACCTGTCGTTCGAACCGAGCAAGATCCTCACCCAGGTCGAACCGATGCTCTCGGCGATCGATGCCTACAAAGCTCTCGACCTGCGCCAGCCGGGTTGGGTGAAGGTGGAACTGGTGCCGGGTAGGTAGCTGCGTTTGTGCTGGATGGTTGGAATCGGCGTCGGGTGTCGGCCAGCTCGGAGCGACACCCGAAACTCTGTTACTGCACTGGCCGCAGGTTGGTGAAGGTGATCTCGGTGACGGTCGAGGTGTCGCCTTCGCGGCTGTGGACAACCTGCCTGGTCATCACCCAGTAGCCTTCGTACTCTTCGTAGGTGTCTTCGAATCTGCGCTGGGCGGTCACTTCACCGCTCTGGGCGTTGCGGAACACGGCGTTGTAGGCGGTCGAAAGATAACCGGTGGAGGTATCGATCTTGGCCAGGTGGTTGATCGTGAAGGCCATGCGCCCCATTGTCCGGGAGACCTGGACGACCTGGTTGTCGCGGATTTTGTAATTCGAGCCCATCGCGTCGCCGCCCACGGTCACCGGCAGCGCCCCGGTCTCGTCGGCTTCACCGTCGAAACTGAAGGTGTGTTTGCTGTGGGCCGCTTCGAAACTGGAGCGCTTGCGGTGGACAACCACGTCTTTGAGCTGGTTGTAGAGCCATTCCTGCGCCTTGGCGTCAGCGGTCTCGACGCGCACGCTCAAGTCTTTGAGGATGGCGGCGGTGCCGGTGTGGGTTTCGTCATTCAGCACCAGGGTAAAATCCGCCTCGAAACCCGGAAAATCGGCATCCCAGGTGTAGCGGTTCTCGTAGGCTGCCCGGAACACATCGGCGGCCGAGGGCTGCGTCTGCACTTCACTCATCACTGGTTCTCCCGCATTTTTTGCAACGAGGTCATCTTAACTGAGAACAAATCCGGTGCGGGCCGGGCGGCCGATACCGTAGGTGAGCCGGTAGCTCCAGGCCAACAGGCGATACCAGAGGCGGGGATTGGTCTTTTCGAGGCGGTGGCGGGCGGAGCGCACCACCTCCGGCAGCCAGCCGCCCAACACGGCACTCTGCAGCGAATCGAAGGCAAAGCGGCCGTAAGCCGGAAGCCAGTTGACGAGGGTCTCGGTGCCCACCACGTCCACGGCCCAGGTAAGGATGCGGGGGTTTTTGAAGGCAGCGCGCAGGGCCAGATTCGTAAACTCGATCCAGCCCAGGCGGTCTTTGAGAAAGGCGTCCACCAGGCCGGGGGGGCTATCGGCCAGGATATCGAAGTAGATGTTGAGAATAGCGTTGATGCGCTCGGGCGAGAGCCGCCTACCGGTGGGCACCATCATCGCCCGCGAAAAAAGCCAGGTGACGGCGATGTTGCTCTGGGAGGCGCGCACGCAGTCGAGATCGGCGGCGGCGAGCAAATCGTGCTGCAAGGCCGTGTGCAACAACTCGCACAGCCGGGGCAAATTGCGCACCAGCGAGCCGAAGCCCGTGAAGACCAAAGGCGACTGCAGCGAGGCGGCATCGCCGATGGTCAGCAACCGGTCGAAGGCCACCCGCCGCTCGTGGGTCTCCAGGGCGGAGCCCGCCGGGATGTAGCCGAAGGTCGCCTTTTTCAATTCGAGCGCACCGAGATCGCAGCGCTTGTACTCGGGGAGGATCGCAAAGAAATCCTCGTAGAGATCGAGCAGGCTGCCGGGGTTGTCGGGGTGGATCTGATGGTAATAAAATAGATAAATCGCCATCTCGTCGCCCTTGCCCGGGAACAGTTCCCAGATGAGCTGGCGGCCCCGCGAGATGTCGCCGTGGGAGCAGAGCACATCGCCCAGTTTGAGGTCCCACACCCCCGGCTTGAAGCCACTCACCACCGCCCCCACCGTCGGGCAAACGGAGTCAAAAGCGCGGCCGCCGGTGAGCTGTAGGGCAATCGGCGAAGCCGATCCCATCGCGTCGATGCACAGCCGCCCACCCAGGCGCAGCCGCTCGCCGGTGCCCAGTTGATGGGCTTCGACGACCAGACCTTCCTCCCAGACGTGGATGCGATCGAACTCGGTGCAGTCGAAAATATCGCCGCCGTGGGCGCGCACCTGTTCTCCGCACAGGTGCAACAGCTTCTCGGCATCCAGGGCGACGTTGAGGACCGTCGGGGTGTGCAGCAGTTTGCCCTTGGCCCGGGGCGGCACGTTGCCGTCGTAGAACTTGTTGAGCCCGTCGTAGTACTCGTTGAGGATGAGCCCTTCGACCTGCTCGCGGCCAAACAGTCCCAGTTCGACGAGCGATTCGAGTTCGCTCCTGGAGATGTTCCACTCGCGGTTCATCCCGCCGAACGGGCCGCGCTCGATCACCGCCACCCGCCAACCGAGGCGGGCCATGGCGGCGGCGTGGATGATCCCGAGGGCGGCGCCGCAGTAGATCAGGTCGTAGGTGATGGGCGGCGGATTGGCGGGGCGGCTTTTGAAGATGACCGGTTCGGGTGCCGCCAGGCGGCCTGCGGCCCCTTCGCGCCAGCGCTTTTCCCACCAGTAGGCTTTTTTGAGGGCGTACTCGCCGTTTTCCATCCGGGTCTCGAAGTAGTGCACCGTGAGCGGATAGTAAGGGCGCAGCGCCTCGAAAATCGACTGACCCCCCAGGTCGATGGTGGGCAGTTCGGGGTAGGCGAGCGGAAAAGCCGCCTCCAGCCGCGTCTTGAGATCCGACACCCAGCCTGCCTCGGCGGCGCTTGGCTTATCACTCCACCGAAAGACTTTGAGATAAGTGGTCCGCTGCAGTTCCCACACAAAGCAGACCCACTCGGCGTCCTCGTAGCTGAGCCGAAAGCCGTCCGGCGTGGGCGAGGGGGTGCCGAAGGCGGGGCGAAAAGTGACCTGCAGCCACTCGCGCACCTTCGCCGTCGGTGCCGGAACTTCCAGGTAGAGCAGTTGTTCCATCGAGACCGTGCGATTCTCCTGACTTCAGAGTAGTCGCTCCGGGTCGCCTGCGGCCTGGAAGCCCCATGGATCGGCCGTCGGGCCTGCGCCCACGGACGTTTCGACAGCAATGCATAATTCAAAATGCACAAATCTACAGTCGATCAGCACCGAATCGACTACTGTCCTGCCGACGAGCATCCCGCTTGTCGGCGCGAATGATTTTCCAGGGCGGCAAGAGAACGAATGTCCCGGCGGATGTTCGGTTATTGTCGGCAATCATTTCTCAACAACGGCCATGACCGGCACGGCCCTAGGGCCTCGCGGGCGGTCGCCGCGTCGATCCAAATCGTCAGTCCGCGTTTTGCAAGCCGAAGCTTGCGGCGCGCCTGCCCGGGTATGACGCTTGGTGCCGACGGGCCGCTCTGTATCCAGACCTCTCGATTCAATCCATCATCGGGTGACGAAGATGACCAGTACCCAAGACAGACCCACCTCCGTCCCTCCTTCTGCGAGCCGCCGCGGACCGGAGGTCCGCCGCCACGGCCACGCACCGCGCACCGGTGAGCAGTACCCACTGGGCGAGTTCGTGCCCTCCGGCAAGTTCGGCCGCATGTTCGCCCGTCTGCGTCCGCTGTTGCCCCCAAACGAGGCGCTCATCGAACTGGGCCTGGCCATGGGCGACGTCGAACCGAACACCCCCGAAGGGGACAACCCCGAGGTGCCTGCGGGTTACACCTACCTGGGCCAGTTCATCGACCACGACATCACCTTCGACACCACCTCCCTGCAGGAAACGCTCATCGATCCGCAGGCGCTCACCAACTTCCGTTCGCCGATGCTCGATCTCGATTCGGTCTACGGCTCGGGCCCGGCGGTGCAGCCCTACCTCTACCGTCAACCTCCTGCCGCTACCGACCCGGTCACGAACATCCGCCGCACAGGCCCGGTGGAGGAATTGCTGGTCGGTTTGACCAACACCCAGCCCGGCGCCGGTGATGCCGACGTACCGGTCTCCCAGCCCAACGACCTGCCGCGCAACGCCGAGGGCACGGCGCTGTTGGGCGACCAGCGCAACGATGAGAACCTGATCGTCGCCCAGTTGCACGTTGCTTTTTTGAAGGCCCACAACAAGCTCGTCCGCCTCATCCGCAGCGGCGAAATTCCCAGCGAGTCGCCCGAGCGCAAGTCCCCCTTCGAGGAGGCCCGCGATTTGCTGATCTGGCACTACCAGTGGATCGTGCTGCACGACTTTCTGCCCCGCATTATCGAGCAAGGGCAACTGGATGACGTACTCAAAAACGGCCGCCGCTTTTACCAGTACAAGGATTTTCCGTTTATCCCGGTGGAGTTCTCCGTGGCCGTCTACCGCCTGGGTCACAGCATGATCCGCTCGGTCTACGACTACAACCGGGTCTTCACCCCGCGGCCGGGTGGGGTGACTCCGGCCACCCTCGATTTGCTGTTCCGCTTTACGGCCAAGTCGGGTGAGCCGAACGATTTTGCCAACGTACCCGTTCCGAGCGACTGGATCATCGATTGGCGCCGATTCTTTGATCTCGATGCCTCTCTGCCCACCAACCCCAGCCGCAAACTCGATCCATTCCTGGTGGAGCCGCTCAGCGTGTTGCCCAACGTCGAGGGGCAGGGCCGCCCGGACGCTTTTGCCTCCCTCGCCGTGCGCAACCTGCTGCGCGGCAAGATGGTCGGTCTGCCGCCGGGCCAGTCGGTGGCCCTGCGCATGGGCATGGAGCCGCTGAGCCCGGAGCAAATCGCCCAGGGTCCGGACGGCGCGGTGGCCAAAAAGCACAACCTGCACATCGAATCTCCCCTCTGGTACTACGTCCTCAAGGAGGCCCAGATCAAGCACGGTGGCCGCCGCCTCGGCCCGGTTGGCAGCCGCATCCTGGCGGAGGTGTTCGTGGGTCTGCTCGAAGGTGACAGCAGTTCCTTCCTCAACCGCTGCCCCACCTGGAAACCCAAGCGGCCCATCGCCCGCGAGGACGGACGCTTCACCGCCGCCGACTTGATCGCCTTTATGGGGGACGTCAGTCCGATTGACGGTCTGGCCGATCCTGCCGGCAGAAGCTGATTTCGCGATTTTGTCGTTCTCCCTGCTCCCACGGCCGATCCGGTAGGTTGGCCGTGGGTTTCTTGCCGAAACGATTGCTGAAAAATCTAATGAGTAGGAGGACGCAACTATAAGGAGCTGCAATGGAGGCCCATAGTTTTCAAATCATCGTGGTCAAGGACGGATCACTGAGTGTTGAGGGCTTGCCAATCAAAGCGGGCGATGTCTTGGAAGTAACGATTTCGATTCGGTCTTCGATACCTGCGGGTGAAAATCGCAGTCTTTATCCCTTGAGGGGTACCTCTTTCTTCTATGAAAATGCCTTCGAGCCCCTTGCTGCCGAAGACTGGGATATTCTGCCAGCTTGATTCAAAACTCCGTGGCAAGCGAGGCGAAAATCTGGGCACCGGGGGCGTTGAAGGTTGTGAAAGGCTCGCGATATAGAGCGTCGGTAAGATTGGTCACCCCGATCCCCAGGCGGGTTGCCCCGCTCAAAGGCACGCCCAGATCAAAATCGAGGACGGTAAACCCGTTGCCTTGACCGGCCGGGGCGGTGGCGAAGTAACTGGGTACGTTGCGCAAGATGGCCTGGGCGTAGAAGCCGGAGCGCTCCTGAAAGCGCAGCCCGATGCTTGCTGAGGCGGGCACGAGCTGATAGCCCTGGGCAGAGCCGATGCGGGTACCGGTGTCCTGGTCGTAGGCGGTGACGGTGCCGTAGCTGCCAAATACAGTCAGGCCGTCCACGATTTCCCAGGACGCCTCCGCCTCGTAGCCGTAGCCCTGCACCCGCCGAATGTTGGCCGGCAGCAACACCAGCCCGCCGAACTCGGGCAGCGCCTGGGCGACGATTTTGTTATCGAAGTTGCTCAGAAAATAACCGATATCGGCGCGCAATCGGCCCTGGCGCACCCTGATGCCGATATCGTAAGTCTCGGAGCGCTCGGTGGTGAGGCCCGGATTGCCGAGGGTGACACCGACGCTTTGGGGTCCGCCGTACAACTCAAAAAAGTTCGGGTTGCGGATGGCCCGGCCGTAACTGGCGCGTAGCGCATAGCCTGGAGCGAATTCCCAGGTGAGGCCCGCCGCTGGGATGAGTTCACTCGTCTCGCGCACGTTGCCCGGAAAGCTATCCGGCGGCAACGGGAAGGGGCAAGGCACGCCAGGAGGCAAAAAAGGCAGCGGACAGACCGGGTTGAGGGCGGTGGCTTGCGCCGCTTGGCGGTAGTTGTCCCAGCGCAGACCGGCGGTGAGGTTGAGCCCCGCAGCAATCGGCACGGCCGCCTGGGCGAAGGGGGCGATGGAGCGCTGGGAGCCGCTCGGGCGTTGGGGAGTCGAGTCGGCGACGCCGCCGGTCAATTCGGTGTCGTTGTTGGAGTAGCTCTCGTTGTAGGCGTCGAGCCCCCAGGTGAGCTTGGCGGCTCCCAGGGTGCTCACGAACTGGGCGATGCCGCCCAGGCTGGTGAGAATCGGCCGCTGGTCTTGCAGCGAAGTGGGGATCAATGCCCCGGGTCCGGCCTCAAGGAAGATGTTGTTGCGGAAGTTGCGCTCGAAGCCGGTGTAGTAGAGCCGCGCCTGAAATTCGCTTCCGAGCAGATTTGCGTTGCGGTAGGTGAAGGCGTACTGGTCGCGGTTGCGGTAAGGAAAGGAAAAATCGAACACCGCTCCGCTATCAGAAACGATGGGCAACAGCAGATTTTGCGTGCGCGAGGCGAGAAACTCGAATTCCAGCTCGCTTTTGTTGTCGAACTCATAGGTGAGGCGGGCCAGATAGTTCTGAGAATCGAAGCGGTTGCGCACCTGGGTCTTCCCGGTGGCATCCAGGTAATCCCCGACGTTCTGGCTCGAAAAGCGCGTCAGGTAGCGCAGATTGCCCGCTTTGCCGCTCAGGCCGATCCCGGTGCGAAATGTTTCAGAACTGCCGAAGTCGAAGTTGGCGCTGAGGCGCGCGGTCTGCTCGGTAACACCCCGGCGGGTGATGAGGTTGATGACGCCGTCCACCGCTTCCGTACCGTACAGCACCGAGGCCGCCCCCCGGATCACCTCGATGCGCTCGATTTGATCGACCGGAAAATCAAGCAGATAGTCTTCGGTGCCGTTGGTATTGTTGCGGCGGATGCCGTCCACCAAGATGAGCAGCCCCGACTGGGAGCCGCGCCCCCCCAGACCGCCCCGCAGGCGCGGCTGGCTGATGAAGCGGCCCCCCGTAAACGACTGGCTGAAGTTGGGGACGGTATTGAGCAAGTCCGCGATGGTCGTGGCCCGCGCCCGCCGCCGGTCGATTTCTTCTTTGGGGATCACGGTGATGGCAAGCGGCGTACTCAGATCGCTCTGGGTGCGGCGGTTGGCCGTCACGTTCACATCTTCCAGGACAAAGTTCGAGACCGGTTCTGCAGGAGTACTCCCAGGTGCCGGAGCTTTGGAGGGAGGCTCCGGGAGCGGCTGCTGGGTAAGCAACCCCGCTTCGGTGGCCGGCCGCTCAAGCTCGGCCAGGTGCGGTACTTCAGCAGCCGGGGCAACTGGGACACAAACAAGGCACCAGGCGAACGCAGCCGCGTTCCACCGTCCCGCAAAGTGCGGGCGGAATAAACCATGCATGGGCGCAATTACTCCGAAAGAATCCGAATAGGAAAGACCTGCAGGCCGAAGGGCGTCTCGAACCGATAGAACTCGACCCCCATCGCCCGCTCCAACAGCGGTGCTGCGAGCACCTGTCCGGGAGTGCCGCCGGCCACCGGCCGGCCGTCACTGAGCAGCAGCAGACGCTCACAAAAGCGCGCCGCCAGATTGAGATCATCAAAGACGGTCACGACCGCCAGATTCTCGGTGCGCTTGAGATCGGCGAGCAACTCCAACAGCGCCAGTTGCTCGCGCGCATCGAGGGCGATGGTCGGATCGTCGAGCAGCAGCACCCGCGGACTTTGCAGCAGGGCCAGGGCCAAAAAAAGCCGCTGGCGGGCAGCGCCAAGCAGCGGCTCGGCCAACCGGTCGGCCAGATCACCCACCCCGGCGCGCGCCAGCGCCCAATCCACCGCTTTGCGATCTTCGGCCCCCAACCGGCAGCCGCGCGAACCGGCCCGCGCCAGCGCCGCCGTCTCCCACACCGTGAGGCCCGTGGGTGCCAGGCCGCAGGGAATCAGCCCGAGCGCCTGGGCGGCCTCCAAAATGCCGCCCGACTGCAACAGCCGGCCATCCAGGCGCACCACCCCGCCGAAGGGGGCCAACAGCCGGGCCAGCAACCGCAACATCGTCGATTTGCCCGCCCCGCTTGCCCCAATCAGTCCCAGCCATTCCCCCGGCAGGACGTGCAGGTGCACATTGCCGCCGTCTGCCATCTGCAAGGGTGCCTGTGCAAGCGTTTCCATCACTTGAGGTGCTTCGGCCATCTATTGAGAAACTTCACTAACAGAACTGGAGACGAGACCCACGGGCATGGGAAAACCCAAAGCAATTGCCCCCGCAACGACCAACCCTATGGACAGGCTGGCCACCGCCGCTTTGCCCGCCCGGAAGGCTGCTGCGAAAGCCGCCTTAATGGTCAGACTAAGTTTATTGATAGTCTTTGTCAACAACTCCGGGAAAATTGTCGCGGCGGCCGGTTTGCGGCTATGGGCGGCGGGGGGATGGCACACTGGAGTGGTCGTCGAAACGTTGGCCATGATCGAGCCGGTGAGAGTGATTGGGGGCGGTATTGCCGGGGCGGAGGCGGCCTGGCAGTGTGCGCGCGCCGGGGTGCCGGTGGTGCTCTCGGAGATGCGGCCGGTGCGACCCAGTCCCGCCCACCACACCGACCACCTCGGAGAACTGGTGTGCAGCAATTCCTTCGGGGCGATGGCCACCGACCGGGCGCCGGGATTGCTCAAAGAAGAACTGCGGCGGTTGGGATCGCTGGTGATCGCCGTGGCCGACGCCCATGCCGTCCCGGCGGGGGGGGCGCTGGCGGTGGACCGGGCGGTCTATACCCGGGAACTCACCGAGCGTGTGGCCAACCATCCGCTCATCGAATTGCGCCGCGAGGAGGTGACGGAAATTCCCGCCGCGGGGCTCGTCGTCTTCGCCACCGGCCCGCTCACCTCCGAGCCGCTCGCCCACGGTCTGCAGGCGCTCACGGGATTGGGGTACTTGAGCTTTTTCGACGCCGCAAGCCCGATCGTCGCGGGCGAATCGTTGGACACCGAAAAAGTCTTTCTGGCCTCGCGCTACGACCGGGGAGAGGCGGCTTATTACAATTGTCCGATGAGCGAGCCCGAGTACCGGGCGTTCTGGGAAGCGTTGGCCTCGGCCGAGCAGGCTGAACTCAAAGAATTCGAGCACGAGGAGCGCAAATTTTTTGAAGCTTGCCTGCCGGTGGAAGAACTGGCCCGCCGCGGTTACGAGACGCTCCGCTACGGCCCGCTCAAGCCGGTGGGACTCACCGACCCGCGCACCGGCCGCTGGCCCTTTGCCTGTGTGCAGCTCAGGCAGGAGGACAGGGCGGGTCGCCTCTGGAATCTGGTCGGCTTTCAGACCAACCTCAAATGGGGCGAGCAGAAGCGCGTCTTTCAGATGATCCCCGGTCTGGAGCAGGCCGAGTTCGTCCGCCTTGGGGTGATGCACCGCAACACATTTTTGTGCTCGCCCCATCTGCTTGCCCCGACGCTGCAGTTTCACGCCCATCCCCGGCTACTGGCCTGCGGCCAGCTCACCGGCACCGAGGGCTACACGGCGGCGGTGGCGGGCGGTTGGCTCGCGGGGACCAACGCCGCCCGCCTGGCTCAGAGTAGAGATCCGCTGGTCTTGCCGGTCGAGACGATGGCGGGGGCGCTGGTGGATTACGTGAGCCACGGCGATCCGAAAACCTTCCAGCCGATGCCCCCCAATTTCGCCCTGCTTCCCGAAATTACCCCCCGCATCCGCCACAAGCAGCAGCGCTACTGGGCCTACCGCGACCGCGCCCTGGCTGCAATTGACACCTTCGGCCGCACCCACGGGCTTGGCGCCGCCCCTGCGCTTGCGAGGGCCAACTGATGTTCACCGGCATCGTCGAGGAGACGGGCACTCTGCTGGCTCTGGGCAGTGAAGAAATCGCCGTTCGGGCTGCGAAAGTGCTCAAAGACGTGGCCCTGGGCGACAGCATTTCCGTGGACGGTATTTGTCTTACCGTCGTGCGCTTCGACCGCGACAGTTTCACCGCCGGTCTGTCGCAGGAGACGCTCGATCGCACGACGCTGATTGGCCGCATCCCGGGCGACGCGGTCAACCTCGAAAGTGCGCTGCGCGCCGGGGGCAAGCTGGGCGGCCACATCGTCACCGGCCACATCGACGGCGTCGGCCGCTGTGTGGCGGTTCATCCCGCCGGCCTTTCCTGGGAGATCGACTTCGAGGCGCCGCCGGCGGTGGCCCGCTACATCGTCGAAAAAGGCAGCATCGCCATCGACGGCATCAGCCTGACGGTGGCCGCCTGCAACACTGCTGGCGATTGGTTCCGGGTAGCGATTATCCCCCACAGCTTTGCCGAAACAACCTTGGGTGCAATCAAACCCGGTGACCCAGTCAACCTGGAGGCGGATCTCATCGGCAAGTACGTCGAGAAGCTTCTGGGCGGCAGTAAACGTGACAGCCAGGAAAACCTGACCCCTGCCTTCCTGGCCGAGCACGGTTTTCTATAAGTGCAAGCCGTTCTTGAATTGATCCGATCGGTGGTCTTGCAGAGGTTTAGACTGAAGGCATCCAGAAAGAACAAGCCTGTGACTCAGAATATTGAAGCGACGTTCGACGGAACGGTGTTGCACCCCGAAAAACCACTGCAACTCCAGGCCAACACCCGAGTCGGTCAGACTTCAACAGGAAATACGTAACCATTTCGCTGATTGCTGTGCCTACTGTCAAACAGCAGAAATGCTCACAAAACCCAATCACTCAAGAATTTGCTTGTGCGCCACAATAGCCAGAATTTGACAATCTACGAAGGCGGTTGCCACTGCGGCGCTGTGCGCTTTCGCGTGGCGGTGGAAAAGCACGAGGCGGACGATTGCAACTGCTCCATCTGCCGCAAAAAAGGATTCCTGCACCTGATCGTGCCGAACGAGCGCTTCACGTTGATAAGCGGCACCGATGCCCTAAGCACCTACACGTTCAACACCGGCGTGGCCAAACACACCTTCTGCCGGGTCTGCGGGATCCACCCGTTCTACCGGCCCCGCTCCCACCCGGATGCCGTGGACGTCAACGTGCGCTGTCTCGACGGCGAGGTGCTCGAAAAGTTCTCGATTGTCCCATTCGACGGAGCGCACTGGGAGCAAAGCATGGAGCAGGCCCAACTCCAGGGGCGGTGGCAGAGCAATTGAACGATTGCCGTCAGCGGCCGACGCGGATGGCCCGCCAGAACATGCCCATCGCCCCGCCCACCACGAAGACAATATCGAACAGCAACCGCGCGGTGTTGCCGATAAATTCACCGACAAATTGAACGGGTTCGCTCGCCTCCAGTGCTAAACCCAGCAGGGGAGGCAGGTTCTGCAGCGCGATTCCCAGAGCCCAGCCCACCGGAAAGGCGGTGAGCGAAACGGTGAGCACCAGTGCCCAACCGATGCCGTTGTCGATCATCTGCCGTGAGAACAGACGGCTGAAAATCAGCCGGGCGAGCACCCCGCCTGCCACTCCGCACAACAGCGGCACGCCGACACCGACGAGGGTGGTGCGCAGCGGGCCGGGGGTGGCAAAAAACACCACCACCAACAGCGGGCAGATCACCAAAAGCCCGAGATCGGCGAGCACGGCGCTCCAGGCGATCTCGGGCCAGGGCAGAAGCTTGATGCGTTGCAGCATGGCATCGGGTGCGAAGGTCTGCCTTATTCTATCGAATCGCGCTGGAAGTGCCGCTCCAGCAACTTCTGCGCCCGCGGCCTGAAGAGCAGATAAAAGAGCATCTCGACGTAACGGAGCAGGTCCTCGCGGTTCTCCTGGGAGCCGTAGTTCCAGAAGCCGTAGATGCGTGCCAGGGTCAGCAAGCGGGTGGTGTGGATTTTCCAGGTGTAGGTGCTGTAGACCCGCTGGACGGCCCGCTCGGAGATTTGCTGCCAGTAGGCGGGATTGGCCTCGCACTTGCTCACAAATTCGAGCAGCTTCTCCGCCGTCTCCTCCAGGGCATTGGGGTTGATGAGAAACCCGTTGACGCCGTCCTGGATAATTTCGAGCGGTCCGCCGAAGCGCGTCGCAAAAGTAGGCAATCCCGAGATCATCGACTCAAGAATCGTCAGACCGAACGCCTCAAAAAGGGCCGGCTGCACGAAGATCCCCTGGCGATCGGCGATTACCCGATAGATTTCGCCCGAATCGACCTTGGCCAGGCGCACCCCCAGCCAGCGGATTTTGCCGTCGAGACCGTAGCGATCGATGATCTCGTAAAGCCGGTTGATCTCGGCAATTTCCTCGCGGTCGGTGGAATCTTCGGCGCGCAGTTTGCCCGCCACCAGAATGAGATTGCAGCGTTCCTGCAGGGCGGGGCTGCGACCGAAGCACTCCGCCAATCCGGTCAGGTTCTTGATCCGATCGAGGCGGGCCATCGAAAAGAGCGGGCGCTTGCCGGGATCGACCAAATGGCCATAGGCCTGGTCGGGATCGTCGAGGCTGAAAAGCAGTTGTTCGAGCCTTTCGCGGTCGCCCGGGGTGCGGTCCTCGGCGCGGGTGTAGGGAAAATAGATGTTCTCGTTGACCCCTGGGGGTACCACGTTGAACTTCGGATTGAACAGATCGATCCCCGAGACGACATGGTACAAATCGGGCATCGTGAAGGTGCGGTGCGACTCGTACTGCCCGACGCTGTCGGCGGTGCCGGCGATCTCCTGGTAGGTGCTGGTGACGACGAAGTTGGCGGCGTTCATCGCGATCAGATCGGCGGTAAATTGCAGCGAGAAATGGTACTGCTCGTCGAGTTCTTCCCACTGCAGATTCGAGTAGGCGTACTTCGCTTTTTCGAGGGCGTGGGCGATGATGCACTGGGTC
This sequence comes from Gloeobacter violaceus PCC 7421, assembly GCF_000011385.1. NCBI lineage: Bacteria > Bacillati > Cyanobacteriota > Cyanophyceae > Gloeobacterales > Gloeobacteraceae > Gloeobacter > Gloeobacter violaceus. The sequence goes on from NC_005125.1 coordinate 3,802,688, forward strand.
ACCCCGAGCCGCCGCGCCAGCAAAAAAGCGACCAGGTTGCCGTCGGAGTAATTGCCGACGATTAGATCGGGCCGTCCCCGCAGTTCGGCCATCAGTTCTTTTTCGGAGTCGATGGCGAACGACTCAAGGTAGGGCCAGATCTCGAAGCGCGAGATCCAGTTCTGGGTCACCGCCGGATTGAACTCGCGCAGGGGCACCCGCAAAATCCAGACGTTGTCGGTGCCGTAGACTTTTTCGAGCCGCTGGTTGGAGCGGGTGCCGTCGTTGTTGGGGATGAGGCGGGTGAGGATGACTACTTTGGGGTTGGGTTCCAGACCGGCCAGGGTGTGGTCCTCGATGAGCTGCTTTTCCAGACTGCGCGCCTGGTCGAGCACGTAGACCACCTGGCCGCCGGTGTCGGGGCGGCCCAACACGCCCTCCTGGCCGAACCAGCCGTGGGGAGAAACGAGCACCACCCGAAAAACCATCGGGATGCGCGAGATAAACGCTTCGAGCGTCTCGTGGTCGGGCGAATCGAGCAGCGCATCCAGAATTTCGAGCGTCTCGCGCACGCGGGCGGCGGTGTTGCCCCAGCCCGGCTCGAAGCCGAGCGATTGCAGGTCGAAGCGGAAATTGGCGTAGGGCTCTTCGGGGCGGCGGGCGCTCACAAAGGCGATGACGCGCTTGAGCTGCGCGCTCAGCTGACTCAACGTCTGGATACGCTCGTTGATGAGCAGTTGGCTGCCGTTGTGGCGGTGCAGCCGGAGAAACTGAAACAGCCGCTGCTGCCACCTGCCCGGATCTTGGAAGAGTTTGCTCGACAGGAAGCGGTTGAGAAACTGCACCCCCTTGCCGATATTTTTGGAGTCGCGGATGCTCGGCGAGAAATCATAAAACGGCTGAAAATCCAGCTCCAGCACGTCGCCGTCCTGGGGACGGAAGCGGCCCGCGGTCTGATCGCATAGATCCAGGTACTCCTGGATGCTGAGCGGTTCGACGCGCAAATCTTCGCGATTGATGCGGCAATACTCCTGCCGGGCGATTACCGGCCGCAACACCAGACAGAGACTCTCGTTCTCGAGAATAAATTCCTGGGTAAAGTAAATGAGTTGGCCGAGCAGCGATCCCGAGAAAAAACTATCTTCTTTTTGGGCCTGGGAGCAGTATTCCGAGAAGACCCGCAGAATATCGCTTCGCAACAAGTAACGCTTTTCTTGTTGGTACAGTAAGCCGATAAACTGGCGCAGGTCTGCCTTTTCCTCGCTGTCGATGACCGTCTGGATCAGGTCGGACATACAATCTCCTCCCGTTGTCTCGTGTACCGATGTTAAGCCAGCGACGGCAGAAGATGCTTTACGCTGGATCGATATCAGCCCTACGGAATACTTCCCCAGTATGCTCACCAGACGCCAACTCCTGCTCGGGGGCTTCGCGGCCGTGGGCGGCGGCGCCGTCGTCCTGCCCGCCTGGGCGCTGCACGAGGCCGATTCGTTGCAGTTTGAGCGGGTGCCGGTCCAGGTGCGCGGCCTCGACCGGCCGCTGAAAGTGGCGCAGTTGAGCGATATCCACTGGGATCACGCCAATGTGCCCTGGCGTTCGATCGAGCGGGCGGTGGAGATGGTCAACGCCCTCGACGTCGATCTGGTGGCCCTCACGGGCGACTTTGTCACCCACCATCCGCAGCCCATCCACGAACTGGCCCCAGTCCTGGGCGCTCTGCGCTCCCGCCACGGCAGCTTCGCGGTACTGGGCAACCACGACAACGTCCGCTACGACTCACGCCGCAAGATCAAAAAAGCCCTGGAGCGTTCCGGGATCGCGGTGCTCGAAAATCGCTGGACCCGGGTAGGCGAACTGGCAGTAGGCGGCACGGGCGATCTCTGGTTCGGCCCTTACGACCCCGCGCGCGTACTCACCCCATTGCGGGGCCGCACCCCGACACTGTTGCTCTCCCATAACCCCGACACCTTCTGGCGGCTGGGGGACTTTCGTATCGACCTGCAACTGTCCGGCCACACCCACGGCGGGCAGGTGCGGTTGCCGGGCCTCGGTCCGGTGCTCGCCTTGAACAATCGTCTGAGCCGAAAGGTGAAAGACTACTTGCCGGAACTGGCCGCCGCCTGGCCTTACAAAGGCTGGGTGATCAAATCGAACGCCTGGGCGGGGCTGTATCAACAGGCCGACAACCAGCTTTATGTGTCGCGGGGAATGGGCCGCTTCAAGCGTCTCAGCATCGGCTGTCCGCCGGAGGTGACGCTCATCGAGCTGTCGCCTGCGGCCTGAACGCCGGTGGTGTCCGAAAACGGCCAGACATCGTCTTTTTGGTCGATTAGGCTTGGCATATGGATATCGACCACCTGGCCTGCTACCGGGCCGTTCTGGCGCGGGATGAGCGCTTCGACGGCCGCTTCTATACGGCGGTGAAGACGACCGGCATCTACTGCCGACCCGTCTGCCCGACGCCGCCTCCCAAGGCGCACAACTGTATGTTCTTCGCGAGCGCGGCGGCTGCACAGGCGGCCGGATTTCGGCCCTGTATCCGCTGTCGGCCGGAACTTGCCCCAGGCCATGCAGGCTGGAGCGGCACGCACGAAACCCTGCGCCGAGCAATTTCGCTGATGGCCGAGGGAGCCCCCGAAACCGAAAACCTCCCGGACATCGCCGCTGCCGTCGGTGTCGGCGAGCGACAACTGCGGCGCATTTTTCGCGAGCAAACGGGCGCCTCGGCGATCGAGTTTAAGACCGTACACCGCATCCTCTTTGCAAAAGCCCTGATCGTCGATACAGATCTGGCCATGGCGGAGATCGCTTTCGCTTCCGGTTTCGGCAGCATCCGTCGATTCAATGCGGCTTTCCAGCAAATGTATGGTCGTCCGCCCCACACCCTGCGCAAGCAAGGATGCATTGCCGGTGGCTGCGGCATTGTCCTGCGCCTGGGTTATCGCAAGCCGTTCAACTGGTCGGCGTTTCTCGCTTTTCTGGCCCCCAGGGCGATCCGCGGGGTCGAAGCGGTAACCGGTGAAACCTATCGGCGCAGCCTGCGGGCGGCGGACGGTGCGGCCCTCGTGACCGTTACCGATGATCCGCAGGCCGGGGTGCTGGTTGCGCGTGTACAGAGCGACCGGGTCGCAGCACTTTCGGCCGTTGCCGCCCGACTGCGGCGCTTTTTCGACCTCGACGCCGATCCGGCCGCAATCGCGGCTGTCCTGGGTGCCGACCCACTTCTCGCTCCGTTGCTCGAAACCGTGCCAGGCCGACGGATACCGGGGACCATGGACAGCTTCGAGCTGGCGGTACGCGCCATCGTCGGGCAACAGGTGAGCGTCACGGGCGCCCGCACCATTGTGGGCCGTATCGCCGAGCGCTGGGGTGAGCCGCTCGACCTGCACCTGGGCGCGTTGCCGCCGGATGGGCCATTGCTGTTGTTTCCACAGGTGCAAGCCCTGGTGAACGCTCCTTTGGAAGATGTCGGCGTCATGCCCGCCCGCGCCCGGGCGATCCGTGCACTTGCAGCGGCGCTGGTAGAAGATCCAGAACTGTTAAATCCGGCGCCTCCCCCGGCACGGACGGTCGCAAGGCTCCTGCAACTGCCGGGCATCGGACCCTGGACGGCTCAGTACGTGGCCATCAGGGCCTTGGGAGATCCCGACGCCTTTCCGGCAGGCGACCTTGGCCTGCTCAAAGCCACCTCGTCAGGCAGGCCACACCTCACCCCGCGCGCGCTGGAACTGCGCTCCCAGGCTTGGCGGCCGTGGCGGGCCTACGCCGCAATCCACCTCTGGGCATCCCAAGCGGCCACAACCGACAAGCACGAAGGGGAAGGAGAAGGGTCATGTCACAGACGCAATCCATCGACAGCACTCTACAAGTCGGGAACATCCCAACACCGCTCGGAACCTTACGGTGTAAGGTCAACAGCGACGGTGCCCTCGTTCACCTCGACTTCATAGAAAAGAACGAACTGCAGGGTGTCCCGCGCCCGCTGGAGCGATACGAAACCGTGACCTTGCAACCTGAGGCGGTGGCAGCAGTCGCCTCACAGCTTCAAGCGTATTTTGCAGGGGAGCGCCGAAGCTTCGATTTGGCCCTGGCGCCGGTCGGCAATGCCTTCCAGCAAACCGTCTGGAGGCAACTGTGCCGGATTCCCTACGGGGTCACGATCACCTACGGCGAACTCGCCGGCCGCATCGGCAATCCGAGCGCGGCCCGGGCGGTCGGCCGGGCCAACGCCCTCAATCCGATTGCGATCGTTGTACCCTGCCACCGGGTGATCGGTTCGGACGGCAGCCTGACGGGCTACGCGGGCGGCCTGGCGCGCAAGGCCGCCCTGCTGGCGCTCGAAGGGACAACGCTCAACCTGGGGTGGTCCCCCTGACGCGTCACTGTTTGCTCGCCTGGCTCGCTTCGAATTGTTCGTAGGCTTCGACGATGCGCTGCACGAGCGGGTGGCGCACGACATCTTCGCGGCCGAACTCGCAAAAGGCGATCCCCCGCACCCCGGAGAGGATCCGGCGGGCGAGGGCGAGCCCCGAGCGGCTGCCCGCGGGCAGATCCGTCTGGGTCGGATCGCCGGTGACGACCATCTTCGAGGCGTTGCCCAACCGGGTGAGCATCATCTTCATCTGCTCGGCGGTGGTGTTCTGGGCTTCATCGAGAATCACAAAGGCATTACTAAGTGTCCGGCCGCGCATGTAGGCGAGGGGAGCCACCTCGATGGTGCCTTTTTCCATCAGCTGCATCAGCCGCTCGGGTTCCATAAAGTCGTAGAGCGCGTCGTAGAGGGGACGCAGATAGGGACTGACTTTGGCCTGCAGATCCCCCGGCAAAAACCCCAGCCGCTCGCCCGCTTCGACTGCCGGGCGGGTGAGGATGATGCGTTCGACGCGCCGTTCCTGCAGGGCGAGCACCGCCTGCACCGCCGCCAGATAGGTCTTGCCGGTGCCCGCCGGACCGATACCGAAGGTGAGATCGTGCCTGACGATGGCCTGCACGTAGTGCCACTGGCCGAAGGTGCGGGTATAGAGAGGTTCGCCGCGACGGTTGACGGCCACCACGGTGCGCTGCAGACGCTGGAGTTCCTCGGTGCGACCGGTGCTCACCGCCCGCTCGGCACTGGAAAGATCGATATTGCCGATGCGCCTGCCGCGCTGCCAGAGATTTTCGAGGTTATAAATGATCTGCTGCGAGCGTTGGATCTGCTCGTCTGTCCCGGCAATGACCAGATCCTGACCGCGCAGGACCAGTTGGGCTCCCGTTTTTGCTTCCAGTAGACGCAAGTTTTCTTCGGCGGGACCGACCAGGTTGAGCGTACTTGGAATGTCGGGCAGGTGGATGGTCAGGCTGTCGGGCATGCAAAATTTCCGGGATGCCGCAGATCTTAACCTTCCAGCTGCACAAGCGACTCGGGAGGCAGTCCCCAGGCAGAAATCGTGTCCAATTCCTCCGCCCGGTTGCGGCATTTTTTGTATCGCGCCCCGGATACGCCCTGCACCAGCGCCTGGCAGGCGCTCCAGCCGGTCGAGCGGCTGAGGTGCCCGTCCACCAGACTCAGATAGGTCGTTCCATTGGTGGGCACAGTCCGGGCGCCAACGGCCGGAGCACCGCCGCGGGCTGCCGTCTGGGCGAGCGTGTTGGCCCGCTCATTCTCGGGGTGGCCGGTGTGGCCGCGCACATGCTCCCAGAGCACGCGCCCCCCTACCGCCCGCTCCAGCGCTTCCCACAGATCCCGGTTCTCGACGGGTTTGCCGGTGGAAGTGATCCAGCCGCGCCGCTTCCAGCCGGGCAGCCACTCGCTCATCCCTTTGATCACGTACTGGCTGTCGGTGAGCACTTTCACCTTGGCGTCCGCGGGTACGCGCGTCAAACCTTCGATGACGGCGCGCATCTCCATGCGGTTATTGGTGGTGTGCGGCTCGAAACCGAACACTTCTTCGTAGGTGCCCTCCCCCACGACCAGGGCCGCCCATCCCCCCGGACCGGGATTGCCGCTGCAGGCCCCGTCGGTCGCTATCCGAAACATCCGTACTTTCCACTGACAAACATTTCACACCATACCGGATCGGGCCGGTTGACGGTGGGACGGCCAGGGCGCACAGTAGAATCTGATCAAATCTGGATAAGCTCATGAAGCGCCGGGTGCAGGGATGGGCAGCGGCCATCCTGGTCAGTTCAATCGTCTGGAGTGGTGAGGTCCTAGCACTCACCCAGGCGCAGATTATCGAAAAGCTTAAGCCGGTAGTGCTCTTTACCGTCGCCACCGCCGACGGCAAACCGCTGTTGTCGCTGCCGCCGGACGGCTCCAAAGGGCCGCTGGTGGCCGGGGTCTATTTCTCCCCTCAGGACGCCGAGGCGTTCGTCGCCGCGTTCAAGAAAAAAGACGCCGCCCGCGGCGGCCAGTTGCGCGTGCAGCCGGTTTCGCTTGGCAACCTCTACCGGCTGCGCCTCGAAAGCCGCGGCACCGAGGAGGAAGTCACCCTCGCCTTCTTCGCAAACCGCACCGAAGTCGAGTGGGCACTGTCGCTATTGCAAGCCGCCGGGCGCAAACCCGAAGATTTGCAGGGGGCACCGCTGTTTGCCGCCACGGTCAATGCCGGCAAGAAACAGTACCTGACCCTCCAGCAGAACAACCGCACCGTCGTGCCGGTGTACTTCACCAAGCAGGAGATGACGGCCTTTATCGACCGCTACCGCCGCCAGCAAGCCAATGCAAACGTACCCGTAACCGTGGAAGTGCTCGATCTCGAAGGAATTCTAGAAGCATTGCAAGAACCCACCGATTCCCAGACCAAAAAGGTGATGCTCGTCACTCCCAAAGCTGCCCTCGACTACGCCCGCACCCAATCCGGCAGCCCAATTCCAACAGTGCAACCGCCCAAGTCCCCTCCCGCCGAGGGTCTTGCCCCGACCCCGGACCCGCACTAGCACTCAAGCTTGTTCTTTTGTTCAACAGATATGCCAGGAGTCCCGCGCTGTACCTGAAAGGTCAACGCCGGGAGGAATGGCATCTACAGCACGCTTCACCATCTCCTGCACAACTGGTGTGCAATGGTACACATGAACAGCGTCACGACCGTATCGTGCAAGTTGAAAGTGCTGCCCGAGCAGGCATCCAACCGACCGCCCCTCTTGCCGGGGAGCGGCCGCCGAGCGTCGGTGCGGAGATGAGTGTGAAGACACTGCGGCGTGAGCGGGTGTCCTGCTACACAGCACCACACCCGGGTACCGTTGTCGTAGTGCAGCTTCTACCGGGCGAGCCAACCCACCCGTTCAAGCAGTGCATCTCGAAAAGCCGAGTCGACTTGCCATTCGTCCGACGCGAAGCTGAGAAACCGATCTCTCAAAACCGTGATTCCACCGGCTTCTGCGATGAAAACTTGCATAAAGCCTGCGTGGCCGCCGATCCAAGAATAATCGTCAGTCGCACAGAAAGCTCCCCAACCCATCGACCTTCCAAACAACACGCTGTCCACATGTTTCAAGAATCCTGTGTCACATGCGGCTTCAAAACTTTGCTCGTCCCAAGTAGTTAGAACAGAATACCGGTGCGGTGGAATCGGCTCAATGTCTGTGATAATGGCAACTTCGTCACCGACTTCTAGCGCCGCCCGCTCGAGTGCCTTGAATTCAGTGGCATTGGTTATGATTCCATACAATCCGTAGGGCACGAGTACGGTCTCCCAGGCTTTATTCACAAAAGGTGTTGTCCGAACGCTTCGATCCAGAGAAGCAAGTTGGCTTTCGTCCACGAAGACAGAAGCGTAAGCGAGCCCAAACTTACTGTCGAATTCTGTTTCCGGTATGACCCCAACCTCTGATTTGCTCACGGTACGTTCCTCAGGCAAAGCGGATCTTAATCGTCTTTGAGCCAAATCCCTCGATTTGAATCGTCGGCCTGGAAGGTTGGGAGGAAAAGCCTCTTACCGAGGCTTTCATACCGTTTTCGAGTTCCACGGCGCGCACAACTCCTTTTGGGGTTTGGATCGTAAAAATTGGTCTCGCACCAGCGATATCGTCAAAAATTCGGTTTGCTTCTGCCAAACCTCCCCGCCGTTCGAGCTGAATAAGCGTTTTCGTCTCTTTGAGGGCATAGCTACCGCTTACAATCCGAGAAATAACTGGACACACGTTGTGTACCCAAGCCTGGGTGTCGCCAGCGAAGCAGAAGGTGCGGGGTCCCCCTCGACCTCCAGATTGTACGTCTTCCGTGTCTGCTCCTGTGCCGCCAGTCCGGCCACCCGCAGCCTCTTGCCCTCGGCCGCCTGCACTCGATCCCCAGGCTCCAAACGTTCCGCCGCTGTCCAGCCTTTGTTCTGGAGAAAGAACGGGTGCTCCCCGGGCACCGTCAGCGTGTCGCGCTCACCCTGCCTATCTGTTTGGCGCAACTCCAATCGGTAGACGGGCCGATTACTGAATCTCTCCTCAAGAAGTCAATAGCAGTTTTCGAATTTCGTGAGAAGGAATAGAACCTACATGACCGGCATAGCGGGCGCCGCTTCGGTGCAGCCAAAATCTCAAAGCGCAGTTGTCAAAAACTGAAGACCGCCCGCAGGATACCGACCGCCAGGCCGTTACTGCGGCTGGAATTGACCGGCTGCTCGATAAATTGCAGTATCGGTGTGAGGCTGAGCCGGTCGGTGAGCATGTGGCGGTAGTAGACCACGTAGTCGCGCTCGGTGCCGCTCGGCACCAGCGAACTGGTCAGCCCCGGTCCCACCAGACCAACGGCACTGCCCGAAAAGACGCGCAGCGGCTGGGCAACGGTGAAGCCGAGGGCGTTGCCGTCGCCTCCGAGATTGGGCAGGGTAAAGCCCAACTGCCAGGTGTTGAGGCTGATCGCCGTGAACTGCTCGTCGATGCTGGCCACCGGATAGACCGCGGTGGTCCCCCAGCCGTAGCGGCCGAAAATCGCGAAAGCCGGGATGATCGACCATTCGAAGTTCACCCCCAGCGACTGGGTGACGGTGTTCTGGATGGTCTCGGGCAGCGTCAGGGTATCGACGATGCCGCCTTGCTCGTTGAGTTGTCCGAACTGCAATTTCACCGAGGCGGCAGGGCCGGGGCGCACCTCGAACTCGCCCAACAGCGACGATTCACCGCCGAATAACCCGCCCGCACCGTACCCGCCGTAGGGGGCTCCAAAGGGGTTCACGTCGCGGCGGGCGTCGCCGGTGGCCGCCCCGGCGTTGGTGGATAGATAGATGCCCCGCAGACTGAACGTCTCGGAGATGTCCCAATCGAAACCCAGACCAGGCCCGAAAAAGACAAAAGTCAACAGCGGGCTGTTGGTGGTCAGTCCGCCGGTGAAGTCGAGTTCTTCGTTGTTGGCGAAGCTGTTGGCATCGAGGTATTCGGAAATCTCCAGGCGCGGGCCGAAGAAGACCCGGAAGTTCTGGCTAAAGAGCGGGAAGATATAGCGAATTTCGTCGATGGTGAAGCTGGAGGTGCCGTTGATGTTGATGCCCACCGTCGAGCCGTCGAAGGAAGTATTGTCGGGGCCGCCGCTGAAGATGAGCACGCCGATGCCGCTCGCGATCCCTGCGAGCGCGGCGCTGATGTCCTGGCCGGTAACCCCCCGCATCCGCAGCCGCAGTTCGTCCTGGCCGGTGAAGGTGGTGCGCAGGTTGAGGGTGGTGCGCGAAACGAAAGTGGTGTTGGCCGCCCGGATAGGAATGCTCACCGCGCCGAGCGCATCCCCCAGGGCGGCGGCGGAGGGGTAAGTTTCCTCGGCGGTCCCCGAGAAAATCGTACAGCCGGGACAACCGACGCCGCCGGAGATGCCCATCACCACCGAGCCGTCCATTTTGGTGACGGGGCTCAAGAGATTGGCTTCGATTGCACCGAGGCGCGTTTCGAGGCTTCCCAGGCGATCGGCGGCTCCCCCCAGTTCGTCTTGAAATTCCGCGCGCAGGCGCTCAAGGACCGCCAGATCGGCAGGCTCGGGGAGTGCCGCGCCCTCGGAGGCGATACGCGCTTCGAGCCCCACCAGGATCCGCTGCAACCAGTCGGCAAATTCGAGCCGGTTGAGGGGGCGGTCGCCTTCGAAGCGCGGCGGCTGCGCCAGGTCGAGCCGCTGGGCGATTTGGGTCAGTTTTGTGCGGCTCCAGGCGCCGGGGGGCACATCCGCCAGGGACCAGACGGCATTGGGAGCGTGCAGTTCGCTCTCCGGCCAAGCCTGGGGGTGGGCCGGCCGGCACCACCAGGACAGGCACAACAGCCACAACCAAACCCACCATCGGGCTGTCGCACCGGTCGGCACAGCGGGTCACTCCGAAAGCCAGAGGCCATTCTAGGGCGGATTGTCCCGGGAGGCGGCCGGAAAGCGCTCCCCCGGCAAGACGAACTTGAAGACGGTGCCTTGATCGAGCCGGCCGCCGTGGGCGGTGGTGCCGTACAGGTGACCGTCCGTGCCCTGCATCAGGGTGCTGACCGGATGGGAACCGTCCTCGCCGCCAAAGACATGCAGCGTCTTGAGGCGGCCCTCCAGGGTGATCGCAAAGAGCGTGCCGTCGCCGTCCTCGAAGATCGACAGTTTGCCCGCGCTGCCGCCCATCAGCGACGGCTTGCCGCCGTTGACGGTCGTGCCGTAGAGCCTGCCGTCCCTGCCCTGGATCAGCGAACCGTAGGGCCGCGAGCCGTCCACGCCCCGGAAGCTGTGCAGAGTCGTCATCTCCCCTTCTGGGGACAACTTGAAGATCGTGCCCAGGCCATAGCTGCCCCCGGCGACGGTGGTGCCGTAGAGATGGCCGTCGCCCGCGAGCATCAGCGCGGCCCGGGGGCTCGTGCCGGTGCTGCTGTCGCTGTCCTGAAAGGCATGGAGCATCGAGAAGCCGGCCGCGGCCGAAAAGCGGTAGACCGTGCCGCCGTTGTTGGGTCCGTCGTAGACCGTTGTGCCGTACAACTGGCCGTCACTGCCTTCCACCAGGCCGGTGAACGGGTCGGAACCTTCCTGGAGCTTGAAGGTGTGCAATGTCTTGAAGCGGCTGTCCGCTGCGAGGCGGAAGATCGTGCCCAGGCCCGGGGAAGCGACGCAACTGGTGGTGCCGTAGAAGTGGCCGTCGCGGGCCAAAAGCAGACTGGCGAAGGGATTGCCGCCGTCGTCGCCGTCAAAACTGTGCAGAGTGGTGAGCGCTCCACTCGGGGCTCTGCGGTAGAGCGTGCCGCGCCCGGCGGAACCCCCGGCGCTGGTGGTGCCGTAAAGGGAGCCGTCGGGGGTGATGGCCGGCCGGGCGACCGGGTGGGCGCCTTCCTTACCGCGAAAGCTGTGCAGGACTTTGAACTCGCCTGCCGCCGACAGGCGATACAGCGTGCCCTTGCCGTAGGCCCCGCCGGTGGTGGCGCTGCCGTAGAGATGCCCATCCCGGCCCTGGACGATGCCCGCATAGGGGGAGGAGCCGCCCCGTCCATCGAACTGGTAGAGCGTCGCCAGTTGGGCACGGGCAGTCGCCTGCAACGCCATCAGCAGACCGAGAGCACCGAGGGCCATCCACAGTCGCCTGTCTTGCCGGTATCGCTCCATCGCCGTCCGCCTGCACCGATGGCCACACGATATCAGCCGCGCAACCGCCACAGCAGTCGTCCATGCGACGCTTCCCAACCGGGCTGTGCGGAGAAGATGAACCTCAATCACTTCAGCAGGGACGATCAAGATGCATTACCGTCTGTATTTGAGCGGCATCGCTTTGCTGTGGGCCGGGATGAACGCCCTGCCCGCCAATGCCCAGGGCGTCCTGCCCGCAGGCGGACCCCTTGGGCTCAGACAGGCGCTCAGCCAGGCAGAACTGCGCAACCCGCAGCTGGTGGTTGCCCAGCGCAACCTGGGCATTGGGCTAGCCGGGATCACCGCCGCCGGGGCTGCTCCGAACCCGCAACTGACCGTCTACTGGGGGTTCGGCACGGTCTACACCGAGGACGGCAGCCCCCAGACAGTGGGGCTTTCTCAGAAACTGGAGACGGCAGGCAAGCGGCCGGCCCGCCTTGCCCTGGCCGACGCCCAGTACCGCCTCGCCCTTTTACAGTACAACGCCACACGCTTTGAAATCCGCTCGCAGGTGCGCAAAGCCTACGCCCAGTTCGCCGCGGCCCAGGCCGGCGGCCGCGCCCTCGAAGTGCAGGAGCGCCTCGCCCAAAGGCTGCTCGAAGTAGCCCGCAAGCGCAGCGCAGCGGGCGAATCGCCCAAAACCGACGCCCTGCAGACCCAACTGGAGGTCAACCGGCTCAAAACCCAACAGACCGAAGCCCTCGGCCGCGTCGAGCAGGCGCAGATCGCCCTGAGTGGTCTGTTGGGACGCGATCCGGAAGAAACCCTCGATATCGACGATCTGGGTCTATTTGAGCTGTCGCTCGAAAAAACTGCCCTGGTTCCTTTGCCGGGCGCCCCCGTGCCGCTGGTGGCCACCTTCCTGGAGCGGGCTTACCGCGCCCGCTTAGATCTGCAGGCGGCCGAGCAGCAGCGGGAGGTGGCCCGCCGCCAGCTGGCTCTGGCCCGCGCCCAGCGCGTCCCGGATGTGAATGTGGCGACTGGGTATCTGTTTACCACGCGCACCAACAGCGACCCCCAGGCCCAGGGGGTCTACGTGGGCGTGGGGATCGATCTGCCGGTCTTCTACAACAACCAGGGCGAAGTGAAACTGGCGGAACTGGCCGGCGAGCAAAGCAGCCTGCAGATCGATGCTCTGAAGCTGCAGATTGCCGTGGAAGTGCGCACGGCCTACCGGGCGCTGCTCAACGCCCGCGAGAGCCTGCGCCGCCACCGCAACCAGCTGTTGCCCGCCGCCCAGGACGTGGTACAGCTGACCCAACTGAGTTACGAACTGGGCAAGCGCGACCTGGGCGAGGTGGTCCTCGCCCAGCAGGCGGCCCAGGCGGTGCTCGAAAGCTATCTCGAAGCAGTGGTGGCCTACCAGGGCGCCTGGGCGGATCTCGAAAAAGCGGTGGGCGAACCGCTCGATGTCTAGATCTCAAGCAGGGGGCGGTTCCACCCGGGCAGGCTCGATCCCGGGACGCGGCTTCGGGGCGGCGCTATACTGCCCGAACAACTTCTGCAGGCGCTCCCACAGCGATAAATTCGTGCGGGGGGCGCTGCCTCCGGGGGAAGATCCGCCGCAGATCACCGGGTAGAGCACCGGCAGAGCAAAGAGCGTGAAGAACGTGCAGGTAATCAGGCCGCCGATGACGACGGAGGCGAGCGGCTGCTGCACCTCGGCCCCGGCGCTGGTGGCGGTGGCCATCGGAATAAAACCGATCGACGCGAGCAAGGCCGCCGAGAGAATCGGACGCAGGCGCTCTTTGGCGCCTTTGAGGGCCGCCTTTTCAGCAGACAGACCCTCGGCCTCCTGCATGGTGCGGATGGTGGAGACCAGCACGATGCCGTTGAGCACCGCGACGCCAAAGAGCGTAATAAAGCCTACCCCCGCCGAGACCGACAGCGGCATGCCCCTGAGGTAAAGCGCCACCAGACCGCCCACCAGCGAGAAGGGCACATTGAGGAAGATCAAGATGCCCGGCCGCAGGTTGCCGAAGGAGCTATAGAGCAGCAAAAAGATCAGGGCCAGCGCCAGCGGCACGAGAATCTGCAACCGCGAGAGGGCCGATTGGTAGTTTTCGAACTGACCGCCCCAGACCAACCGGTAGCCCTTGGGGGCGCTGATTTGCGATTCGACCGCCTGCTGGGCGGCGGCGACGAAAGATCCCAGGTCGCGGTCGCGCACGTTCATGCCGACGGTGATCACCCGCTCGCCCTCGCGGTGCGAAATCTGGGCGATGCCGTCGCTGGTGGTGATGTCGACCACCGCTCCCAACGGCACGATGCGGCCGTCCTCGGTGGAGACGGGCAGGCGCCGGGTGTCCTCCAGATCGCGCACGGCATCCTCGTCGAACTTGACCGCCAGACTGAAGCGCTGGCGCCCTTCGTAGATCGTGCCCACCACCTTGCCGGCGCGGGTCGCTTCGATGGTGTCGAGCACCTCGCGCACGTTGATGCCGTACTGGGCAAGCCTCTGGCGATCGACTTTGATATTGAAGACCGGCAGGCCGCGCACGGTCTCGGCACGCACGTCCGCCGCCCCTTGGACCTTTTTGATCACCCCGGCCGCCTGGCCCGCAAGGCGATCCAGTTCGTTGATCTCAGGTCCATAGATGCGCAGGGCAATGTCGAGACGGTCGCCGGAAAGCAGTTCGTTGACGCGCTGTTGAATCGGCTGGGTGTAGGCGACCGTCACCCCCGGTACGATGCCGGTGAGCCGCTTTTCGATCTTCTTGACCAACTCCGGCTGGGTCTTGGCGGTCTTCCACTCTTTTTGGGGCTTGAGGATGACCAGGATGTCGGAGTTCTCGGATTTGTTGGTGTCGGTGGCCAGTTCCGGGTGACCGGTGAAGGAGACGGCGGTGACCACCTCGGGAAACTCCTTGATCGCCTTCTCGAGGATCTTGGTCTGGCGGGCACCTTCGTCGAGGGAGGCGGCGGGCGGGCGGCGCATGTTGATCACCATCGACCCCTCCGAGAGGTTGGGGACGAACTCCGAACCCAACAGCGGCACCAGCGTCAGCGAAGCGACAAAGATGGCCGTGCAGACGGCCGAGACCGGCAGCCACTTGCCCATCAGCCAGGTGACACCCTTTTCGTAGCCCGGGCGCAGCCACTGGATCACTAGCGTCTCGCGCTCTTCGGGAAGCTTTTTGGAAAACGCGAAGTAGCAAGCCAGGGGCACCAGCGACAGGGTGAGCACCAGCGAGGCCACCAAGGCCAGAATCACCGTGAAGGCCATCGGCTGGAAGAGCTTACCCTCCACACCCGACAAACCAAAGATCGGGATGTAGACCACCGTGACGATCGTGATCGCAAAGGCCACCGGCTTGGCCACCTCCGCCGAGGCCGCTCCGATCACCGCCATGCGCTCTTTGGGAGTCTCGGGGCGCTGCTCGGAAAGCCTGAGGATGATGTTCTCGACCATGAAGACGGCACCGTCGACGAGCAGACCAAAGTCAATGGCCCCCAAGCTCATCAGGTTGCCGCTCACGCCGCCGATCACCATGCCGGTGATCGCCAGCAGCATCGAAAGCGGAATGATCAAGGCGGTGATGAGCGATCCCGGGATGTTGCCCAGCATGATCAGCAAAATGGCCGTTACCAGTAGGGCGCCTTCAATCAAGTTGATGGCGACGGTCTTGATGGCGGCGGTGATGAGCTGGGTGCGATCGTAGTGGGGGACGATTTCGACCCCTTCGGGCAACTCCTTTTGCAGTTCGGCGACGCGCGCTTTGACGTCTTTGATCACGCCGTTGGCGTTCTGGCCGGCGCGCATCAGCACCGTGGCCACCACCGTGCCGTCGGTGCCGTTGCGGGTGACCACGCCCTGACGCAGTTGATTGCCGATGACCACTTCCGCCACATCGCGCAAGTAGACCGGCGTGCCGTGGCTGCGATCGACGATCACATCGCTGATATCGCTGGTGCTGGTCACCAGGCCCTCGCCGCGGATGATCGTCTGCTCGCCGCTGCCATCTGTTGAATAGCCGCCGCCGGAGTTGGCGTTGTTGGTCTCAAGCGCCGAAAAGACCATCTGGGGCGTAATGCTGTAGCCCAGCATCCGCTCCGGGTCGAGTTTGACCTGGTACTGCTTGACGAAACCGCCCATCGGGTTGATCTCGGCGACGCCCCGGACCGATTTGAGGCGGGGGATCACCGTCCAGTTCATGATCGTGCGCAGTTCCATGGGCGTGTAACGGCCGTCGCCCTTCAGTTCGAAGACATAGATCTCCCCAAGGCCGGTGCTCACCGGACCGAGGACGGGCCTTTCAGACCCGGCGGGCAGGAGGCCCTCGGCATCTTTGAGCCGTTCGTTCACCAGTTGGCGGGCAAAGTAAATGTCAGTACCGTCCTCGAAGACGACCGTGATCTGCGACAGGCCGTACTTGGAGATCGAGCGCATCTGGTTGAGACGGGGCATGCCGGTCAGGGCAATCTCCACCGGAAAGGTGATGAGCTGCTCGATCTCCTGGGGACCCAGGGCGGGCGCTTCGGTAATCACCTGCACCTGCACGTTGGAGATGTCCGGCAGGCCGTCCAGGGGCAGCCGCATCACCGAGTTGATCCCGACACCGACGATCACCAGCAGCACCAGCAGCGCCAGCAGCCGCTGCTTGAGCGCCCAATAGATCCACTGAGCCAGAAAACCTTTGGGCTGAACCTGGGGAGAGCCGGCGGTTTCGGGCTGGTAGGCTGTCGTCATTGCGTCTTCCTCTTGTGCGGTAGCTTCAGGCGGCGGCAACGTCGGAACCGGTTCAGTGTCCATGCCCACGGAGGAACCGGCTCCCACGATACGTCTGATGTAATTTTACAAACATATGTTTCTCGAATATACAGTGAAACGTACATCCCCACCGCGATCACTTGCCGATTCTGGCGATAGCTACCATAGCGTTGCGTCGATGTATGGCATGGGTCCGAGCGGATGGTTTCTAAAGAAATGGTCGGCTGCGTCCCATTTTACGCAGCCGACCGGTCGTCAAAGATTGCAACAAACGAATTACAGTGTCGGCGTCGGCAGCAGGGGAGCAAGCCACAGCTGCACAGTCACATCCCAGCCCAGCAGAATCGCCAGGGCCGACGCGGCCACCGCGGCGCCTGCGATCCGCTGCAACAGCTCGCCCTGGGCGCGCAGCCCCAATAGCCGAGCGCTCAGGTAACGGCCGCCGTAGGCGAAGACCAGCATCGGCACCGCCGCTCCCAAGCCGTAGACCAGCAGCAGGCCGAAAGCTCCCGTCGGTTGTCCCCCCACCGCCGCCAGGGTCAAGATCGAACCGAGCACCGGCCCGGCGCAGGGAGTCCAGATCAAGCCAAGCTGGCTGCCTACCAGCAATTCCCCCCACAAGCCGTCCTGCTTGGGTTCCAGGGGCTGAAATCCCCCCAGGCGCGCCCACAGCCGCTCGCTCCGCTCCGGAAAGAGGGCTGCAAGTCCCAGCGCGAGCAACAGCGCGATGGCGGCGGTGCGCAGGAAACTTGCCAGCCCCGCGAACCACTCGGCGGTGACGCCCAACAGACTGCCCGCCAGGGCAAAACCGCCCACCAGCCCAATCACCAGCGCCACCGGCCCGAAGCGGTGCGAGCGCAGCGAGCGGCCCACCAGAATCGGCAACACCGGCAAAATACACGGCGAGAGCACGGTCAGAAAGCCACCGGCAAACGCCAGACCCAACGGTACAGCAACCATGATCGTCGGCTCCTGAGAACGAAGGTCAGGAAAGTCGGTGGACCGGCCCCCCGCAAAAGGGGGGCCGACCCTCCTAGGCGTCAAGCAGCGTGCGGATCACCCGCTCGGTGGTGTTGTAGGCTCCCTCGCCGATGTGGTCGTAGCGCAACCGACCCTGGCGATCGGCCAGGAACAGGTGCGGCCAGTACTCGTTGTTGTAAGCTTTCCAGGTGGCAAACCGGTTGTCCACGGCGTTCGGATAGGTGATGCGGTGCTGCTGCATCGCCCGCCGGATGTTCTCGATATCGCGCTCGTAGGCAAATTCGGGTGTGTGGACGCCCACGACCCGCAGCCCCCGCGCAGCATAGGTTTCGTGCCAGCGGACGACGTAGGGCAAGGTGCGCTGGCAGTTGATGCAGGCAAAGGTCCAGATGTGCACCAGAACGACACTACCCTTCAGGTCCGCTACTGTGAGCGGTTTGGGCGTGTTCAACCACTGGGTGATCCCTGTAAAGTCGGGCAGCGGTCCACGCAGGGGCAGGGGCGGAGCGGAGCCGGTCTCCATCGCCCGAACAGCGGGCGAATCGGCCCACAACCGGATACCCGCGGCGGCGGCGGCGGCTCCCAACAAGTCCAGCAGGGCGCGGCGGTTGGTTAATGCGTCTTTCATGGTGAGCTTCTCCTGCATTCCAACCGGATTACGGAAAAGCACTGCACTCGGATTGCCCTGCGGCTGTTGGGCACGCTTTGGACAGCAAAAACGGCGCCGCTGCTTGAAAATCGCTTGTAAGGCGCCCTCGCGTACTGCGGCCTCTACACCGGAGCGCAACCCGTTTACGGATCCACCCAGCGGCCATCGGACTTGATTAAATCAACCAGTGCCTCGACGCCGCGAGCTTCGGGCACCTTTTTGATCTCCTCGCGGCCCCGATACAGCGAGATCGTACCGGGGGTCTTGCCCACGTAACCATAATCCGCGTCGGCCATCTCACCGGGGCCGTTGACGATGCAGCCCATTACGGCGATGTTGAGGCCGGTGAGGTGGCGGGTCGCCTCGCGCACCCGGTGCAGAACGGTCTCGAGGTTAAACAGCGTCCGCCCGCAACTGGGGCAGGCGACGTACTCGACCATCGTCCGCCTGAGGCCCAGGGCCTGCAGGATACCGTAGCAGACCGGAATTTCTTTGAGCGGATCTTCGGTGAGCGAAACGCGAATCGTATCGCCGATGCCGTCAGCCAACAGCGTCGCGATCCCGGCGGTCGATTTGATGCGGCCGTACTCGCCGTCGCCCGCCTCGGTGACCCCGAGGTGAAAGGGATAGTGCATCCCCCGGGCGTCGAGCAGCTTGGCCGCCAGGCGATAGACCGCGATCATCACCGGCACGCGCGAGGCTTTGAGGGAAATTACCAGATTGTGATAGCCCAGCTGCTCGCAAATCTCGACAAATTCGACGGCCGATTGGACCATGCCCTCGGGGGTGTCGCCATGGATATAGAGCATCCGCTCCGAGAGCGAGCCGTGGTTGACACCGATGCGCATCGCCTTGTCCTGGGCACCCAGGACATCCACCAGGGGCTTCAGTTCCTCGCGGATCTGGGCGCGGGCGCGCTCGACGTCCTCGGCGGTGTAGTCGCCCAAGCGCGCCCGTCGAAAGACGAACAATCCCGGGTTGATGCGCACTTTGTCGACGTGGCGGGCCACTTCCAGAGCGATGGGACCGCCGTCGTGGTGGACGTCGGCGACCAGGGGCACCGGCCGGTAGGTGTCTTCGAGGGTCTTGCGGATGCGCTCGAGGGCGCGGGCGTGGGCCAGGCTCGGCACCGTGACCCGCACCAGCTCGCAGCCGGCTTTGTGCAGGGCGCGGATGGCCGCCACCGCCCCCGGGGTGTCGAGGGTGTCCTCGTTGATCATCGATTGGACAACCACCGGGGCGTTGCCGCCGATGGTGAGCGCCCCCACCTGCACCGGCCGGGTGACGCGGCGCAAAGGCAACAGAGCGGGAGTGACCGGGTCGAGGGTTTGCATGGTGAATGAAGTGGTGCGCTGCTTTCAGATTGACACGATTTTGCCTGAGGATCAGGTGAGAAAAAATACCTAGAAGCGCCCACTGATCCCGATCGGGCTTATGGTACCTTGAGGAGTTGTGGCTTCTTAGTCCTCAATCGGGAGAACAACCGACATGGCAACTTACAAAGTAACCCTGGTCACCCCCAGTGGCAAAAAAGAGATCGACTGTCCCAGTGATGAGTACATCCTGGATGCAGCCGAGCGCCAGGGCCTGGACCTGCCCTTCTCCTGCCGCGCGGGCGCCTGCTCGACCTGTGCCGGCAAGATGGTGAGCGGGACGATCGATCAGGGCGATCAGTCTTTTCTGGATGACGACCAGATTGCAGCGGGTTATGTACTGACTTGCGTCGCTTACCCGACCTCCAACTGCTCGATCGAAACCCACAAAGAAGACGAACTCTACTAGGTTCTACCGACCGGACACAGGGGAGAGCCGCATTCTCTTCCCTGTTTTAGTGTCTTTAAGGCTCGACAGCCGGTGCCGGTGGAACCGTCTGACCGTTGTTGTCCGGTTTTGCCGAGGGCGGAGCCTGGATGGGTCTGCTGGCCTCGATCGCTTCGTTGAGCCTTGCAATCGTTTCATCGAGGCTGCGCCGGGCCGACTGCACCAGCCGGTCGACGCGTTGCTGGGCGTCCTCGGCCACTTCCTCGGCGGCTCCCGGTATGGTGGCGACCGAGCGCTTGAGGCGGCGGCGCGTCTCCTCGCCGGATCGCGGTGCCAGGAGCAACCCGAGCACACTACCCACAGCTGTGCCCAGCAAGAACCCGCCCACGAAGGCCCCGACCCTTCTAGCCACCGTCAGCGCACCATTTCGGGGGCCGGGGGCGCCACGGGTTTGAGCAAAAACAGTTGGGCAATGGTGCCGGCAAGGGCTGCGATCACCGGTAGGCGGGCCAGAGGACTTTTTCCCGAGAGCGCCTCAAGCTGCAAATTCAAGTCCGCGCAGCGATCGAGATGGCGCTGAAAGCGGGGATTATCCAGATCGAGAATCAGCGGAAAGACCTTGCCGCTATCGAGGTTGGTCTGCCGCAACACCTCCATCGCGTAATGCGAGGCGTCGAGGCCGAGGGCGCTGTAGAGGTTGTGGGGCTTGCGGTCGTTGAGGTACATGGTCAGGCAGAACGACAGCAAGAAAAAGCGGACCCACAGCCGGTTGATCGGACCTTTGAGCAGCTGCGGCTGGCTTTTGAGAATCAGCCCGAAAAAGTCGCCGTGGCGATTCTCGTCCTGGCACCAGTTCTTGAAGTAATTGAATAACGGGTGGATACGGTTTTCAGGGTGTCGCTCGAGGTGCCGGAAGATGGCGATATAGCGCCAGTAGCCAATCTTCTCCGACAGGTAAGTGGCGTAGAAGATGAACTTGGGCTTGAAGAAAGTGTACTTTTTCTGCTTGGCAAGGTTCGACAGATCGAGGCCCAGGTCGTAGTCGCCCATCGCCTTGTTCAAGAAACCGGCGTGGCGCGCTTCGTCGCGCGACATCGCTTTGAAACACTCGGCGAGCAGCGGATTGGCAGCTTTGAGACGGCGGGAAATTTCTTTGTAGAGCAAAAATCCCGAGAATTCGGAGGTGCAGGAGCGCTCGAGAAATTCGAGCATCAACGCGCGCCACTGCGGATCGATCTGGTGGGCTTGCTCCACAAAGCCCGCGTCGCGCTGGAAGTGCTCGCGGTTGTAGTCGGCCTGAAATTCGGCGAGCAGGGCCTCGAAGTCGGCTTCCATCGCCGAGATATCCAGTTTGGCCAAGGCTTCGAAGTCGGTAGTGTAAAACCGGGGGGTGAGCAAAGTTTCCCGCCGCTCAGACTGGGATGCGGTGTTCGCCTCGCGCAATGCGTCTACCATAATCTGCCCGTATCGCTAGCACAGTGCTAATCAGTCTAGCAGCAGCCTCGGGCAATTTTGAGCGCGGCTGTCGCAATGTTGCGGAGCCCGCTCGGCCATCATGGAAGGATGCGGTCGCCCGCGGCCGCGCTGATCGTTTTTTTGTCGTCGGGTGCCCAGCCTATGCGTGGCAATTTGCTCTTTTTTACCGTTTTGATCGTGTTCGTATTTGCCTTGGTGCTGATGTCCTCGCGCGCCTTCTTGCCCGCGGACATGAAGGCGCCGGCCCAGATGGATCCTTCCGGGTCCGTGCCTGCAAGCAGTGCGCCGTGAACAGTCTCCCGGAGGGCTACCACCTGCGCGCGGGCAAGACCCAGGACCGTGCACTCCTGCGCCGCTTTCTCAAGGAACTGCTCGGCGAATTGGGTGAAATCCCCGAGGCTCCCGGGACCATCGACAACCTGCTCGCGCGCGTCTTCGACGCGCGCCGCACGCCGCTCTGGTGGGCGATGCAGGACTCTACAGAGGTGGGCTGTCTGTGGTTGGGGCGGGCGTGGGACCAGTTCAGCGGCGCGCAGAGCACCTACGTCCACCTGCTGTACGTCCGCCCCGAGCACCGTCGCCGGGGACTCGGCCGCTTTTTGCTCGATTGGGCTTCGGAGATCGCCCGCACCCAGGGCGACTCGCAACTGCTGCTGCAGTCGCTGCCTGATAACACCGCCGCCCTCGGGCTGTACGCTGCAATGGGATTTCAGACGCGGGCGCTGTTTTTGAGCAAACCGCTTTAGCGCGGTCCTTCCATCTCCCAGTTGCGATCACCCACCGCCGGGAGTGCGAGTGAGCCCACAAACGTCGTACCGTCCAACAACCAGAGGGTGTTGGCTCCGGTAGTGTAGTTGCGCCAAATAATATCGGGTTTGCCGTCAGCGCTGTAATCGCCGAAGGCATTCGGTTCCCAGCCGACGTTTGGACTTACCGCGGGGAGGATGGCGGACGCACTGTAGGCGGGCCCGTCCATAAGCCAGATGCTGTTTGCACCGGTTTTGGTATTGCGCCAGATAATATCCGGGGTGCCGTTGTTGTCGTAGTCAGCGTCGCCACTACCGTAAATAACCCAATCGAGTCCCACCGCGGGCAAGGAAACGGTCGAGGTCAAAATGACGCCGTCCATCAACCACAGAACGTTGGCACCTGTGGCGAAGTTGCGCCAGACGATATCCGGACTGCCGTCGCCATTGAAGTCGCCCGCACCCCGGATGCGCCAGTTGGAATCAAGTTGGGCAGGTAAACTGACGCTACCAACGTAGGTCGTCCCGTTCATCAACCAGACAGAATTGAGGCCTTGCTGGGTATTGCCCGGCTGCACCAAGTTATTGCGCCAAAGAATATCAACACTGCCGTCGGCGTTAAAGTCACCGGTGGCGGCAATGAACCAGCCCAGGTTGCTGACGGACGGCAAGGAGACGGAAGAGACAAAGTTTGCCCCGTTGAGTAGCCAGACAGTATTGGCGCCGGTGGTGTAGTTGCGCCAAACAATGTCTGAAGAGCCGTTGCCATCGAAATCACTGTTGAGCACAGCACCCCCACCAATCAACTCTAAAGCGGCCTTGGCAGCACTGACCTCACTATCCGGCTGCAGGGCAGGACCTTGAGCCGGCTCGGGAATCGGGCCTGTGACGACGGCGGAAGCCGGAAGCGCCAGAACGGCAGCAAGGGCGAGGGACAAATAAGACAACCTATTTCGATGCATCTCGATATCCTGCTCACTCAACGGATCGGAGATATTATCTAACGAAATCGAAAATTATGTAAACAGTTTGAAATACACCAGCGGACCACAACGGCGCCCTGTTCGTTGATCCTCCCATGACAGCGATCCGTCCCAAATCTGGGAGGAGACCACAGTCCCCCAGCGTGCAGCGCCATGATCGCAACGCATTTATATCTATTTGGCCACTATTGCACCCTTCCGCCTGAACCTAGCGAGGGCCGACCATTTTCCAGCGCAGCTCTCCGACGGCGGGCAGTGCCACGGTTTGAACAAGAGCAGTGCCGTTCATCAGCCAGATGGTGTTGGCGCCGGTTTGGTTGTTGCGCCAGACCAGGTCGGGTTTGCCGTCGTTGTTATACTCACCGACGGCGGAGATTTGCCAGTCGAGGTCTGAGACCGAAGGTATGGCGGCGGAAGTAGAGTAAGTCGTACCGTTCATGAACCAGATAGTATTAGCCCCGGTCTGGTTGTTGCGCCAAACGATGTCCGGGGTGCCGTTGCCGTCAAAATCACTGTCGCCGCTGCCGTAGATATTCCAGCCGCTTTCGGAGACCGAGGGAAGATTGATGATCTCGGTGACGAGCACACCGTTGAGTAGCCAGAGTACGTTGGCACCGGTGGTGTAGTTGCGCCAGATGATATCCGGGCTGCCGTCGCCGTTAAAGTCGCCCGCTCCCCGCAGGTGCCAGTCGCCTGTGACGGTCGAGGATAAGGCGGCACTGGTGAGATAGGTCGCCCCGCGCATGAGCCAGACGGAGACGCTCCCCCGCTGGGTATTCTCAGGGCTGGAACCGTTGTTGTGCCAGAGAATGTCTGTCTGGCCGTCGGCGTTGAAGTCGCCGGTGCCGGCGATGAACCAGTTCAAGTCGGAGACCGGCGGCAATGCGACGGTGCTCGTGTAGGTCGTACCGTTGAGATACCAGAGGACATTTTCGCCGGTCTGATTGTTGCGCCAGAGAATGTCGCCGCCGCCGTCGCCGTCAAAATCGCCGTCGGCCGCCGGGGTACCCCCCGGGACTGCGAACCAGGGAGCGTTGAAGAGCACACCATCCGGCCGCAGGGGCGAACCGCCTGCAAGTTGCCCTTGCAGCTCAGCAGCGAAACTCACCGAACATCCGGCAATCGCTGCGAAAAGCGATAGTGAGAAGACCAGCCTTTTGATACCCATAGCCTGTGCCGGGACGCGAGAGGGACGCTGGCATTATCGAATGTCTTCAGTCAGGCTGCAGAAAGAATCCGCAAAATATATGAGGCGCTATCACGCGATTGCCTGCGCTGTTCCCTCACGTGGTGAGAGCAAAAGTCCCGTCCGCATAGGTGCAATGAGCTGCTTTCACCAAATAAGCGTGAAAGCAGCTCAAAAAAGCATATCCGGTCGGACTCGCCCCCCTCAGCGCGGGCTCTCCAGCTTCCAGTCGGGGGAGGCCACGGCGGGTAGCGCAACCGTGCTGCCCAAGGCAGTGCCGTTCATCAGCCAGAGCGTATTGGCGCCGGTCGTGTAATTGCGCCAGACAAGATCCGGCTTGCCGTCGCCGCTGTAATCGCCGAAGGCGTTGAGCTGCCAACCCGCGTTGGGTACGACCACAGGCAAGGACACAGCCCCACCGAACGTGGTGCCGTTCATCAACCAGATGGTGTTGGCACCGGTCACTTCGTTGCGCCAGACAATATCCGGGCTGCCGTTGCCGTCGAAGTCACCGTCGCCGCTGCCGAAGATGTTCCAGCCTTGATCGCCCACGCTCGGCAGGGCCGAGGTCTGCAGCAAGTTGGCACCCTCCATCAGCCACAGGGTGTTGGCCCCGGTTACGTAATTGCGCCAGACAATATCCGGACTGCCGTTGCCGTCGAAGTCTCCCGCCCCGCGGATGTGCCAGTCGCCGTCGCTCACGCCGGGCAAATCGACGGTACTCAGATAAGTAGAACCGTCCATCAGCCAGACCACAATCCGGCCCTGCTGGGTATTGGTCGGACCGGGCTTGTTGTTGCGCCAGAGAATATCAGTATTGCCGTCGCCGTTGAAATCGCCCGTGCCCGCGATGAACCAGTTCAGATCGGTCACCGCGGGCAGGGTGACCGTCGAAGCATAGCTCGTACCATTCATCAGCCACAGAACGTTGGCCCCCTTGCTGGTACTATTGCCGCGCAGCCGCCAGACGATATCTGGAATGCCGTCACTGTTGAAATCGCTATTAAGCGCACGCAGAGACGGTACTGTCGAAGTGGTTGCAGCCGGGGCGGTGCGAGGTGCAATTTCCGGTGGAGCAATCAATCCCTCAGGTTGGAGGGTAGGACCGCTGAGGGCTTCAGGAGCCGGTTCAACGGCTCCGGCCATCGTCACATTCAGGGTTAATGCAGCAGTAAGCAGCGGCAGATAAACTAACCGTTTGGAATCCATAGCATTCATCCTTTGAGAGTGGGTGGCCAGGTGAGGCCAAATCCTTCAATCACTAAACTATGCAATTGCCCGTAGAATACATTGGCTGTTTTCAGTAAGTCAACACTTGCATCACGTCTATAAACCATTCTGAAGTTAATAAACATAACGTCGTCACAGCAACCCAGGCCGAAGCAGAGCTCTAATTAAGTAACGACAAAACTCAAGAAGTAAACGTTAGAAATGCCAGGCGCGCCGCGCCGATGCAACCTGCTTCGTTGCCGAGCTCCGCCTGCAAAAGTTGCAACCAGGGCCGCTTGATGATCGAGCGGCGGTCAATTTCAGCCTCAGCCTCGCTCAGGAAGTAGGGGCAGCTTTTGCTCACCCCGCCGCCAATCACCACCGCCTCCGGGTCGAGCAGGTTCACCAGACCGACCAGGGCGTAGCCCAGGTCGCGCCCCACCTGCCGCCAACATTCGAGGGCCTGGGGGTCACCTGCTGCCGCCCGCTCGCCGAGCACCGCGGGGTCAAGCCCGAAGCGGCGGGCGATGGCTGGGGCTGCGATAAATTGTTCCAGGCAGCCGCTGCTGCCGCAGTTGCAGCGCGGACCGCGCGGATCGAAGACCATATGGCCCAACTCGCCCCCCAGGCCGTGGGCACCGGTGAATAGTCGGCGATTGTGGATAAGGCTGCCCCCCACGCCCGTACCCAGGGTGATGAAGATGACGTGGCCGAAGCGGCTGGCGCTGCCGAGCCAGTTTTCTCCCAAACCGGCCAGGTTGGCGTCGTTGCCCAGCACCGTCGACAGGCCGGTCTTCTCCTCCAGCAGGCGGGCCATCGGCACGTCGCGCCAGCCGTCGAGGTTGATGCAGGTGTACACCAGCCGGCCGCCGACATCGACCAACCCCGGTACGCCCACGCCGAGAGCGACAGCTTCCCTTCCAGGATCGAGCACCGCCACCAGAGCGCTCAGGGCTGCGAGCACCGCCTCGGGGGTGCTCGGCCGGGGGGTTGCGATCGTGGCGCTCGCCAGTTCCCGGCCCTGTCCGTCGTAACGGCCGGCTTTGATGGCGGTACCCCCGAGATCGATGGCGACGACCGAGCCCATGCTAGGAGCCGGGTTGAGGGTTGAAGCGGCGGGGTCGCTCGATGCGCGGGCGCTCGGGGCGCTCTCCTGTCCGGTAGGGCCGCTCTGCAGCGGCGGGGGAATCCCCTTGCCGGTCGCGCCGACGGTTGGGATTGCGCTGGATGCGCGGCAGGCGCGGCTGCAGACCCTCGCGCCGCTGGCTGAGTTCGTGGTGCAGTGTGGCTGCATCCATGGCCGCGAAGGTAGACCAGCTGCGGTCGAGTTCGTCGAAATTTTCGTAGAGCAAGCGTTTGGGCGGCGATGGTGTGCCGCTCAACCCCCAGACAGCCACCACATGGTGCTCCTCGATGCGATAAGCCCGCATCACGAGGGTATCGTCCACCTTGCGCTCGCAGATCAGCAGCGTCGGTTTCATACTCCTGCCCAGAGTTCTCCAGCCATCGTAGCAGCGCAGGGGTTCACGGACTGCCCGGTCCGTTGCGGTTGAACCGCTCGACGCCGCCAACCACATCGGTGACCTGGTCAGGGCGACCGTAGGCGTTGGTGCCCCAGTTAAAATCATCCACCCGCAACTGAAAACCGCCGGTCTGGCGCACCGGGTTGTAAGTGATCGACAGCGAGTAGGTGCGCCGATCGAGGCTGACTGTGTAGAAGGTGTCGACGGCCCGTCCGAAGGTCAGATCGATGCCGGTCTGCACTCCAAAGCGCAGGGGACCGTAGATCTGCTGGGTGATGCCGGCGAACACTTGCTCGCGCGAAGCCACCCGGTCGAACAAAAACGGCGATTCGCCGTTCACAAAACCGTTGTTGTACGAAAGGCTGAGGGCGGTGTAATCGAGAAAGTCGCGGCTGAAGCGGCCCAGAATGCTGAACAGGCTCACGCGCCCCCCCAGGTAGCCCTGGCTGTCGCCGCTGGAGTACCACGACTGGACAAGGGTAGTCCCCACATCCAGAAACAAACCGGGGGTGACCGGTATCTGCGTAAAGCGCAGGGTCTCGCGCGACAGTGGTAAGAATTCTGCCTGCAGGAGGGTGATGGTCTTTGAAAGCGAGCCTGCCACGCGAAAGCGGCCCAAATCCGGCTGCCTATCCAGTTGCGGCTGATCGGTGTTGGCGGAGATGAGTGCGGCGTTGGCCTGGTAGGAAAGCCGCACGCCCGAGCTTCCGAGGGTGATCAGCGGCGAATCGAGGGTGATGCCGAGGTTGGATTGGGCCGTCTGAAAGCCCAGCAAATAGTTAAAAAAGCGCTCCCGGTACGCGTAACTAAAAGTGAGCGTGTGATTGCCGACGGGGACGATGTGTTCGAGGCGGGCGCGCACGCGA
This sequence comes from Gloeobacter violaceus PCC 7421, assembly GCF_000011385.1. Classification (NCBI taxonomy): domain Bacteria; kingdom Bacillati; phylum Cyanobacteriota; class Cyanophyceae; order Gloeobacterales; family Gloeobacteraceae; genus Gloeobacter; species Gloeobacter violaceus. Next base: position 3,830,294 of record NC_005125.1, read on the forward strand.
TTTTCAAGATCGTCGAGCACTAGGCCGTTGATCTCGGAGAACAGGCGGGTGAGTTGGCCATTGTCGTACTCGACACTCAATTTGTTCTGCAGACCAAAATTTTTGGGATCCAAGAAGCTGTTGGAACTGAGGGCCTGCTGGATGTACAGCTGGGGTGAGATTTGAAAAGTGATGTTCTTGGCAAATTCGACATAAAGGTTTTGCTGGTAGTAGACGCCGCCTTTGTCGAGAAAGTCGGAGCCGACTTCGTAGGGGGGCTTGCGCTTTTCGTTGTCGATCACGCTCTCGATGGCCGGAAAGGGCATCGCGAAATTTTGATCAAAAAAAAGCGTCCCCGAATCGATCATCAGGCGGTTGCTGCCCGGACCGATTTCGCGCAACGTCGCCCGCGCGCTTACCAGCTCCAGTTCGGGCGGGTCGAACTGGTCGGGGGTGACGCGCAGATCCTCCGCGCGCCAACCTTCGGCGTTGAACACGATGCGCTTGGCCTCGAAGCGCAGGATGCCGCCCCGGGGCTTGGGCGGGGGCGGCAGTTCGGAAGCCCCGGTCAGATCGGCGGCCAGGGGCGTGTTGATGCGCACTTTGCTCTCGGCCTTGGTGTCGATGCGGCCGGTGGCATTGAGCAGGACGCCTTCTTTGCGGGCAAAGTTGTATTCCATGCGCGTACCGGCGATGCGCTGTTCGCCCTGCACCAGCTTGACGTTGCCCTCGGCAACGGCCAGACGGGTGTCCAGGTTGACTTGCATCTGGTCGGCGCTCAACAAAACCTCGCGCAGGCGCATCTTGACGTTGCCCCGGGCGGTAAAGACCCGATTGATCTGGTCGTACTGCTGGGTATCGGCATCCAGGAAAACCTCCTCGCCGGGCTTGAGCGCTCCGCCCACGGGCACCCCCTCCTCGCGCGGCTGCAGGGCGGTGTTGTCGATGCCGGTAGAAAGATCCTGGGCCTGTCCCGCCCCCTGGGCCTGCAGATCGCGGGCACGCTCAGGGGGCGGATTTTTGGCGGGCGCCTGAGGATCCGCCTGGACCAGACGCACCAGGGGCGGCGGTGCGGGCGGCAGAGCCGGAAGGTACGGCATGAACACTCCTGCTGAATGAACTCAGCATACCGAATCAGGGCTCTGCTAGCTTAAAGCTGGTTGAGACGGAGGATAGACCGATGACAGTCCAGTTTAGACACATCATGCTGATGGTCCCGGACGTGATGGCGGCAGCGAAATTCTACAGCGAAGGCCTGGGCCTGACCGTCAAAACGGCCTCGCCCGGCTGGGGAGAGTTGGAGACCGGGGGAACGATCCTTGCTCTGCACTACGCAGAAAATCCCCACCCGGCCGGCGCTTCGCCCATTCTCAGCTTCGTCGTCGATGACCTGGCTGCCACCATGGCAGCGCTCGAAGCCCTGGGAGCCAAGCTGGAAGGTCGGGTCCGCGAGCCCTCCTTCGGCAAGGTGGCGGCGATGCGCACGCCGGACGGCCATTGGCTCAGTCTGCTCCAGCCCGCCCCGGTCGGGGCCGCCATCGGCTCGGGCGCCCATTGAGTTTAGAGATTCGGGTGTCGGCCCACAAACGCCGGCACCCGGCATCTATCTACTGCCCGCTGCCCCGCCCGGGGTTGCGGCTCGGATCCCCGGACAGGAAGCCGAAGGCGAAGATGGCCACAAACAACAGCACGACGATCGTGACAACCCACTTGAGAACTTCCATCTGGGGACCCGAATATTTCTTAAACAATGATAAAGCACTGCCTTAATTTTGGAGATACTCGCGGATGCCGGTGGCCAGGTCGGTCAGCGGCATCCGCAATTCGCCGCTGAAGGGCCGCTCGGCGGTGATGTTGTCCTCCTGGAGCATCGTCAGTTGATCGGCGGTGATGGGCAACAGTTGCGGGGCAATGGCGCTACCCAGGGCGACAGCGGGCTGAACGAGGGCGATCGGAATCGAGACGAAGGGTTTGCGCACGCGCAGGTGCCGGGCCAGCAGCGCCAAGATCTCGTGCAGGCTCAACTGCTCGGGGCCGCCCACTTCGAGGATGCGGCCGTCGAAGCTCGAACTGGTGGTGCAGCGGGCGATCACTTCGGCCAGATCTTTGACCCATAAGGGTTGCAACTTGTTGGTGCCGGGGCCGATGACCGGAATAAAGGGCGGCTTGCGCACCAGATCGTTGGCCAGCAGGTTGATAAATTCGTCCCCCGGACCGAAAACCACCGAGGGACGCAAGATCACCCAGGTCAGTCCCGAGGAGCGCACCAGGGCTTCGGTGGCCCACTTGGTCTGGTGGTAGCGGGCTATGGCGTCGGGCCGAGAACCGATGGCGGAGATGTAGACGAATTTGCGCACTCCGGCCTCGGTCGCGGCCGCAAGCAGGTTGCGGGTGCCTTCGACATGGATGCGCTCGAAGGTGACCGTCGGCGGCAGTTCGCGGATGATCCCGACCAGGTGGACGATCGCGTCCACCCCGGTGCAGGCGCGGACAAGGGAGGCTTTGTCGTCCAGGTGGCCCACGACCAGGTCCACCTCCAGAGCTTTAAGCGCAGAGGTGTCCGCCCCCGAGCGTACCAGAGCGCGTACAGAAAGACCGCGCTCGCGCAGCGTTCGGGCGGTGTGTGAACCGATAAAACCGGTGGCGCCGGTAAGCAGGATCATAGATTCAACGATGCCACACCGGGAAGGATTTGGCGCTTCAGGCGGGTTCGAGGCCGCAGGAGCGCAAAAGCATCGCCAACACCGAACGCTTCCAGTGTTCGTATTGTTCGGGGTCGTCGAGGATTTCCGAGTAAAAACTCTGCATGTATTGCATCTGGGAGAAGTACGAGTAGCACAGCAGCATCCCCGCCATCAGCGTGCGGCTCACATCGCAGTCAGGACGCAGCTTACCCTGCCTCTGGGCCACCTCGAAATAATGAACCACCTGCTCAAAAGTCTGGCGGCGAAAACCGAGGTTGCTCAGCTGATTGCCCTCTCCGAGCACCTCCCAGCTGATCAGCCGCACGTAGACGCGGTGGGTGGCCAGAAAATCAAAGTAGGTGTTGAGCAGCCGCTCCAGCATCGCGGCGGGGGGCAGGTCCGTTTGCAGCACGTGGCGGCTCATCTCGATCATCGGCTTGAGGTGTTTTTCGAGCACCGCCTGGTAAAGCCCTTCTTTGCTGCCGTAGTGATAGTAGATCATGCGCTTGTTGATGTGGGCGACGCGGGCGATCTCGTCGACGCGCGTGCCCATGAACCCCAACCGGGCAAAAAAGTACTCCGCCGTCTCTAAAATGCGCTGGGCGGAGTTACTGCAGGATTTGTCGGAGACCGGTTCTGGGGTTGAATTCATTGTGGTGAGCATTGTTCTGGCGGTCCAGGTACATCAAAAGCAATTGCCAACAGTTTTGCATACCCGGGAGTCTATCGTACGGCATAGCCGCCCGGCGGCCAAAAGCAAGGGCCTGTACTACGATCGATCAAGTGGGTGCGGCTGCATCATCTTTCACGGCTCACCCGATTTGCTCATTGTGTTGTTAGCGGATCTCGGTGCTGAAACGCGCGGACTGCTGGGCTGGGCGCGCCTTTGCGCTCAGCTGGCTTCCTTCGCCCAGACCAAGGCGGCCAAAGGTGAATGCGAGACATTGTTGCCCTTCGAGGCGCGCAGCGAAGCCGAACGCTGGCTGCAGCGCGCCGAGGAGGCCCTGCGCTTGGCCGAGAGCGTCCCGGGCGGCCTCGCCTTTGACGGGGTGCACGACATTGCCTCCGACGTTGAGCGCGCCGGGCGCGGGGGTCTGCTCACCGGTGAAGCGCTGCTGGCCGTCGCCTCGACCCTGGCGGCTGCCCGCCGCCTGCGCCGGGCGATCGAAGAGCATTCCGGCCAGGCGGAGGAACTGGCGTTGTTGGTGGCCGAAGTGCGCACTTTTCCGGAACTGGAACAAGAAATTTACCGTTGCATCGACGATACCGGTGAAGTGGCCGACCGGGCGAGCGAGAAGTTGCGCGATCTGCGTTCGGGCCACCGGCGGTTGCGCGCCGAGATCCAGCGCACGCTGTTGCAACTGTTGCAGCGGCGGGCCAACTGCTTTCAGGAAAGTCTGATCACCCAGCGGGGCGAGCGATTTGTCGTCCCGGTCAAAGTCAGCCACCGCGATCAGGTACCGGGGATCGTCCATGATTCTTCCGCAAGCGGCCAGACGCTGTTTGTCGAACCGATGGCGGTGATCGATACCACCAATCGGTTGGTCGAAGGGATGCGCGCCGAGCAAGTCGAAATCGAGCGCATTCTTGCCGAACTCGCGGCCCTGGTGGCCGAGCGCGCTACGGAGCTGCTGCATCTGCATCGGGTGCTGGTGGATCTCGACCTGGCGGCGGCTCGCGCCCGCTACGCAAGCTGGCTGGGGGCGGTGCGCCCCCGCTTTGGCGAGCGCGGCTGCGGGCTGGTACAGGTGCGCCATCCGCTCCTGGTCTGGCAGGAGCGCCACGAGCAGGGTACCCCGGTGGTGCCTGTCGATCTGCCCGTTGACCCGGCGGTGCGGGCGGTCGTGATCACCGGCCCCAACACCGGCGGCAAGACGGTGACCCTCAAGACCCTCGGCCTGGTGGTGCTGATGGCCCAGGCGGGGCTATTCGTGCCCGCCCGCGATCCGGCGGTGCTGCCCTGGTTCGACCGGGTGCTGGCCGACATCGGCGACGAGCAATCGATCGAGCAAAATTTGTCCACCTTCTCCGGCCATATCCGCCGCATCGTGCGGATTCTGGCGGCCCTCACCCCCGATGCGCTGGTGTTGCTCGATGAGGTGGGGGCAGGCACCGACCCCCAGGAAGGTGCCGCCCTCGCCCGCGCCCTGTTGGTGCACCTGGCCGAGCGGGCGGGTCTGGTGCTCGCCACCACCCACTACGGCGAACTCAAAGCGCTCAAATACACCCAGTCCCACTTCGAAAACGCCTCGGTCGAATTCGATCTGGCCACACTCTCGCCCACCTATCGTCTGCTGTGGGGCATACCGGGGCGCTCGAACGCCCTGACGATCGCCGAGCGGCTCGGGCTCGACGCGCAGGTGGTGGCGGTGGCCCAGGCGAGTCTGAGCGAGGGCGACGTCGAACTCGACCGGGTGATCGGCGCTCTGCAGGAGCAGTTGCAGATCCAGGAGGAGCAGGTGCGCTCCACCACCCGATTGCGGGGCGAAGTCGAGCGGCTGCAATCGGATTTGCTCAGGCAGCAGGTGCTTCTCGACGCGCGCGAGGCGGCCCTACGCGCCCGCCAGGACCAGCAGGTGCGCGAGGTGGTGGCCGAGGCCCGCGCTGAAGTAGCCCAGGTGATCCGCACCCTCCAGCGCGGCGATGCCACCGCCCAGCAGGCCCAGCAGGCTTCCGAGGCGCTCAAAGCCGTTGGCGAAGCGTACCTGGGCGAGGAGTCCGCCGCCCCGGCCGAGTACCGCCCCCAACCGGGAGACAAAGTCGAGATCGTTCCGCTCGGCCAGATGGGTGAAGTGCTGAGCCCTCCCGACAACGGCGATCAGGTGCGTGTGCAGGTGGGTATATTAAAGCTCACCGTACCGGCAAGCCAACTGCGTCGCCCCGGTAGCCCGGCGACCCGGCCCAAACCGCGGCCCCAGGCTGAAGTTCCCCGTCCGCCTTCACCGCCCAAGCAAGAACCGCTGGTGCGCACCGAAGCGCAGACGATCGATCTCAGGGGGCGGCGCGTCGCCGAGGCGGAAGCGCTCCTGGAGCCGGAACTGAACCGCCAAAGCGGGCCGCTCTGGATCATCCACGGCCACGGCACCGGCAAGCTGCGCGACGGCATCCACGAAATCCTCGAACGCCACCCGCGCGTCGCCCGCTTCGAATTTGCCGATCGCACCGAGGGCGGCAACGGGGTGACGGTGGTGTTTTTGAAGTAGTCCAGGCAGGCGGATAAAATGGGCGCAATCCTTCAGGCCCTGCCATGCCTTCGGTCGAAACACCCGTCGTTTATCCGGACTCGGACGGCCTGCCCATGGCGGACAACACCCGGCAGTTCGAGTGGATCGTCTATATCAAGAAGGGCCTCGACGTGGTATTCGTGGCCGATCCGACGGTGTTTGTCGCCGGGGATTTGCTGTGGTACCCGGTGGAAGGCTGGCCGGATCTGCGTGCCGCTCCCGACGCCATGGTCGTCTTCGGCCGTCCCAAGGGCGACCGCGGCTCCTACCAGCAGTGGAAAGAGGACAACAAGCCGCCTGCGGTGGTCTTCGAGGTGCTCTCACCGGGCAACACGCCCTCCGAGATGACCCGCAAGTTCAGCTTCTACGAGCGCCACGGCGTCGAGGAATACTACATCTACGACCCGGATCGCTTGACCCTGACGGGGTTTACACGCGAAGGCCAGTTTCTGGCAGATGTGCCGACGATGACGGGTTGGACGAGCCCCCGCCTGGGGGTGCGCTTCGATCTCGATGCGGACGGCAACCTGGAATTGTTCCGCCCGGACGGCAGACGCTTCGAGACGTTCGAAGCACTCACCGAGCGGGCCGAGCGCGCCGAACAGCTCGCTGAGCAGGCCGTACAACGTGCCGAGCAAGCCGAGCAACGGGCGGCGCGTCTGGCGGAATTGCTCAGGCAGCAGGGTATCGATCCCGCAGACCTGCCGTAATTCACCGCCATGCTCGCCGTCGTCTTCGAGAACTCTTTGCCCGTCGTCGAAACCCGTGACGAGCCTGGTTGGATAGGCGGGCGGGTGAACCCGGCGTGCTCAAGGTGCTCATCGACAACGCCGCCGGGAGCTATTGAGCTTCGGGCAGATAGCGGCTCAAGATCTCCTGCAGCCGGGCAAACGGTGCCGAGGCGGGGTCGATCTTGATGGCGCAGTTGGAGATCGACTGGGAACCCTGGTTGGTGTAGAAGGTGTAGGAAGCGTCCTGACCGTCGGAAGCCGAGGGACATTCGCCGTCGGTGCGGTTGGAGCGAATTTGTGGGTAATCGGCGGCGTTGATCTGTTCGAGCAGGGCCGCAAGATCTGCCTGACTCATCGATTTTTCGACCGTTTTGCCGCTGCGGTCGGTGAATTGGATATGCCCGCTGCGGTCGATGAGATAGGTGCTCTGGCAGGGGCCGTCCTGGCAACGGCCGCCGCTGAGCTTGTAGCGCACCAGCAGCGGCGCGGAGGGCGAGCTTTTGGCTACCGTGGATCTGGCGGGCGGTTCGGCCAGGGCGGGGAGGGCGGCGGCAAGCACCAGCAGGCAGAAGCCCAATCCGGTGTTTTTGATATCGATTGGCTGAATCATCGGTTTGCAATGGATGGGAAGCTGAGCAATTTCGAATCTTAGCGGTTAGCTCTGACCACAGACCCGGACCGAAAAAACATGCAACAAACCGGTGGATGGAGGAAGCCTTCTGTCCGCGGAGGGGGAGCAACGGCGACGAACTGTGCTGTACTGAGAGCAACGGCATTACCGGTGTGCAAAGGCAGAAACCATGAACGATACGCTCCGTTGGATCGAGCAGGCCACGCAGCAGGCGGGGCGGACCGTGGAGACGATTGTCGAGAACCCTTTCGTGCGGACGGTGGGTGGCGCCGTCGGTCTGGGCAATATCCTGCGGGCTGTCGAGCGGGTCAACGTCGATGAGGTGGAGGCGGAGGCGGACCGCTTCCGCAACAAATACCCCGGCGAGGGCCCGGCGGAGTTGGCCCGGCGCATTGTGAGCGAAAAAGCGCTCTTCGCGGGCGGTCTGGGCCTCGCGAGCAGTGTGGTGCCGGGATTTTTGGCGGGACTGCTGGCTATTGATCTTGCGGCCACGTTGCTGCTGCAGGCCCAGATGATCTATCAGATTGCGGCGGTGTACGGTCTGGATCTGCAGGCTTCCGAGCGCAAGGGCGAGGTGGTGATGATCTTTGCCCTCGATTTTGGCGGCGGCCGGGTGCTGCGCCTGGGCCTTGGACCGCTCACCAAATTGCCGATCGTGGGCCAGGTGGTCGGCGCCGGTACCAATGCGGCGACTTTTTATTCGCTGGGTCTGGCCGCCTGCCGCTTCTACGAAGCGAAACTGGCCGCCCCGACTCCCACAGCGGCCTGATCCTCAGGCAGGGCCGTCGATTTGCGGTTCGAGCGGTGCAAAATCCTGCGGCTCCCAGCTCCGAAACGGCATCGGACCCTCGGGGCGCAGGCCATAGCAGCGGGTCCGAAAAAGGCAACCGGAGCAAACCTGCAGATCCGCGCTCATCGGGTAGCCGGTTGCGGCAAAACGCTCCAGCCGTTGCAGCGCCAGGGTCAGTACCCGGCGATCCGCCTCAAAAGCGGGTGGGCTGTAGTTCAGTGTGTAAGGCCGGGCCGGTGCGTTTGCAAACCAGACCACCAGCCGCAGGTCTGCGGGATCCATGGGCCTGCCCCCCACCAGGCGTTCGCCCGCCAGGCAGAGAATGGTCCTGGCCAGCCGCAGCTGCCAATCCTCCAGCAAGTCGCCATCCTCGGGGCGTTCGAGATCGGTATTCCAGATAAAGGCGGTCAGCTGCTTTTCGTGGAGGCTCAGCCGGTTGAGGTGGGTGCTGATTCGCCAGGAGCCGAGCCGCACCCATAAAGGGTACTCAAAGAACGGCTGTCCCTGGGGATGGGAGTGGGGACTTTCGGTAAAACGTTCCCACCAGATTTGCACCTGAGCTCCAGCGGCGGCGAGCAGCGGCTCGATTCGCCGGTTCTGAGCCGCCAGTTCCACCAGCCGGCAAAATCTGCGGTGCGCCTGCCCTTGCTGTTCGGACGCCTCGAAGCCCTCGCCGGAACCGCCGAGGCGGTCGAGGTACAGATAACGAAACAGCCTTGCACAGCGCTCGGCCGCGTCGAGGGCCGGGGCCGACAACAGGACCGGTGCGTTCATCGGCGGCTGTCGAAGCACTGGAGCACCTGGAAAAGGCGCGAGGGCCTCTGCTCGCGGCCGAACAGGTCGCGCGTGGCGACACTCAACACCAACCGCCGGCGGGCGCGGGTGATCCCGACGTACAGCAGCCGCAGCTTCTCTGCCGCCAGATCCAAAAAGGCCTGCTCGGTCGCCGAGGTGTGCCCGCGGCGCAGACGGGCACTGGCGCGCAGTTCGGAGAGGGCCTCGGCGCGCATGTCGAGGCCATCCAGAAAATAGAGTCCCACCGGCCGATCCTCGCGCAGTACCGGGTATTCGTAAGCTGAAATCCCGGTCAGAAACACCTCGTCCCATTCGAGCCCCTTGGCCCGATGGGCGGTGGCGACGGTGATCGCTCCGGGTTCGGGGGCGAAGTGAAACGCCTCGGAGGGCAAGTTGTTGAGCGAACCGTCGAGGATGGCCCGGATCTCGTCGGCAACTTCCTGCCAGTCGACGGCCGGCCGCTCCCCGAGGGTGCGTTCGAGCTGATCGACCACGTAGTGCCCCAGGTAGATTTCCGCACTGCTGCGGTAGAGGGTCTGCACCACCAACCGCAGACTATCCGCCCGGGGGCTGCGGGTGGCCAGCAGCCACCCGGCAAGGGTGGAGCAAATCTTTTGCCAACCGGCCCGCTCCTCGGCAGCCACCGGCAGGGCTATCTCCGAACCGAAAACCGGAAACAACAGCTTCTCCGGGGCAATGCGCAGCAGCCGCGGTTGGGCGCCGGCGACTTGTCGGCGCCCCAGCCCCGCCCAGTCCGCCAGCGATTCTATCGCCGCCGCCAGTCGCACCGGCGAGGAGGGTTGGGCAAAAAACTCGGCCATCACCCGCAGGCGATCGATAAGTTCGCGCTGGGTCGGGTTGCTGCGCAACAGATCGAGGGTACGCACACCGGCAAAGCGCTGCAGTTGGCGCAGAACCTGCGCACCCAGTTCGTTGGTACCCACCAGCACCGCAAAACTGTGCTCCGGGCGCGCCGCCAGCGCTTCGGCCGCGCAGCGGGCCACAGAGGCAAGCTCCTCTTCGGGCGGACCGCACACCACTTCAAAGTGGAGGGCGGCTTCGCTGTCGCCGGGATTGGCAGGACCGCTGCTCGCGGTGCGGATATGCTGGCGAACCAGGGCGCCGCGCAGGCTGGGGTTGGGATGGTCGGAAGCTGCCCAGTCGACCAGGGCGTTGGCAAGCGCAATGATCATCGGAGCGGAGCGGCTGGATTCTTCGAGGACGACCCGCCGGCTGAGGCGGCAGAAGCGCCGAAAAAAGCGCGGCTCGGCGGTGGTAAAAGTGCTCATGATGCTCTGGTTGGGATCGCCCACCCGCACCAAATTGCCGCTGCGGGCACTCAACAAATCCAATAGACGCTCCTGCAGGGGCGAGCTGTCCTGCGACTCGTCCTCGAACAGGTAGTCGTACCACCCTTCGACCTCGCCGCGCACCCCGGCGTCGCGCTCGATCAGATCCACCGCCCGCCAGGCCAAATCGTCGTAGTCGAGCTTGCCCGCGCGCAGCAGTTCCGCCTGGTAGCTGCGGTAGATGCCCAAGGCCCAGGGTAGAAAACCCGCCTGCACAGGTTCGATCGCCTGCGGGGGGAGACGGTAGTTTTTGGCGGTGCGGATCACCTCGCGGCACATTGCTTTGAAACCGCGTCCAAAGGCGGCGCGGTTGCGCGCGGCGCGCTCCGCCTCGGCAGTCGGCGGCAGAAGCGGTTCCCAGATTTCGGAATGGTTGCGCAGCCAGGCCTGGGTAAGACGGCTGATGAAGCGCTCCTGCTCATAGCCTTCGAGCACATCGATCGCCGCCAGGCCCAGTTGCCCCTGAAAGTGCTGCAGCACCTTGAGCGCCAGCGAGTGCAGGGTAAAAGCCTCCAACCGACCGGCCACCCCCCCTTCCCACAGTTGCCGGTTGATGCGGCCGGTCAAATTGGCCCGAGAGGAGCGCATGAAGGTAAACACGCCGATGCGCTCGGGAGGCACCCCCCGCCGAATCACCAGTTCGGCGATCAGCGCTTCGAGGGTGAAAGTCTTGCCGCTGCCCGGCACTGCCGAGATGCCCAGCCGCCCCCCACTGTAGTGCAGCACCTCCCGCTGGGCCGGGCGTAAGGTTGCTTCGTACGCCGGCATTGGCCCTCCCCTGGACAGATGTCCCTAGCATACGGTAACTGTGCCTGCGTCTGCAGCCCCCGTTGCAGGTACACCTGCTCAGCAGATACTTATTCGGGAATACTCACTCAGGTGAAAGTTTATTCATTTTTTGCTCAAAACCATTGATAATTCGGAAGTTCTACTCTGGCTTTTTGTTGCTTAAACGGGTGGCATTTTTCTTTATAGTCAATTTTATTCGGCAGCCGGCACGACAAATATAAAATCGCTTTTCTGTCTGATTAGCCCAAGCAACTCCCCCCATGAGAGGTTCCGATGCTCATTAAGCGCGTGTTCGTTGCTGCTGTTGTTGGTGTTGTAGTAGTTGGTGCGCTGCTGTGGTATCGATTGGTGTCGGCTGTTGCGCAGTCTGCCGTGGGGGATGTTCTTGTCTCCGATCTCGACATCGATTTGATTGACCCTGAGTTCGACCAGGCTTTTGATCGCTTTACCTGGGTCGACAATCAGGGGAAAGTCTGGATTGGCAAAGTCGATCCCAAGACCGGCAATTTCACCCCACCTTCCGGCCAGAGCGTTCTGATCGATACGGGAGCCGCACCGACCGAACTGGTCGGCAATGGTCCGGAGTGGGTTTACACCAGCTCCGGTGCTCAGATTGTCTACACCAGATACGAAGAGGGCCGCCTGGCTCTCGCCCGCGCCCGCTTCGACAACGGCAATTGGACCGCCGGTCTGCTGGAGGCCGGCAGTGGCCGTTATGCCCCTTTGGGCAGCCTCGACGAGGGCGACGGGCAGCCCAGGATTAGTTATGTCGGACGCAATGAAGAGCGCAAACTGGTGACGTTTTGGCGCCACCTGGACAACCCGGACAGCGAAGCGGAAGTGCCCGGTTCAGAGCCGCCCGGTGGACGCTGGGTAGAAGGCATGCGCTCTATCGTGCTCACCCAAAAAGTGGGCACCGGCCGGCAGGGATTCCTCTACAACGTTGATACCCAGATTCTGGAGCAACTCACTTTCGATGCGGGCGTCAAAAAAACGATCATCATGTGGAAAGCCCCCGAGTACAACAACGAATATCTGTTTTTTGTGCTCATCAATGAGACCAACATCGGGGTCTACCGCAAGACCAGCGGCACCTGGAAGAAGATCTATACCGTCGATCCCCCCTCCAAAGGCGAGTACCTCTGGTCACCGGAGGTCTTCGTCCACAACGGCAAATCCTATATTTTTATGGTCACCTCCACCAGCCGGGATCAAAAAAGCAAAACGATCCCCACCGACATCTGGCTTGCCGGCATCGACTCGACGTCTGCTTTCTATCGCCGGATTAGCGACACCACCGAACGGGTGCGCAAAGATCCCGAAGTCTACATCACCGAACTGGGACCGTTTGTGTACTTTTTGGATTACATCGAGCCCCAAAGCCAGGCCACGGCCATCTACCGTGCGGATACCGGCCTCGGTCCGGCCAATTGAGCGCTCAGACTTTGTGGATGAGCTGCCAGCCGACCACGATCAAAATCGAGTAGAGCGTGACCTGTAAAGCGGTGCGCGGGAACATCTTGCACAAACGGGTGCCGATGAGTGCCCCCGGCATGGACTGGGTCCATTTGGACCAAAAGTAGCGCGGGGCACTTCTGGCACCCCGCGCTTGAAGCGACTGCAGATACACTCAGAGCCGTTCGACGATCTGGGCTCTCAGTTCAGGGGGCAGATCGCCCAGCACGGCAAAATACGGATTGAGCAGGTCGGCTTTGTTGTACTGGAGCGTTTCACCTTTGAGGTTGGTGACGGTGCCGCCGGCCTCGACCACGACGCTGTGGGCGGCGGCGGTGTCCCATTCCATAGTCGGGCCGTAGCGCGGATAGAGGTGCGCGGCCCCTTCGGCCACCAGGCACAGTTTCAGGGAACTGCCGATGGAGATGACATCGATATCGCCCAGTTCGCGCAGTTTGGCAAGAAATGCCTCGGTCTCAGCACCACTGTGGGAACGGCTGGCGACCACCAGCATCGGGGCGCTCGCGGGTACGGCCGCCCGGATGGGCTGGGCCGCGGCCGCGGCGGTTTGCTTGAAGGCGCCCAGGCCGCGGGCCGACCAGTAGGTCGTCTGGACGGCCGGCGCGTGCACCACCCCCGCCACCGGCTCGCCGTCCTCGATCAAGGCGATGTTGACGGTGAATTCGCCGTTGCGCTTGATAAATTCTTTGGTGCCGTCGATCGGATCGACCAGCCAGAAGCGCGACCAGGTCCGGCGCTCCTCATAGGGCTTCGAGCGGGATTCCTCGGAGAGCACGGGCAGATCCGGGGTCAGTTTGGTCAGCTCGCCGACAATCAGCCGGTGGGACACCAGGTCCGCCTGGGTCAGGGGCGAGTTGTCCTCCTTGTAGACTGTACCGACATCCGCCTGGTTATAAATTTCCATAATCGCTGCTCCCGCCCGCCTGGCGAGATCGACGACCTGCTGAATCAGTTGGGTAGATAGTGTCAAGCTTTGCATCGAGCCTCAAGCTCCATAGAAGTGGTCCGGACAAAGGACGGCAAGGCGGCCCGGATCGCCGAAGGCGTGCACCGATCGCAGCCTACCACTGTTGGCCGGCTAGCGGGGACAGGATCGGGCTTGCAGGAACCCCGCGGTGACCAACAACTCCCGATCGAGAGTTTCGACACAAAACACCGGGACGTATCCTTGATCGGTGTGGCCGTGCAAGCTGGCACTCAGACCGCAATCTTCAGGCGCGCAAAAGCGACCGCGGCTGGTGGGGCAAACCGGCTTGCGATTCATCGCAAGGGGTCCAAAGTGCTTGCAAGTCTGTCCAATTCTGAGAGTCAAGCGAGATTTCAAGGAAACACACCTATGCAGATTCACACACCGAACTGGGTAAAGCACGCTATCTTCTATCAGATCTTTCCGGACCGCTTCTCCCGCACCCAGCAGTTAAAACAAAAGCTGTTGCAGGCGGTCTCCTTCGAGGATTGGGCAGCCGCCCCGACCCTCTACGGCTATAAAGGCGGCGATCTGTGGGGGGTAATCGAAAGACTCGATTACCTGTCGGATTTGGGCATCAACGCCATCTATTTCACTCCGATATTTCAATCGGCGAGTAACCACCGCTACCATACCCACGATTACTATAGAGTCGATCCGCTGCTGGGAGGAAACGAGGCGTTCAAGGCATTGCTCGATGCCGCCCACGCCCGCGACATCAAAGTGGTGCTCGACGGTGTATTTAACCACGCGAGCCGCGGTTTTTTCTTCTTCCACGACATCCTTGAAAATGGTCAACTCTCCCCGTGGCTCGACTGGTTCAAGATCGAAGGCTGGCCCCTCTCGCCCTACAATGTCGAGCAGCCCGCCAACTATGCCTGCTGGGACAACAACCGTGCCCTGCCCCAGTTCAACCATGCCAATCCGATGGTGCGCGAGTACATTATGGAGATTGCCGAATACTGGATCAAAGCGGGTATCGACGGCTGGCGCCTCGATGTGCCCGCCTGTGTAGAGGCGGAAGGTTTCTGGCAGGAATTTCGCGAGCGCGTCAAGGCAATCAATCCTGAAGCCTACATCGTCGGCGAAATCTGGGAGGATGCCCGCCAGTGGCTCGACGGCACCCAGTTCGACGGGGTGATGAATTATCTGTTTGCCGCCCCGACCATCGCCTTTACGGCCGGGGATCGCGTCCAGGTGCAGTACGTGCAGGACCGTTCCTACAGGCCCTACCCGGCGCTGTTCGCCGTTGAGTACAAAGAGGCAATCGACAAATTGTTGGGGCTGTACGACTGGGAGATCCAGCTGGCGCAACTCAACTTGCTCGATAGCCACGACACGGCCAGGGTACTGACCATCGCCGGGGGCGACCGCGCGAGTGTAGAACTGGCGACACTGCTGTTGCTCACCTTTCCCGGGGCGCCCAGCATCTACTACGGCGACGAGGTGGGCCTGCCCGGCGGCATCGACCCTGATTCGCGCCAGGGTTTTCCTCCCGAATCGCAGTGGAACGGCGAACTGCTCGCGCTGCACCGCGACTTGATCGCCCTGCGCCACCGCCACGAAGCGCTGCGCATCGGCAAATACAAAAGCGTCTATGCCTCCGGCCAGTGCTATGTCTTCGAGCGCCGCCTGGAGGCGGAAGTGCTGTTGGTGGCCGTCAACGCCGGGACCGAACCGGCGCGCGTCACCCTCGAAGCGCCTGGGGAAACCTACCCGCGCAAAGTGCTCTTCGGTCCCGGCCAGGTGGAAGCCGCCGAAGGGCATCTGGAATTGAGCCTGCCGGCCCGCAGCGGTCTGGTGCTGGGGTAGATAGACGTACTACGCCGCTTCTTCGGATTCGGCGGCGAGGGCTTCTTCCTCCGCCAGTCGGGCCGCCTCTTCTTCGGCTGCGATGCGCGCTTCTTCTTCGGCTTGAAGCCTCGCTTCTTCCTCCGCCTGCAACCTGGCTTCTTCTGCTGCTGCTTGCTGGGCTTCGAGTTCCGCCTGCTGTTGCGCTTCTTGTTCTTCGGCCTGCTGCTCCAGCAGTTGTGCCTCAGGATCGCTCTGCAAGGTTTCTTCGCCAGTTTGCCCAGGCTGTGGCTCCAACCAGCCTGAAGGATCGTCTGTTACCGGTTCGAAACTGTCCTGCAGAGCCTCCAGGTCCTCGCTGAAGCCAAAATCCTGGACAGGCGCTTCGAGCAGATCCGCCGACGCTTCGGCTTCAGTATTTTCGAGCGTTTCGGTGGGTAGGGTGAAACTGTCGTCGAAGAAATACTCCGGGCTCTGGCCTTCGGGATCTGCCGGCTGCTCGCCGTCGGGCAGTTGCGGATCTTGGAGGCCGTTTGCGTCCTCGACACTATCCTCCATCTGCTGCGCATCGGGTGGGGTGCCTTCGCGAAACTCCCCCTCCGCCTCCAACCGATTGCGGGCTTCATCCAACAGCGCCTCCGCCCGCTCTGCCTCGGTGATCACACCGCTTTCAACCAGTTCGCTCAGGTTGGTGTCGGGGTTGGCCAGTTGTTCCGGCGTCGGAGCAACTGGCACCGGCGGGGGAACTGGAACCGGGGTAGGAGCGGGTTGAGGTGCAGGAACCACCGGCTCCATCCGGTCCGTCGGCGCGGGAACAGGTGTGGGTTCAGGTTCGGTGAGCGGCTCGACCGACGGGAAGGGTTCGGGCTGCGGCTCGATCAAACCGGTTGGATCATCGGCCGGATCGTCGGTGGTTTGATCGCTCGTCGGATTGGTGGTTGAATCGCTTGCCGGATCGGTAGCTGGATCGCTGTCCGGGTCGTCGGTCGCAGTGCTTGGCGGCGGGTCCTCCACGGCCACAGGCTCCGGCGCGGGCACCGGTTCGACCGGCGGTGGATCGACCGGGGCAGGTGGCGGATCGGCGAAGGGGTTGATGCCGGATAGAAAATTGCCGACAGTATCGATGGCCTGGGCACCAAAGTCGAGCAGGTTCTGGTTGTCCTGCTGGACATCCGCCGCCGCCGCCAGATAAGTATCGCCATTGGTAAAGTCCTGCCAGGCGCCGCCGAGGCCCTCCTGCACCTGCTGCCAGGCGCCGCCCCAATCTCCCTGCTGTACTGCGTCGAGCGCTTCTGAGCCGTTGGTCCACAACTGCTGCCCTGCTGCGATGCTGTTGACCCCGAAGGCGGCGACGGTCTCATCGAGGCCGCCGGCGACGAAGTCCCCGGCGTCGCGCAGAAACTCCATGCGGCCCATGAAGTTCTCGCCGGCGTGCTCCCCCGCCACCTTCAAGTCCTCCCACATCGTCGCTCCGGCGGTCTGCAGATCGCTGCCAACCTCCTGTAGCTGACCCAGGGCCGCCTGGCCGTCGTCCCAGCCCAGGCCGTCGCTCAGGTCCACGGCTCCCACCGCATCGACGACGCCCTCGACGACGGCACCGCCGCCCCCGACGACGACACCGTTCCAGAGCGCACCGATCGTCTCGTCTATCGCGTCGCCCACCAGCAGTTGACCGCCGGTGTAGATGGCGGCGGCGGTGCCCACCACCGGTGAGGCCGCCACCGCCGCCGCCCCCGCCCCGACGCGGCCCAGCACTCCCGACAGGGGCATGTTGGAAGCCACCTGACCGATCCTGGCGATGCCCGAAGTCGCCCAGGCGGGCATCGTGCCCGCCTGGATGAACTGGGCGCCGGCTTTGATGCCGCTGCCGATGCCGTCGGCGATGCGTAGGCCCGCTTCGACGTCTTTGCCGTTCCACTGGCCGTCGGTCAGTTCGCTGATGCCCACGCCGATGTTGGCCAGACTGCCCACCCCGTAGCCGAGCCCTTCGACGTGGGCGGCATTCTTGGCCACATCTCCGGTGCGGCCGAGGACGTTGGCGATCGTGTTGGCCAGGCCGGGGGCATTGTTCTTGGCGCCCTGGGCCGCTAATTTACCGACCCCCAGCGTGGTGTAAGCCGCCGAGGAGCCCGTGTAGGCCGCTCCCCGGACATAGTTGCCTTCAGAGAAAGCGTCGTGGGCCCGAAAGCCGTCGCCCAGCCCCATAAAAAGCGAGCCGCCGCCGGTGCCGGTGATCGATTTGACCTCGTCGGAAGGTTTGGCGGTCCAGGGGTTCATGTTGAGCGCCGGGTTGCGCAGGTCGGTCCCCCGATAGCCCAGGGTATTCATCACCCGGCCGCTCGAATTGAGCAGATGGCCGGCGGCCTCGTCCCCGTCTCCGGCTTTGCGGGCGTCCAGGTAGTTGCCAAAGGACAGACCGACGCTCGTCAGGTTCAAGTTGGCGCTCGCCCGGTTGATAACTTCCTGTTTCTCCTGCTTGAGGGTCGCCTCACGCTCCCTGTCGCCCTGCAGCTTTGCGTCGACTTCTTCGTACTTGTTGCGGCCGTCGAACACCCGGGCCGGTCCCCCCAGCCCGCGCCGACCGAACACCGCGGTTTCTTCCCCCTGTTGACCGAGGGGGAAGCGGTCCCGCATACCCAAACCCATGTCGGGATGCTGTTTATCGTCCGGTTGCGGCGGGGTGCCGCCAGTACCGTCACCACCTTGATCTTGGGAATTACTGGACATGCTTCCACCTCTAGAGACGCCTGCCACCTGCTGCGGTTGTGCGGCCTGAGCGCACTGCCCGGTTCTGTGCCCCGGCAACAGGACACCCGGTTTTTTAGGGGGGGGATGGCGAATCTGTAAGCCCCCATAGGCATGACAGCACCGCCCGCAGCGGTGTTGGAGCGCAGCCGTTTGCGCTTGACGTTCCTGCGATCATTGTTATAGCTGTCGCCTAGATCCTTAGGACACATGGATCAAGTGCCTATGAACTCGGACATGGTCAAAAAGTCCTAGCCTAAGTGGCGACAGCTATAATAGTAATTTTTGGTGCGACTCTCCATGAAAAAGCCCTTTCCCGGTGAAGGGCCAGGGGCGACAGCCGACACCGGCACTACTTACGGCACTTGCACCAGGGCCGCAACGTCCGCTCCCAGGCGCAGAAAGTCCTGAGCATTGAGTGTCACGATGCAGTCCACCCTAGCTTTGAGGCCGGCGCGGGCAATGAGTGCGTCATACACAACGGCGCCATGCAGACCCAACGCGCCCATGCGGGTGAACACTGCCAGGTGATCCGTCTCATCGAGACCTACGGCCTTGAAATTGGCCAGCAGTTGCTTGATTGCACGCTCTGCGCTTTTGGGACTCAGTTGCGGCCGCGCGACGCCGGTCATGAACCGGAAATACTCGCTGAGCGATTGGAGGCAGACGTATCCTTCATCGCCTCCCGAAATGATGCCCTGCATGACAGGTAGGCACCGCCCATGCGCCGGATGGCCTGGTACAGTCCCGGCGATGAGGATATTCGTGTCGATAAGAAGTCTCACCCTTCGCGCAGTTTGCGCAGGGCAGCCACCAAGTCTTCATCGACCTGGGTGTGGACGAGCGGCAGACCATCGACAATTTCGAGTCGAGCGCCCGCTTGGTCATGGTTCTGGTGACTGCCGACGGTATTGTTGTTACCTGTGACGATGTTGCTGCCGCTGACATTGCCGCCGATGGCCACGGAGCGCTCTCCATTGGCAGTCACAGTCCGCCTCCTCTGGCCCTGTCCCCACAACCGGGCGATTTCATCAGCAAGTTCCGGATTCTCGTTCAACAGCTTTTTGATTTGCTGGCGCAAAGCGGCTTGAGCGTCCTGGTCGTTCGGCGCAGCTAGAACATCCTGCGCGGCTTCCACAGCAACGGCCTTAGCTTCCATCTTTGGCCAGAGCCTGCTCCACAGCGTTTTCGCTTGACTCCAGGCATCGGCCCCCAGCGCTTTGCCCGCCGCTTCGGCGGCCTGCTTCGCGGCATCCTTGGTCAGGGCCAACAGATGAGGCAGAAAAGGGGATAAAAATACTGTCACTTCTCTCGACAGGGTGGCCAAAACGGCGGGATCCATGGAAAAGCTCACAAGACAAAAGGTCTGCTTCAATCTTAGGGGCGAAATTGGCTTGGGAAGGGATGCCTGTGACGGTGCGCAGCTGATGTTTCTAGGTTCCACCGAGACTCAAGGACGTTCACCCTTGCGTGCTCGAAAGTCGTGCACCCCGGCGATAAGCGGGGCAATGAGGGCGCGCTGCGGTCGGCGCAACAAGGACCATAACAGTACTTTGCCACCAACTCGCACTGCGAAGTTGGCGCGGGCGGTGATGCGCTGCAGGGGGCTGCACCAGCGGTCGATGAAGTAAAGATTGTTGCGAGCGTCGTAGTAGGCGTGGGTGGGTGAGAGGCCGTCGGCCCCGCGCGCTGAAGAACCCTCGCGGTGCCAGACGCGCGCCTCGGGGACGAACAATAGCCGGTAGCCCCGGCGGCGGGCCTGCAGGCACCAATCGACATCCTCAAAGTATAGAAAATACTTTTCAGGAAGCAGCCCGACCCGCTCGAAGGCGGCACGGCGCACCAGCAGGCTGCAGCCGGTCAAAAACGCCACCGGCCGGGGCGGGCCGCCAAACTGGCCGCGATCGGTCTGGCCGCGACCGATATGCCAGGTCACCCCCCGCCAGAGTGAGACCGCCCCGCCGGCAAACCAGACCACCTCCGGCCGATCTTGCTCGTAGATCAGCGAGCCGCAGGCGGCGGCGTCCGGATGGCGCTCGGCAACATCCACCAGGGCGGCCAGGGCGGTCGGGTGGGCGGTGGCGTCGTTGTTGAACAACCATACGTACCGGGCTCCGAGGGCCAGAGCATAACGGATCGCGACATTGCAGCCGCCCGCCCAGCCCAGGTTGGCCCCGCTCTGCAATACGGTGGCCCGGCCCGCGAGCGCCTCGCGCAGCCGTGCTTCCGAACCATTGGGCGAGGCATTGTCCACCACGACCACCTCTGGAAGCAAGCTCTGCGCCAGTAGCGACTCGACCGCCCGGAGCGTGTCGCCGTCGTTACACCAGTTGACCAGGACTGCAAAGACCCGGTCTCCGGCGTCGTTGGACATTCTAGAACGCCCCGGCCAGAGCTGAGACGCACCGCTCGCACAGCGTCGGGTGCTCGGCATCTTCGCCGACATGGACCGAGTAGTTCCAGCAGCGCTCGCACTTTTGACCGTCCGCATCGAGTACAATTACCGCCGCCCCTTCCTCGACGGACACCTCGGCCGGGAGTTCGTCCAGCAGTTCCACCTGCGAGACGATGAACAAATAGCGCAACTCGTCTTTTTGGCGGGCCAGTTCGTCCGTCAGGGCCGGGTCTTCGACGTGCAGTCGAATTTTGGCTTCCAGCGAGGAGCCGATGCGTTTGGCGTTGCGGGCGGCTTCGAGGGCGATGTTCACCCGGTCGCGCAGGACAATCAGCCCTGGCCAACGATCGACCGTGAGCGGTTGGAACCACTGGGAGTGATCGACCGGCCAACCTGCCTCAAATACCGAAGCGTCGCTTCTGGGGTAGGGCAGATGCTGCCAGATATCCTCCGCCAGGTGCGGCAGCACCGGGGCAATCAGCCGGGTGAGGCTTTCGAGCACACGGTAGAGCACCGTCTGGCAGCTGCGGCGGCGCAGGGACACTTCGGCACTGATGTAGAGGCGGTCTTTGGAAATATCCAGATAAAAATTCGACAGATCCGCCACGCAGAAGTTCTGGATGGTCTGGAAGAAGCGCGAGAACTGGTAACTTTCAAAAGCCTGGGTGACTTCGAGATGCACCACACTCAGGCGGTGCAGGAGGTATTGATCGACTTCGCCCAGCGAATCGAAGGCCACCAGGTCGCGCTCCGGTACGAAGTCGTTGAGGCTACCCAGCAGGTAGCGCGCCGTGTTGCGGATCTTGCGATACACTTCGGCTATCTGGGCAAGCACGCTGGGGCCGACTAGCTGATCGCTGGTGTAATCGACCGAGGCAACCCAGAGGCGCAGCACGTCCGCCCCGTAGGCGGGGTGCTGCTTCTGATTGGCCCCGCCGTCGATAACCAGTTTCGGGTCCACGACGTTGCCGAGAGACTTGGACATCTTGCGGCCGTGCTCGTCGAGGGTGAAGCCGTGGGTGATCACGGTTTTGTAAGGGGCGGTGCCCTCGGTGGCCACACAGGTGAGTAGGCTCGACTGGAACCAGCCGCGGTGCTGATCGGATCCTTCGAGGTAGACATCGGCCGGGTAGTGCAACTCGGGCCGCCGGCCGAGCACCCCGGCCCACGAAGAACCCGAGTCGAACCAGACGTCCATGATGTCTTTTTCTTTGCGAAAGGCGGTGCCGCCGCAGTGGGCGCAGGCGATCCCCGGGGGAAGCAGCTCGCTTGCTTCTTTTTGCCACCAGATGTCGGAGCCGTGGACGCGCACGGCCGCCTGCACCGCTTCGACCGACTCCTGGGTAAGCAGCACGTTGGCGCAGTTTTCGCAGTAGAAGGCCGGAATCGGCAGTCCCCAGGCGCGCTGGCGGGAGATGCACCAGTCGTTGCGCCCGGCCACCATGGCGGTGATCCGGTTCTCGCCGCTGGCGGGGATCCATTCGGTCTGGGCAATGGCGCTCAGTGCCTGGGGGCGAAAATCGGAGACCGAGGCGAACCACTGGGTGGTGGCCCGAAAGATGGTCGGTTTTTTGGTGCGCCAGTCGTAGGGATATTTGTGGACGTAGGCTTCTTCTTTGAGCAGCGCTCCCGCCGCGCTGAGCGCTTCGATGACCGCCTGGTTGCCGTCGCTGAGCACCGCCTTGCCGGCAAAGACCGGCAGGTTCTCGCGGCGGTCGCTATCCGCCTCGCGGGTGAAGCGGCCGTAATCGTCCACCGGCGAGAGCACCCCGAGGTTGTAGCGCTGGGCCAGCTCAAAGTCCTCACTGCCGTGGCCGGGGGCGGTGTGCACCGCCCCTGTGCCCGATTCGGTGGTGACGTGATCGCCCAGGACGATTGGGCTGGTGCGGCGGAAGAGTGGGTGAGCCAGGAGGCTGCCCTCCAGTTCGCGGCCTCTGAAGGTGGCAATCGTCTCAAAGCGGGTGGCGAGCGTCCCTGCCAGCCGCTCCACCAGTTCAGCCGCGACGATGAGCAGGCCGTGCTCGTCGCTTGCCACCAGTGCGTAGTCGAGTTCGCCGTTGAGCGCCACCGCCAGGTTGCCCGGCAGCGTCCAGGGAGTTGTGGTCCAGATGGCTACGGCGATCTCGGGAAGGTCGTCGCGCTCACCCAACAGCGCATCGATCAGTTCTTCTTCGCGGTCGTGAAAAGCGCTCAGGCGCGGCAGCAGTTCGGCGGCCATCACCGTGGCGGTCTCGGGTGCCGCGATGGAGATAAGCGGGAACTTGACGTAGACCGAGCGGGAGGTGTGGGCGGGGCTGCCGTCGTCCTTGGTCGGGTACTCCAGTTCTGCTTCTGCCAGAGCAGTCTGTGAACTGGGGCTCCAGTGGACGGGTTTGAGGCCCCGGTAGATATAGCCTTTGAGGGCCATCTTGCCGAAGACCCCGAGCTGAGCCGCCTCGTACTCCGGCTGCAAGGTGAGGTACGGGTGATCCCAATCGCCCCAGACGCCGAAGCGCTTGTAGCTCGCGCACTGCGACTGCACGGTGCGCTGGGCGAAATCGCGCGCCCGCGTGCGCACATCGAGGGGCGTCAATTGCGAGCGCTCCGCCTGGGAGAGATCCTGCAGCACTTTGAGTTCAATCGGCAGCCCGTGGCAGTCCCAGCCGGGCACGTAGCGCACCCGCCGCCCCTGCAACAGCTGGTAGCGGTTGATGATGTCCTTGAGGATCTTGTTGAGGGCGTGGCCGACGTGCAGCTCGCCGTTGGCGTAGGGCGGCCCGTCGTGCAGGATAAAAATTTCGCCGGGGTTTTCCTGGGCAAGACGTCCGTAGATGCCCTGCTCTTCCCAGAACCGCTGAATCTCGACCTCGCGGGTTGAGGCGTTCGCCCGCATCGGAAAATCCGTCTTGGGCGTGCGGACGGTCTGCTTGTAGTCGACGGGGGTCTGGGTCACGGGGTGGTTTCCTAACAAAAGCGCAATCTTTTCTTCAGTTTAGGGGAGGGCAGCCCCTGCCGACAGCGGGGCCGATTGCGAGATGTGCCTTTGTGCAAGACTTTCGCGCTTGTCACCACGGGATGGCGAAGACCGCAAGCACAACATCCCCACCCGGCAGGGCGCCTTTATGAGCTAGCTCAAGGACGCCGGGCCGCGGGCTCTGTGAGAGTACAGACAGCTGCGCAACGGAGACAACACCCATGACCAGCGGAACATTCAACATGCAAACCGCCCCCGGCTACCAGATCCTGGCGGTGGCGGGCAAGCAGACCTTGCGGCCGGGGGGCCGATCTGCCACCGAGCAACTGTTGGTCTGGGCCGACTTTCAGCCTGGCCAGACACTTCTGGAGCTGGCTTCGAGCTTTGGCCACAGCGCCATCGACCTGGCCCGCCGCTTTGGGGTGCGGGTGGTGGGCGTCGAGAAGAACCCTGCGAGCGTCGAGCGCGCTCGCGCCAACGTCCGGGCCGCCGGGCTCGGCCATCTGGTGCAGATCGTCGAAGGCGACATTTTTCGCCTGGAGGCGATCGACGAGCGCTTCGACTACGTGCTGGCGGAGGCCATTCTCACCATGCAGCCCCCCGCGGCCAAGGCCAATATTCTCCGGGCGGTGGCGAACCACCTCAAACCCGGCGGCAAATTCTTGAGTCACGAGGTGGCCGTGGGTGGGCGCGAGGAGGAGATCCACCGCGAACTGTCGCGGGTGATCCGGGTGAACGCTGCGCCGCTGAGCGAGCGGGGCTGGATCGCCGAGTCCGCCCGGGCGGATCTGCGGGTAAGCCACCACCTTACCGGTCCGATGGCCCTGCTCACCCCCGCCCAGGTGCTGCGCGACGAAGGTATCGCGGGCACCGCCCGGATTCTCTGGAACGTGGCCACCCGGCCTGCCCTGCGTGAGCGGGTACTGGCAATGCGCGGCGTCTTTTCCCGCTATCGCGCCGATCTGGCCTACATCGTCCTGTGCGCCGTCGCCGGTTAGCCCGGCGCTCAACCTTTCAACAAGGATTTCTCATGCGTAACACCTTTGCCCAACACCTCGAACTGTCCGCAGTCCAAGTCGAGCAACTGCTTGCCCTGGATCTGGCCGGACTGGTCGAATCGCCCGCCTTCGGCTGCAAACTCGCGTGTCTCGATATCGACCTGCTGCGCCAATCGCTGCCCGTGGCCAGGGAGCTTCTCATCCAGAAGCTTCCGGCTTTCTACGACTGGCTGCAAAGCGAACTGGGGGTGGAGCGCGTCCCCGACAGTCCCGACCACACCGCCCGCTGGGTGGTGGGTTTCCTTAACAACCAGGAGAGCCTCCATCGCCTGGTCGAGTTGCACAGCACCGTCCCGGCTGCGGCCCTGGAACTGTCGATCCCCCGGCTGGTCGGATTTTTTGAGGTGGTCGAGGACGAAGCGATCCGCAAGCAATGGCAGGCGGTCCTTGCCGCTCTGTGCCTGGTGCTCGTGGTTGGGGCGCGCAGCCGCAGCACAGCCCCGAGCGCGCCGTGTCTCTGTGCCGAAACCGTCCCTTCGCCTTAAGCCCGAGCGCACCTACCCATTTGAGGAGAAAAACCGATGAGTAATGCCACCGCGATTCCCCACGTCGTTCCCGCCGAGATCACCCTTGTTCCGGACAATACGCTGATTACCGCCACTGCCGAAGAGGGGAGGCAACTGGCGGTGAAAATGGCGCGTCTGATCATCAAGCTCACTCAGCCGGACGAAGAAAAGCGCAAACAGCTGCGCGAGGTCTACGGCAACGACGCGATGATGCTGATTGCCGTCGGCCAGGTCGTCGCTGCCGAGTTTGCGACTATCGCTGCTGCCAACAATTATTGGCGCAGGTAGAGACCGAGCGTGCACTGCAAAGTGCCAGGGTCAGGGCATGGTGCGCAAGCGCACTTCGTCGTCTCCTGCCCTGGCCATGATATTGCGCAGCAAAGAACCGAAAACCCGCCAGCCTACGAGACTGAGGCTCGCAAGACGGGCAGCAAGCAGTAAATCTTCCAGGAGGACTTGCGCGATGCCGTCGAAATCGATGGCATGGCCCAGGATACCCGGCCCGTCACCCTTGAACCTGGGTAAATACATTCGTTTTGTCGAATCAAACTTCAAAAGCTCACCTAAATAGTGTTTTGGCGTTGGGATCCGTACTCTCAATTGGAACGATTCGGAACAAGTGTGCGTGTACGCACCGCTTCGGCATCAAATCGCAAGTGGAGCTGGCTATCACAAATCGGTTGCCGACCACCCTTGAGCCCATCAGGAAGGCCGCGTCTGTGCGGACGATGTCACCTTGCAGCAATACGAAAGGGTCATCGCCTTCCTCCACGATCCCTTGCTCAATTGCCTAGCTCCTCAAGACTTTGTGGAACGTTCAAGGGGAAAGAGAGCCTTCAAGCGCAGCTGGATCCAAGATCACCTCGTCATCCGGATCGACCTCGGTCCCCTCCGGCAACAATGGCTCGAACCGTTCGACAGTAGGCAGCACAGGACTATCGCCGACCAGAGACACTGCCTGGACGAGCGTGCTGATCGTGGCATCTTCGGGGTGCCTCCGTACCGCTTGGGCCGCGGTCATCACCAGACGCAAGCCGCTTTGGATTCGACGGGTCTCACGGGCGAGACCGTACAGGCGCTGAAAATCGTCTTCAGCAAGAATACGGTACTGGCCGGACTTCGTGATCAGTGTGCCCACTACACCCGAAGCGATGGGGAGCAAACCTGCCTGGCCGGAGGTGCGGAATTGCTCAAAAGAAGTCCAAAATGGACCGGATTGCATGTCCAGGTCCGACTGGGAGCTAAGCGGAATCACCGTCTGCAAGGTCATCACCAAAAGATAAAAACATCTCGGCTAGAATCACATGCTAGCATCTGTTCCAACGAAAATCCAACGAAGATCCAACGAACTCATTGATAGTGTAGAGAGAAAGCGATGGTCCTTGCTTCCATGGCAACAGATCGGTAGTCCGTACCTAGAAAAAACTATTTTCAGGGTCATCGGGCTCACGCCGGTGTCGATAGGGAAAAAGCGCGAAAACGAGTGCATGGCGCATTGGTCCTGTTGCTTACTCCTTCGGCTTTGCCGCCGCGATTGCCCGCGAGACGTACTCAAAAATCTTGGGATCGAGTCCACCCTGGGTTCTCAGTTCCGGTTCCTGCCAGTACATGGTGCGCAGGGCTTTGTTGATGGCGGGGTTGCCGCCTGTGAACTCCTCGATCAATTCCTGCCAGCGCCGCGCCAGCTGCTGCATCGTCGGGTCCGCGGGATCGGTGCCTCGGTCCATCTCGGCGCGGACCCTGGCGATGAGCGTCGGCCACTCCGCCTCGACCGCACGGATACGTTCTTCGCCGAGCTGCTGTCTGCGCTGTTGCAGCTCTTCGAGTTGTTCGGGCGTGTAATATTTTTCCAGCATGTTCATAGCCTCGATAGTATTGATAAAGTCTTCAACGCCGACGGATTCCGTCGTGCGCAGTCGCTGTGCAATCGCTTCGAGGCGAGTGCACAGTCTTTGCTGCAACTCGATCTGCTCCTTTACATGGGCGATGTGCCGCTGAAGAACCTCGAGCGGCGAGCAGTCGGAACGCTCCAAACTCGTGCGGATTTCATCTAGAGAAAAGCCCAGCTGCCTGAGGGATTTGATCTGCTGCAGGCGGGCAATGTCGCCAGTACAGTACAAACGATGACCGCCCTCTGTGTAATGCGAAGGCGAGAGGAGGCTGATTTCGTCGTAGTAGTGCAGCGTGCGCACTGAAAGCCCCGTCTGTCGGGCCAGTTCGCCGACTTTCCAGGGTGGGGCTTGCATAGGGCATCCTCCAGTGGATCTCTGCAGGCGGATTGAACGCTGCAAATTCAGCCTATGTCCTGACGCAACGTGAGGATCAAGAGGTCACTCCAACCAACCCATCCGGACTGCGCGGAATGCTCTCGCTTTGGCGTGGTTTTTCCTGATCACACCTTGCTGCAATCAACCTCCCCGTCCCAAAATCGGTAATTATGTGGGTAGCCCCGTCCAGCCTGGAGATCGCGCTGTGCCGACCAGTGGCCGATTCGCGGTGTCTGTTCACACCCTTGCTGCCCTAGCCGTCAATCCTGGGCGGTCGACCCATTTTGGGCAGATGGCCAGAAGTATCAGTATTAATCCGGCGGCAATCGGCCGAATCGTGTCGGTGCTCTCCTAGACTGTTCAATCCGTTCCCGGGCTCGGTGCCGCCATGCGTTACGTCCGACCACGCCTCGAATTTGTCCCCCAACGGCTCAGCCTGGGGGTGGTGCGGGCCTCGCACTGGGTGCTGCCGTTCCTGCTGCGCGTTCGCACACGGCCCTGGCTGCCGGCGGGCATCGCCCGGATTGAGGCGGTAAATGCCGAAGGGTTGGTCAAGCTTTATCAGCGGTTTCAGGCGGGTGAGGTTCGCTTTTTGATGGCGTTTCGCCACCCCGAAGTCGATGATCCGATGTCCTTAATGTATCTGTTTTCTCGCATTCTGCCCGGGGTGGCCCGCCGGCAGAAAATCGCCCTCCAACTTCCCCTGCACACGCACTTTCTCTACGACCGAGGGATGCCGCTGTGGGCCGGCAACTGGCTGGAGTGGCTTTTTTCGCGGTTGGGGGGAATGCCCATCCACCGCGGCCGGGCGCTCGATTGGACCGCTATTCGCGCTGCCCGCGAACTTTTTGCAAACGGCAGCATGCCGATCACCATCGCTCCGGAAGGGGCGACCAACGGCCACAGCGAAATCGTCAGTCCCCTGGAACCTGGGGTCGCCCAGTTGGGCTTCTGGTGCGTAGATGATTTGCGCAGAGCCCAACGCTCCCAGGAAGTGCTGATTGTGCCGATTGGCGTTCAATACCGTTATCCTAAGCCGCCCTGGGCACAGTTGGACCGCCTGATGGGCCGCCTGGAAGCCGACTGCGGCTTGCCGCCTGCTCCACCTTTTGATCCGCGCGCCCGGGATGGCTTTGAAGAAGCGCTCTACGCACGGCTACTGCGTCTTGCTGAACGATTGCTCGACACGATGGAAAAGTTTTATAGCCGCTTCAACCATCGCCCACTAGAGGAATTGAGCCCAAAGATTGCAGACCTTACGGGCGATCCCCACCCACAACTGGCATTGCGTCTGCAGGCACTGCTCGACGTAGCTCTACGCACCGCCGAACGGCACTTCGGCATCGCATCTACCGGCGAGATCGCCGAGCGGTGCCGCAAGCTGGAGGAGGCGGGCTGGATAGACACCTACCGGGAAGATCTGCTGGCTCTGGGCAGGCTTTCCCGGCTGGAGCAGGATCTGGCGGATTGGGTGGCGCAAGCGGCCATTCTGCCGGTCAAGCACATGCGTCTGGTCGAGAGCTTCGTGGCCGTCACCGGCAGCTATGTGCGCGAGCGGCCGACCGCCGAACGCTTTGCCGAAACGACGCTGATTCTTTTTGATCTGGTTTCGCGCATCAAAGGGGAAAAAAACCCGCGCAGGCCCCGCTTGGGCTGGCGACAGGCGCGGATCTCTGTCGGAGAGCCCATCTCAGTCACAGAACGCTGGTCTGTTTATCACACCAGCCGCTCGGCCGCCCGGCAGGCCGTTCAGCGTCTGACTGGGGATCTACAGCAGGCTCTTGAAAAGCTCATCGACTAGTAGAGCGCTTTTCACTTGCACGGATAACGGCTGGCCGCTGTACACGTTTTAGCGCCGCCCCGGCCGCGCAAACAATTCAGCCATGGGCCGCCAGTCCCCGGAAGGGATAAAGGCCGACCAGTAGTAGGGATGGCGGAAACTGCGGCTACGGAGCATGGTCAGTTGCACCCGGCGCAACGCATCGTCACTGCCTGCCCCGGCGCGCAATTCTCGATAGAAACCGACCATCAGATCCCTGGTCGCGGTGTCCTCCACCCGCCAGAGGCTCACCAGTTGGCTTGCGGCTCCCGCCAGGGTCAGGGCGCGCCTTAGACCATAGACGCCCTCACCGCTCTCGACATCCCCAAGTCCCGTCTCGCAGGCGGAGAGCACGGCAAGTCGGGTCCCGCGCAAGTCGAGCCCGGCCACCTCCAGGGCGGTGAGCACACCGTCGTCACCACCGCTTTTACGGACGTTTACCCCCGCCAGGGCCAGCCCCGAGCGCAAGAGTGGATTTTCCGCCTGGGCAGTCGGGTGCAAAAAGAAGCCGTGGGTGGCAATGTGCAGAATGCTTGGGCCGGACGAGCGCTTGAGGGCGCTTTCGGTGGCCGCTGCCTGGGTGAGCACCCGTGCGTCCGGCAGCAGTTCGGCAAGGGCTGCGACTTCTTTGGCGGTGGCAGGGAGGGCCGCAAAACCGAGTGCATCAAACTTTCCAGCCCGCGTGTCGATTTTGCCCGCAGCAGCGAGGCGATCGACAACGGCATCCGCCCGGTCAAAATCCGGATTGGCGATCAACAGTGGTGGGTGGCGAAGAGTGGCCGGGCGGGCCAGCCGCAACAGATCCCGGCCGGAACCGAGGTACTGGATGGTAAAGCGTTCCACCAGAAATCGACCGTGCTCGTCCACCAGAGCAGCAAAGGGGATCAAATTGAGCGCCCCGTCGGGGGAGACCAGCAGCCTTCGCCGCCCGCCGAGTTTGGCGCGCACCGGCTCCATCAGTGCTCGATCGAGCCGGCGGGCGGCGGCCTTGAGTTCGGCTGTCGGCAGGGCGCTGTTGCGCACGGCATTGCGAAAGACCTGGGCTGTCGCGTCGATCGCCCGGGCCTCCCCCAGATCCACCCAGTCCAGTGCGCCGCGTCCGTCGAACAGGTAGGCCGCGTAACGCGGCGCGGCGAACTGCTCACTGAAGCGGGTGGCTTGCAAGTTGAGCGGCCGGTAGAGGATCAATTCCACCAGGACCGTTGCGCTTGGAATCTGCCTTTGTACCGACTGCGGGTCGGCCGGAGCGGAAAGGGCGACAAATTCGGCGCTGCGGCGGCTGAGGGCGGCTTCGAGGCGTTCGGCTTCGCGCTGCAAAGACTGCGCCGCACCGGTGGCGGCGGATACCGGTGCGTCCTCGCCCAGAACCCCGAAAGCCAGGGTGGCAAGCCGCGTGCGGGCGGTAGTCCATTGGTCGAGAAGCACCTGGTCGGCGGGGGCAAGGTGCGCGCGCAATGCCGCGAGGCTGCCGCTCTGGACATCGAGGATACGGCCCTTGCGCCGCAGGACGGTCGCAAAGGCCAGCCGGGCGGCGGCAGGGTCGGCGGGGGAAGAACGCAGGTGCAGCGAGATGGCCGTGTCGGCGGCAGCGGCCAGAACCTGCAAGTAATCGCGCTTGTGGCGTTCTGAACCCGCGGCGAGCGAATCCGCCAGATTGTGCTCCTGGATCTCAAGGGCGCGGGCAATCGACGTTCTGGCAAGCTCGGGCTCCCCCTGGCGGACCGCGAGCTGTGCCAAACCCTGCAGCGACTGGGCCAGACCGGGGTGGTTCGTCCCGAGCGAGGCTTCGCGGATGGCCAAGGCGCGTCGAAACAGCGGTTCCGCCTCGTCCAGGCGGCCTTGATCGAGGTAGAGCCCGGCCAGACTGTGCAGACTGCGGGCCACATCCGGGTGGTCCGGACCGTAGGCTTTTTCCCAGATGGCCCGAACGCGCAAGAACAGCGCCTCGGCCCGCTCGACTTCGCCCCGCAACCGGCACAGTATCGCGAGACCGTGCAGGCTGCGGGCCGCCTCCGGGTGCTCCTCGCCCAGGGTTTGCTTCCAGACCGCCAGCGCCTCCAGAAAATACCCTTCTGCCGCCGCATCGCCGGCGCCGCGGGCCATCAGCAGCATCGCCAGGCCGTGCAGGCTCTTGGCCACCAGCGGGTGGTCCGCACCCAGGGTCCGGCGACGGATGGCCAGGGCCCGTTCGGCGAGCGGTTGCGCTTCGGTGAGGTTGCCGCGCGCCCCGTAGAGCATCGCCAGGCCATAGAGACCCTTGGCGACCAGCGGGTGCGTCGGGCCAAAGGTGCGCTCGCGCAGGGCGAGCGTCCGCTCGAACAAAGCCTCCGCCTCGGTGTAATCGCCCTGCACCCCGTGCAAAACGGCCAGGTTGTTGAGGCTGTCGGCCACCTGCGGATGCTCCGCTCCAAGCGTCTGCTCCAGCAATTCCAGCCGCCGCCGACCGAGAACGATCGCCTCTGCGAACCGCCCGGCCGCCTGCAACGATTGAATTTGAGCGCTCAGGCGGTCCGCTTCGGCCACGGCCTGGTCCTGGGCGAAAAGTGCTCTGGGACAGCTCACCAGCAGCAGAACCGCCGCCAGCGACGCCAGCCCTCTTGCAAGCCGGTGGGGCGGCTGATACTCGGATGCGGCCATGGCTCAGGGCGCAGGAGGGGAATAGATGAACCCGCGGGTCTAGGGTCGGACGTTCGGAGCAGAAATTTGGTTCAAGGCCACAGGAAATTGCGCAATCCCTGTGAACATCGGTATGGGCAGGGCACCGGCGATCACATCGAGTCCCTCGGAGCGCAGCAGCGATTGCCAGCGCCCGGCGGCAAGTGGTGCGCCGGTTGCGGTGCGGTGCAGCGCTGCCAGCGCCGGCAGCAGATCGTACCAGTAGCCGTCCTCGGCCAGCAAAGCGGTCCGTGCCGCCGGCGGCGCCTGCTCCAGCCGCCGTCTCCAGGCAACGCCCGGCACCACCCGGCTGACCCAGGCATCCACCGTCACATTGGCCGAGGGATCGTCTAGATCGCACAGCAGCGTCACCGACCAGTGGTAATCCCGGCCCGGGGCCAGCGGCGGCGCCTCGGACGGCAGAGCGAGGGCGACGACGCCGGGGGCAAGGCCGTTGGTGTCCAGGTGGGCACGATAGAGAAGGTGCCCCTCGCGCGATTCCAGGGTAAACAGCACCGGCGGGGCGGAGGCGCCCACCGTCGGCAGGTGCCAGAGGAAGGTGGGATGGGCAGCCTGGGTCAATCCGGGCGAACTTCTGGGCGCCAGGGCGGTCAGCGGCGCCGGCACCGGTAGATCGCATCCCGCCGAGCGCAGGTGCCTGACCCGCTGCGCCGGCAGGCGGCGATCGCGCGTGCGCACGAGCTTGAAGAAGTTCTGACTTGGCGCGGCCGGTTTTTGAACCGGGCGCTCGCCAGGCGTCACCCTGGCGGGTCGGGGAGTTTTTGGGGTTTCCCCGGCCGCCGCAGGCGCTTCCCACCCCCGCCAGGCCATGTTCATCGCGAGCAGGCCCCAGGCAAGTCGATAAAGCAGTACGGGCATAGGCGGTCTTTGGCTCCGGTTCGGCACAGGCGACTAATCAATATTTGCACGGGCGGTTGGGCGTGTTGTCGGAACTGGCTGCAAGCCAATTGCAGCCGCGGGCGACAAGGCCCGCCATATCGAGCTGCCAATCATTCCAGAGCAACACGGTTTTGTCGAGGCCCGCGGAAATCACCGTCCGGCTGTCGGGGCTGAATCCGACGCTCGTCACCGGGGCAGTGTGCCCCTCGAGCACTTTGAGCAGCGTCCCGTCAAGACTCCACAACTTGACCAGGCGATCGTGCCCGGCGGTGGCGAGGGTGCGGCCGTCGGGGCTGAAGGCGAGCGCGCCGATCCAGTCTGTGTGGGCGGCCCAGTTCTGCCGCAGAAGGCCGTCGGCCTCCCAAATCCGCACCATGCCCTCCTCGCCCGCGGCGGCGAGGATTTGTCCGTCGGGGCTGTAGTGCAGCGAGTGCACCGGGCCGCTGTGCCCGCTCAACTGCCCGAGGGCGGTGCCGTCGCGCCGCCATAGCCGCACCGTGCCGTCGCCGCCGCCCGTGGCGAGGCGATCGCCCTTGGGGCTGAAGGCGACCTCAAGCACACCTCCGGGCGTGCCTCCAAAGGCGGCCTGCAATATCCCCTGCGCATTCCAGAGGCGAACGGTCTCGCCCGCGGCGGCGAGGATTTGTCCGTCGGGGCTGTAGTGCAGCGAGTGCACCGGGCCGCTGTGCCCGCTCAACTGCCCGAGGGCGGTGCCGTCGCGCCGCCATAGCCGCACCGTGCCGTCGCCGCCGCCCGTGGCGAGGCGATCGCCCTTGGGGCTGAAGGCGACCTCGATCACCGCCTGCGCGTGGCCGCGCAGGATTGCCAGCGGCTTGCCGTCACGGCTCCACAGGCGAGTCGTCCGATCGTCGCCCGCACTGGCTACGAGCGCCCCATCCGGGCTGAAGCGGGCACTCAGCACCCCGTCGGTGTGGCCATAGAGGGTTCGGCGCAGGGGCGGCTGCAGCCGCCACAGCCGCACGGTGCGGTCGAGGCTGGCGGTGGCGAGGGTCTGGCCGTCGCCACCGAAGCTGAGGGAGGTGATGTCGGAACTATGGCCCTGCAGCACCCCGGCGGGAGTGCCGTCGGGCCGCCACAGCCGCACGGTGCGGTCGAAGCCGGCGGTGGCCAGAAGCGCACCGTCCGGGCTGAAGGCGACCGCAAAGACGGCTTCGCTGTGGCCGCGCAGGGATTTGAGCCCGTGGCCTTCCCGGCTCCAGAGCCTGACCGCCCCGGTGCGGTCGCCGGAGGCGATGACGCGCCCATCGGGACTGACAGCCACCGCCAGCGCCCAGTCGCGGTGACCGCGCAGCGTGGCGCCCAGGCGGCCGTCGCGCCGCCACAACCGGATGGCGCCGTCGGCCGAGGCGGCGGCAATCAAGTCGCCGTCGGGGCTGAAGGCCAGGGCAAATACCGGATTGCCGGGATCGGCCAGGGTCCGCAGCAACCGGCCTTCGATGCTCCACACACGCACACAACCGTCGGAGCTGGCGGTGGCCAGGGTCGCCTCCCCGGGCGAGAAGCGCACGTCGTAGACACCGCGCGGATGGCGCAGCGTCGTCACCGGTCCGCCCTCGGACCGCTGCAGCGCCACGATACCGTCGTCGCGGGCCACCGCCAGCAGCCCGCCGTCGGGGCTGAAGCGCACCTGAAGGTTGGGTTTGTGATCGGTGCTGCTGGCGAGTGCCGCTATCTTGCGCACCAGGGTGCCGTCGGGACGCCACAGCCGCACCTGCCCGTCGACGCTGCCGCTCGCCAGCAGCGCCGCGCCGGGACTGAAGGCGACGCTTGTCACCCACTGCGGATGCTCGATGCGATTCCACTGCTGAACGGTGCTGAGCGCTTCGCGCAGGATGCTTTCTGTCTGGCGGGTCTGCCCGGTGTCGGCGGACAGGGTCTGCAACTGCTGTCTGCCGGCCCGGAGGGCGGCCTGCAGACCCTCCGGCCCGCGGTGGGTGCTCAAGAAGCTGCGGGCGTAGGCGGTATGGGTGGCGATCTCGTTGTGTTGGAGGTCGCCCACGAGCTTGAAGAGCACCCCGCCCAACACCGCCACCACCAGCGCCAGGGCTCCCATCGCCCCGGCCGCCAGCCTGGTGCGCACCAGCGCGCGTTGCTGGCGTTGCTGCAGGGCTGCCCGCTGCGCCAGGCACGCCTCGATGAAGCGGTTGCTGGTGGCGGTCAGCTCGTCGGCACAGCCCTGGTGCAACTCCTCAGCCTCGGCCAGCCGCGCCCCGCTGAGTAAAAATTCGTCGCTGCGGCCGCTTTGCAACCACAGGTGCGCCGCCTGCTCGATCTGTCGCTGCACCCGCAATCTGGCGCGGTTCTCCTCAAGCCACCAGCGCAAAGTCGACCAGTTGCGAATCAGCACCTCGTGGGCGACCTCCACGGTCACCTCGGCATGCAGCTGCTCGATGGCCCCGGCAATGTCATCGTCGGCAGCGGCGCCGCGCTCGATGCCGGTGCCGGCGGCCTGCCCTCTGTTTTCCTCGGTGCCAATCACAATCAAACGCGCGTCGCTGAAGGCTTTAAGCGTCTGTTCGACCAGAGCCGGGCCGTAGCGCGGCACCAGCAGATCCGCCTTGCGCACCCGCCTGCGGGTGTCGGGCATGCCTTCTCCCAACTGGGTGAGCGACAGAAAAAGCCAGTGGGCGCAGGCGCGGGCCTGCGGGCAGAGTGCGCCGAAAACCTCCTCGGCTTTGCGCTCCAGGGCGCCTTCGATGCCGCCTATCTGCTGCCGGTAGGCCCGCAGAGTGAGCCAACCGCCCGCGCGCCGCTCCCACAACTGCTCCAGGACAAATTCGAGCAACGCCAGTTCGCCGCGGCTGCGCTCGAGGTCCCGCAGCAGCACCTCCACCAGTTCCGGCTCCACCTGCAGGCCGACCTGGGCGGCCGGTTTGAGGATAATGTCGCGGTAGTCGGCCTGGCTGAGTTCGGCGGACAGGTAGACCACCGAGCGCTCCAGCAGCCGGTGCAATCCCCGCAACCGCAAAGCGCCCTCGGCACAATCCGCCCGCAGCGTGATCACCAGCTTGAAGCGATCGGGCGCATGCTCTAGGGCGCCAAGCACCAGTTCGACAAATCGGTCGCACTCCAGGGCGGCACTGAGGGTCAAAAGCTCCTCGAATTGGTCGACCACCAGCACCAGCACCGGCTGCGGCCGGGTGCGCAGCCAGCGGACAAATCCCTCCGCCCCCAGATACACCAACCCCTCCAACTCCCGGCGCTCCGTCTCGCCGGCGCCCATCGCCCCCGATTCCCCCAGCCGGGCGATCAGGTTCGCGAGCGGGTGGGTGCCCGGCTGCATCGTGCAAAGGCGCCAGCGCCCGCTGCCTGGAATCATGCCCCCCTGGCGCAGCTGTGCCATCAACCCCGCCTGCACCAGCGACGATTTTCCGCAGCCGCTCGCGCCGACCACCGCCACAAACGACCGCTCCTGCAGCCCATGGAGCAGCCGGGCCACGAGCGGACCGCGCCCGTAAAAAAATGGGGCCGCCGCTTCTGCGAAGGCCCTCAGCCCCATATAAGGGCAAATCCTGGTGTCAAAAGGTGCCGCCGAATCGCCGGGGAGCACCTCGACGATTCCCTCGACCCCAGAAAGCCAGCCTTCGAAGTGCGTGGTCTCTGCGGCAGTTTGGTCCTGCAATTGGGCTATCCATTCAGCCGCGCTCAATCCGGCCGCGGCGGCGGCCAGGGTGGTCACCAGCGCCTCCCCGAATCGCCCCGCTTCGTCGGGTGCCGATAACCCGGCCATCAGGCACAAGCCAAGGGTTTGCGGCTGCTGCTGGCTTTGTATCCAGCGGCGCACCGCCTCCAGGTTCTCGGGCTCCACGACCCAGTCGCAAACCCAGATGCGCCGGTCGGGGCGTCCCGCCTGCATCTGCTGACCCAACCACAACAGGCCCACGGCGGTGCCGCCGAGATCGAGATGCAGATCCCCGGCCCCAGTGCAGACGACCCGCCCCCCGAGGTACACCAGCACCGTCCGCGCCACCGGCGAATCGCCCGCCAGTCGCCGGGCCAGCCACTGCCTGGGGGCGGATTCGGCAGACCAGTAGCGGATGTCGAAGCGACCGAGGCGGGCCAGTTCGCGGCTGAGTTTCACGCCCACGCCCCGACCGACCGGCGATTCGATCACCAGCGCTCGGCGAGTCTGCGAAGCCCCTGCCGCCCGCAGCGCGCGGCCGAGCACCACCGGGGCCACCCCGCCGACGAAGCGCTTGGGTGTCTGTAGAGAATGGAGTCGAAAGCGCTCGATCTCGCCCCGGCGCCCTTTTTGGCGGTTCAACAGGCGCAACTGTTTGTTGATCTGATCGATATGGCGCAGGGTCTGGTAGTAGACAAATTTGTACAGGCCGTCGATATCGATCACACCCTGGCAGTCCGCCGCTTCGCCGCGCAGACCGCGAATGAGATAGTAAGTGAATACGCCGTGGCCCAGTTCGGGAAACTCCCACGAGCGCTCGCCCGCGTCGCACGAAAGCAGCGCGTAGAGACTGCGCCGCTGGGGGGCATGCCGCTGCAGAGCCGCCACCAGTCGGCCGGCCGCATCGTCGGCCTGCATCGCTCCGGCCGGGACAAACCCGGCGCCGCTGTGGCAGGCGTCCAGCCAGAGCAACTGCTGATGCGCACGGCAACTGGCCAGGGATCCCAGCAACTCCGGCAGTCCGAGGGCGGTCTGCTCCAGAGCACCCAGGCGCGTATCGGCCAGGCAAAAGAACACTTCGGTGCAGCGCCGGTCGAGCACGCCGTGGCCGGAAAAATAAAACACCACCGTGTCCTCAGGCTGCGCCTCGGCGACCAGTTGCGCCAGACTGGCGCGCACCGCCTCCAGCCGCGGCGATCGTCCGTCCTGCCCGTGGTGCACCAACTCCACACGCCGCTCGAAGCGGCCGGTGAGCTCCGCCAGGGCCGCGGCCAGTTCCCGACAATCGCAGACGGCGCACCCCAGCCCTCCCAGCCCGGGATCTGCGTAGGTATCGATGCCGACCATCAGCATCCAGAGCCTTCCCACCTCCGCCTGCTGCAGGCGGTCGTCTCGGCTGGTGCGCAGACCCAACGGCGGCATCGCTTCTCCTTATCGTACCTTTCGTACCTTCGGCGCGGCATCGCCCGGGCCTTCCCGGCTCCGCCTCTCCTGCACTCTGCCTGCTTGTAGGGCAACCCCCAGAACATCTATGCACAGAAAAGCGGTTTTAGCTTTCGTGCTGTCCGCTCTCGCCGTCGGACGCGGGCCGGATACAGGACTTGTAGGCGTCGATATCGGTACAGGTACCAAACCACTGAGCGATTCGGCCCTCGGCGTCGCGGATCGGCTGCACCTGCATCAGGTGCCACCGGTAATTCCCATCGCCGGCGCGCAATCGATATTCCATAGCGTACGATGTGCCGGTGCGCGTGGCTTTGTACCCACGCTGTAGACAACTGGGCAGATCCTTCGGGTGGACAACCGCCTTCCACCCCCAACCCTGCAGCTGTTCTCCGCTCATGCCCGTGTAGTCCAGGGCTCGCTTGTTACAACAATCGAGAGCACCGTTTGCCCTCGCAGTCCAAGCAATTTGTGGTAGACATTCAAGAAGATATCGGATGCGCCAGTCGTCGAACATTGATGAACTTACCTCCCAGCGTCATTGATAGCCATCAACGCCACCTGGCGGCCACATATTCGGATGGGATATTGCAACGAAAAATCGATTTAAGCCGCACCTTTGGGCGGATCTCAGCCACAATTTTTTACATATTTGCCGTCGATGAAAGCGACAGGGCGCTCAAGCCAACCACAAAATTTCCCGGTCGAAACCTTCCGGCTCCGGCTCGATTTCCCAGGTGAGGGCGTCGCCCGGGTCGACCGCCACCTCGACGTACAGTCGCTCGACGGGTTGCTCGGCACTATCCTCGTTGTTGACAAAGGCCTGCAGGTCTTCAGCCAACAGGCGCAGCACGAAGCCGGACGGGATCGGTGCGCCGGCTTCGGCCGCCTGCAGTTCGAACCGCCAGACGGGAACATCCGGCGATTCGACAGGCTGCAGTTGCAGTTCGTAGTCGCCTCCGGCGATGCGCAGAGGACGCGTGAGCAGCACGCCCATGGACGGTGCCCCAGGCGCGAGTCCGCGGGCACGGGTACCCTCCGGTTCGGCCCGAAGCCGCCAGCGCCGCCAGCCTGCGAGTTCGCCAAGCGGGCTGACACCCGCTTGAATCCAGTCGGGTACCGAGCGCTGTTCAGGCAGGCCCTGACGCAGCTCGTACAGTTTTTGCCGCCAGCCGCCGTGGGCCATCAGCGCCCCCCATAGGCCAAACGGCACCGTCCACTGGGGCATCGAGAGGGCCGGATCGCCCAGCCGGGTCAGCAACTGCCGGGCCTGGCCCAGCGGCAGGGTCGGCAGGGCGGCGAGCGGGGCGCGGGTCGGCTCCGCCAGCTCGAGGTGCAGAGCGGCCGGCAGACAGGCCATCTCCCGCACCAGATCGCCTGCGATCAGGCAGTATTGACGGCGCTGAGCGTCGTAAACGGCCACTTCCTTGAGGCGGCGGTGGCTGATAAAACCCCAAAGCTGCACCGCTCCCGCCTCCGGCGCCACCTGGGCGGCCAGGTAGTAATCCGCCGCCCAGGTGGGAATATCTATCCACTCCTGCGGCACGCACAGTTCGTCGGCCGCCGGTTCTTCGCCGGCAACCACCAGCAGCCGCCGCTCGCCGACGGCGAGGGCCGTCCCCGCCACCCATTGCCAGAAACTTGGCAGGGCATCATCCCCGGGCCAGACCCGGGCCGCACAGCCCGCCTCACCCAACCAGTCCAACACCCCCGCCAGCGCCAACCCACCCAGATAAGCCCGCCAGACCGCCGCCGGGGTGCCGAGCGGCTCGGCGCGTTGGCGGGCGGCTTCTTGTCCCGCTGCAGATACTTCAAGCCAGAGGTCGTTCGAATCCATGGGTACAACGCAAGTAAGTGATACCGCAGATAAAAGGACGGCGACGGCCATCGCAAGGATCGACGCGGTTATTCGCCGTGGTCGCCGTGGTAGGCTTGCAGCCACTCCTCCAGAACTGTGCCTATAGCTTCGAGTAGGGCGAGCGAAAGCGGCCTATGCAGAACCTGCGCGCAGCGTGGGGCCAGCTGTTCGAGCAATTGTGCCTTGAGGCGCTTGAGGCGGCGGTGCACCGTCCATTGCCTGATGGCAAAGCGCTCGCCAATCTCGCTCTGGGTCATCCCACCCTGGTAGTACAACCGCAACAGCTCCCGGTCGGCCTGCGGCTGCACTCGGACGATTGCCTCGCCCAAAAGCGCGTTGAGCCGTTCGCGCAACGCCTCGCGCTCCTGTTCTTGCTCCTCGGCGATTAGTCGCTCGAATTCGGACGGCTGCTGGACGACAGGCAGCGTCTCCAGCCGGTCGAGGGAGGTGCCGTCCCCGGACGCACCCCCCAGCGGACGGATATCCGGAACGAGCGCCGCGCGGACAGCCACCGCACACTGCCGCAGCCATTGCTCGAGCAGTTGCGGGGTGGGCGGCGCTCCGGCGGCCAGGCCCTGGCCGATGCTTTCGCGGTGGTACAGGGCGCAGACCCTCTGCCAGGTGGCCGGATCCGGGTCTGCAAGCCGGGCGGAATCGCGCCGGGGTGCCGGGCAGTACAGTTCGCGAAAGCAGATCCAGGCGAGCACATAACAGCGGATGGCGCGCTCATCGTAGGACACCTGCTTGAGCGATGCGCACAAAAACCGCTGCGTGACCCGCCGCAACAGCGCCCAAGGCGAGCTGATGTCGGCTTCTTGATGCTGGCGCAACGCTTCGCCGATGATGCTGTGGAAGACCGAGATGGCGTAATTGTCGAGGCTGTCGCCGCGTTCCGGCTGGAAACCGCGCAAAACCCGATCGCACTTGAGCATGCCGATCTGAAACAAATCGAACACCTCAAAACGGCTACTGGTAAAGCGGGTACTGGCCCGGTGGGCCGCCCGGTAACAGGCTTCCTGCAAATAGGCGCACAGGTGGCGCGCCGCCAGACGGCGCGCCTCAGCACCGACGGTCTGGTCGTCCTGCCAGATGCGATGCCAGTACAGCACCCAGAAGCGTCGCGAGGCATCCGCCTGCGCAAGGCGGCCGAGGGAGTGTTCGATACTCGATTGCAGCTGGGCGTCGGCGATCCAGCCCGCCGGACGGCCCATGTTCCAGCTCAAATAGGTCGAGAAAAGTTCAACAATTTCTGCGCGACGATAGAAGGGGAAGGGGCTCCTCACACGGACCTCCTTGGTGAGGGAGAGCATCCATACTCTACCTGAGTCGACTTTTTGCGATAGAAGAAATATGAAAAAATTCGGAAAACTTGAACAAGGCTGCGAAGCAGCGGGTGCTCCTCCGCAGCCCGACACTGGACTAAGGCAGCGAATCGGCTGCCGCCTGGGCGTCGACCAGACCAAAACCGTCGAAGGGCGTGTAGCCGCTACCAATAGTATTGGCAAAGGTGCCGCTCAGGGTGCCCGTGGAGGTCGTGGCGGTGAAAGTGGCGCCGGCCAGGGGGTCGGCGGAGTTGCCGAAGCCGCCGGTGGCCAGATCCCGGTCGATGCCGAAGTTGAGGGTGTCGCCGGAGTTGAAGCTTGTGAAGGTGAGGGTGAGCGTTGCGGCGGGCGCACTTGGTCCGGCGGAGGTGATGGCGGTGAGGGTGACGCCG
The DNA here is from genome assembly GCF_000011385.1 of Gloeobacter violaceus PCC 7421. Taxonomy (NCBI): domain Bacteria; kingdom Bacillati; phylum Cyanobacteriota; class Cyanophyceae; order Gloeobacterales; family Gloeobacteraceae; genus Gloeobacter; species Gloeobacter violaceus. The sequence goes on from NC_005125.1 coordinate 3,871,456, forward strand.
CTGCCCCCGAGGCCGATGCGAAAGAAATTCGGATCGGTGCTGCCGGCGCCGTTGCCGGTGTGTGCACCACGGCTCCCTGGGAAGTGGTGAGGCCGACGCTGGTGACCGGCTTATGGGAGAGGGCGACAGCACTCACCCCGGCCGCCTGGCCCGCCTCGGCGGCGCGCCCGAGGGGCAGATAAGCGGAAATGGCCCCGGCCCGGTAGTGGGCATTGACGGCCACCACCTGGGCACCCAGTTTTTGAAGCGTCGGCAGCAGTTGGGCAAGTGGCACCCGCCCGTCGGGGTAGATCACCACCAATACCCGATCGCCTTGAAAATCCAGGCGCCGGTTGGAACGCAGTTGCTCGAAGCGCTCGGGTGCGCCGAGGTAGCTTTGCACCAGTTCCTTCAGGCCCGAACCGAGGTTATCGGGCACAGCGGTTTGGGACCAGGCGGGGGAGAGGGCGGCCCCGAGCCCAAAGGTCGCGGCCAAAAGCGCGAGGGTCCGGACCAAAGAGGAACGCTGGGAGTGTGCTGGGTTCATCGGTATTTCCTGTGGCAAAGGGCAATGGGCCTTGGGTGCGGACGGCAATGCGAAAATCAGCCAGGGATTGTACCAGGGGTCCAGCCACGAATTGTATAAAGTAATAATGCGTCCTCCGGTCCAAACGGACGCCTGCCCCAAACCACCGTCTCGTGCGTATGATAGTTCCAAGTCGCCTCATGCTGGTGAGTTCTATGCGCCTACTTCTTTGTCTGTTGGGCCTGCTGGTATTGAATGCGGCGGCGGCCGAAGCCCAATCGACTTCGACTGTGACGCCCAACACCCCGACCGGCCAGCCGCAGCCCGGTTCCGAGCGAGACACGACCTTCGGCACCCCCGGCGGTGGCCTGAACATGATGGATCTCATCCACCAGGCCAACATGGGCTCCGTCCGCAATATGGATCAATACAAGCGCGACCGCGACCGCGGCCTCGACGATGCGATCAACAATTTCCGGCGCACCGACGTGCGCATCACCCCGAAGATTATCAGCCCCGCTCCTGCCGGCGAGACGGTTCCATCCGAAAAACCCTGATGCGCATTGCCGTACTCGGGGGCGGCGCCTGGGGAACGACCCTGGCGGACCTTGCTGCGGCCCAGGATCATCAGGTGCGGGTGTGGTCGCGTTCGGGAGCATTGGCCCTGGGTGAAGTTCTGGCCCAGGCGGAGGCAGTGTTCAGTTGTCTGCCGATGGCGGCGGTGGCCGGGGTGATCGATCAGGTAATAGCCCTTGGGCTGCCTGCGGGGGTGATCGTGGTCAACGCCACCAAGGGGCTCGATCGCCGCACGGCCCGCCCCGCCTCCAGCCTCTGGCAGGCCCGCTTTGCCGACCATCCGCTGGTGGTGCTGTCCGGACCGAATTTGGCTGCTGAAATTCGCGCCGGGCTGCCGGCGGCCACCGTGGTGGCAAGCGCCGACGGCCAGGCGGCCGGACGCATCCAGCAATGCCTGGCCTCCGAACGCTTCCGGGTCTACACCAGTGCCGACTGGCGCGGTGTGGAGTTGGGGGGCGTGCTCAAAAACGTAATCGCCATCGCCGCCGGGGTCAGCGACGGCCTGGGCCTGGGCGCCAACGCCAAGGCCGCCCTTATCACCCGCGGTCTGGCCGAGATGATCCGGGTAGGCACCCACTGGGGGGGACTTGCCGAGACTTTTTACGGTCTGTCGGGTCTGGGGGACTTGCTCACTACCTGCAACAGTCCCCTGAGCCGCAACTACCAGGTGGGTTTTGGCCTGGGCAAAGGCCAATCTCTAGAAGCTGTTCTTGAGCGTCTCGAAGGGACCGCCGAGGGGGTGGCAACCGCCGCCATCCTCGCCGAATACGCCCAGCGCAGCGCGCTTGAAGTGCCGATTACCGATCAAATCTGCGCCGTCCTGGGCGGCCTGCGCCCCCCCACCGAAGCGCTCGCAGCCCTGATGACCCGCCGACTGCGCGAAGAGGACGGTGGTTAGGAAATACATTCAACCGAAATCTACGAATGTCTCCCACTCCGGAACAATTGCCGGCTTTTTTCTTGCGATGCCGGGAACTGACGGAACGCTACAATCGCCCTATCGAGGTCATTGTCATCGACAGCGACGGCAGCATTTGCATTACCGCCGGGTACAGCCAAAGACAAACCGGTCCGAAAGATACGGTGTACATCGAAATTACTCCCCAAGGGCAGGTGACGCTCTATGGAACACGAGAAGATGACTGACAAGGAACTTTACGAATACGTAAAGTCACATCGCAATGACACCAATGCCTGGGAAGCTTTTCGGATGCGTATGTACGAAAGGCCCAGCATCACGTTGCCCCCGGGGGATACCACTCCCCTCTCCAGAGTCTGGGAAGCCTTACATTCATTGAAATCTCAATCCGAAGAGTCCCACTGATGTGATGCTCCCACGCCCCCCAGTATGCTGGTGAAGCCTTGATGAACTAGGAAGTGGTATTGATGGGCTCGCTGCTGCTGCGTGATATGCGCATGGTCCTCGACGACGGCTCGCTCTATGTGGGCGATCTGCTCTGCCGCGACGGGCTTATCGCGGCCGTGGACCGCACGGTGAATGCCCCCGCCGATCGGGTAATCGACGGCGGGGGCCGGGTGCTGCTGCCGGGGGTGATCGACCCGCAGGTGCACTTTCGCGAGCCGGGCAAAGAATACAAAGAAGATTTGCAAACCGGCTCCTGGGCCTGTGCCCGCGGCGGCGTGACCTCGTTTTTGGAGATGCCCAACACTTCGCCTCCCACGACTACCGTCGAACGCCTCGAAGACAAACTGGCGCGCGCGGCGAGCAAGTGCGTGGTCAACTACGGATTTTTCGTGGGCGCCACCGCCGACAATATCGAACAGTTGCAGCAGGCGGCGGGCCTCAGTTGCGGCGTCAAGATCTTTATGGGCGCTTCCACAGGCGATCTCCTCGTAGACGATCCGGTAGCCCTTGAGCGCATCTTCAAAGAGGTGCCCCGCCTGATTGCCGTCCACGCCGAGGACGAAGCGCGCATCCGCGAGCGCACGCGGCTGTTTGCCGGGCGCAGCGACCCCCATGTCCACTCTCAACTGCGCGACAACGAGTGCGCGCGCCTGGCCACCGCCCAGGCCCTGGAACTCTCGCGGCGCTACCGCAGGCGCCTGCACATCCTGCACCTGTCGGCGGCCGAGGAACTGGAATTGCTGAGAGCCGACAAACCCGCCTGGGTGACGGCCGAAGTGATCCCGCAGCACCTGTTTCTCTCGACGGCCGCCTACGACACGATCGGCATGCGCGCCAAGCAAAATCCGCCCCTGCGCTCGGAAGCCGACCGTGAGGCGATGTGGGCGGGGTTGCGCTCGGGGCTCATCGATTTTGTCGCCACCGACCACGCCCCGCACCTGCTGAGCGAAAAGGACCGCGATTACGCCGAAGCCCCGGCCGGGATGCCCGGCGTCGAGACTTCGCTGCCCTTGATGCTCACGGCCCTGGCGCGCGGCGAGGTGAACTTCGAGCAAATTGTCCGCTGGATGAGCCGGGGGGCGGCAAAAGCCTACGGTATCCCCAACAAAGGATCGCTGCGGCCCGGTTTTGACGCGGACCTGGTGCTGGTGGATCTGGAGCGCTATGAGCCGGTGCGCGCCGAGCGTATGGCGAGCAAATGCGGCTGGAGTCCTTTTGAAGGCTGGTCGCTCACCGGCTGGCCGGTGCTCACGGTGGTCGGGGGCCGGGTGGCCTTCGAAGCAGGCGAGGTGCAGACCGACACTCGCGGAAACGCCCTCAACTTTCGGCCGCTGGAATTCTGACCACGAAGATATTGATTTCGGGCGTCTCGCCGTAGTAGAGCTTCATCGCCCCCGGCCCGGGTAGTTTCAAAAACAGCTCGCCTTCGGTTGCTTCGCGGGGTACCAGTTCTTTTTGGGTCAGGGTCGTCTTCTGAGCGTCCACCGAGCGCACCGGCAGCTCAGTTCCCTCGTTAGAACCGACAAAAAAATACTCCGGCCCCACCTTCTGAGGCAGCGGCACCGCCCCGGGGTTGAAAATGCGCACCGTCAACTTCGCTTCTTCGGCTGAGAGGCGTTCGAGCGTTTTGACCTGCAAGATCACCCCCTGGGCCGTGCGTACCCCGACCACCTGACCCCGGCTGCTTTGGGGGGCAGCGGTCTCGGCAGGCCGCTCGCCCCCAGCACACCCCACCACCAACCCCAGCACCAATCCAGCTACAAATATCCGTCTCACGTTGCGTACCCCGCTTGCCCTTTCTATCGAACCACACCACCTGTATGAATAATCATTTCGGCAGTACGGTGAGTGCTTGCACCAGACAAATTAACACTGATAGACTAAATTCGATTGAGCTTACTCAAGGCAAACCAATGCTGTCGCTGTTCCTAAAGTTGGCCCTGGTGCTGTTCACTCTGGTGGTTCTGGGCACCGCCCTCAAGATCGTCGTGTTGCCCCTGGCTTTCGTGGCGGGGCTGTTGGGATTTCTGGCCCAGTACGCGCTGCCTATCGCGCTGGTGGGCGGTGTGATCTGGCTAATCAGACGCGACCGGTCCCAAAAGCGCCTACCCGGCAGCTAATCGGGGCGAAACAACTGAATAATTTTCGGGGCGCTGGGCTTTAGCTCAGCGCCTTTTCCAGTTCCTGCTGCTCCCACAGTTGGCGGTAGAGGCCACCCCGGCGCAATAGTTCGGTGTGGGAGCCGCTTTCGGCAATCTGTCCGCGCTCCATGACCAGAACCCGGTCGCAGGCGGCAGCGGCGCTCAGGCGGTGGGTGATCAGTAAGAGGGTGCGCTTCTGGCGGGCGAGGTGCTGGAGAATCTCTTCGGCGGTTTGGTTGTCGACGCTCGCCAGCGAGTCGTCGAGCACCAGCACCGGTGCGTCCATCAAAAAGGCGCGGGCGAGGGCGACGCGCTGGCGCTGCCCGCCGGAAAGCGTGATCCCCCGCTCGCCCACCAGCGTCCGGTAGCCTCTGGGAAAATCGCTGATCTCGTCGTGGATGCGCGCCTGCCTGGCCGCCGCCACCACCGCCTGCTCGCTTGCGTCGGGGCGACCGTAGCGGATATTCTCCTCGACGGTGGCGCTAAACAGAAAGCTCTCCTGCGGAACGTAGGCGATGGCGGTGCGCAAGCTGTCGAAGCGCAGGTGGGTCACATCGACACTGTCGAGAAACACCTGGCCGGGGGCAATCTCCAACAGGCGCGGCAGGGCGTTGGCCAGGGTCGATTTGCCCGAGCCGATCGCACCGACGATCGCCACACTCTCGCCCGGCTCGACGTGGAAATTGACCCCGTCGAGGGCCGGCCGGTCGCTGTCTTCAAAAAAGTAGGTGAGCGCTTTGACATCGATGGCGCCGCGCACCGGCTCGGGGCTCACCGCATCGGAGCGCTCGACGATCGAAGGAGCCACCGAAAGGATGCGCTCGATGCGCTCGATGCTCACCTGGCCGCGCTGGTAGGAGGTGATTGTAAAGCCCAAGAGTGCGGTCGGAAAGACCAAACGCTCGATATAAATGGCCAGAGCGGCAAAGGCGCCGATGGTCAGGCTGCCCTCCGCGAGGCGCGGTCCCCCAAACCACAGCAACACCAGCAAACTGCCGCTCGCCAAACCGCCCAACAGGGGAAAGATCAAGTTGCGGCTCAGGGCAAGGCTCAAATTGGCCTTCAGCAACTGCCCGTTTTTTTGATCGAAGGCGCGGCGCTCGTTTTCTTCCTGGGCATAGACCTTGATGAGGGAGATGCCGTTGATATCCTCTTGAATGAGCGAACTGAGGCCATCGAGGCCGCGCTGTACGGCAATCTGCTCGCTGCGCAGCCGGTCTGAAAAAAGCCACACCGCCAAAAACATCAGCGGATAGACCGCGAGGCACTGCAGCGTCAGCGTCCAATCGAGGCCGAGCATCACCGGCAGCGTCAGGGTATAGGCAAAAAAGGTGTTGATAATGCTCAGCAGGGCAAAGCCCAGAAGCCGTCGGACGTTCTCCACGTCGCTGGTGGCGCGGTTGATCAGGTCCCCCACCGGGTTCTGGGCGAAGTACGCAGGGGACATGCGCAGCAGGTGGGAGAAGATGCGGCCTTTGAGGTCGAATTCGACGCGCCTGCCAATGCTGAACAGCAGTACCCGTGACCAGACGCGGATGAGCCCCATGACCGTGGCGAGCCCCAAAATCAGCAGCGTGTAGTAGAGCAATCCGCCGCTGGTGAGCTTGCGCCCCAGATCGTCGATCGCCTCGGCGAGCAGCCAGGGAATCACCACCCCAAGGGCGTTGGTTATCAAAAGGGTGAAGACCCCCAGGAGCAGGTTGCCCCGGTGCGGCTTGAGGTAACTGTAAAGCTGAGACAAAGACGAGCTGGCCATATAGCCAGCTTATCCCCTGCGGCCGCCGCCCGGCATAGCCGCATCCAAGCCGCCAGCATAATAGACCATGGCCACCGAACGCTCTATCGACGAGATCAACGCCAAAATCCGCCGGGGAACTGTGCGGGTTCTTACCGCGGCCGAACTCAAAGCGGCCGTTCGTGCCGCCGGGGTGACAGCGGTGGCCGCCGAGGTGGATGTGATCGCCACCGGCACCTTCGAGCCGATGGAATCGTCCGGGGCGATTCTCAACATCGGACACACCGACCCGCCCATTCGCCTCGCCAAAGCCTGGCTCAACGGCGTAGAAGCCTACTGCGGCTTCGGGGCGGTCGACTTGTACCTGGGGGCGGCCCAGATGGGCGAAAGCCTCGACTACGGCGGCGGCCACGTGATTGCCGAACTGGTGGCGGGCCGGTCGGTGCGCCTGCGGGCAACGGGACTACCTGCCGATTGCTACCCGCGCCGCGACTATGAAAGCCAGATCCAGCTTGCCGCCATCAACCAGGCATACCTGTTCAATCCGCGCAATGTTTATCAGAACTTTATCGTCGGGGTCAACGGCGGGGATCGGCCGCTCTATACCTATCTGGGTACGCTCCAGCCCCGCCTGGGCAATGCCGTCTACGCGAGCGTCGGTGCCCTGAGCCCTTTGCTCAACGACGCCCTCCTGCGCTCGGTGGGCATCGGCACCCGCATCTTCCTGGGCGGGGGCACCGGCTATATCGCCTGGGAGGGCACCCAGCACTTTCCCTCCCAAAAACGACTGCCGAACGGTTCCCCCGTCGGCCCCGCCGCCACCCTCGCTTTGATCGGCGACCTCAAGCAGATGGATCCGTTCTGGGTGCGCGGCTGTCGCTTCTACAACTACGGTCCGTCGCTGATGCTGGGGGTGGGTATTCCCCTGCCGGTCACCGACGAGACGGTCGTGGCCGCCGCGAGTCTTGCCGACGGCGACCTGGTCGCCCCGGTCATCGATTTTTCGATCCCCCGGCGCGTGCGACCCACCTTCGGACTGGTGAGTTATGCCCAACTCAAAAGCGGCCAAATCACCATCGAGGGCCAAAAAGTCCGCACCGCCCCCCTGGCGAGCACCGCCTTCTCGCTGCGGGTGGCGCAGGTGCTCAAAGAATGGATCGCCTCCGGTCGCTTCGAGCTGACCCAACCGGTCGCATCCCTGCCTGCCGAGCGTCCGCTCCTGGCCCAGGAGCGACCGTTGCTCAGCTGAATCCAAAAAACCTCTCGGGAACGTCGGATCCGGTGGCTGTGCCGAATCGGTTCATAAATTGTTGCATTTATATCTGGTGTATTTTTCACCTTGGCACTGCAAAAATTGGGTTCATATAGAGGTTCCCCCCATCGATTTGGTATCCACCCGTGGACGTTGCCAACAATCAAAGGTTTGTACATGCTTTCAGAAGAAACGACAGGGGCGTTCAACTTGCTCAGCCTCGGCCAGCGGGGTGTGGGCAAGACCGTCTTTCTGGCGGGCAGTTATGCCGAGCTGCACGCCTGCCATCCCTCCCAGGCAAAATTGCCGCTGTGGTTTGACTGCAAAGATTACCAGTCCCAGGAAAATATCGAAAAGGTGCTCGGTTACATTGTCCGCAACGGCCAGTACCCGCCGGGAACCATGAAAATCACCCACTTCGACTTCAGTCTGATGCGCCAGGGGCTGTGGGGACCGTCGGCGGTGTGCGACTTCCGGCTGCGGGACATGCCCGGCGAGGCGTGCCACAATGCCAACCCCGCCTTTCGGGAGATCGTGCTGACCTCCCACGGCTGCTGTGTCTGCATCGACGGGCAGGCCCTCGTGCACAGCCACACCTACCTCGACGATCTGCGCGACTTGATTGTGCAGGTGATGGCGATTGCCACCCTGGTACAGCTCAACCGCCTCAAGTACGCCTTCGCCCTAGTGATCACCAAGTGCGATTTGATTGCCGACGGCACCACGGGCGAGCAGCCCAGCCAGCGCGAGCGCCAGCGCATCGAGCGGCGGCTGCAGGCGCTCACCGAACCCCTCGACGAGATGGGTGCCCGCTACCGGTTGTTCTATTCGGCCATCCCGCTGGTGAATCGGGGTGGAGACATCGGGCTGGCGCCCTCGGGAGGTGCCGCTCCCCTGTTGTGGCTGGTGGGAGAATTGAGCCGCGCCCACAACGCCGGAGCGGTCGGCCAACTGATGCGCCAGTTGCGCCAGTTGCTGCCGGGGCGCTTCCAGCGGCGGCAGCGGGCGGGTAAAAGCCCCCTGCACCGTCTGTTGCAAACGGACGCGCCTCCGAACCCCTGAGCGCAGAGCGCATCGGGGTTGGCAACCTTGGGAGACTTTCGGGCACTCCCGTCCGTATCGATGCAAAACGGAGCGATTCGCCGTGTCCACGGCCACTATCGGTATTTCTCTATCGTAAGTCAATCGCATTGACAAACATTTGTTAAGCGATGCGCATTCTTCGTTCCAGAATTTTAGTTTTTCTTCAAAATTAGGAATAGGAGTGCCCAGGCAGTAGCTTGCTAAATTGCCTGGGTAGTGCGGTTGATCCATGGGAGTACGCCCCTGGGTGAACGTTTTTCGAGGTAACCCAATGCGGAAATCTCCGCATACATTGCAGATGCAATCAATCATGGTCGATGCTTGCCCTTGGTCTAATAAGTTTTTATCGGCAAATCCGGAAGGAATTTTGTTGCAGCACCCCCGTGCCGTCCGTCCTTCGTATACCCGGATAAATGGTAGATGCTGTTTCCGTGGTTTGAGTGGGTAGTCTCAAGACGGTGGCCCCAGGTCGTGGTTGCTGTTCAACCCGGCCCGGTCATAGGCGATGCCTGATGCTCATCAGACTTCTTAGGTACTGAGAACCATGCTTAAAAATCGACCCGTCCATCACCGAGACCGCTCATTTCAGGTGTCGGGCGCAGTGCAAAGAGCCGGCCGGCCGATGCCCTCTTGGGGGTACAGTCTTGGGGGCTTCAAGCTCTCTCGCCCGCGGGGCCTATTCGGCCGATTCGGGGTGCGTTTGCGGCTACTTGCATGGTGCATATTGCTGATGATCCTCTTTGGGGCAGCCTCCGGTCTGCTTATTGACCAGGTGCTTTTTTTCTATCTGGAAGATCGTATTGAAGCGTCCCTCACCCAGGAAGCGGCTGAATTTCGAGCGCTGGCCACCAGAAGCAAACCCGGAGGCCGGCTTCTGGTGGCCAGGGAGACTTTTACGGGAGTTCTCGATGAATTTCTGACCCACAATATTCCACCCCAGAATACGTTTTATCTCACGTTTGCCGATGGAGCGTTTCATAAAGCCAGCCCGCGGGCGTTGCCGCCCTTGCTCGCACCGGATTCTCCCCTCACCAGGCGGCTTGCGGGGGTGAGCCTGCCGCAGCGCAGCGAAGTGGTGACCGCCGACGGGCAGCGCTATGTCTATCTGAGCGAGCCGCTGAATGCGGCGGGCCGGACGCGCGGCGGGTTGGTTCTGGCCCACTGCGTTTCCTGCGAGCGCCAGTTTCTCGATCAGTGCCTCGCCGTCATCGGGGTCATCTTCCTCTTGGCGCTCGCCCTCGCCTCGGTGATTGTCTGGGTCGGGACCGGGCGCGTGCTTGCTCCCCTACAACAGCTGCTGCGCACCGTGCGCGCCATCGACGAGTTGGATCTCACCCGGCGGGTGCACTTGCACGAACAGAGCAACGAATGGAGCGAATTGGCCTGTGCCTTCAATGCCATGCTCGGCCGCCTGGAGGGGGCCTTTCAAACGCAGCGCCACTTTGTCAACGAAGTCAGCCACGAACTGCGCACACCGCTCACGATCATCCGTGGGCACCTCGAACTCATCGGCGACGACCCCCACGAGCGCGCCGAGACGATGCACATCGTCCACGACGAATTGGGCCGCATGCACCGCTTTGTCGAAAGTTTGTTGCTGCTGGACCGCCTGGAGCGGCACGATGGCTTGCATCTGGAGCCACTTGAAGTGGACGCTCTGACGCGCGAGTGTTTCGCCAAGGCCCGCGGGCTGGGGCGGCGCCAGTGGCATTTGCCCTCCGCCGCTTCCGGCTGCCGCGTCCACGCCGATCGCCAGTGCCTGACCCAGGCGGTGCTCAATCTCGCCCACAACGCCGTCAAATTCACCACCCACCAGGACCGCATCGCCATCGGCTCCAGCCTGGTAGACGGCCGGGTGCACCTGTGGGTGAGCGACAGCGGACCCGGCGTGCCCCTCGAAGCCCAGGGGCGCATCTTCGAGTGCTTCGAGCGGGGAAGCTGCCATCGTCAGACCGAAGGCAACGGCCTGGGTCTGGCCATCGTGCGCTCGATCGCCCTGGCCCACGGCGGCGAAGTGCGCCTGCAGAGCACCCCAGGCCACGGCGCCACGTTCACGCTCGTGCTGCCCCTCGCGCCGCAAACCCACCGGCAAGACGGCTGACCTCGGGGGGCTGCCTCATCCCAACAGACTGGTAATTGCCCAGGTGAAGACCGCCCCGGCCGCCAGAGCGCTACCCAGGCCGAGGGTTTGGGCGGGCGAAAGCAGCGAGGCGTCTGCCGCCTCGGCTGCCGCTTGCAGAGTGGCCTTTGGCTGTACAGCAGCCGGGAGCAAATCGTGAAAAGCCACGAACAAAAACGTGCCCCCCACAAAGGTGAGCAACCACCCCAGCGCCGGAGGCGACAGCGGCAACCGGGCGATCAACACGGCCGCCGCCAACGGCGCCAGGGCATTGGCGGCGAGAAACCCTCCCGCCAGCCCCCGCTCCGAGCGGGCGCGCATCACCAGGGTGACGGTGGTGACGCCGTCGCAGAAGCTGTGCGTCACCACCGCCAGACCGACCCCGAGCGCGAGGGCCTCGCCCCCGCCGGCACCGACCCCCAGGATGACGCCGTCGAAAAGTTTATGGACGATGAGCGCTGCCGCCCCGACGAGCGTCGGTTTGGCAGCAAGCGCCAGGGCGTCCTCCGCGTGGGAGTGGGCCCCCAAATGGACCAGCCGGTGCCACAGGTGCAGCGCACCATACCCCGCCAGAGCGCCCAGAACAGCATAGGGACCGCACACCTGCAGACTGTGGGGCAACAGGTCCAGGCAGGCAATCGCAATCAAAGTGCCGGCGCTAAAAGCCAACAACTCCCGCGGCAACTGCTTGAAGCGCAACACGAGCGCCCCCCCCATCAGGGTGGCGACCAGGGCGAACAAACTTAGGACAATCGCAGACAACGTAGAGGATCCGGTGGCGGGCAGTCCCCATCATAAAGAAAATAAAATTGAAAATCATTCTCTAAAAGTTGAAAAATGGTTGCGCTCAGAGCCCCGAAGTTTCGGCTGGACAGCACCCTACAACTGCCCCGGACGCTCAGCGGTCGCATCGGAAAAAAAGACATTTCTGCAATAACCGTCTCAATTTCACGCCCGATTGTCATGTAGGCACTCGGTGGTCGCCAGCCACTCGCGGATAGCGGCATTGACCCGCCGGGGGTCCTCGTCGTGGGGGCAGTGGCCAAGACCTTCGAGGGCCACGAACTGGGACTGGGGGGCGTAGCGGGCGAAGGTGCGACCGCGGCCGATAGGTGTCCAGGGGTCTTTGTCGCCCCAGAGGACCAGTAGGGGCGTGCGCACCAGGGGCAGCAGTTCTTCGGGACGGGGGCCGGCCTCGGCGGTGAGCACCGAGACGAACACGGCGGCGGCACCCGGATCGCTCGAGGGAGTGTACAGCAGTTCGACCAGTTCTTCGGTGACCGCCTCGGCGTTGCCGTAGACCTGGCGCAGGGTGTTGCGGATGTTGCGTTTGGAGCGGGCGAAATCAAAAAAGCGCTCGGCAAGACCGGGCACGCGCAGGACCATCTGCATCGCCGCCATCACCGGCCGGGTGACCAGCGGCAGTTCCTCGGGGCGGTGGGTGAGCCCGCCTGCACAGTTGAGCAGCACCGTGGCCGTCGCCCGCTCGGGGTGGCGGGCGGTGACCATCAGCGCTTCGAGGGCGCCGATCGAATTGCCGACCAGCACCGCCGGGGCACCGACCACCTCAGTGCAAAAATCGACCAGTTGTGCCTCCCACAGCTCCAGACTGTAAGGAAGGGCCGGTTTGGCCGAAGCGCCGAAACCCAGCCAGTCGAGGGCATAGACCCGGCGGTGGGCCGCCAGTTCGGCAATATTTTTGCGCCAATGGCCCGCCGAGGCGCCAAAGCCGTGCAACAGCACGATCGGCGGGCGCTCAGGGGCGGCATTCGGCTCGGCCACCCAGTAGCAGATGCGATGGCCCCGCCAGGTCCAGTACGCTTCGGTGGTCGAGGGGGGCTTGAGATCGGCGCGCATCCGGGCTCCTGTCGGTCGTGAAGATTTATTTCTGATTCTACCCGTCCACGGGCTGCGGCGTGGGGGAAGCCGGAAGCTAGGATGGCGCTCTGGGCTGGGAGAATCGGCGATGGGCAACGAATATTTCGACACTGTGATCACCCGGGCGCGCTCGGCCCGTTCCCCAGAGGCCATTGCCCACCTGCTCAAGCCGGTATTGCTGGAGATGGGGGGCGAGTTCGACGCCTATCTGGAGCAGCTGCTCGCTTCGACGGCCGCCGAGTCGAGTACCGCGCGCACCCTCAAGCTGATTGCCCGGATCTGGCGCGAACTGCAGAGCGCCAACCGGCGGCAGATGCAACTGCGCGCCTACACCCGCGATCTGGCCGAAGCGGCCCCGGACGGGTGGCCGGGCCTGCTGCTTGCGGGCATGGACCCGAACGGTCCGCTTGCCCTCACCGACGACGAGTGGCAGACGGTAGCGGCACTGCTTGAAAAGCGCGGCGAGGAGCCCTCGCGTCTGGCCGCCGGTCTGCGCCGGGGGTTGGCCTTGTACTTTCAGATGGAGGCCAATTTGCTCGATTGGCTCTACACCGCCGGGCGCGAACCGCTCGGTTTTGTGCGCACCGGTCCCTGGGGCGCCTGGGCGGGCCGCTTGCCCGCGGGGCAGCTCAGGGCGCTGTTCGAGGCGCTCGATCGCGGCGAGAGCGCGGGCAACTTTCGCGCCGCCGACAAACTCGACGAAACGGCCTGGATCGAACTGACCGTGCTGCTTCGGCGCATCGAACGTCATCTGGTGCGCTCCTTCGAGCAGCGATTTGCCAACCTGGGCGAGCAGGCCCGCCTGCAGGTTCTGACTTCGACATTTTTGACTTTCGCGATTTTCTGGGCCGATTTTGCCCAGGCGATGGTGCGGCGGCAGGCACTGAGTCAAGCGAGCTTTCAAAACGCCCTGCAGATCCTGCGCGCCTTTGCCGCCCAGCCTTATTTTCCGCTCTACGGTGGACTGCTGGCCGTCTTCGACGGGCCTTACCTGCGCGCGGCGCTCACCTATCTGGGCGAACCGCTGCGCGCGGACGGGATGGCCGCCGAAAAAGCGAAGGTACTCAATTTGCTGGGATACACCGCCCGGCTGTTGGGGGATTACCCGCGCTCGCTGGCGCTGCACCGCGAAGCACTGGCGGACCCGGACAACCTCACCGAAGCGCGCGTGTGGATTGCCCACTGGGTCAACCAGGGCAGCACCCATCTGCGCCTGCGCGAGTTCGACGCGGCTGTCGAACTGTTCGAGCGGGCCCTGGTCTACGCGCGCCAGAGCGGCGATCTGCCGGGGCAGGCCCACGCCCTTGCCAACCTGGGCAATGCCCGCACTCAGGCGCTCCAGTTTCAGGAGGTGCTCGACGCGGAGCGCTACGGCGAAGCGGAGCACTATCTGCAGCAAGGACTGGAACTGAGTCGCCGGGCCAAAGAGCGCCCCGCCGAGGTGGTCGCCCTGGCGGGACTGGGCAGCCTGCGGCTTTGGATGTCCCAAGGCGGTGAGGCCGTCGCGCTGCTGGAGCAGGGGCTGACCCTGGCGGGGGGACTCGGCGATCTGTGGTGGGAAGGCACCCTGCGCGCGGCGCTGGCCGAAGCGCTCGTCGGCGTCGAGCAGCCCGAGGCGGCGGTCGGACAGGCCGCCGCCGCCATGCTGCTGTTGGAACGACTGGGGGTCAGCGATTGGCGACAGCCGGCGGGCCTGCTGGTCGTGTTGCGCAATCGCCTCGACGCCGGATTTGACGCCGCCTTGGAGGCGGCCGGCTTGCCCCCCGCGGCGCGGGAGCGGGTCGAAGGGTTGCTTGGCAAGTACACCGATCAGGGGAGCCCTTGAACGATCACGGGCGGCAGCCAGTCCAATAGTTCGTTCTACGCACTGAGGCGTTGTATTTCATGCAGAAGCTTTTCCCTCTCGCCGCTGCGCTGCTTTTGCTGGCGGCAACCGCCACTCCCTCCGAAGCCCAATGGCGGGGGCGCGGCGGCGGATACGGCGGTGCCGGCTTGAATCGGGCAGGCGCCGGTTTTAACCGTCCGGCCAACTTCAACCGTCCGGGCAGCTTCGACGGCACCCGCGACCGCTCCTATGCCCCCGGCCAGGGTGTGACCAAGACCTACGACGGCACCTACACTGGTCCCCAGGGCAACACCCTCGGAGTCGATCGCAATGTCAACACCACCTACGACCCCGAGACCGGCGTCGGCCGCTCCCGGACGACCAACTTCACCAACGACCAGGGCGAAGTCGTGCGCTCCAAGACGACCAACGCCGATTTTGAGCAGGGCACGGGTCTCACCAAAGAAAGCACCATCACCGGCCCCGGCGGCAACACCCGCACCGTCGATTCGACGGTGACCAAAAATCCCGACGGTGGTCTGACCCGCACCCAGACCACCACCAACGAAGCGGGCGAGGTGATTCGCACCAAGACCACGGACGCCGATTTTGAGCAGGGCACGGGTCTCACCAAACAGAGCACCATCACCGGCCCCGGCGGCAACACCCGCACCGTCGACACCGCCGTCACCGGCAACCCCGAGGGCGGTGCCACCCGCACCCAGACGCTTACCAACGAAGCGGGCGAGGTTGTGCGCACCCGGACGACGACCGTCCCGCCGGTGACCGAGCCGACCACTCCCCCGCCTGCTCCGTAGATCTACACCAGGACAAATCCAAACCTTCCGACGGCAAGCTCACACGGGCCTGCCGTCTTTTTTGCAGGAGTGCGCCCTTGGCCCGGCTCCGCCGCTGCCGTCCACACTCCTCGCCGCAGTCGCCACGCAAAGCGTGCACGCACTGGAAATCCGCCCATCCCAAACCAAAGAGCGGCCAAAAAGACTGTGTCCGATTCAAACCCTGCCGCTTCACCCGGATTCGATACGACACCGAATAGCGGCCCTGCCGCCATCAAAAAGTCGTCTTCAAGCCCACCCGGAAATTGGTGCCGGGGGCGGGACCGCCGTAGGAGCGCTCGTAATAGGTGTTGAGCAGATTGTCGATATAGGCGTTCAAGACGATGGCCTGGGCCACAGGTACCCGAAGCGACAGATCCACAGTCGTGTAGCCGGGCAGCAGCGAGCCGGGCGGCAATTTGGCGATATGGGAGATAAATATCGGATTGCCGGCGGGGTCGAACGCCTCGGCATCCCCCGGCCCGACGTGGTAGGTGTCCACCGAGCGACCGCCTACGACGTTGGCAAAGACAGCCGCGCGAAAGCCGTTCGGATCTTCGTAGCTGAATCCGGCACGGCCCATCAAAAAGGGCACCAGCGCCTGTTGAGTCTGGTTGATCTCAGGCCGCAACCCCTCTACGACCCGCGAGTCGGTGTAGGTATTGGTCAAAAAGAATTCCCAACTCGGAGCCATCCGCCAGTTGAAACCCATCTCGAAGCCGGTGTTGTAAACCGACGGATAATTGACCCGCACCCGGTCGTTGAAGATATAGCCCAGCGACTGGAAATAGGCAAAATCCGCGAAGCGCGGGTCTGCCAGGTTGAGGGACATCAAGTTGCTGATGTTGGCGATGAAGGTCGTAAAGCGCAAGTTGGTGGTGGGTGTTGGTTGCCAATCGATGCCGGCGTCAAAAAATGAACCGCGCTCAGGCAGCAGGTTCGGGTTGCCCTTGTGGACGGTTTTGCCGTAAAGATCGTGAAAGTTGGGCGCTTTGAATCCCTGATTGAAGTTGGTGCGCAGGGCGAAGTTGGGAGCGACTTGCCAGCGGATGCCGATGTTGGGATCAAAGGAATTGCCGAACTGGCTGGTGATGCTGTACCTAGCCCCGGCGGTGAGTGTGACGTTGCTCGCCAGCTTGAAGTCGTTGAGGAAAAACAGGGCGGGCCGGTCGAGGCTGGTATCGTAATCGGTGGTGCTGGTTCCCGTCGCAATCGTCGTCACCCCGGAGCGGCCGATTTCGCGCAGGAAGTCAAAGCCGTAGGTAATGCCCCAGCCGGGAGAAACCTGCCAGGCGTGGCTGCCGCGCAGTCCCAATAGATAAATCTCGGTGCTGAAATCGTCGCCGATGCGGTCGAGTTCACGGTTGAGCGCCCGGTCCACCGAGACGCGGAATTGCAGGTTCGAATCGTTGCCCTGACCGAGTTTGCTGTCCCAGGTGAGGCCGATACCCCAGGTGTCGGTGAGCAAACGCGATTGGTGATCGGCGTTGAGCCCGAGTTGCTCGGCACTTTGGCCGCCAAAGACGTTCTGACGGGTATCGACGATCGAAAATGGCGAGATGCCCTTAGCGAAATTGCGCAAGTAGGTGTTGAGGGTGATCGTGTTGCGCGCGTCGATTTCGTAGCCGACATCGAGGTTGTAGGAGCGCATATTGACATCGCCGTTGGGCCGGGTACCGCTCAAGATGCCCACCGGCCGCTCCACCCGGTAGAAAAAGCTGTTGAGGGTATTGAAGTTCTCGTAGTTGAAATTGTAGGTAACCGGTCCGCTTTTGCCCTGGTAGTAGGCGCCGTACTTGCTGTAGCCGTAGGAGCCAAATTCCACGGACAACTGCCCTTCGATGGGCCGGGTGGGCTTGCGGGTGATCACGTTGATGACGCCGCCCAGGGCCGTGCTGCCGTAGAGGGTCGTTCCCCCGGAAGGCATCACCTCGATGCGCTCGACATTATTGACGGGAATCTCGCTCGGATCGTAGTGTTCCTGGTTGAGGTTGGTGATCGGACGGCCGTCGATGAGGATGGCCGTGCTGGTGGTGGGCACGCCGCGGATAAAGTAGCCGTTGTGGACATCCGAGCCGGCTCCGAAGATGTTGGTGGTCACCCCCGGCACGTTGCGGATCGCATCTCCCAGGGTGCGCGAGCCTTTTTGCTCGATTTCTTTTTGGTCGATGATATAAATTGGCGTGGTCGTCTCGCTCTGCCGCCGGGCTCGACCGGTGCCGGTGACGGTCACCTCGTCGAGATCGATGGGTTCATCCTTGAGGTCCGCTTCGGTCTCGCCCGCCTGCTGGGCCACCGGCTGAGAAGGAGCAACCTGTGACCCGGCCGCCTGGGCAATGCGGTTCCATTCAGCCGGGGCCAGGTCGCCCGCCCGCGTGGAGACAGGCGGCAGAGGTTCGGCCGCCGCCGCAATCGAAACCGAAAACGCGCAACCCAAAACCAGTCCGCCCACGCGCAGCCCGGACATACACTCTCCCTATCTGTTTGGATCTAATAACCCGCCGTTCACCCCACCCCGGGCGGCGGATCTTTGTCAAGAAAGATGAACAACTTTAAGAAAGATTTTATCACGCGGATCCGCGCCCATTTCATTTTCTTTTCACAAAATGGGGGTGGTCCGGCAAAAAGCCCCGCACGAGGCGCGGGGCTGGGCGTTCACGAAGGGCGGCGCCTGTCAATCGGAGACGTGATGATCCTGGATGCGCTCGGCCTCGGGGCAGTCGTCGGAGATGAGCAGGTCGCTGACACTGGTGCGGCCCCGGGGGACCGAGGAGAGGCGGCGGGTGACCGAGCCGATGCTCTCCAGGCGGACCATCTCTTCCCAGGCGCAGATTTCGTCGTCGTCTTCGGTCTCGTAGCGGACGGTGACGAGATCCCCTTCGACCTCGATGATCCGCGTTCGCTCCAACCAACGCCCTTGATCGCGCAGGTAAATCCAGACTTCTGTCCCTTCGCGGGAGAGCTGGTAAATCTTGCGATGCAACATACGGACCTCCCTAAGGCCGACAATTGTACAAAGGTTTGTATGCCGTGGCTTGCAACAATTTAGAGGTTCCTTGCGAGTGCGGGGCGTGTATATTCGACCAGCCAGTCGACGATTTCATCCTCCAACACTACACCATCCAGCACATCGATTTCGCAGATTCCAGTCGGGCTGGTGACATTGATCTCGGTGAGGTAAGCACCGATCACATCGATGCCGACAAAGTAGTGGCCGTCGGCCACCAGCCGCGGTCCGACCACCCGGCAGATTTCGCGGTCGCGCTCGGTGAGGGTGGTTTTGACCACTCGGCCCCCGGCGGCCATGTTGCCGCGCACGTCGTCCTCGCGCGGAACGCGCAACAGAGCGCCGATCGGTTCACCGGCCAAAAGCACGATGCGCTTGTCGCCCTGGCGCGATTCTTCGAGGTAGCGCTGCACCATGACATGGCGGGTGCCGTAGGCGGTGCTCGCCTCGATGATCGCGTTGAGATTGCGATCGGCGCGCGCGAGCAGAAAAATTCCTTCGCCGCCCTTGCCGTCGAGGGGCTTGATCACCGCCCGGCCGTGGATATCGACAAAATCGAGGATGTCCTGGCGGTGGGTACAGACCCGCGTCTCGGGGACCAGGTCGGGAAAGTGCAGGGCGTAGAGCTTTTCGTTGTCGTTGCGCAATCCCGAGGGCCGGTTGAGCACAAAAGTCGTGCGCCCGTCGCCGCGTCCGGCGTTGACCAGATCGAGAACCTGCGTGGCCCAGAGATAGGCGGAGGTGACCGGCGGATCTTTGCGCATCCAGATGACGTCGGCTTCGCTCAGGGGGTAAAAGCCGACGGCTTCGACCGTATAGAACGGCGTGCGGCCCGGATGGATCGTCAGGGTGCGCACCTGGGCGGCGGCGCGGTGGTGGTGGACCTGCAAATCGCCCACCTCCGCCGCCCAAACGCTGTGGCCGCGGCGCGCGGCGGCCTGCATCAGGGCAACCGAAGTGTCGTGACCGGGTTTAAGGGTCTCGAGCGGATCGACGATAAAAAGAATCTTCATGAAGCGACAAGCAGCGGATCGAGCTGGCCGGAGCGATCGAGGGCGTATAGATCGTCGCAACCGCCGATGTGCTTGCCGTCGATAAATATCTGCGGCACACTGCGCCTGCCGTCGGCGCGCTCGGCCATCGCCGAGCGCGCAGCCTCGTCGCCGTCGATGGCGTATTCGCTAAAGGCTACACTTTTTTGCTTGAGCAGAGCCTTTGCACGAATGCAGAACGGACAGAATTGCCAGGTATAAATTTCAACCTTGGGGTTCATCAAAGGCCTCCAATGGGCGTTCGCCCTTGCCACCATTGTAACTTCCGTCGGAAATGGGGCTGCCTCGCTGCAAGCCGTAGGACACTGAAGAGCAGCAACCCGCCTTACGAGAAGACCGATGAGCGAAAAACTGCGCGCCTTGCTGTTCGACGTCGACGGCACCCTGGCCGATACCGAGCGCGACGGCCACCGCGTCGCCTTCAACCGCGCCTTTGCCGAGGCCGGGCTCGACTGGAACTGGTCGGTAGAGCTGTACGGCGAACTGCTCGCCGTCACCGGCGGCAAAGAGCGCATCCGCCACTTTCTGGAGCGCTACCACTCTGGATTTGAAGCTCCCCCGGACCTGGCAGGATTTGTGGCCGGGCTGCACGCCGCCAAGACCCGCCATTACGTGCGCATGCTCACCGAAGGCGGCATCCCGCTACGCTCGGGGGTCGAGCGCCTGCTCAAAGCGGCCAGCACCGCCGGGCTGCGCCTGGCCATCGCCACGACCACCACGCCGGACAACGTCACCGCCCTGCTGGCGAGCACCCTCGGGGAGGAAGGGGCGGCACTGTTCGAGTGCATCGGCGCCGGGGACGTGGTGCCTGCCAAAAAACCGGCTCCGGACATTTATTTGTACGTGCTCGAGAAGATGGGCCTCGACCCCGCCGAGTGCGTCGCCTTCGAAGATTCTGAAAACGGTCTGCGCTCGGCCCTGGGTGCGAAGCTCAAAACAATCGTCACCACCAACGACTACACCCGCGGCCACGACTTCGGCGGGGCGGCGCTGGTGGTCGATCGCCTCGGCGAACCCGGCGAGCCGTTTGAGCTGATCGACGGCGACCCGGCCGGGGCCGAGTACGTCGACCTCGACCTGGTGCGCCGCGTCCACGGCCACCAGTAAGTGCTCAGCGCTCCCCCGCGGTCTGCTCGCCCCCGGACAGGACCAATTCCAGCACCAGCCAGAGGCTGAGCAACCAGGGCTGCAAAGCCAGTGCCGCGACCCCCGCCGCCCACCAGTGCACCCGGGCCAGCAGCACCAGCACCCCCAACGCCGCAAGCGCCGCCCCCAGGCACCCCAGGCGCAACCGCCAGACAGCGGCGGCCCCAAGGGTCCTGGGTGCCGCTGTCGAGGTCCCCGCGGCACCCAGGACCACATGGCGCTGGCTCACCAAAATCGCGAGCAGACGGTCGAAGGCCAGCAGGGCGCAGGCCCCCGCGGGCACCAGTGCCAACAGCCATCCCCAGACCGACAGGGCGCCGTGCAGGGTCGTGTCGGCCATCCCCCCAAAGCCGACACGCCCGAGCGTCAGGGCACCCCAAGCGATGGCCAGGCAACTGAGGGCGACCACCCACACCCCGGCCAGCAGGCTGCCCGGCACCAGTTGCCAGAAGCGATCGAGATAGATGCGGGCGGCGGCGGCAATCACCCCGCCCGGCCGCGGTTCGATGCGCCCGAGCGGACCGGGGTGGGCCAGACCGTAGAGCCTGAGGCCCGAGCGGGCAAAGGCGCGCACCTGGGCGTCGGCGGAACCGAGCAATTGCGAGCAATGGGTGAGCAACAATTCTTCGCGGCCCAACGCCAGGCTGCAACGGGCGATCCACATGCGCACCCGCTCGCGCTCGCTCGCCGAACGCTCCCCCGGCAACGCCTGCTGGAAGTAATAGAGCGCTTCGGTGTACTGCTGCAACTGAAAGGCACTCAGACCCTGTTCAAGAAGCGACATCGCCCAAATCCCATGTGTGCGAAATTCTAGCAGATGCACCAGGGGAACTCTTGACACCGCCCCCCGTCGGTGGGATAACGTTTTGGACTTGACGGAGCTTTTCGTGGGCCGTTTTTTGCTGGGCCTAATGCTGGCCGGGACGCTGTCGCTCGGGGCGGCGGTGCGGGCTGAGAGCGAGGCTGTTCCCCTGCCTCCGGTTCAATTTAGCGAGCGCACCCTGGCCAACGGGCTTCGGGTGCTGTTGGTGGAAGATCACACCTCGCCCACGGTGGCCATCCAGGTCGCTTACCGGGTCGGGGGCAAGGACGACCCGCCCGGCCGTTCGGGCTTTGCGCATCTGTTTGAGCACCTGATGTTCAAGGGAACGGCCAACACCAAACCGGAGACCCTGGATCGGCTCACCGAGGATGTGGGCGGCTTCAACAACGCCTTTACCTCCGAGGACATCACCAACTACTTCGAAGTGGTGCCCTCCAACTATCTGGAGACGCTTCTGTGGGCGGAGGCCGACCGCCTCGGGTCGCTCGTCGTCGATGAGACCAACTTCAAGACCGAGCGGCAGGTGGTGATTGGCGAGTACGACCAGCGCGTGCTGGCCAGTCCCTACGGCATGCTCTTCGAACTGCTCGACAGCAAGTCCTACACGGTGCACCCTTACCGCCGGGGGGTGATCGGCAATCCGGCCGAACTGAACGCCGCCACCCTCGAAGATGTCCAGAATTTCCACCGCACCTACTACCAGCCGGACAACACCACGCTGGTGGTGGTGGGGGACTTTGACCCGGTCCAGGCCAACCGGTGGATCGACCAGTACTTTGGCGCAGTACCCAACAATTCCCGGCCGATTCCGCGGGTGAGCGCCGTCGAGCCCAAGCAGAGCGCCGAGCGGCGCACGACCCACTACGGCGCCAATGTGCCGCTGCCCGCGGTGGCCCTGGTCTACCACGCCCCGGCGCGCTCCAGTCCCGACCGGGCCGCCCTCGATGTGCTGGAGAATGTGCTTTCGCAAGGGCAGAGCGCCCGGCTCTACCGCACCCTGGTCTACGAAAAGCAGGTGGCCTCCCAGGTGTCCGCGAGCGCAGATCTGCGCGAGCAGCCGGGGCTGTTTGTGGTCTACGCCATCTTGAACGCGGGCGAAAAGCCCGAGCAGGCCCGCACCCTGCTCGACGGCGAAATCGGCAAGCTGCAGCAAGTGCCGGTACCGGAAGCGGAACTGGCCAAGGCCAAGACCCAACTGATTGCTGAACTGGTGCGCGGCCGGGAGCAGGCCAACAGCCGCGCCACCGAACTGGTGCTTGCGACCCTGGTAGGCGGAGATCCCAGGCAGGTCAACACCGCCCTCGAAGAGATCGAGAAAGTGACCGCCCAGGACGTGCAGCGCGTCGCCCGCCAGTATCTGGTGCCCACCAACCGCACCGTCATCGACTACCTGCCCCGGGCGATGCAACCGGCCGGACCCACCAAAAAGGAGCGCAAGTCGCCATGAAAACGTTGTGTTGGGCGCTGACGGCGATGCTCCTGGCCCCGGGAACGGCGGCTACCGCCCAGACGCAGACCCCGCCTCCTCCGGGGCCGCCCCCTTCGGTCAGCTACCCGACCCCGGTCGAGCGCACCCTCGCAAACGGCCTGCGGGTGATCGCCGTGCAGCGCCCGAACGTGCCGCTGGTGGCCGCGCAGTTGATTGTCAAAAGCGGCAGCGAGACCGATCCGCCCGCGCGCCCCGGCATCGCCTCGCTGGCTGCCGACCTGCTCGACAAAGGCACCAAGACCCGCAGCGCCCTGGAGATTGCCCAGGCCATCGACGCGCTTGGAGCGGAGCTGGAGGCCGGTGCCGGCTTCGATGCGACCCGCGTGGAGGTGAGCGCCACCACACCCCAGTTCGGGCGGGCCTTCGCCATCCTCTCCGAGGTGGTGCGCACCCCCGCCTTTGCCCCCGCTGAAATTGCCCGGGCCAAAACCCAGGCGATCAGCAATCTGCAACTGGCCTACAGCAATCCTTCGGCCCTGGCGCAGCTGGTGGCGCAGCGGCTGATCTACGGCGAAGCCCCCTACGGTCAACCGGCCGAGGGCACCCCCGCATCGCTCGGCGCCATCGCCCGCGCCGACTTGGAGCGCTTCCACCGCACTTACTTCCGGCCGGACAACGCCGTGCTCGTGCTCGGAGGAGACATCGCCCCAGAAGCAGCTTTTGCCGAGGCCGAGCGCGTCTTCGGCAACTGGGCCAAACCCGCCGCCCCACTTCCGGCTTTCCCCGCAGATAAACGCGACACCGCTTCGCGCGTCGTGGTGATCGATCAGCCCGAGGCGGGCCGCACGGCGGTGGCCGTGGGTAAAGCGGTACTCCGCCGCGCCGATCCGGCCTACATCCTGGGGGTGGTCACCAACGCCGTGATCACCGGTTACTCGGGCCGGCTCAATGCCGAGGTGCGCATCAAGCGGGGACTGTCCTACGGCGCCGGCGCCAGCCTGGTGGGCCGCCGCGAGCCGGGGCCGTTTGTCGCCGCCACCCTGGTGGATCACGCCAAAGCCGCCGAGGCCACCCAGGTGGTGATCGACACCCTCGCAAGCCTGGTGGGTCAACCTGCAGGGGCTGAAGAACTGAAGCCGCGCAAGGCGGTCATCACCGGCGGCTTCGCCCGTTCGCTCGAAACGATCGACGGCCTGGTGAACCAGGTGGGCACCCTCGCCCTCTACGGCTTGCCCCTGGGGCAGATCAACACCTTCATCGGCGAGGCGGAGGCGGTCACCCCCCTCAAAGTCCAGGAATTTGCCGCGGGCTATCTGCAGTCCAACCAATCGGTGGTGCTGGTGGGCAACGCCAAGGCGTTTCTGCCCGACCTGCGCAAGCGCTTTGCTGAACGCGCCTCCCGCATCGAGGTGATCCCCTTCCAGCGCCTCGATCTTGGCCGGGCGAGCCTGGTGCGTCCCACGGGAGTTGCCGGAAAGTAACCGCGCCGCGCCAAAGCACGGCGGGCGCGCTCACTCAGCCTGACGCCGCCGGCATCGAGCCGGAAGTCGCTTTCAGGGTGTTTCCGGGCGATTGATCACGTTGGGTGAAGCAGGGGCGCGCTCGGCGGCGCATCTGCGGGTGCGCACAAAATCACCCGCGTCTTCGAGTTGAAAACTGGTGATGGTGCGGTCGCCACCGCCGTACTCGTTGACGAGATTGCCGTCAATGATTGTTTGTACGTTCCTGGTACCGACGCCCAGCCCTTTCTGGGGGCTGGTGACGATGGTGAGCGACTGGTCGGGGTAGAGGACGTTGGTGTTGTTCTCAGAAAGCCCCAGTCCCATCTGACGGCCCAACTGGAACATCGTCTGCTGGGTAATCTGCTCGGGGTGCCACCAACGAAAGCCCTGTGTCACCCAGGCGCCGACATCGCGCTTGAAGGGCATGCGCACCACGACCCGGCCGCTGCGCTCGTCGATGAAGTAGCTGCTGTAGTCGGGATAATCTTCAAACGCTTCGACGACGACATCGGCCTGTTCGGGGGAGGGCACCACCACCAGCGGCTCCGGCAATTTGCCCTCGGCGTAGCCCACCACCATCGCGTTCCACTTGATGAGGCCTTGTTCGAGACCTTTGAACAACACCTCAGGAATCGTTTCCTGGGTATCTTTGAGCGCGACGGGCAGAGCGACCCGCAGCGGAAAGCACCCCGGCACCCGGCCGCTGGAGCGGATCTGCAGCGTAAATTCCACCGGGCCGCGGGAGGCTGTGTCCACCACCGCCCGGCGGATCGCCTCCTCCAGGCTGCGGCGGGTCAGCTCGGCCGCTTCTCCGCCTTCGATGGCGAGGGGACCGCCCAGGGTGAGTTGGGGATCGATCAGGTGTCCGTCGGACAGCAACTTCGCTTTGACGGTGACGGTGCCGTCGGTCTTGAGCCGCGGAAGTTTCCACTGGGCCTGAACCGCTTCGCGGGCAAGCCGGCCGGTGGGCAACTCCGCAGCGGTGCCCACCGACGCCGAATAGACCATCAAACCGCTGAACAGCAACAACGAACGCACGAAAGACATCATCATGGCTGCCACTTCCAACCAACGCATGGGCCTGTCTACAGGTAGTACGATAACGCCAAATGTATGCAAGCTTCAGCCGGTACCCGCTGTACAGACTCCATCGGATGGGATCCAGTTCCAGTCTACAAGTGCGCAGGCGCGGGCCTTGGAGGCCGTCAGGGGCCGGGACGCGGCCTGGCAAGTTCGCAATTCAAAAATGGACAAACACTTCGGGAACAAAGGTGCCGTGCAGGCTGTAGGGGACGTGGTGCTTGAGGCCGAGGCGGGTCAGGCAGGTGAGATCCCGGCCGTCCAGGATCCACAGATCGCTCCTGTCGCGCCGGGCATCGTAGACCATCGCCAATAGCCAGCCGTCGTCTTCGGCAGTACCGTCCGGGCGGGGCACGAAGATCGGTTCGCTGACGAACCCGGACGGGGCAAAGCTGTGAAATTCCGCCCGACCCGTTTCGACATCGAGTTTGGCGATGGCCTGCAAAGGGGCGTTGCCGCCCTCCGCGTGGACAGCGGCGGCAAAGGCGAAGCGGTAGGGACGCCCGACGCGATCGGGATGCACCTGGGGAAATTCGGCCGAGCGCCTGAGTAGGGGTCGGGCTTCCACACGACCTTTGACCGGGTCGATCTGCGTGCGCCAGATCCAGCCTTCCGGCAACCGGCTGAAGTCGGTCTGGCGAAAATCGCGGTCCTCCTGGGTGGTGATGTATTCTTCGTAGCGGATGCTGTCGACGACGATCCGGCCCTCCCGTTCGAAGGCGTTGACGTGGTGAAAGACAAAGAATGGTTCGGTGGCAATCGTCTGCACCGGCCCGCCGTTTCTTGGAATGAGCAGTATTCGCGTCGGTTCGCCGGGGGCGAGGCGCAGACATTCCCCGGCCGCCTTGAAACCCAGCACAAACGGCAGCGGATCGAGGGCCATCGGGTTCTGGAAGAAGACCCAGTAGTTCTCGGTTAGGGCAAAATCGTGCACGAAGGCAAAACCCGGCACGGTGTGCTCGCTCTCGACGCGCACGCCGCCGTCGGGGGAGAGGCGGTAGATATACAGAACCGTCTGCAGGCCGGTGCGCACCCCAAAGGAAATCAAATCGCCGGTCGCAGGATCGAGGCGGGGGTGGGCGGCGAAGGGTTTGCCGCCGCAGAGGGCCCCGGCGAGATCGTCCAGGCCAAACGTTTCGAGGCTCGCCGGGTCGAGGCGGTGGGGAGGAGCGGCCTCCCAAAGCGCCAGAAGCCGGCCGCCGTGGTAGACGACGCCGGTATTGGCGACGTTCTTGAAGCCGAAGTCGAAGGCGTTTGCCCAGAATCCGCCGGGCCTGAGGGTGCCGAAAACGTTTTTGCTTAGAATCCGCCCGGCCGCCGATTCTTGGATAAAGCCCTCGGTGCGCACGAAGCGGTTCTGGAAGTGAGCCCGGCCGCCCGCGAAGCGGACCGCCGAGATCATGCCGTCGCCGTCAAACGGGTGCTTGTAGGACACCCCGCCGCGCTCGAAGCGGCCCGGGCCGTTGCGAAAGAGAGTGCCCGTAAGCTCGGCCGGAATTGTGCCTTCGATAGCGTCGATGACATAGGCCTGCTCGGCTTCAAGGGTGCGGTACCCTCCGGCCCAATCGGCCGACGCATACGGGCTTCGCGAATCCTGGGCGGCGGTCATGGCGGCTCGCCTCCGGCAAACAGTTCGTTTCAAATGTTAACAAACCCTCGGCCTTGTGCGCTCAAAGCGTCGGCAGCACCACCAGCGGCTGCAGGGAACCCGCCTCACAAGCCGCCACACCCAAAAAGCGATCCGTCTCGCACTCCCAGATCTGTGCGAAAGCACCCTCGCAATCGCCCGGCACCCTCTGGCCCATCAACCAGCGCGCCGCGAGCGGTGGTTCAAGATGCACCGCGGCAAGGTGAGCCAGGGCAGTGCGCGGTCCGATGAGCGGCACGGTGCCCGCCTGGAATCCCGCTTCGACCGCCGCCAGCGGCAGGCTCGCTTCGAGGGCAAACGGCCCGCTTCGCGTGCGCAGCAGGCGGGCGAGGGTGGCACCGGTGCCGAGAGCCGTCCCCAGATCGCGGGCGATCGAGCGGATGTAGGTGCCGGTGGAGCAGGCGATCTCGATTTGCAACTCGGGGTAGTGGCCTGGATACCAGTCCAGCACCGTGAGCGCTTGGATTTCGACGGTGCGCGGGGCAATTTCGGCGATGGCCACCCCCCGGCGGGCCAGGTCGTAGAGCCGTTCGCCCTCCTGGTGAATGGCGCTGTAGCGCGGCGGCACCTGGGAGATCGTGCCGCGAAAAGCTTGCAGGTGGACCTGTACGCGGCCGAGATCGAGATCGGCCGCACCGGCGTCGGCGAGGATGTTGCCTTCGAGATCGTCGGTGTCGGTGCTCAGCCCAAAGCGCACCGTCGCCCGGTAGACCTTCCCTTCGCTCAAGAAGCGCAACAGCCGCGTCGCGCGACCCACCGCCACCGGCAATACCCCGGTGGCCGCCGGATCGAGGGTGCCGCCGTGACCGATGCGCCGCTCGCCCAGCACCCGCCGCAGCCGGGCGATGCAGTCGTGGGAGGTCAGCCCCGCGGGTTTGTCGAGGTTGAGAAATCCTTCCAAACTTGAGCCTGAGCAGCGCTTTGCCATGGAACCGGAACCGATGGGCCACACTTCCCATTACAGCTCGATCCCGGCGAACAATTTGGTTGCTCAACGGGGATCAGTGCTTTAGAATATGAGAGCTATTGCAACCATTTGCAATATTTGTCCATTTTTCATTGCCCTTTGCGCCCAGGACCGTACCTGCGGGGAGGATTTTTCGAGATGAGGCACTCAGCGCTTGTTTTGGGGTTGGTCGCGATCAGCGCAGTCTCGCTGACCGGTTGCGGCTCCGATCGTGCACCCGGCGCGTCGTCGACCGAGTTCGGCTACGCTATCGAGTGCAAAAAGCCCACCGGCGACCGCGCGCCGCTCGAACTGCGGGCCGGTGAAGTCCGCCAGGCGTACGACCTGTGTTTGCAGCCCAAGAAAATTGCTTACGAGGGCCGCCCTGCCAAGATTATCTGGGGGCAGACCGCTCCTCTGGGTCCGGTGATCGCCGAATTGCACCAGAACGCGCAGGGCAAGCCCGCCATGGAAGTGACCGGTGGGCGCAACACTTATCAGATGACCCTGCAGGTGGGCTCCGAGCGTATCGCCTTCAACTTCAGTGCGAGCGGTCTGGACGCCGTGTCGGCCACCCCCCGCAATGTCGTGGATACCTCCACCGACTTTACCGGCGAGCTGGTGGTGCCGTCGCTGCGCGGCCTGGGTTACACCGATTCGCGCGGTCGGGGCACCGACTACGGCTACGAAAACTCCCAGTCGACCTATGCCAACAGCGGTGCCGCCTACGACGAAGCCACCAAAGAGTCGCGGGCGCGCGAAACCGGCGAGGGCAGGATGGTCCTCAGCATCGAGAGCGTCAACTCCCAAACCGGCGAGATCGCCGGCAGCTTCAAAAGCAAGCAGTCCTCGGGTCTGGCGGTTTTGCCCGGCGAAGTGGATGTCGAAGGTCGCTTCATCGGCACCTTCAAGCCCAAAAAAGAGAGCGCGAGCTAACTTCCCGTTGCTCCGCGGGGCGCACACTATGGCAAAGGAGCCTTCGGGCTCCTTTTTTGCGCATTTTGGCGGGGGAGTCCCCTTTGACCTTATGATCGAGGGAGTGCTTTTCGGAGGAGACGCTTGCCCGCGGTACAGATGACGGGTGTGGGCGGGGCTGTCCCTGCACAGGTCCTCACCAATTACCACCTCAGTGAACTGGTCACCACCTCAGACGAGTGGATCGCTTCGCGCACCGGCATCCGCTCCCGGCGCATCCTAGCCCCCGGCCAGTCGCTCACCCAGCTTGCCGCCCGCGCCGCCACCGACGCCCTTTCCCAGGCAGGCCGCTCTCCTCTCGACGTCGACTTGTTGATCCTGGCCACCTCCACCCCCGACGACCTGTTCGGCGGGGCCGCCCATCTACAGCACGAAATCGGGGCCGTGCGCGCCGTCGCCTTTGACCTGACTGCCGCCTGCTCGGGCTTTGTCTTTGCCCTGGCCACGGCGAGCCAGTTTGTACGCACAGGAACCTACCGCACGGTGCTGGTGGTGGGAGCCGATGCCTTGTCGCGCTATACCGACTGGACCGATCGCGCCACCTGCGTGTTGTTTGGCGACGGGGCCGGGGCGGCGCTGTTGGAGGCGGGGGAGGTTGAGGGTATTTTGGGCTTCGAGCTGCGCACCGACGGCGCCCGGGCGGGCCACCTCAATATCCACTGCACGGCGGAGGCGGTGCCGCTGGCGGCTGACATGGCAGCCACGCGCGCCCGCTTTGCATCCATTACAATGAATGGCCGGGAGGTCTATCGTTTTGCCGTCGAGGCGGTGCCCGATTTGATCGAAAAGACCCTGGCCGCCTGCGGAGTGGCTCCGGAACAGGTCAAAGCGTATTTGCTGCACCAGGCCAATCAGCGCATCCTCGACTCTGTCGCAAGCCGCCTGCACGTTGCCCCCGAACGGATGGCGAGCAACCTCGCCGATTACGGCAACACTTCGAGCGCCTCGGTGCCGCTGATATTGCAGGAGTGGGTGCAAGATGGACGCATCCGGGCGGGAGACCGGGTGGTCCTGGCGGGATTCGGCGCCGGGTTGAGTTGGGGAGTGTTGCTGGCGCGCTGGGGACGGCTGTAGTGAGTTTCACGACACGGCAACGAGGCTGAAGGCCATGGCCAGAAAATTTGGAACGCTGCTTGCACCGGGTGGGAGTTGCCCATGAGCCACTCTCTGTTCGCTGGTCCGTGGCGCGGCGGTTCTTTGAAGTGGCTGGCTTTCTATAGGCCGGTACTGGACGCGCCGGTCTGGTTTCTGCTGGCTGTGCTGTCGCTCACTGCCGTTTTGGGAGTGCGCTTTTACAGCGAGCCGCGACTGTCGGTGGGGACGCGCGTCGATCGGGCGATCGTCGCCCCGCGCACCGTCGAGGTCACCGACCGCTCCGAGACCGAAAAAGCCCGCCGCGAGGCGAGCCGCGCCGCCGTGAAGGTGTACGACTACGATCCGCTGGTAGATGCCCAGGTGCGCGATCGCCTCGACGACCTGCTCACCGAGGGCGATCAGATCGTCGCGACTGCCGGCAAGCTGCCCTACCTCAATCCCGGTATCCTCACCAGCGAAGCTCAGCAGTACCTGCGCGCGATGCCCCAGGCGGGCTGGCGGCGCCTCAAGCAACTGGCCTTCTCCCCAGGCACACCTTTAGCTGAGACTTTGCCGACCCTCGATCGTCAGATCCTTGCCAGTCTCAGTAATCGGCGCGAGGGCGGTGAACTCGATAATTTAATCGTGGCGATTGAGCGCTCCCGTCTGGCCTACGGTCAAGCGCTCTCGCGCCTGCGCACCGCCCCTATCGTCTTTCAGGACCGGCTTTTGGGGCTGACTCCCGCCCAGTGGCAGGACGTAGCTGACCAGGCCCGCCTGGTCACCCGTCGGCTTCTGGCGATTGGCATCGTTCCCAAACTCGATCCGGAGCTGCGCGAAAAGGGGATCACCGCCCAACTGCCCGCAAATTTTGATATTCTCCAGCGCCGGATCGCCACCGATCTGGTGCTTTCGGTGCTCACACCCAATCTGCGCGTCGACCCGCTCCAGACCCTGCGCGAGGCGGAGCAAAGCGTTCAGAACGTCGAGGATATCCGCATCAAGATTCAAAAGGGTCAGGTGTTGCTGGACAAAGGGGATACGGTGACCCCCCGCTGGTTTGCGATTCTCGATCAGCTCGATCTGACCCAGCGTGGGATCAACTGGCCGGAACTGGGCTTGCTCGCGGTGATCCAGATTGTCGCCTTCTCGACTTTTCTGGGCATCGACAAGCGGCTGGGCCGCGCCTGTCTGTGCAAGCGCGACTATCTGCTGACGCTGGTGGTCGCCTTGGGCACGGCGATTATCGGGGTGATCATCGGCAACAGTTGGGGCTGGGGAGGCTTTTTGCCCTTTATCGCCGCCGGATTGCTGCTGGGCAACTTTTATGGCTCGCTGCGCGGCAGCGTTGCCCTGTTGGCCCTGGCGGTGCCCTTCTGGTATGGCCTGGCTTTGCCGCCGGCGATCTTCTGGCCGGTGCTGGCGGGCGGTCTGGTGGCGGCGGTGCAGGTGGGCCGCCTGCGCTCGCGCGAGGAGATGGCCTTTTTGGGGGTACTCGCCGCCGCTGTCCAGGGCGGCGTCTACGCCCTGCTCAATCTGGTTTTCCCGGCGGGCTACGACTGGCGCGAACTGCTCATTCACACGGGCGAGATGTTCGGCGGCGGCCTGGTCTGCAGCATCGTGGCCCTCGGGGCCAGCCCCTATCTGGAGCGGCTGTTCGATGTCGTGACGCCAGTGCGCCTCTCTGAACTGGCCAATCCCAACCAGCCTTTGCTGAAGCGCCTGGCCACCGAGGCTCCCGGCACCTTCCAGCACACCCTGTTTGTCGCCAACCTGGCGGAGGCTGCCGCCCGCTGCCTGGGGGACAACGCCGATCTGGTGCGCACGGGCACCCTCTACCACGACATCGGCAAGATGGTCCGCCCCCGCTACTTTATCGAAAACCAGATGGGGCTTCCCAACCCCCACCTGCAACTGGACGATCCCTGGCGCTCGGCGGCCGTCATCCGCGATCACGTCACCGACGGTCTCAAACTGGCCCGCCGCCACGGTTTGCCCCAGGTGATCCAGAGTTTTATTCCCGAACATCAGGGCACCATCCGCATCGCCTATTTCCACCACCAGGCCTGCGAAGAAGTGGGCGCCGAAAACATTCGCGACGAAGACTTTACTTACCCCGGCCCGACGCCCCAATCGCGCGAGACCGGGTTGGTGATGCTTGCCGATGCCTGCGAGGCGGCCCTGCGTTCGCTCAAAGACGTCACCGAGCCCGAGGCGGTGGCGATGGTGCAGCGCATCCTCGCGGCCCGCTGGCGCGAGGGCCAACTCAAAGACTCGGATCTTAAAGAAGAAGAGTTGCCCTTGATAGCCAAAACCTTTGTCAAAGTTTGGAAGGAGCAGAACCACCAGCGCATCCGCTACCCCGCCGCCTGCACCGGCCAGACCGAGTTTCAGCCTGCCCGCCGATAATTGGGCTGTGATAGGCTGATTAAGCGCAACGGGATGTAGCGCAGTTTGGTAGCGCGCTTCGTTCGGGACGAAGAGGTCGCAGGTTCGAATCCTGTCATCCCGATACCAATTTCAAATGCCGAAAGCTGCTGAAGAGGCAGCTTTTCTGCTTTTTCAGGACGGCTTTCGGCCTTCTTTAATTGGGCCGGATCGTTGAAACCCAGGCTACGACCCGCATCACCGGCAGCAATTAGCCCCCCTGCCCCCCCTCGAAGCGCAATACCTGCCCGGAGCGGGTGCGGCGGTAGTCGACAGCGGCCACCAGTTCGCCTTGGGCGTCGAATAGGGCGATAAGACCGGCGCGGTTGCCCAGTTGCATCGTATCGGGCCGCGCGCGTGTCACGAGCACCCGACGGGTCTCACCGGAAGCAATCGTGCCTGTGAGCGCTTCGGGACGATTCGCTCGGTCGCGCAGTTGCCAACCCGTGAGATCGATAGGCTGGGTTGAGACGTTTTGCAGTTCCACCCACTCTTCGTCGGAATCGCCCCGTCCGGGATTGGGCAGCGCCGCAACGATCACCAGCGGCCCATCGGCTTTGCGCGCCGCGGCGCGCGGGCGGACAACCGTGCGATCCATCGGAACCTCGCGCCCATCCTCATCGCCCAAAAATTCGGGGTAAAACGAACGGATAAAATCGCCGCGGCTGCCCTGGGGGGTCGTGCTGCGGTAGAGCACCAGGTTGTAGCGCGCGCCGTTGATCGTTGTCTGACGCTTTTCCTGGCGCAATAGACCCTGTTCACTTTCGTAGAAGGCAACCGTTCCCATGGCGATTTCGCACTCCGGGCTAGTGCCCACGAAAAAGCCGCCCTTTTTCTTGAAAAGGCGGGCGAGGGTTTCGCCGCCCATATTCTTGAGTTCCCATTCCATCTGCAGCGTCACGACGTTCGGGTTGTCGGGGGTCTCCTCACCCCGCAGATCGTACTTATAGCCCAAAAAATTCACCCGCCCGAACTTTTCATCCAGAAAGAACTTGATCCAGTTGTGGTAGCCGGAAATTTCCCCCAAATTTTCAGCCCCGCCAAAGCGCGTGTCGTACTTGGCCTCGCCTACGAATACGTGCTCAAAACCGCTGCAATATTCCTGGGATTTGCCCTGGAAATAGTTAGTAAATAGCTCAAACCAGATGCGCCGCAAGGCGGCCATAAACTGCACCTCACTCAGGTTGCGGCCCAGATCCCCATTGATGTACTCGCGCGCCAGACGCACCGGGACCGTCTCACGGATCACCTCCAGGTAGTCCTGGATTTCTTCTTCTTCGCCCGAGTCGTAGGATTCCGCCACCCGGGCAGTGGTCGCATAGTTGTCCAACAGCGCAATAAACGCCGCGTAGGTCGGCTTGCGCAGTTTGGCCTCCTCCACTTTTGCAAACAGCGGTCCGGCCGCCAGATCCAAACTGCGCTTGCCGCTGGCGCGCACCTGCGCGTCCAGGAAGACTTCGGCCTGTGGGTCGGCCCATTCGCCCGCCTCGTTGCGCTGAGTCACTGTGAATCGGTTCTCGTCGCTGTCCCAGAGCTTTTGATAGATAGTCATGGTTTGCCGCCTCCCGCACGGTGGATATATTTCACCGCCATTGCCTCTTTCTAGCGACATTGCAGCGAGAATATGCCGGGTCGGCCATGGGTGCGCAACAATTTGGACCACCTGTCTCCCTGTTCAACGTGGCAGCCACCCGGATTTTGCCCATAGACTGAAGAGCGGTTTTTCACCGGACGACAGGCTCTATGGCGATCATCATTGCAGCCCCGGCGAGCGGCACCGGCAAGACGACGATAACCCTCGCTCTGCTTGCCTACCTCAAGGCCCACGCCTTGCGGGTGCGCTCGTTCAAGGTCGGCCCCGATTATATCGACCCGATGTTCCACGCCGCCGTCACCGGCCAGGGCTGCGTCAATCTCGACTTGTTTTTGACCGACGAACCGTTCGTGCGCGCCACCTACCACCACCACTGCCGGGGCCAGCAGGCGGCCGTGATCGAAGGGGTAATGGGGCTATTCGACGGACGGGCGGGTCAGGGCGATTTTGCCAGCACCGCCCACGTCGCCCGCCTGTTGCGCTTGCCGGTGATCCTGGTCATCGATGGATCGGGGGCCGGCTTTTCGGTGGCGGCCACCCTCTACGGATTTCGCCGCTTCGACCCGCGCGTGCGCATCGCCGGGGTGATCCTCAACCGGGTGGGCTCCGAGCGCCACGCCCAAATCCTCTCTGAGGCTGTGCGCAGCCAGGGTCTCGAACTATTGGGAACCGTCTACAAAGACGAAACGATCGCCCTGCCGCACCGCCACCTGGGATTGGTGCCGGTGGAGGAACTGTCCGACTTTCGGCGCACCCAGCAGCAGTTGGCTGCCCTCGCCGAGCGCTCCTTCGACTGGCAGAAATTGCTGCCGCTGGTGGCCATCCAACCTACCGCCCCCGCCCCGGCGCGCTGGGAAGCGGAGCCATTGCCGCCGGTGCGCATCGCCGTCGCCCGCGACCGGGCCTTCAGCTTCTACTACCAGGACAATCTGGAATTGCTCGCGGCCCTGGGGGCGCAGCTGGAGACCTTTTCGCCTTTGGCCGGCGAGTGGCCCGATTGCCGGGGTTACTTGTTGGGAGGCGGTTTTCCCGAGCTGTGCGCGGGCGAACTCAGCGCAAAAACCCGCTTCTGGGAAGGACTGCGGGGGGCGGTGGCCCGTGGGGTGCCCCTCTATGCCGAGTGCGGCGGGTTGATGGTGCTGGGCGAAGCGCTGCGCACCCCCGAGGGCCGCTCCCACCCGATGGCGGGCATCCTGGAGGCCAGTTGCTGGATGGGCAAACGCACGGTACTGGGCTACCGGGTGGCCACGGCTTTGCACAGTTCCTGCGCCGTCGAAGCCGGCAGACAGTTGCGCGGCCACCTGTTTCACCGCTCGCGCATGGAACCCCAGCCGGGCGCGCCGCTGTGGCAACTCGACGACGATGAGCAAGAAGGCTGGGTGCGCGGCAATCTGCACGCTTCGTATCTGCACCTGCACTGGGGTACCCAGGCGTGGGCGGCCCGCCGCTTCGTGCGCCGCTGTCTGGCGGTCGCTTTCGAGGGAAAATCCACCCCGGCCCGCTTCTGAAGGCCACCGGTTGATAGGATAGTCGCCAAACGGTTTGCGCTGAGCGGAGGCCCGGGTGCTCCTATCGATCCTGCGGGAAGTAGTCGCCGATGGCCTGCTCGCCGTGGTGCTGAGCTTTTTGTTCTGGGCGATGTGGCAGTGCCCGATCGAGCTGACCGCCCTGCTGGTAGTCACGGTGATTGGCGCACTGCGGCTGATGCGGCCCGTATGGGTCAGGCTCGCCGGTCGGATGCACCTGCGCTTCAACCAGTGGGTGGAGTGGCCTATCTGGCGGCGGGTGGCCTCGGTGCACGAGGCGGGGCACCTCATCGTCGCCCACCGCCTTGGGGTGCCGGTCGCAGGCTACGCGCTTACCCCGGCGGCAAGTTACCTCCACCAGCACTGCGGCGCCACTTACTTCCAACACCACCCCGACCCAGGCGATCCCAAACAGTTGCTGCGCACCCTCACCGTGCTGGTGGCCGGCAAAGTGAGCGAAGAACTGGTGCTCGGTAAGTCGGTGGGAGCCGGTCATGATTTGCGCACGCTGGCACAGTGGGCTGCGCTCATCGACGCCGGACTCGAAGCCCAGGGCCGTTCCCCCGTGGGTGCCGGGTTTTGGCAGCAGGCCTGCGAGGCGGAGGCTCGCCAACTGCTCAAAGTCGACGCGCCGCTGATCGAGCAGGTAGCGGACGGCATGCGCCGCCACGTTCCGGTCGACGCGTTGCTGGCGGCGGTCGACCGCGCCCGGCAGCCGGCGACCTGCGCGTAGGTCCGGTTTCGGGGGATACTGACACCGGACACCCGACACCCGACACCCATGTTCGAGGTCGAAAAAAAGTACCGCCTGCCCCGAGCGCAGCGAGACGCCCTGCAACACAAGCTCACTGAGTGCTACGGCCCGCCTCGGGTGCTGCGCGAGGAGGACGTGCACGGGTTTACCAGCCCCGAGAAGCATTACCTGCGACTGCGTGCAAGCGGCGACAGCCTCAAGCTCATCGCTAAAGGACCGACCCAACTGAGCGCCGACGGCATCCGCAGCCGCCGGGAGATCGAAGTTCCCCTCTCGCCGCAGGTGCTCGAGGCCGCCCGCTCGCTGGTGCAACTGATCGCCACCGACGCTCTACCCGCTATGCGGCGGACCCGCTCGGTCTGGAAGCTCGGTGAGGACGCGGAGGTGGTGCTGGATGACCTCGACGCACTGCCTAAAGAACCCTTTGTAGAACTGGAAATCCTGGCCTCCGACCAGGCGGCGGCCCTCAGCCGACTGCGTACCTGGGAAGAGCGGCTGGGGCTCGACCCCACCTGGCAGGAGGTCAAAAGCTACGCCCAGATTCTTTCTGAGCTGATTTCTCCCCCTCCGGAGACAGGCTGAAACCTTCAAAAAAATGTTATGAATAGCTCAGAGAGCCGGAACTCTCAGCGATACTGAGGGGCGTACAGGGCTATCCATCCGTCCTGCATTCACGAAGGCGAAACCATGACGACCAACTACGACAAACTGATTCAACAGGAAAAGGCCGAAGCCAAGGAAATTTGCTCGATCAACGGCGACGGGTCCGCCCAGTGCGCAGCCGCCTGGGACGCTGTCGAAGAAGTGCAGGCAGCCGCCTCCCACGCGGGCGACAAAGACAAAAAGATGAATTCTTTGCAGAGCTACTGTGCCGACAATCCCGACGCCGCCGAGTGCCGCATCTACGAAGACTAAATTTTGCACTATCTCAACAACAAGAGGCAGGAGTGATCCTGCCCCTTGTTGTTTTAAATGGCATTTTCAGCGTTTGGCCTTGCGCCTGCGGGCCGGGGGAGACGCCTGGGGCGCTTTGGGAGCGGCTCGCCGACGCCTGTCGCGAAAATCAACCCAGGTGATGTAGGCGACACCGCCGGTGATCGCCGCCAGCATCACAAACAGCAACACCACCAGAATCTGTTCGAGCATGCTTGTCTAAAAACCGTTGCGTCCCCACACCACCAGCGCGATGGAGACGACGAAAAACGCCAACAGAGCAATCCAGCCAACGGTGGGGTCCATCAAGCAATACAGAACGTTACAGACTCATCATGCCACAGTTGCAAACCGGGCAACACACGGCCGATCCATCGACATATTTCTTTACGCCGCCGGTGGTTCGAGCGCCTGTCGCGCCCTTGCCAGCGCGATCTGGGGCGACCTATCATGACGCAATATCCCGAGGAGAAACCACGCTATGGCGGACGTCAAGGAATTGCCTTTCGGCGGCAGCACGCCTTTGTTCGGTGGCAGCACCGGGGGATTGCTCCGCAAAGCCCAGATCGAAGAAAAATATCTGATCGTTTGGAACAGCAAAGAGGAGCAGGTCTTCGAGATGCCGACCGGCGGGGCGGCGACGATGGTCGCCGGCACCAACGTCCTGTACCTGGCGCGCAAGGAGCAGTGCCACGCCCTGCACCGGCAGCTGGTCTCCACTTTCAAAATTCGCGATTCGAAGATTTACCGGGTCTATCCCAACGGCGAACAGGTGCTGATTTTCCCGATGGACGGCGTCCCCTCGGAGAAGTCCAATCCCGGTCGCGAGGTGGTCGGTTACGTGCCGCGCAAAATTGGCGACAATCCTAACCCGGTCGATGTCAAGTTCACCGGCAAAGAAACCTTCGACGTGTAAAAGCGGGGGGCACCCTTCGGTGTGCCCCCGTGCCCATTATTTCTGGTGATACACCGGCAGCCGCTCCGGGTCCGTCTGGTTGAGCGGCAAGTATTTCTGGTCCTTACCCGAGAGAACAGGGGCCTCCACCGGCCAGGGAATGCCGATGTCCGGATCGTTCCAGAGCACTCCCTGCTCATCCTCGGGATGATAGAAATCGCTGCATTTGTAAAGAAATTCCGCCGATTCCGAGAGCACCGCGAAGCCGTGGGCAAAACCGGCCGGAACGTAGATCTGGTGCCTATTTTCGGCGGAGAGGACCACGCCCGCCCACTGGCCGAAGGTTGGAGAGCCTTTGCGAATGTCAACGGCCACATCGAAGACTTCGCCCTCCACGACCCGGCAGAGTTTGGCCTGGGGGAAACGCAACTGGTAGTGGAGACCGCGCAGGACGCCCCGCGCCGAACGCGAGCAATTGTCCTGCACGAACTCATCCGGGATTCCCAATTCGGCGAATTTGGCCCGGTGGTAGGACTCATAAAAATAGCCGCGGGCGTCGCCGAAGACCTTCGGTTCGATCACATAGACGCCCGGAAGCGCGGTTTCGATGCGTTGCACCCGACTTTCCCCTGTGTGCATTTACAGCTGGAGCCTTACCAGATATACCGTAATTTGGCGGCAAGGGAGGATCGGGGTCGGGCGCAGCGCCCACTTCGCAGCGACTAGAGGTTGGGGATGCCGAGGCAGACGTGCTTGCCGTCGCCCCAGATCGAGCGCACCAGGTCGCCGCTGAGCCGCTCGCCCAGCTGCTCACTCGTCCACATCACACTGTCGACCACGACCGAGCCGGCACGAATCACGCACCCGTCGCTCACGCAGCTGTAGCCCAGCACCCGCGCCCCTTTTTCGATGGTGCAGTGGCGGCCGATGAGCGCCTGGTCGGAGATCACCGCCCCCGGTTCGACGACCGTCCCTTCGCCGATGCGCTGGACAATCTCGGGATGGGTCAACAATTCCCAGTGCGTGTACAGATACTGCGCCAGGGTACCGACATCCGACCAGTAGGCTCCTGTGCGCATCGCAAAGACCGGTGCTCCCTCGGCCACCAGCATCGGAAACAGGTCGTTGCCGAAGTCGAAGAAGGTCGCCTCGGGGATGTAATTGAACACCTCCGGCTCCAGCACATAGATGCCGGTGTTGGCCCACCGCGAGCGCTCGGTGCCCCGGATGGGTTTTTCTTGGAAACTTTCGACTTTGCCGTGACTGTCGCTCACCACAACCCCGAAGCGGCTCGGGTCTCCGACTTCTTTGACGGCCATGGTGGCCACGGCGCCGGATTGTTTGTGGAACTGCAGCAGGGCGGTCAGATCCAAATCGGTCATCACGTCGCCGGAGATGACCAGAAAGGGGCCGCCGGCCAAAAAGTCCGCCTGGCGGCGCACACCGCCCGCGGTGCCCAACAGTTGCTCCTCGCGGGAGTAGCCCAGCGACACCTGGTATTGGGAGCCGTTGCCGAAATACTCGCTGATCTTTTCGCCTTTGTAGTGCAGGTTCGCAACGACCTGGTCGAGGCCGTGCTTGCGGCACAGTCCCAGGATGTGGGCCATGACGGGCTTGTTCATCACGGGCATCAGCGGCTTGGGCAGGGCGTCGGTGAAGGGGCGCAGGCGCGTACCCTTGCCGGCGGCGAGCACGAATGCTTTCATCGGTTTCCTCCAGGATGTTTGACGGGTAGACAAAGCAAAAACGATGCCAATCTCGCAGGACAGTGGGAAACAGAACAGAAATGCTGTGGCTATCGGGTGTCACGGGCAAACAACCGCGAGCGCGCCTGCCAGAGCAGGCGTCTGCTGCCGCGGCCTTGATTGGCCACTTGCGCAAAGCGCGGCTCGATAAAGGCGAGCGGGCTCCACAAGCGCCCGTCGAGGGCCGCTTCTTTGAATGTGGTGGTGGCTCCGGAGCGGCGCTCCAGACAATGGGCATAGGCGGTGAAGCGGCGGCGCAGCGGGCCTGAGATGGCATACCAGGTGTCGAGCACAGCCCGCAACCCGGCAGGATCGCCGGTGCGCGCGACGTTCCAATCGGCGCTCCCGCCGGTGCGGGCGGCATGGGCGGCCACCGCGAGCGCCCCAAAACCGTGGATCACCGGATGGATGCCATGGGCTCCGTCGCGGTAGCTCAGTTCGCGCGTCAGTCCCGGGCGTTCGGGAAAGTCGCACCCGGCCAGCGGAGCGTAGTTCATCTGCCGGTAATAATCTTTCAACCCCCCACTCGCATGCGAATAGTACGACTCGAAGCGCGAACGGTCCTGCAGCACCAGGGCAATCACGTGCGCCTGGGCCACTGCACTCGCCCCCCGGTTGTGCTCCCGACCAAAATCGCGACCCGACCACAGCTGGTCCGCCAATCCCCGCAACCATGTGTCGATCGCCTCGCGCTCGGAAGTGCTCAGCTCGTCGCGCACCGCATCATAAGAAGGCAGAGCGCCAAATATCCAGAAGCGCAGGGCGATGTCCCCCTCGTACCAGCCCGGTTGGTAGGACTGGGTATAATCGCAGCCGCCGGCGACGAACTGGCGCGTGACACCGTCGAAGTTGTCCTGCCAGAGGTCGATCGGTCCGGCTTCGAGGATGGCTTTCCAGTTGTCGGCGATCCGCTCGCGGTAGGCGTCCAGTTCGCTGTTGTCGGCACCGCCGTATTTGCCCCATTTGAGGGCGAGGTAGGTGGCTGAGAGCATTTCCTGGGCGGCGGCCATCTGCTGCACCCACGGCGAACGCGTGTGCAAGCAGGTTCTGGGGGTCCGCAAGCCTCCCAGATAGGTGCTCTGGGCCTCGGATTTGATCGCGGCAAAGACAGGAGAGGTATAAAGTTGCCGGGCTTCGGCCGGGCTCAAGTAGGCCCACCAGCGGCGGGCCGCGGTGGACGCCGACTGAACCGGGCAGACCAGGAGGGCCCACAATGACAGAAGCAACGGAAGCACCAGGAACAAGCGCATCGGTATAGCCCACGTAGCGACAAAAAATGGTGCCGCCTCGGCCTCGGTAGCCAAGACGGCGCTTCAACGTTTTCGGTTCTCGTGTGAGCGAGGTTACTTGCTGGCGCTCACATCGGTGAAAGCAGCCGTCGTCAACTCGGCGCTGTCGTGGCTGGTGACGGCCAGACCCATGAACAGGTCCGTCGCCATCGGGATGCTCTGGGTGCCGATCCAGACCCAACTGCCGCCGTTGCTGGAGTAGTAGCCTTTGATCGTGTCGCCGGTGCGCACCAGTTTGAGCCAGTAGGGCGCTTTGTAGCCGGCGACGGTCTTGGAGCCGCTGTCTCCGCCGGTCTTGGTCCGGTACTGAAAGGTGATGCCTTTGCTCGGGGTGAGACCGACAAACACGTTGCGGGCACTGGAGGTAAAGCCGTCGCGGATCATGATCCCCGCTTTGGCCCAGCTGTCGGTGTTGCCCAGGCTCGAAACGCGCGCCACCAATTGCCCATCGCCCGAGATGGGCTGGTAGACATACATAAAGCCGTCGGCATCGCCCCAGATGTCCGCCCCGGCGGCTTTGATCGTGAAGGTGTCGCTATCGGGGTTGAACGCCGCATTGCCGGTCAGGCCGACATTGCCGATGTCTTTAAGTTGCCAGGGAGTCGGCAGCGACACGGTGACACCCACCGCGGCGGAGGTAAACACGGCCCCCCGGTTGTCCGTGGCCACCGCCGCAATCGAATACTTGCCCGCCGCCATGCCCTTCCAGCTGAAGTAGTAAGGCGATGTGGTGTCCTGGCCGAGTTTGACGCCGCCGCTGAAAAACTCGACTTGGCTGATTGTGCCGTCGCTGTCGTCGGCTTCGGCGTGGAGGCTGACCGTCGCGGGAGCCGTTAGCTGGGCGCCGTCCTCCGGATCGACCATATTCGCCGTCGGCGCAGTGTTGGGTGAGCCGACGCTCAGATCGATTGCACTGGAGGTGATTGTGGCCCCAGTGCTGCTGATCGCCTTTGCCGTCAACGAGTAGCTGCCCGACGGGGGCTTGACCCAGGTGTAGAAGTAGGGGCTTGCCGAGTCGGAACCGAGTTTGGTGGAACCTTGATAAAATTCCACCTTGCTGATGCTGTCGGAACTGTGGGCGGCCACCGCCTGCAGCTTCGCATCCGAACCGCCGGCCACGAACGCCCCGTCGAGGGGTTGTACCAGGTACACCGACAACCCCGAAGGCTGGGAGACCGTGATCGTCCGGGAGGTGGAATCGGCGGTGACACCCTGGCTGTCGGTCACTTTGGCCTTCAGCGCATAGGTTCCAGCTTCTGCGAGCTTCCAGGTGGCGGAGTAGGGGCTGGCAAGGTCCTCGCCAATTTTGGTGCTGTCGCGGAAAAACTCGACTTTGCTCACAGTACCGTTATTGTCGCGGGCTTCAGCATTCAGGGTGACCGTGGCCGGTGCCGTCAATTTTGCGCCGGAGGCGGGCGCGGTCAGCTCGACGGTCGGCTTCTGGTTGGCCAGCCGGTTCTGGGCGTGCAGCGAAGCGCGCTCCTTTCTCAAGGCGCGCAGGTTGCCCAGTCCCCACGAATCGACATTCTGAAAGCGGGTCTGAAAAAAGGCCAGCGGCGCCCAGACGCGCTCGTCGAGGCTCGTGTCCTCGAAGCTTTCCGAAGCATCTGTCTCATTTTCCAGACAGACGATATAGGAGTTGAATTCATCGCGCAAGGCCTCTTCGATGTCGTACCAGGTACCCAG
The DNA here is from genome assembly GCF_000011385.1 of Gloeobacter violaceus PCC 7421. NCBI lineage: Bacteria > Bacillati > Cyanobacteriota > Cyanophyceae > Gloeobacterales > Gloeobacteraceae > Gloeobacter > Gloeobacter violaceus. The sequence continues at coordinate 3,914,303 of NC_005125.1, forward strand.
GACACCGGCCAGCAGATTCGGATCCCGGGTGGTGTTGTAGATGTTCCAGTCGACGTTGCCCCCCATGTGCCCCGCGTGGGCGATCACCGCGAGCGCGCCGAAGCTGTGCATCACCGTTTGCACACCGTGAATACCGTCGCGGCTTGCCAGTTCAGAGGTCAGTCCCGGGCGTTCGGGAAAGTCGCACCCGGCCAGCGGAGCGTAGTTCATCTGCCGGTAATAATCTTTCAACCCCCCACTCGCATGCGAATAGTACGACTCGAAGCGCGAACGGTCCTGCAGCACCAGGGCAATCACGTGCGCCTGGGCCACTGCACTCGCCCCCCGGTTGTGCTCCCGACCAAAATCGCGACCCGACCACAGCTGGTCCGCCAATCCCCGCAACCATGTGTCGATCGCCTCGCGCTCGGAAGTGCTCAGCTCGTCGCGCACCGCATCATAAGAAGGCAGAGCGCCAAATATCCAGAAGCGCAGGGCGATGTCCCCCTCGTACCAGCCCGGTTGGTAGGACTGGGTATAATCGCAGCCGCCGGCGACGAACTGGCGCGTGACACCGTCGAAGTTGTCCTGCCAGAGGTCGATCGGTCCGGCTTCGAGGATGGCTTTCCAGTTGTCGGCGATCCGCTCGCGGTAGGCGTCCAGTTCGCTGTTGTCGGCACCGCCGTATTTGCCCCATTTGAGGGCGAGGTAGGTGGCTGAGAGCATTTCCTGGGCGGCGGCCATCTGCTGCACCCACGGCGAACGGGTATCCAGGCAGGTCTTAGGTTCACTCAGACCGTTGAGATAGTCGTTGTCCACTTCGCTTTTAATCGCGCTGAAACTCGCCGCTTTGTAGAGCAGTTCGGCCTCGGTGGGTGAAAGAAACACCCACCAGTTGCGAGCGGCCGCAGCCGGGCTTACCAGAAAAAAAGACAACACAAGTACAATGAATCCGCCCGCGGCCAGACGCCCGGCCCGCGGCTGAAATGTCGGCATAATAGTTCTCGGTGGAATTTGTGATTAAATCTGAAAAGATGACTGCCCGAGTGGGTCCATTTTGGAGCCGTCTGAGCGACGTATACTTTCCGGAAGGCGAAGTCCACCGAGATGCTACTTTGCTCCATCCAACTTATATACCCCCCAAACAGGGGAAATGTACATTCTTGCGCAAATGCAGTTGCCTGTGTTTGCGCGGCGGGTTTGTTTTTGAACCCGTGCGAAGCCGCCCGGGTTCGCCCTTCAGTTGGCACTCACCGCAAAGTTGTCGTAGGTGATGGTGATGGCCGGGGCATCCTTGCTGCTGGCAAAAATTCCCGCTTTGCTTTGGGCGGCGAAGAAGTGACCGACCTGACCGCCCGCCAGGGTGACCGGCGTGGCCAGAGCCACCTGACCGCTGTCCTCGCCGGTGGTGTACACCGCCCGGTAGGCGGCCTGCACCTGGGCGGCGTTCGGATCGCCCAGCAAAAATAGTTCCAGGTACTGGAGTTTATCGGGATCGCGGATGTAGACGCTCGACCCGACATAGACGGGATCGCCTTTGTGCTCGAAGACGAATTGCAGCACCAGGCTGCCGTTGCTGCGCGCCGAGGCGGTCAGCCGGAGGTAGTTGTCCTGGTTAGGGCCAAGCATGATCCCGGCGCGCTGGTTGGGAATGTTGATCTGGCTCAAGGGTCCCAGCAGGCGGGCGGAGACCTTGAATTTGGTGCTGCGCCCGTCGAATTTGAGTTGTAGGCCATTGACCAACGAGTTGGAATCTCCCTCGTTGGTCCCTTCGGTCGAGGTGACCTTGAGGGTGCCGGGATCACCGCGGGTCAGATCGAGCAGATCGGGGCGGTAGGAATTGGTGGGGGTGTAACCGTCCTGTCCGTTGAGTTGAACATCGGTGAATCCGAGGGTATCGCCGTTGTCGTCGGTGAGCGTGCCTGCGTAGGTTGAGCTGAAGTAGAGTTTGACGGCCGCGGCGCCCGGAGCGGCGGCCGGCACGGCCGGATCGAGTTCAGCTTGCTCAGGTTTGGCATTGGTCAACAAAAAGACGGCGTCGTTGTAGTCGAAATTTTTGGTGAACTCGCCGTCGATGCCGTTGTCCTGCGCGGCCAGCCAGGTGTTGGCAAGCAACTGGCCGTTGCCGTCGCGCACGGGATAGAGCCGCCAGTTGTGCAGTTGATCTGCGCCGTTGAGACTGTCGTCGGTGGAAGATCCGCCGCCGGAGTTCTTGAGCGAGAAGGCCGCCGAGGGTTTGAAGTCAACGGCATCCTGGCTGGGGACCGTGTTGGTCTTGCTGTAGCTGCCGCTGTTGAACGGCAGAATTTTCAGCAGCACCTTCTGGTTTTCGCCACCGCTGAGATCGTCGCTGCCCGGCACCTCCCAGCCCTCCGGCGAGTCGTCTTGCTCCCGGCCAGCGAACTGGTAAAGGTTGCCGCCGCTGCCCGCCTTCGCTTCCCACCGCTGCGAACCGCCGGCACTGTCGCTGCGGCCGGAGTAACGGGCCAGGGGCCACAGCAACACCGGCCGGTTGGTGTCGGCGCGCAGCCAGTAGGGCGAGTAGACCTCATCGCCCATTAGGGTTTTCTGCCCGCCGATGTCGCCTTTTTCCGAACCGATGTCGACGGTCCAGCCGAAAGCCCGGGCAATCTCGGCTAGGGAGTTTTCGTTGTTGCCTTCGAAGTCGTAGGCATTGATCCCGGCCAGGCCGACGACGACTGCCGAGGCTTTCGGATCGCTGCTTGCGATCGTGAGGGCGGCGTAGCTCTCGCCATCTTCGGTGTGGGTGGGCTGCCCGGAGCTGCGCAAGGTGGCGGTCCGCTGCGGGGCATACTGCACCGCGAGGTCGTAGGATGCCCCCGGAGCGAGCGCGAGGGGCAGGGCGGGCGGATCGACCAGGATAAAATCCTCTTCCCGTGTGTGGTCCTTCGAGCGGCCCGCGACGGCATTGACCATATCCAGCGATTGCCCGAGGCTGAGGCTGTTCACCTGCAGCGTGGCGGTGCCGGTATTGGTGATCCGCACGGTTTTGGCCGGGCGAATCTCTTCGTTGACGGTGCTGAAGACGAGGCGCCCTTTGACGACATTCGCGTCGGGGGCGAGCGTCTCCACCAGAATCTTGCCGCCGGCGGCGGCCCTGACAGCCGCCGGCCGGGGCTCGGCAGAACCGGGCACCGCCTGCAGACAGGCCAATAGCGGCACCAGCAAGGTGCAACCCAATCGTTTCAACATGGCTCGACTCTCCTAACGAAATGAATGGGACCCCCGGCCGACACCGGGGCGGGTCAAGGGTGCAGGGCAAAACTCGGACAGGCTGTCGCCGCGCTCGGCATCGACACGGTGGAGGGGTTGGGCGCTTCAGCCCAGCGCCGGCCGGTAGAGCACTGCGGCCGGGTGGGGGCGCGGGAGCAAAATCGGTCTGGCGCTGGTCAGAGCCTGTCGCAAAAAAGCTTTTGACCCGGCGATGCGCTCTTCAAGCCGCGGGTTGACGGCGGTGTAATCGAGATCTCCAAAATCGACCACCGGTTCGGATTGGGCGTCGATCATCCGCTCGGCGAGGCCGAGGTTGTGCAGCAAGTCGCCGATCTTGGCCGCCTTGTTCTTGGAAATAAAAGTGTAGAAAGGTTTGCGGAAGATTATCGAGAAGATCGTGCCGTGGAAGGTGTCGGTGAAGACGAACCGGGCACCGGCAAAACCATTGATCCACTCTACCGGGCCGGCGCCGATCAGGTTCTGGTCGGCGATGCGGTGCTCGAAGCCCACCGAGACAATTTTCAATCCCCGCACTTTTGCCAGGGCCAGGATCGATTGCTCCTCGGGCCGCGACATCGGACCCATCTTGTAGATGAGCAGATAATTGCCCGCCGTCGGCTGCGCGAGGAATTCGCCATAATCGACCAGAAAAGTCGGATCGAGCACGTGGGTCGAGGTGAACCCGCATTCGCGCTCGACAAGACCGGCGGTATTGGCGTCGCGCACCGAAAGTGCCCAGAAGTCTGCCAACAGGTCGCGTATGGCCCCCTGGCGCTCCCCGAGCGTCCGGGTATAACCGGCGCTCGCCGCGTAGCTGATTTTGCGTGTCGTGCGCCCATCGACAAAGTCGAGAAAGAACGACGGGTCGTACCCACGAAAGGCGTCGATGCACCAGATTTGATCGCTGCCGCAGATCACCGCGTCGTACTGCCCGTGGCGGCGCTTCAGCTGTTCGCGCGTGTAGCAGGTCTTCGCACCCAGACGCATCTGCGAGCGCAAGAAGGCGCTCATCTTCCAGGCCTTTTGCAGGTTGCTGAGCACCGGCCGGCCGGGCAGAAACTCTTTGAGGTAGTACTTGACCGCTGCGGTCGGTTGATAGTCGATGATTTCGACTGCGTGTCCCTGGCGGCTCAGGCTCTTCCACAGCGCATACGTCTGCAGAGTGGCGCCGTAGTTGGTAGTGTGGTGGAACGTGACAATCCCGATTTTCATGCTGTGTGATCCCTCGAAAAGAATGCAAAACAACCGCTAATCGACTTCAATCACTTCGAGGTCGATCTTTTTGAAACTTAGATAATGCAGGACTTTGGCAACTTTGATCAAAGTGAGAATCGGAGCGCTGCTGCTGGATTTGTTCAATATCCAGTTGCTCGTCTTCGAAGAAAAGTAAGCATCACCAATGCGCAGACCGCGCAGGCGGTTCATGATCGGGTAGCTCGCGTACTTGAAGACCGTGCCGCAGTTGGGCAGGGTATTATCCTGGTGTTCTTTGGCCCACTGCCGCCTCTCGGTGAGCGGATTGTGCTCGAAGTGCGCCGCGTCGAAGCGCAGAACCGCACTGAGGATCAAGCTGCGCTGGATACCGGTGAACATCGTCCTGCGGTAACCCCGTTGGATCTCAGCGTTCGAGAGGGTCTGCACCGCACCTTCGTGAACGTAAGTGACGCTTTCGACAAAATCGTAGATCGTGCAGTGGTGGGTTTTGCCCCGGCCGGCGTTCATCGCGAGCGCCCCACCGATCGAAGCGGGCACCGAGGCCAGGTAGTAAAACGAATCGAGGGCGTGCTGATAGCAATAGTTCAGCACTTCGTTGATCTGCACGGTCGAGGACACTTCCACCCGACCGTCGCCCAGCGATCGAATCGTTCTGGGCAGGCTGTTTTTGAGCACCAGCGAGCGCACCGAGGGGCGGGCAAACAGGGTATTGGAGCCGTTGCCCAGAATATAAACCCGGGCGCTGTGTCCGTCCGCCCACCGGCAGTACTCGGCGAATTCTTCGGCGCTTTTGAATTCACCGTAGCGCTCGAAGTGGTGGTGGGTTCGGAACGTCGAAAGTTGGCTGGTGTCGAAGGCAGTAACGGCGACCATATGCAAGGCACTCCAAAATAACGACGCTTAAGACGGCGCCCGGCTGCCCGCACCGAGCGGCACCAACAGGCGCGCATAATCGAGGGCACGCGCGAACAGATCCGGCGCGCTCAGCCGCAGGGCGAGGGCGTAGACCGCCGCCCCGACGACACTGGCCAGGGTGAGCAGCGCCGGCGGCGGCAGCACGCTCCCAAACAACACCCGGACGGCCCAGACGGTACAGACCACGCCCAGCGAACTGACCAGGGCCGGGGCGAATTGGCGCAGGTACTTGCCCAGATCGATGGGCATCAACCGGTTGACCGCCCAGAGGGCCACCGGCGAGAGCAAGTAGACCCTGACGACGTAGGCGGCGGCCACCGCCACGATCCCCCAGGGCACGGCGACGGCAAAAGTGACCACTCCGACGATGGAGTTAAGCACATTGAGCCACAGCCGCCAGGACGGCTTGCCCATCGCCATGAGCACCGTGCCGTTGAAGAAGAACACCGACTGCTGGATGCCGACCAACGAGAGCACCTGCATCACCGGCACACTGGCGGTCCATTGCTCGCCGAACAAGACCGCGACCAGTTCGGGGGCGAGAACGGCGACCCCCAGAAAGGCCGGAAAGGAGATGAGACTGGTAAACTGCGTAACGGTGTAAAAGGCCGAGAGGAGTCGCTCCGGCGCGTGCTGCAGCCGTGAGAACGTCGGTAGGGCCACCTGGGTGGTGGTCGCCGTCAAAAGCTGGGTCATCGCCAGCAGAATGTTATAGGCAATGGTGTAGTAGCCCAGGGCCACCGGACCGAGAAAGTAGCCAATCAAAAAACTGTCGGCGCGCCGGTTGAAGAAGTTGGACAAGTTGAACGCCGTCACGTTGACCCCAAAGCTGAGCAGTTCGCCGAGGTGCCTGAGCGAGACGGCAAAACCCGGCCGCCACGAACTCACCTGCCACAGGGTCACCACCCCGATCAATTGGCTGACCAGTTGCTGTCCCACCAGGCTCCAGACACCGCAGCCGCTCAGTGCCATGGCGATGCCGACGATCCCGCCGACGGCAGTGGCGATCAAGGAGCGAATGGCCAGGGACTTGAAGGCGAATTCGCGCGTCAGAATGCCCTGCTGCACAGCGTTGAACGAGCCGATGAACAGGCTGAACGAGAGCCAGCAGACCACCGGACCCACCCGCGGCTCGTGGAAAAAGTTCGCCACCGGACCGCTGCTGGCGAAGCACAGCGCGGTCAGCAGTGTCCCCACCGCCAGGTTGGCCCAGAAGGCCGTATCCAGGTGGGCTTTTTCGAGCTGCGACCTCTGGACGATCGCCTGGGGCAGACCCTGTTCCAGGAAAATCTGGACAAAGGAGACGAAGATGGCTGCAAGGGCGACCAGGCCAAAGGCTTCCGGCCCCAGCAGGCGGGCCAGCACAAAGTAGACACCCAGCGAAATACCCTGGCTGCCCAGGTTGCGGATGGCAGACCAACCCACACCTTTGACGGCTTTCTGGCGCAAGTTCATTTGAGGGAAGGCTCCTTCGAGGGGACAGGCAGCACCGGGGCGGCCATTTTCGGCGGAGGACGCCGTGCGGGCAATAGCGATCCGGCCGTGCGCATCCAGGTGCGGCCCAGATCGTGGATTGGCAGCCACAAAAAGGCGAACAGGTTGCGGTGCAACCGCTCGCCGTCCTCGCCGATACCGAGGGCCGGGGGCTCGGCCGGCGGTTTGGCGTAGGTGCCAAAGAGCACGTCCCACACCGACAGCAGCGAGCCGAAATTCTTGCCGTGGTAAATCGTGTCGGCTCCGTGGTGGCACTGGTGCACAGCGGGCGAGACGAACAGGTAATCGAGCCAGCCGAAGCTGGTGTAAAAAGGCATGTGGATCCAGATATTGCGCGCTTTGTCGAGGACTTTGTAAATGGCGAAATAGATCGTCGCCTCCCCCACCGGCGTGCCCAAAGGCAACAGCAGAGCAAAAGGAATCCAATCGAGCAGCGCGTAGGTGGGGATAATCGATCGATCCCGGTTGTAGACGGCAAAGACCAGATTGAACGACGTCGGCGAGTGGTGGATCTTGTGGAGGTCCCAGAGCAGCCGGCTGTGCTTGATGCGGTGGGAGGCATACAAAATCAGATCGAACAGCGCGATGTAGAACACCAGCGCCAGCAAGGTGCCCCCAAAGGAGCGGTGACCCAAAGCGGCCAGGGTCCACTGCTCCGGGTAGAACTGATGCAGAAACTGGGCGACCGCGCCCTGGGTGACCCGGCGGCCCTGATCGCCCAGGGCGGTGGCCCAGCCCACGATGCCCACCATCCCCAGAGCCATCAGCCCCAATTCGACCCGAAACGAGGGCGTCAGTTGGTGGGCCTGGCGCAGGTCGGCCCAAATTTTTGGCCAGCTGTGCGTGCGGGCGACGTGCACCTGCAGCACCAGGATCGCGCTGGCGATCGCCAGCGGCAGGGCCAGCAGCGCCGCCATCTTGAGGGGGAAAAAATGATCGGTAGCCCAGCCCAGCCAGTGGATCGCTTCGGCAAATTCGGGCGGCAGAAAAGGCAGGACGCGCGCGAGCGGGTTCATGGGCAATGCTCAAAAAGTGTGGAACGGCGGTAATCGGGACTGGATAAGCAGGCAACCTTGCCGGGAAGGCCCCTCTAGCCGAAGCGCAGCACCAGGTGGTCGGCCAGCGAAGGGGCTTTGAACAATTCGCCTTCGAAGGGGGCGGGCGGCTGCAGGATATAGCGCGCCAGTTCGGTGCGGCTGGTGCAGTGGGGCACACCGAGGCGGGCGACGGCCTGGGCAAAGAGCAACTGGTGATCGTCGATGTGCTCGCCGTGGCGCTTCAGCCGCGGCAGCAGGACAAAGCGCGCCCCGAGGCGGGCCAGCATGCGGGCGGAACCTTGCCCGGCGTGGGAGACCACCAGCGAAGAACGGCGCACCGCCTCCTGCATCTCGCCGATTTCGAGCGAATAGATCGCCGTCACCAGCGGATGCATGGGCCGAGTGGGGGTGGTCTCTCCGTGCTGCAGCAGTACCGGTTCGTCGATCACCCCCTGCGCCAACAGTTCATCGATCCAGCGCACCAAGCGATCGAACGGAAAAAACTGCGTCCCCAGCGTCACCAGAATCATATTGCTACTCCCATGTAACGGGCGCGCGGGTAGCGCACAGTGCACTCGGGCCACTGCACGTACAATTCATCGACGAGGTTGTAGATGAGTTTGCCGCTCAGGCTCAGATCCTCCGCGCGGGAGATGCTCTCGATAAAGACGGTCTTGATCCCAAGCAGCTTGCCCGCCAACACGAAGGGCACCGCCAGACCGGCACCGGTGGAGACGATCAGCTCCGGCCGACTCCGGCGCAGGATGGCCAGGGCCTTGCCAAAATTGGCGAAGGCCCGCCAGACTTCGCGAGCCTCCTGCTTGATCACCCAGTGCACCTGTTCTTTTTCCTGCAACTGCAGGGTATCGAAGCGCTCGTAGGTGACCCACTCGCGTTGGTGGGCCGACCAGAACTTGCGCAACGACTGCATCGTCGCAAAATGCCCACCCGGATTGCAGACCAGCAGTATCTTCACCGCAACCTCCTCGCAGATTAGAAATACTATTTTGCAAGCCGAACGGTTCTACTTCAGACTGTCGTAGATGAGTTCCAGCTTTTTGGCCTGTTTGCGAATATCGAACATCTCGCAGGCGAACTCGCGGGCACGGCGCCCCATCGTCCGGGCCAGGGCGCGGTCGGCCAACAGGGTTTCGAGCCGCTCGGCAAGTGCTGCGCTGTCGCGCTCGGGGACCAAAAATCCGGTCTGGCCGTCCAGGACCGCTTCGGGGATGCCGCCGTGGCGGGTGGAGACCACCGGTACGGCACAGGCCGCCGCCTCGTTGAAGACGATGCCGAGCGCTTCGCTGTCGCCGTCGCGGGCGGTCTGGCTGGGCAGAGCAAAGATCTCCGCCCCGCGCATCCAGCGCAAGATTTCGGCGTGGGGCAAGGCTCCTAAAAAACGCACCCGTCCCGCGAGCCTGAGGGCGGCGCTTTGCGCGTGCAACTGGCGGGTGAGGGCACCGGTACCCACCTGCACCAGCGAGACGTCGGGGTGGCGATGGGCGATGCGGGCGAAGGCGGCAAGCAACGTGTCGAGGCCCTTTTTCTCGGTGTGCCGCCCGACGCAGAGAATATAGCGCTCGGCGGGCCGCTCGCAGCCGGGGGCAAATTTGGCGGTGTCCACCCCGATGTAGTGCTGGACGACACGCTCCGCCGGGTAGCCGCCCGCTATCAACTTCGCTCTGATAAAGCGGGAGACGGCGATGAAGCCCGCCGCCTTGCGCTGCAATTGCCGCTCGTGCAGCATCAGCTGATAGAACAGCGGGCTGCGAAAGGCCAGCCAGTTGCGCTTCACGGTAATGTCGTAGCCGTGAAAGGTCACCAGCAGCGGAATGGCCAGTTGCTCGGCCAGAGGCAGGCTGTAGATGCCGTCCGGTCCGAAGTGGGCGTGCAGCAGATCCAATCGTCCAAAATCGCGGCCTTCAAATAAGCGCGGCGAGCGGGTGAGCAAAAACAGCGCCTGGCGCAGCCCCCACCGGTCGCGCCGGTTGAGGGCGACGCTCGGGAAGGCGGCGTTTGCCAGCTGCGTGCACAGAATGAACGTCGGCCGGTAGCGCACCAGGCTGCTGGCCTGTTCGGTGATGAACGCTTCGGAGGCGAGCGGGTAGACCCGGCGGTAAATACCCACTTCGCGGAGCCTGGACTGGGTTTTGGTCAGCATCGGGGCGATTCTCTGTCGGTGGGTCAGCGGCGGGTGAGCGACGGGACGGGACGGTCCTCGCCGGCGGCCAGATTCGTAAGGGCCAACAGACGGCGGGCGTAGTGGACGGCGCTGCAGTTTTGTTCTACCCATCGCCGACCGCGGGCCAGCCGCTCGGGGGTGGCGGGGTCGCTCGCCACGGTGAGAATGGTCCGGGCGACCTGGGCGGGATCGGCGGGATCCGCCGTCCACTCGGGGGCGAAGTGGTGAAGAATTTCCTGGATACCGCCGCTGTTGCTGCCCACGACGGGCACCCCGCAGGCCACCGCCTCCGCCACCGTCCGCCCGAACGGCTCGCGCGGGGCGAGGGTGACCACGACATCGGCGCACTGGAAGTACCGCTCGATGGCGGTGGTGCGCGGCAGCACCGTAAAGCGATCGCCGACCCCCTCGTGGGCGGCCTGCTCGATGAGCAGTTGCGTCTGCACCTTGCCGGGGGACAAATCGTCGCCGACCACCACCCCGTGGTAGTGTCGGTCGGCGGCTTTGAGGCTGGCCAGCACCCGCGGCAGGGCGCGCAGGTTCTTGTCGTTCATCCGGCCTGCGGAGCTGATGCGCGAAGGGGTAAGCATCAACCGCACCCCCGGGCGGAGGATAGGCAGCAGTTCCGGCGGTACAACCGGGACAGGCCGGCAGCTGAAGCGCTCGGTGTCGATAGGCGGGTGCAAAATTCCTTCGATCCGAGGCATGAGCGCCCGCACGTGCTTGGCGGTATAGAGCGAGTTGCAGATCACCCGGGGGGCGAGCAACGCGAAGGTCAGTCGGCGCGCCCAGAAACCCAACGGCTGAAAAGAAAGGGCCAGATCGTGGCAGGAGTGCAGCACCAGCCTGCCGCTCAAGCGCAGGCGCAAAGCCACCGAGGCGAGCAAGGGCAGCATGCGCCGATCCACCCAGTGCTCCAACAGCAGCGGGTGATCGCTGGGCTGGGCCATCGCCCACCCAAGGGCGTCGAGCCAGAAGCGCGGTTGGTCCGCCGAGGGCAGGGCCACCACGCAGGTGTGCCCCCGTTCCTGAAGGTACTGCTCCATAAACGAGCCGGCGCGGACCAGCACACAGAGCTGTCCTTCGGCGCGGACCGCTCGAAATCCCGTCAAGATTGCCTCCAGCGTCACCATCGTGCCGCCGAGCGAATCGCAATAACCAGGCAGGATCAACAATTTGCGTGGTAGGGCCGAGGGTTTATCCACGGCGGGTTCCTCCTGGGGAAGAAGTGGAAGGTGTGTAGACCGTAGCTGCAAGCAAAATGAGCATGCCCACCAGCTCGGAGCCGAAGACCATCAGCGGCGAGAGCAATACCAGCAGCAGCAACAGCCCGAAGCTCGAAAGCGGCCGTCCGCGGCGGGTGCGAAAAAACCACCAGCACAGCGCCGACCAGAAGAGGACAAACAGGGCCGTGCCCAGTACCCCGGAGCGGTAGAGCAGATTGCCCAAAATAAAACTATGGCTGCCCACCCGGCCCAGGCTGAAGGAGGAAAACACCGGCTCGCCCGGCTCGGTGTGGCCGGTCCACAGCTCATCGGGGATACGATCGAGGGTACGCTCGTAGATGAGCATGCGCACGCGGGTCGAACCGGCCCGAAAGTCGTTGGCCGCTTCGACGGTGCCGACGGTCGTGTCGACTAGAAAATTGGTCACCGGCGGCACCGCCAGGCAGGTAAAGCCCAGCGCTGCCACCAGTATGCACAAAAGTGCCGGGCCGCGCTCTTTACCCAGTGAAACCGCGTAGCGCAACAGCAGCACCAGCGGCATCGCCAGCAGCACCGCCCGCGAGCCGCTGAGCAGCAGCAGGAACAAACTGCCGCCCAAAAGCGCCAGCGACCAGAGGCGATTTTTCAGATCCAGGGCGACCAGCACCAGATACCCCGCCACCAGCCCAAAGATTTCCGGGGTCAAAAAGAAGAACATGTAGCGGGTCAACCCGGCGAAGGCCCGATCCCCGGCGCTGTAGAAGTACAGGTAGTTCGCCTTGCCGCTGCCCTCGCCGTAATCGTGAAAGTCGTAGTCGGTGGGTTTGTCGTTGAGGGTGGCAAGCAGCGTGCGCGGCGGGGTAAAGCTGGGCTCCCCCAGGACAAAGTGAAAGACCAACCAGATCAAGACCATCTGCAGGACGCTCACCGAAAGTGCCCAGGCAGCCACCGGGAAGCGGACTTTGACGCCGCTGCCCTGGACGCACCAGAGCAGCAGAGCCGGCATCACATAAAACAGTACCGTCTGCAGAATGAAACCAGGCGCGAGGGTGCCGCCCAGGGCGGGAAAGAGCAACAGATAACCGGCGAAGGCCAGCAGGGCCACCACCGCCGGACTCGGACGCCCAAAGGGCCAGCGGCCCTCCCGGCGAATGGTGACATACAGCACCCCCGCCAGGGTCAAAGCGGGCATATAGCGGTACAGACCGCTCACCCACCAGGCCGGCAGCAGGGCGATATAGAGCATCACCAGCCGCTCGGCGGCAGAGAGCATCGACCAGCTGATCCCCAGACCCGGCAGTTTGATCTCCTGCCAGGGCCGGCGGCGGATGGCGGTGGAGACGGCCTGGTTCATGGGGCCACCTCGAGGCTCTGCCGCCCATAGCGCCCGTAACTGTAGCGGTAGCCCTCCTGGCGGGTCGTCACGTCGTTGACCACCAGCCCCACCAGACGAGCATTGTGGCGGACGAGGCGATCGAGGCTCTCACTCACCGCGTCGCGGCCGCTCACCCCGGGGCGGACGACAAACAAGACGTTGCGCACCGCCGGGATCATCAAGGCCGCCTCACTGGTCAGGCTGATGGGGGGGCTATCCACCAGCACGTAGTCGTAGCCGTCCGTCTGCACATCGTCGAGGTAACGTTCGAAACCACCCTGGACGAAAAAGGCGGTCGAGGTGTCCTCGATGGCGAGCGCCGGTACCAGATCGAGATCGGCAATGACCGAGACGGGCTCCGCCTGGGTTCCCTCCACCTGGGGACCATGGCCCAGCAGACGGCTGAGGCTCGCCTGGCGAAAATCGGCATCGACGAGCAGCACCCGAAAACCCATTTCCGCCAGGGCGTTGGCCAGCCCGAGGGTGAGGGTCGTCTTGCCTTCCCCGGCGGTGGAACTGGTGATCATCAGCCGCCGGTTGGGCAGATCCATCAGGCTGACGGTGGAGGCGAGCTGCCGCGATTCGAGCCGGGGCGGATCGCCCGACGGCAACAAGCCCTTGGTGCGGGGCAGGCGCGCGAGCACCGGCAATTCGACACTTTGCAGGTCCTTGGGGCCCAGGAGCGGATTGATCGCTTCTTTGCGCAAGATCAGTCCCAGGCTGCCGAAGACGGCGGCGACCAGCCCGCCCAGGGCGATAAGCAGCGTCCTCGGGTTGGCTTCTTTCGGGTTGGAGTAGGCTTTATCGAGCACTTCGATATCCGGGAAGGCGTTGAAGGCGCTCAGGCGGGCCTGCTGCATCTGGGCGACGATCGCTTTGTAGGCCGCCTCCGCCAGTTCGTAGCGCCGCTGCAGATCCAGCAAGGTCGCCTGGCGGGTCGAGATGGCGCTCAGCCGCTCGGTGGCTTGCTCGATGGTGCGGCCCAACTGGGCGCTCTGGCGTGAGCGGGCCTCGGCGGCGCGCTCGGCTTCAAGCAGCGACAAAATTAAGTCGATGCGGCTGTCGCGGTTGCCGCCGCCGGCGAGCGAATCGTCCAGGGCACGCTCGGTGCGGCTTGCCGGAACAACCTTCGCCAACAGCTCGCGCAGCGAGCGTTGCAGTTCCTCGCGCTGCACCAGCAGCGACTGCACCCGGGCGTGTTTTTCGGTGTAGAGCCCCCTGGCCTCCGCCAGGGCCGTATCGAGGGAGCTGAGTTTCAGGCGCATCGCCTGGTACTCTTTGCTCTCCCCCAGGCGCAGGGCGCGCATCGCCTGGGGGGCATCCATGCCCAGGCGGGCGGTGAGCATCTGGGCGCGCGCTTTATCGGCGGTGCCCTCGGCGACGGCCTGGGCTTGGCTGGTGGTCAGAGAACTGATCACCCCCACCAACCCGCCGGTCTGCTGATCGGTATTGACCAGTCCGGTCGAACGCTTGAAGCGGGCCAGGGCAGCTTCCGCCCGGGTCAGTTCGCGGCGGGCGCGATCGAGTTCTTTTTGCGACAGTGTGTCGCGCGAAGCTGCGTAGGCATTGCGCAACTCCTCCAGCCGGGCCACGTAGGAGCGTACCACCAGGTCCGCCCGCGCCTCGGCAACCTCGGGCGCATTGCCTTTGGCTTCCACCGCCAGGATCGTCGTCTGGCTTTGGGGAACGGCCTTGAACAACTTCTCATAGCTACCCAGTTGCGGATATTTCTCGCGCTGCGGGTCGGCCTGCCAGGCTTTGGAGAGTACCTCGCTGCTGGTCAGAATTGCCGATTGCACCTTGAGGGCGTTCACTTCACTCGAAAACGACGTGCCGGTCTCGCGCACTTCGCCCAAAGCCCCGAGGCTGATTTCCGCATTTTTGTTGGTACTGGGGAGGATGATCCGGGTGGTGGCCGTCCAGGTGCGCGGGTAGTAGCAGGCCACCCCGATCGTGGCTGCCAGCACCAGGCCATTGAGCACCAGCAACGGCCGCCAGTGCCGCTTGAGAACCTGAATTACGTGCATGGTTGTTTCTCCGTCAGCGGATAAAGGCGCGAAGCATGAATCCCAAAGGATTGAGCAGGGGGCTGAGCATGTCCAAAAAGCCCATCGTGTTCTGGGAAGGACCGGCGGTGATCGCAATCGCGTCGCCGTCCCACAAGGGCGGGTCGCTCTCACCGCCCATCACTCCGGCAATGTCGTAGGAGGTCACCTCGCGCTTGCCTTCGACCGGGTCGCGGCGGATGAGCGCCACTTTGCGGCCCTCGCGCAGGTAGGATTCTCCTGAGATGCCGGCAGCGGTCAGCGCCCCCGATAGGGTCGTGCCGGGTTTGACCTTCACCGGTCCCTGGTTTTCGCGCGCGTCGGTGCCGGAGACGTAGACGGTAATTTCTGCCGGGGTCAGTTGGGTGGCGACGTGCAGGACCGGCGCCTGACCGGCGGCGAGCCGATCGATAATGACGCGGTCGCCGTAGATCACCGGGGCGTCCTGCCCGGGGGGCAGGACCAGCGACTGGCCCGCGCGCTCCAGGCGGATGCGCGACAGGTCCGCGTCCGGCCGCACGCCGCCCGCGCTCTGGATGGCGTTGAAGACCGTCCGCGAGGAAGCGCCGCTCGGGGTGTCGCCGTTGGCTTTGACGGTAATCAGCCCCGGCCGGTAGACGGCTCCGGCGACATCGACGTTGATTGGGCTGACACCAATCAGGCGCACGGTCACCTCGGGCACCTTGAAGTACTCGCGCAGGCGCTCGGTGATCTCCTGTTGCAGTTCGACCTCCTCGCGGCCAGCAGCTGCAATGCTGCCCAGGCGGTAGATAAAGATGTTGCCGTCGGCGCCGACCAGGTAGCCTTCATCGCCGCGGCCGCCTCTTTGGGAACTGAATTCTTCGCCGTTGGTGACGATCACCGAGATCCGGTCGAAGGCGCTGAGGGTGCTTGCGACGGCTCCGGGAGCCAGGCAGGCGCCGCCCAGCACACCGGCGAGCAGAGCGGCAGCAAAGCGTTTGACCATGACTGTTCCTCATGAATAAATGAAGCGGTTGGGTGGTTCGTCCTGGCGGAAAGTTCAGGAGCTTTTTCCCGAAGACGCCTGCGCACCGAACAGCCGCGAGCGCACATAGCCCTGCAACCCGAGGCGCAACAGCCCCCGGGACTGCTCGGGCGGCAACAGCACACAACCGAGGCGCTGGGCGAGTCTGGCGAGTGCTTCGGCCGGCTTGCGCCGCAGTGCGGCAAATTCCTGCAGCGACAACCAGCAAATTCCGAAGGCATCGCTCCAGGAGCCGCCGCCGCTTTCGAGGGCCTTGAAGCCCCGATAATCTCCGTCGCAGCGGATGTCGAAGCGCTCCGCCAATCCCGAGTCGCGGGCAGCGGTGTTGATGCAGACGCAGGTGTCCTCGCGCTGCTGGAGCAGGTAGGGCAGGTTGTCGCTGCGGGCGCGCCGGTTCTTGCCGTGCACCCGGTAGTACATCAGCTGGTCGGCGATCCCGCCCACCTGGCCATAAAAAGGCACCGTCGCCGTCAGATAGGTATCCGCGGCGCGCGGACGCTTGGGGATGGGCAGCACCTGTTCGAGCACCACCCGCCGATAGCTCAGTCCGGAGGTGATCCCCCAACCGTAGCGGCCCCAGCGCAACAGCAGCGTGCGGATATCGCCGCGGGTGAAGCGCCGCACCGGGTTGCGGCCCATCGGCCGGCCGTCGATGTCGACGGAAATCCAGTTGTGGGCAAGCTGCACCCATTCGGGGTGCTCGGCAAAAGCCCGCACGACCCGGGCAACTTTTTCGCGGTGAAAGTAATCGTCCGCGTCCAAAAAGCAGACAATCTCGCCGCGGGCCTCGGCCAGTCCGCTGTTGAAGGCTGCGCCTTGGCCGCCGTTTTGCTGAAAGACGGCCCTCAGCCTGCCGCTGTACGCACCGATGACTTGGCGGGAGTCGTCGGTGGAACCATCGTCTACCACGATGAGTTCGATGTTGCGATAGGTCTGCTCCAGGACGCTGTCGATCGCTTCACCGACGAAGCGGCCGTAGTTGTAATTGCAGATGAGCACGCTGACCAGCGGTTCGCCGCCACTGGAAGGTGGCCGATGGACTACCGGAAAGCGCGCTTGCCTAAATATCGTCATGGATTTCGCTCCCTTGATGCCTGTGGCTAGCGACCGACGCCCGAGTAACGCATACCCGCCTGTACCACCTGCTGCGGGTCGAGGCAGTTGCGCGCGTCGATGACTACCGGCTGGCGCAGTCCCGCCGCCACCACCCCCAGATTCACCCGCGTATACTCGGGCCACTCGGTCATCACCAACAGCGCATCGGCCCCCTGGACAGCCTCCAGAGCACTACCCGCCACTTGCAAGTCCGGCAGTTGACCTTGCACCTGGGCCGCCGTCACCACCGGGTCGTGGGCCACCACCCGGCAACCGAGATTCAATAGATGCTCCGCCACCGCCAACGCCGGCGCGCAACGGATGTCGTCGGTGTGCGGTTTGAAGGCCAATCCCCACAGCGCCACCGTCCGACCCTTGAGAATGCGCAGCTCCCGCTGCAATTTCTCGATCACCAGTTGGCGCTGGTGCTCGTTGACCGACAAGGTCGCCTTCAGCAACTCGCAGTCGTGGCCATACTCAGCCGCCGTCGAGACCAGGGCCGAGACGTCTTTTGGAAAGCACGAACCGCCCCAGCCCGCCCCGGCGTTCAGAAACGAGCGGCCGATGCGCTTGTCGAGTCCGATCGCTTCAGCAATGCGGGTGACATCGGCACCGACCCGTTCGCAGATGTTGGCGATTTCGTTGATGAAGCTGATTTTGGTGGCCAGAAAGGCGTTGGCGGCGTACTTGATCATCTCGGCGGAGGCCAAGTCCGTCACCACCATCGGCACCGGCTCGCGATCGGCTTGCTCGGGGGCAAGCCAGTAAGCGTAGAGCTTGCGCATGACGGCGATCGCTTTGACATCTTCCGCACCGATGACGATGCGGTCGGGGTTGAAGGTGTCCCAGACGGCACTGCCTTCACGCAAAAATTCCGGGTTGCTCGCCACACTGAAGTTCGGCGGCTCCCCAGGCGAGAGCACCGCCAGACCGTTACCCGTGTAGTGGCTGCTTCCGGCGGTGGCGGCGGCGAGGTTCGCGCCGTCTTCGACCAGCATGCGCACCCAGTTACCGGAGCCCACCGGCACGGTCGATTTATTCACCACCACCCGAAAGCGTCCGTCGAGGTGGGCGCCGATCGCGCGGGCCACGGCGCGCACGGCAGAAAGATCCGGTGAGCCGTCCGCCCTGGAGGGGGTACCGACGGTGATGAAGACCACATCGCTCGGGCGAACGGTCTCGGCCATCTCGGTGGTGAACTGCAGCTGCCCCGTAGCGACGGCGGCGGCGACCAACGCGTCGAGCCCGGGTTCGTAGATGGGCATGACGCCCTGGCGCAAGCCTTCGACTTTGGCGGTGTTGTTGTCCATGCACACGACATGATGGCCGATGGTGGCCAGGCAGGCGCCTGTGACCAGGCCGACGTAACCGGTGCCGATAACCCCTACTTTCATGGATGCTCCTTGCGATGGGCATAAATAATGTGGACACGGACAAATCAGGTCGGCTCGCTGTCAGGCAGGGTCGTCAGAAAGCCCAGGCCCAATTTCGCGCTCGTGCACCGACAATTCGAGAAGTTTGTAGCGGTGAATATCGGTGCAGGTGCCGAACCAGCGGATCACCAGGCCGTCGCCGTCGTAGACCGGTCGAGCCAGCAGCAGATGCCAGCGGTAAACACCGTCGCGGCGCCTCAGGCGGTAGTCCAACCGGTAAGGTTCGCCGACCCGCACCGCGGCTTGCCAATGCACCATCCATCGGCCCAGATCCTCCGGGTGCACCACCGAGCGCCAGCCCGAGCCCCGCAGTTGTTCCAGGTTCAGACCGGTAAACTCCAAGCAGCGGCCGTTGCCGCACTCGAAGCAGCCGTCCGCACGCGCCATCCAACTGATTTGCGGAATGCATTCAAGCAGATAGCGGGTGCGCCAATCGCCGGGTTGCACATCGTTCATGGCAGGTTTTTCCTAGTAGGCGCCTTTTTTAGCCAACACCACGACAACGGTTTGCCAGAGAATCGCCAGATCCTGGCTGAGGCACCAGTTGTCGATATATTCGAGATCCAGTTGCAACATCTGCTCAAAGCTCAGCTCACTGCGGCCGCGCACCTGCCACAGGCCGGTGATTCCCGGCCGGACCGATTGGCGCAAAGCGAGGCGCTTGCTGTCAAAACCGGCGCCGGCTTTGCGGCAGTCGCGCTCCTGCAGCGGTCGCGGTCCCACCAGGCTCATCTCGCCTGCCAGCACATTGAGCAGTTGCGGCAACTCGTCAAGGCTGGTGCGCCGCAGGAACTGGCCCAGACGGGTGATGCGCGGGTCGTCTTTCATCTTGAAAAGCACTCCGCCTTCCGATTCGTTGAACTGCTCCAAGCGACTCAGTTGGGCCTCCGCGTCGATGACCATCGTCCGGAACTTCCAGACGCGAAAGGTCCGGCCGCCCAGGCCTCGACGTCCCTGGCGGAAAAACACCGGACCGGGCGAATCGAGACGAATGGCCACGGCGATGCAGGCAAACACGGGCGCCAGCAACACCAGGCCCACCAGGGCCGCCAACGTATCGAGAAGGCGCTTGTTCGCCGGCGAGGGAGCAAAGCCGCGCAACTCGGATTTGCGTGTGAGAATTTCCATGGGATGTGTGAGAGTACAGTAATTATCAATACCTAGCCCTACTCGATGCGCCTGCCGTTTCGGGCTACGCTGCGGAGCTTTCCCGCGCAAAGCGTGTGTCGAGCACACTGCAGATGCGCCGCCAGACACCGCTGTCCTGCCATTGGCGAAAATACGCATACACCGTGGGCCACGGCGGCAGATCGGCCGGAAGTTGCCGCCAGGGGCAGCCCGTCATCTCTTTGTAAAAGATGGCGCTCACGACGGCGCGGGTGTCGGCGGAGCGCGGCCGGCCGCCGAACCTGGCAGGCGGAATGTACGACGCAATCAACTGCCACTGATATTCCGACAGATCAAAAAGGTACGCTTGGGTTTGCATGGCGATTTCCTCCAAGGCAAAAACAGCAAAAAACCGCCTGTTCGGGGCGGCATTGGGCATCAAAATGTCCAACTGCAAGGGCGGTGTCGAGAGAAAGAGCCGTCGGCTGACTCCCCTTCGGCAAAAGAGATTTCCGGCGCACTTCTGGAACCCCATCCATGCGGATGCAAGTTCCCTCCTGCCGGTCCAGCGCACTCAGCTGGTGTTCAATCTGAACCGACGAGGATACCGAGAATTCAAGAAGTGCGAACTAGTCTTGCCCAAATCAGGATAAATACCGCTGCAGCAGGCGTGGGCTGGCCTGCCGGCTGTGGCGCAGCGTGTAGGCGCTGACGGAGGGATTGATGTGGTCGGGGTCGATCGTGAGCTTCGTCTTTTTCCACTCCGAGGCCTCCGGTAGCCGGGAACGCACCGTTCCATCGGCAAGGCGCTCGATGTGAAGCCATAATCGGCCGTGCTCCGGACAGTAGAATTCCTCGATCCAACTGCGGTCCGGGGTGACCTTTTGGGCCTCGGTTTTCGCAGCATCGGCGTCGGGAGCATCGGCGTCCGCGCTCTCCTCCGACTGCAAATAAAACTTCTGGCTGTTGAGGCGATGAACGCGCTGTCCGCAATAGGGACACTTGGCGGCGAGGGCTCGGGCGTAGTGCGCTCTTTTTCCGGGCATGACTACTCCTCGTGTCGGAAAGGGACAAATGGCCAATCTTTTACGTGGCAATTCAATCAACGTCTGGGACAAAAAATCGATGCCGCGTTCGCTCGCCAATAGGCAGTAACGGCGCATGCTTTGCAAGACAGGCATCGCCCAAATCTGGCATGCAAGTCGATAAAATTTCGCAAAGACTGTCGAAGAGCGGGTTGGAATCCTATGCCAACTATGCCTGTCTCCTTGCGATAATACTGAATCAATAAATCGCGTTTTGTCCAGTACTATAGCGAAGTTAGCACCTAAGTACTATTCTTTGCCGGTGTTTGTGAAGTGCCAACGACTGAGGGTAATTAGTTTGGCAAGAAAACAACCGAATGATTTAACTCTATGGATTGGTTTGCAAACTATTGGAGTGAACGCTTGCGCCGAGCCTATCGAGCAGAAAATCTGCCGAAAGCTTCGGTCAACTTGCCTGCCCAGCGCACTCAAAGGTGTTCAATCTGGGCGGACGAAGCAACGGTTATAGACGACAGGGTCCCACCGAGAGGAGGGTTCTGCGATGATGACGGCCCAGTCGACGGATGCAAAATGCGATGATTTATCGGCCGAACCGCCTGCAACGCAGTTCAACACAGGCTATGGACAGCCCCCTGGGGCGGGACTTTTAGCGACAGCAAGCCATCCGCGGCCAAAAATAAATTATACCTGACACGTCTGCGGCTCCTCCTGCAGTGCAGCAGGCCCAACACAAAGGCGCTGCCCATCAGAACAAAGAAGCCGATGTAGACCGATTAGAAACAAACGGAGTAGGAAGTTATCTAGGAATCCTCGGCGCACAACACACCTCTTACGTTTTGGAAGGACACGGAGCAATCACAGAACATGCGTAGGAAGGCAGATCAACAAGGTGTTGCCAGTAAATACAAGACAGTTTGTAATGCAACGAAGAAAACAGATGGACTCGATCTAGCTCCTGTTCAAGAAGTAATCGATGAATTAACCAATAAAAACTTGCACAGGCTGTATCGGGTGACCTCGGCAGAAACCGCAGCTTTCACTGGGCGATTTGAACTTGCCTATGGAACAATACTTAAGCAACATACGCAAGCTTGTCCAGTCTTTTAGTGAAAATGGTACTTATAGGCCAATACCATTTTCTGTTTTTAAAGT
The DNA here is from genome assembly GCF_000011385.1 of Gloeobacter violaceus PCC 7421. Classification (NCBI taxonomy): domain Bacteria; kingdom Bacillati; phylum Cyanobacteriota; class Cyanophyceae; order Gloeobacterales; family Gloeobacteraceae; genus Gloeobacter; species Gloeobacter violaceus. Next base: position 3,935,823 of record NC_005125.1, read on the forward strand.
AAGAGGGAACACCCGGGGGAGGCGATCGTGGGGGAGGTGCGTACGGCGGACGCGACCGATACGCGCGGCTCTCAGGCCACACCGGTATCTTTGGCGGAGGCCCTGTTCTCACTGGCATCGACACAGGCGGCCAGGGTAATGTCGCCGGTGACGTTGACCACGGTTCTGCACATGTCGAGAATGCGGTCCACCCCCAGAATGATGCCGATGCCTTCGGCAGGCACTCCGACTGTCTGCAGCACCAGAACCACCAGGGGCAGCGAGCCGCCGGGAACGCCCGCCGTGCCCACCCCGGCCAGGATAGACAAGAGCACGACGGTCAATTGTTGGCCAATGGTCAATTCCACACCGTAGAACTGGGCAAGAAACAAAACCGTGATTCCTTCGTACAAAGCTGTACCATTTTGGTTGGCGGTCGAGCCGACGGTCAGCACGAAGTTGGCGATGTCGCGGTTGAGTTTGAGTTCGTTGGAACTGACGCGGATGGCCGTGGGCAGCGTGGCATTGGAGGAGCTGGTGGAGAAAGCCGTCAGCATCACCTCGCGGATGCTTTGAAAGAATTTGAGCGGATTGAGGCGAGCGAAAAAACGAACGATAAGACCGTAGGTGACAAACTGGTGGATGGCAAGGGCAGCGATCACCACCAGCACGTACTTGAGCAACACCAGGATGACTTCAAAACCGAGCTGGGAGGCTGTTGTGAAGATAAGGGCCGCCACGCCGTAGGGTGCGAGGTTCATGGCAAATTCGATGATCTTCATGATCACGTCGTAGAGCCCCTGTAACCCTTGCACCAGGGGTGCGGTGCGCCGGGGATCGCTCACGGCAAGCGCCACACCGAAGACTACCGAAAAGAACATCACCGACAGCAACCCGCCGCCGCGGTATTCGGGATCAAAGGCGTAGACCGCATCGGCAAGCGGGTTGCGGGGAATAATTTCGACCAGCGTCTGGATCGGTGTCTTCGCCTCGCCTGCGGAGGTGACGATTCCCGAAACTTTTTCGTTATTGCTAAGGGCACCAATCAGCGCGGTGCGGCTCTGTTCAGATAGACCCACACCCGGCTTGACGGTATTGACCAACGTCAGGCCGATGAGCACCGAGATGCCGGTAATCACGACCGTAAACAGCAGTGTCTTGAGGCCGATGCGGCCGATTTTTTTGATGTCGCCGAGATCGGCTATTCCCAGCACGATGGCGGTGAAAATCAAAGGGATAACGATCATAAAGATCGAGCGCAAAAAGATCTGGCCCGCCGGGTAGGCGACGTTGGCCACCACCCACTGCACGCGCGGGTCACCGGGCAGCACAATGTTGCACAGCAGCCCCAGCCCCAGCCCGACGGCCAGACCGATAAATATACGCGTATGCAGAGGCATTCCGGCTTCGCGGTTCATAGGTCATCCCAATGCTGGGCACAGCATGGCGTCCGCGGATAGCCGCCGTCAAGTCAGCCTCGGCCGCCGTAAAACTTGTAGCCGACGATCTTGTGCAACAGACGGGCGAGGGGGGCACTGGCGGCCGGGGAAGCCTCGGCGCCAAAGCCGCTCAGGTCGCAGGCCACCACTGCGTGGCGCTCGAAAAGCGCGCGCAAAAGCCGCAGCAGCGCGAACCAACCCAGTCCGCCGGGCTCGGGGTGCTCGGCCATCGCCGCCATCGGAGCGTCGAGGCCGCCGATGTCGATGCTCAAATAGAGCGGGCGTTCGGGTTCAATCGCTGCGAGCACTTCGGGCACATCCCAACTTTGGGCCTCCGGGCAGTGGGCGCGAAATTGCCGGGACCAGAAGATGCGGTGGCGATCCTGGCCCTGGGCTTCGTACCAATCCCATTCCGCACGGCTGAGGGAGCGGACCCCCACCTGCACCACCGGCAACCCCCAGTCTCCGAGTCGGGCCGCCAGGCACCAGGGGCCGTAGGGATCGCCTTCGACCTCGCTGCGCAGTTGGGCGTGGGCGGCCACCTGCACCACGGCCAGATCGCGGTGGCGCTTCCAGGCGGCCCGCACCGCTCCGAGGCTGAGGGTGCGCTCCCCCGCCAGCACTAGGGCAAACTGTCGGTGGTCGAGCACAATCCCGACCGCCTGCTCGGCATTGGCAAAGGGCGGCTCGTCCCAAAAGGCGCGCATCGCATCGATGCCGACCGCGAACGGATCGGCGCGCAATTCTTCATCGAATGCTTCGATGACCAGGCTGGCCTCCAGCACAGCCTGGATACCCTGGGCTGCCTCCGGCCCTCCCTCAGAAACCACCGGGATCAACACCACTTTCGCCCGGCGCGCGGCACTCGCCTGGACCATGCTCCTACCCTCGTCGATAACGCCCAAAGCCTAGCAGTTTGGGCGGTACCAATTCTCTGTTTTGTGGATAACATCCTTGCAAAACGGTGTTAAAATACTTGGAATTAAAAATGCCTTAACGTATGTTCACTCCTAACAAGCCTGTATTGCAGGATACCGATGCCAAGGAAGTACTGCACTCCTTTGGGTTCGAGTTCAATTCCAGCCGGTTGGGGATCGTGCTGGCCGACTGGGAGGTGGAGTACGGGCGCGAGTGGATACTGCTCGCCATCGTCGAATCGCTGCACCAGGGCCGCTACAAACTGACCTCTGTCGGTCAAATTTTGCGTTGCTGGCAGCGGCGCGGTCAACCTCGCCTCAGTTTCGATCGCGAATTTCAGCGCCTGGTGCTCAAGGAAGTCTGGCAGCCGATCGTCACTCCGGTAAGCGATGCGCCTGCCGATGAACCGCTCTTCTCTACCGGGTTCGCAGCGACGGGTCACGTCACCACTGCGCGCAGCGAACGCAAACTCAGGGCGTTGGCGGGATTGTCCCAGGTCGGTTAGACGAGGGTGGCAAGCACCAGCGCCACCGCCTCCCCCACTTCGATCACCGCTCCGTAGGTGTCGCCGGTGTGGCCGCCGAAGCGGCGGGCGACGAGCGCTCCGCCCAGCAGGGCACCGAGTGCCCCTCCGATTCCGGCGGCAAGGGCCACCGCCGGGTACACGCTCCCCAGGGCGATCAGGCTCGCCAGCCACCAGGCAGTACCGAACCAGCCGTCGGCGGGCCAGTGGGTGTTGTCCTTCAAGAACTTGCCCTTGCCTTCGCTTTTGAGATAGGGAAACCAACCGATGGTGACCAGTTGTCCCCAGCGGGCGGAGACCGCCGCGAGCACCAGGGCCGCGGGGGCGGCAGCACCGGCCAGATCGGCCAGGGCAGAGGTCTTGGCGGCCAACAGGGCAACGGCGGCCATCACCCCGAAGGCACCCACGGCGCTGTCGGCCATGGCGGCAAGACGCCGCTCGGGGCCTGCGGCCCAACCGTCGGCGGTGTCGATGAGCCCGTCGAGGTGCAGCCCGCCGGTGATCCACAACCCCGCCACGACCGCAAGCAGCGCGGCCAGGTGGGCTGCAAACCCCAGCGCCAACAGCAGCGCGTACACCCCGGCGTTCAGGCCGCCCACCACCAGGCCCACCGCCGGCAGCCAGCGGGCGATGCGATCGAAGGACACCGGGCCCAGGGGCAATGGTAAAGCGGTATAGAACAACAAAGCGGCAAGCCAGTCGCGCATTGGATCAGGGCAAAGGTCAGGTTACAGTGTCTCCTGTGCAGGCCCGTTCGACTACCGGGCGGTAAAATTGGGTAAATATTCTCTGGTGGCGCCCTTTGGATTTGACGGCCTTGCAACAGACCCTGGCAGTGGCCGGCGGCACCCTCAGCGAGATGGCCCCCGGCCAGTGGCAGATCGAAACCGGTCAGTGGCGGCTGTTGGTGCTCACCAGCGTCGAGCGCGACTGGCTGCGGATGATGATTCCGCTGGTGCCCCAGGAGGAGGCGATGCCTCTGGCCGCGCAGCTGTTGGAAGCCAATTTTGACCGCACCCGCGAGGCGCGCTTTGCCTTTCAGAACGGTTTGTTATGGGGCATGTACCAGCACCGCCTCTCCACGATCGGCAGCGAAGATCTCCTAGCGGCCGTCGAGCAACTGCAACAACTGCACGATCGGGGGTTCCAGCAAGCTTTTGAAGATTTGGCCGACGCCAAGCTGCGCCAGATCGTGGTGGCCCTGCAGGACCAGGCCAAGACCCTCGAAGAGGCGTTGCAACTACTGGAGCGGCTCTACGACGAAGGGGTGCTCGGCACCTTGCAGTCGACGCGCGAGGACCGCGAGCTGACGCTGCAGGTCTGGCGGTTGAAGTTGACGCGCCTGTGGCACGAAGCCGACTCACCGCAAAACTAGCCGATGGAATGGGCCTGGGGTGTGGCGATTGGGGTGGGGGCGGCGCTGGCCCAGGTGCAGCCGGAGGCAGCCTGCGGCGGCTTGCCCATTGAAACTTACACTGCCGCCAGGGGCGAGAGCGCCGCTTCGATCGCCCGCGCCCGCGCCCTTAAGCTCGAAACCGTGCTGGGGGCGAACCCCGCCATCCAGAAGCGGCCCGTGCGCAACGGCGACGCGCTGGTGATCTTGCCGCGCGACGGCATCTTGTACCGTCCGGAGCCGGGCGAAGGCTTCCCGGAGGTAGCGGCGCGCTTTCGCGTGCGCGGCGAGGTGCTTTTTGAGCTGAACGGCTGCCGGATGGGCGAGCGGCTTTTTGTGCCCGGGGTGCTCTGGAAGCCACCTGCCGCACCCATGCCCGATTCGCCGCCGCCCGCTGCTGCGAAAGGCGTTCCGACTTTATTGCAATTGCCGCCGCCGCCTGCGCTACCGCCGCTGCCCAGGCGACCGCCGCCAAAAAATAAAGCGCGCAGCCGTGTATCGATGACCGTGCCGTGGTTCGCTCGACAACATGTTAAGATCTGGCAAACCTTGTACAGCACTGCTCTAACATCCATATATGGGTAAAGTGCTCGTTCTCAATGCTTCGTACGAACCGCTGAATATTACCAGTTGGCGTCGGGCGGTGGTGCTGTTGCTCAAAGAGAAGGCGGAGCAGGTCGAGCACAACGGCAGGATCCTCAAAAGCAGTTTTCCGCTTCCCACGGTGATCCGCCTGAGGCAGTACGTACAGGTCCCTTATAAAGAAATTCCCCTCACCCGCCGCAACGTGTTGCACCGCGACGGTCACACCTGCCAGTACTGCGGCTCCAAAGAGGATCTCACCATCGACCACGTCGTGCCCCGGTCGAAGGGGGGAGAGGACGCCTGGGAGAACGTGACAACCGCCTGCGTGCGCTGCAACATCAAAAAAGGCAACCGCACCCCCAAGGAGGCGGCCATGCCCCTGACCACCATGCCGCGCCGGCCCCATAGTTCGTTGCACTTCGAGATCACCAAACACCTGCGCGGCGGCATTAACGAAGAGTGGCGCAAGTACGTGATCGGCATGTCATAGCGCCGGAACAGGCGGCGCTTCGCCCAGGTACGGGCTCGGATCGACCGCCTGAGCGTCGAGGTAGACCGTGTAGTGCAAGTGGGTGCCGGTGGAGCGGCCGGTGCTGCCCATGCGGCCCACCACTTCGCCGCGCCCCACGCTGTCGCCTGCACGCACTTCGAGGCGCGAAAGGTGGGCGTAAAGCGTTTCAAAGCCGTAGCCGTGATCGATGACGATATGCTGACCCCAGCCGTTACCCCAGCCCGCCCGGCTCACCCGGCCGGGGGCGGTGGCGCGAATGGGCAGACCGTAGGGGCCGGCAAAATCGAGGCCACTGTGCAATTCGACGCCACCCATCACCGGATCGCGGCGCGGCCCGAAGCCCGAGGTAAGGCGGGCACCCACCACGGGTAATCCCGCCGGGCGGGCGGAGCGCTCCGCCAGGGCCAGGGCGATCGTCTTTTTGGCGCGCATCGCCTTTGAGAGTTTGTCGAGGCGCAAATTGGCGATCGAAAGCATCATTCCCGCTCCGGCCCCCGGTTCGGCGCCGCCCGCTCCGCCCTGTCCGGTAGCGTCGATGGTGGGGGCGAGGTTCGCCTGGCGCTGCAAAGAGCGCACCTCCGCTTCGAGTTGCTCGAGCTTACCCAATAGGCGGCCCGCCTGCACCTCGAGTGCCGCGTTGCGCTCGCGCTCACTGGTCACCGTGCGCTCAAAGCCGCTCACGGTGCGCTCGAAATGGTTAAGCGCCAGACGCACTCCCGCAACAAGCCCCACCAGCGCCAGCACCGCCGCGCATACTGCCGCCGCCGGCCTCACGTCGGTGATCACCGGTTCGCGCCCTGGACGGGCTATGCGGATCGACCAGTGCTCGGGATGACGGGGCTCCATATTTTCCTCCTGAACTTTGCTTGCCAAACTGCTCAGGGGAGCATGCCACAGGCGGCGGTACCGGGTCAAGAGCGCAGTCGCCGGGCTGGCGCGTCGGCTTCTTAACAAGTTGTAAAGCAGACGGCCTGCGCCGCCCGAGGCGCTATACTCTGAGGCTGAAGCACCGGCAGGAGGTCTACCATGCAGTCCTACAACGTGTTCCCGGCCCTGGTGATCATCACCACCCTGGTGGTGCCCTTTATGGCGGCGGCGGCATTGCTTTTTATCATCGAGCGCGACCCGTCCTAGCTTGCGAGCGCGGCGATCAGGGCGCGGAAGCGATCGCCCCGCTCCTCAAAATTGCGAAATTGATCGAAGCTGGCGCAGGCGGGTGAAAACAGCACGCACTGTGCCCCTTGGGCGCGGGCCTGCTCGAAAGCCATAGGCACCGCCCGCTCCAGGGTATGGGCTGTGTAGACGGCCCGATAATCTTGTGCTCGAAGCCACTTTTCAAACAGCGGCGCCGCTTCGCCGATGAGGACCACGGACGCACAGCGCTCGGCGATGGCCCGGAGCCACGGTCCGCTTTCGCCGGTTTTGGCCTGACCGCCGGCGATGAGCACGCTCGGGGCCGGGACGGCGGTGAGCCCTACCAGAGCGGCGTCGTAGTTGGTGGCCTTCGAATCGTTGATAAAGCGCACTCCCCGGTATTCGCCCACTGCTTCAAGGCGATGGGGCACCCCTATAAAGCTCGCCACACCCGAGGCAATCGCTGCGTCGCCGACTCCCGTCAGATGACAGGCGGCCACGGCCATCAGCACGTTTTGCAAGTTGTGCGCCCCGGGCAGGCGCACGGCGCTCACCGGCAGTACAGGCCGGTTTTCGATGCAAATGTCTTTCCCGGCGAGACTGACCGCCGCCGGAGCTTGCGTAGACGTCCACCAGGCGTCGGGCCAGGCGGAGCGTCGGGCCCCCAGGTAGGCGTCGTCACCGTTGAGCACGGCGCGCCGGGCTTGCATCAGCAACCCGGCTTTGATCGCCGCGTAGCGCTCCAGGGTACCGTGGCGATTGAGGTGGTCGGGAGTAAAGGTCGTCCACACCGCCACCTCCGGGCGTATCCCCTGAGCGCTTTCGATCTGAAAGCTGCTCAATTCAGCGACGATCCAGTCGTAATCTTCGGGCTCCAGCAGCAAGTCGGTGACGGGACGGCCGATGTTGCCGCAGACCGGTGCCCGCAAACCGGCCGTCTTGAGGATGTGGCCAACCAGGGCGGTGGTGGTCGTCTTGCCGTTGGTGCCCGTCACACAAAGCCACCGGCGATGCGAGAGCGATTCCCAGGCAAGGCCCACCTCGCCGGTCACCGTGACTCCCCGCGCCCGCGCCGCCACCAAGCCCGGATGATCCCAACGCACCCCGGGGCTCACCACCACCAGGCTCAAATCCGGCTCCTCGGGCACGAATTCCCGGCCGAGCACCGCCTCGACACCGAACGGAGCCAATGCCCCGGCAACTACCCGCAATGCCTCGCTGTCGCGGCCATCCCAGAGCACTACCCGTCTTCCCCCAAGCGCCAACCACCGCGCCGCCGCCTGCCCGGATTTGCCCGCTCCGACCACCGCTACCGCCGCCATAAAGGGCACCACCTCGCACCATCGCCACGCCAGTGTACGGGTATTTTTGCCAACCGATCTTGACACACTCTCAAATTAGATCTATTCTAAATTTGTAATCGCAAACCCGGCCCTTTGCCGGGACAGGCAAGATGGTCGACCCCGCAGTGCTACTTGAGCAAAAAGGTCTGAAGGTCACCCCCCAGCGCTACGCGATTTTGCGTTTTTTGCAGCAGACCGAGGACCACCCCACCGCCGATCAGTTGGTCGAGCAACTCAACCGCAATTTGCCGATGACCTCGCGGGCTACCGTCTACAACACCCTCAGCACCCTGCGCGATGTCGGGCTGGTGCGCGAAGTCACCCACGAGGCGGGGGTGCTGCGTTACGACGCCAACATCGAACCCCACCATCACTTTATTTGCCGCGTGTGCGGGCGCTTCGACGATATCGATTGGCAGTCGTTCCGGTCGCTGGATCTCAGCCCGATCGCCGCGCGCTATCCGCACATCGAAAATGTCGAAGTGATCGTGCGCGGCGTTTGCCGCCAATGCCAGGCCACCAGCCACGGCCAGTAATCCACTATTCCCAGAAGGTCGCCCAGGCGACCTTTTTTCAGGGACCAGTCATAGAACGATTCTTATTTAAGACTTGTTCTAGTTTGCAACGCCATACACCAGGGAGATAACCATGACCACCACCAACGGCAACACCAGCAAGACCCAGGAAAACCTGCACTCCGCCTTCGCAGGCGAGTCGATGGCCAACCGCAAGTATCTCTACTTCGCCTCGGTCGCCCGCGAATTGGGCAACGAAGAGGTGGCCAAACTTTTTGAGAAGACCGCTGAGGAGGAGACCGGCCACGCCTTTGCCCACCTGCGCCTGGTTCATCCGCCCGGCACCCTGACGGTGGAGAAGCTCCTGGAGCTGGCGGCCGAGGGCGAGCTGTACGAGACCAACGAGATGTACCCGACCTTTCAGCAGGAGGCGGTTACCGAGCACGAGCAGGCGGCGGCGGCGGAATTCGCCGAGCAGGCCGAGGAGTCGCGCGAGCATGCCGAGCGCTTCTTGAAGATGCTCAAGCGCGCCTCCAAGCAGTTCGGCGCCCTCGGTGCCGTCGAGAAGGCCCACGCCCAGCGCTACCTTGACGCCCTCGAAGCGGTCCGCCAGGGTTAACCCCCCATTCGATAGCTACACCTCTTCTGTTGGTCCCGGTGGCTTTGAGCCGCCGGGGCTTTTATTTGCGGCCCCTTACGACCCGGGCGCGTTTGATGGGCAGATGATAGCCCTCCGGACCGCTCAGGTGGCAGGTGGTGACGATCGATTTGAGATACGGCCAGGTGAAGCGCGCCTCGTGCACGTACTCCGGCCAGCGGGCTTTGAGGGCGGCGTGGGCCTCGTCGAGGTGATAGTACGGGATCGCCGTCGAGAGGTGGTGGGGGATGTGCACGCCAATGCGGTAGGCCACCAGTTCGACCCACCAGGGGTACTCGCAGTGGACCGTGCCGAACAGTTGCGCCTTCAGCGGCGTCCACTCGCCCTCCGGGAAGTAGGGAATGTCCGGATGGTTGTGGTGGATAAGGGTGAAGGTGCTCAGCCAGAAGTGAAAGACCAGCCACGGCAGCACCCAGTAACTGAGCACCCCCCCAAAACCGGTGAGCCAGAACAAGCCCGGTAGGGCGACCGCTGCAAACACGACGTTCACTGCAATCGAAAAGCGCGCCTCGGGCCGCTCCTGGGGGAGGAATTTCTTTTGGTCGTAGTGGAAGATGAACAGATGAATGACCGAGGCGAACCACCAGGCCCAGGTGTGGACATGCCGATAAAAAAACCGGTTGAAGTCGTTCATACCCGCGTAAGTCTCGGGGGCGATCGTCCGCCAGCTGTTGTCGTTGTCCTGGTGGTTGGTCCAGGCGTGGTGGCGGTTGTGCATGATCCGCCAGCTGTGAAACGGGTAGAGCGTCGGCAGCAGCAGCCCATGGCCCACCAGCGCATTGAGCCTGCGGTAGGGCGAGAAGGACTGGTGACCACAGTCGTGGGCCAGCACGAAGTTGCCCCACAGCACCGTGCCGATCCACACCCAAAAGAGCGGCGCCAGCCAGATCGGAGAGACGGCAAAAAGCGCGTAAGAACCGGCCAGAACCCCCAGGTGCAGGACCACCGCCCCCAGGCCGCGCAGGGTGTCGCGCTCGAAGCATTTTTTGGGAATGGTACTGAGCACCTCGCGGTAGGTCACCCGCTCCAGTTGGCGCAGTAACTTGCGGTTGTGCGTGCGGATGCCCGCCGCCGGCGTATCGATCGTCAACGCTCACTCCTCTTGCGGTTGCTTGACCCCGAAAGCTGGGCACAGCGCAGTGAGCCTCCGGCCGCCGAAGCGGCGAAAGCGCCACGAACCCGAACGTTCAGGATAGGGATGGAAGCTGTCGGCCCAGCCGACGTAGACCCGCAGTGACCTTGCCCTCCGCTTGCAAAGAGTACTCCCGCGGGTGCGGCAGGTTGCAGGTCAGGCAGATTCTTAAGATCTATTGCGATAGTATCAGCAATCGGCGGTACAACCAACCATCCGACGCATCGATCGGGCCTATCGATTTAGGCCGCAAGGCCACCCTCGGCGCGATCCCCGCCCGGCCGCCGCCGGGGCAGGCGGACAGCAAATAAAGCCCCCCGGCCGGGGCCGTCGCTGTGGGCGGTGACGGTGCCGCCGTGCAGTTCGACCAGGTGGCGCACGATCGCCAGACCCAGTCCAAGACCGCCGAAGGCACGGGTGTTGGAGCCGTCGGCCTGGCGGAAGCGCTCAAAGATGTAGGGCAAAGCTTCAGGGGTAATCCCCACGCCGCTGTCGCGCACACTGAGCAGCGCACTGGCGCCGTCGGCTGCGAGGCGCACGTCGATGCGACCGCCCTCGGGGGTGAATTTGATCGCATTGGACAGCAGATTCCAGACCACCTGCTGCAGCCGGGCCGGGTCGCCGCTAACCGAGGCCGCTTCAGCATCGAGGGTGCAGTGCAGGGCAATGTGCTTGGCCTCCGAGGCCAGGCACACCGAGTCGAGGGCTTCCTCGATCACCGCCGCGAGATCGAGCGGTCGCACGTCGAGCTTGAGCTTGCCGGTAATGATCCGCGAGACATCGAGGATGTCTTCGATGAGCTGGTTTTGAGCCCGGCCGTTGCGCTCGATGGTCTCAAGCGCCCGCGCCTGGGACTCGGCATCGAGCTTGCGCCGCCGGAGGATTTGGGTCCAGCCCAAAATGGCGTTGAGCGGGGTGCGCAGTTCGTGGCTGACGGTGGCCAGAAACTCGTCTTTGATCCGGTTGGCCTCCCAGGCCTGATGGTAGAGCCGGGCATTGTCGATGGCGATGGCCGCGTGGCAGGCCAGGTCTTCGGCTAGGGCCAGATCCGTCCGGCCGTAGCGGCGTCCGGAGTCGGACATCACCAGGGTGATAGCGCCGAAGGTGCGGCCGCGGGCGGTCAGCGGCACCAGCAGCGCCGCGCTGAAGCCGGCTTTGCGCAACAGCTCCAGATGCTCCGGGCTGCGGGCGATGGCGATGAGCAGTTCGTCGGTAATTTTCGGGTAGAATTCCGAACGCCCAGTGCGCAGGACATTGGCGACCCCGCTTGCCTCCCGCGGGTCGAAGGGGTAGCGTCGCTGCAACTCACGGATCTGGAGCGCTTTTTGGGCATCGACGTGGGCGATGACCAACTTTTCGATGCCGCCGTCTTCGGACACCATGTCCACCGAGCACCAGTCGGCCAGCAGCGGCACCGTCAACTGGGCTACGCGATCGAGCGTCACGGTGTAATCGAGCGAGGAAGCCAGAATCGAGGCGGCCTCCGCCAAAAAGCGCTGGGCCTGCTCGCGGGCGGCTAATTCGGCTGCCGCCCGCTTTTGATCGTCGATGTCGGTGGAGGTGCCGAACCACTTGACGATCTGTCCTTCGCGGTCGCGCATCGGCAACGCCCGGCCCAGGTGCCAGCGGTAAGCGCCGTCGCCCGCCCGCCGAAAGCGGTATTCGATCTCGTAGGAGCTACCGGTGGCCACTGCCTGCCGCCAGTATTTCAGACAGCGATCTAGATCTTCCGGGTGCAGTACCGGCTGCCACCCCCAGCCCTCGCTCTGCTGGGGGGTGAGGCCCGTGTAGTCGTACCAGCGCCGGTTGTAGTAGTCGAGGGCACCGTCGGGCCGGGCAGTCCAGACGATCTGCGGAATCGACTCGGCCAGAAAACGATAATGTTCATCGGTGCTGCGCACGCGCGCTTCGAGATTTTTCGATTCGCTGAGGTCGAGGGTGCAGCCCACCACCCGGATGGCCCGGCCGTCGGGGGCGCGGCGGACAACGCCGCGGTCGCAAACGTTGATGTGGTGGCCCTGGCGATTGCGGACCCGGTACTCGATGGCGTAGTTCGGCATTTCCGCGTCTTGAAGAGCAGCCCAGACTTCTGCGTTGGCGCGCTCCCGGTCGTCGGGATGAATCTGCTCCGCCCACCAGAGGTGGGCAGGTTCGCTGATTTCCTCGGCGTTGTAGCCCAGCAGCTCGAGCAGACCGTAGGCGTGCTCGACGCGGTTCGCCTCGAGATCCCAGTCGTAAACCAAACAGCCCGCCGCCTTCGCCGCCAGTTGAAACCGTTCATTCGCCCGCTCCAGGTCCGCCCGGGCGCGCCGGTGTCCTCCCAGATCGAAGACAAAGCAGGCGACCCTCTCTCCGCCTTCAAGCAGCGTGGCACCGATGAGAATCGGTACACGGCGTCCGTCTTTGTGGATGTACTCCTTCTCGTAGGGCCGACACGCGCCGGTGCTCGCCAGTTCGGCCATGGCCTGCTCGTCGCGCTCGCGATACTCCGGCGGGGTCATCTGCGCCCAACGCACCCGGCCCGCCGCCAGTTCTTCGCGGTTGTAGCCCACCAATTGCAAAAAAGCGTCGTTGGCCTCGACGATCATTCCTGCGCAGTCTCCAAAGCCGATGGCAATCAGATTCTCCGCGACCAGCTGCCGAAAGCGCGCCTCGCTGCGGCACAAGGCGGTCTCCACCCGGTGGCGCTCGGCGGCTTCGCCGCGGGCCTGCTCCAGTTCGCGACGCAATTGCTCGTTCTGCCGCTCCAGATCCAGAACCCGCCGCTCCAAACTCGAATCGTCCGGCTCCTCAGCGCGGGCAAATTGCTCGACAATCTCCGAGCGCGAGATCCCGCGCTCCGCCGCCTGCCGCCGCAACCGTTCCCAGGCGGTCGCCGTGAGCGATAGATTCACCCGTTGCTTGCACTCCCCGGCCCAGTGTTGGATAAATTTGCCCGTCGCTGCGCGCTTCATGACGCTCACTACGCCGTCCACATTCGTATACGTAGACGGTCCACCCTCAATATTGGGCGAAGAGCAAACTATCGAAATCTTTCTCCAGCGGGAGTTTGCTCAAGCGAGCGGTTCGGCAAAGACCAGACGGTAGCAGTCCGGATCGTAGATCGTGATTTCGCGTAGGCCCCAGGGCTGATCGCGCGGCTCGCCCACGATATCCGCACCGTGGGCGAGCGCTTGCTCGGCGATGGGCTCGACGCCGCGGCCTGCCGCCCAAAAAGTCACCGAGAAGCCGATTCCGCGCTCGCCCTCCAGCCGGACAGCCGGATCTTGCTCGAGCAAGACAATCTCGGCGTTGGGTGCCCAGCGCAGGCGGGCGCGCACCGGCAGGCCGTCGCTTCCGGGCAGCGTCGAGACCACCTCGAAACCGAGGGCATCCCTGTACCATCGCAGCGACTCCGCAAGGCTGGTGACCGTGAGCGCGGCCAAAGTGCCGCTGCTGGAGTAGATGTCCATCGGTTCAGGCACTGGGTGGCCATCCTGTATGCAGCCACCAGGTGAGCAGGGCCAACGACGCCCCCGCCAGATAAAAGCGGGCCACCACCTGGGTCTCGTGCAGACCGCCCAGTTCGAAGTGGTGGTGCAGCGGGGCCATGCGCAGCAGGCGCTTGCCCTTGCCGTCCGGTCCCTTGGTGGCTTTGAAGTAACCGACCTGGGCGATCACCGAGAGGGCTTCGACCACAAAGACCCCCCCCACAAGGGCAAGGGCGACCAGTTGACCACTCAAGACTGCCACCGCCGCGAGCGCTCCGCCGATGGCGAGCGAGCCGGTGTCGCCCATGAAGACCGTGGCCTTGTGGCGATTGTGGACCAAAAACCCCAGGCAGGCGCCGGCCAGGGCGAAGCAGAGCACCGCGAGCGCCGGGTGGGTAGCGATCACAATCAACCCGAGGACGGTGGCGGCGATGGCGCCGGTTCCCCCCGCCAGACCGTCCAGGCCGTCGGTGATGTTGACGGCATTGGCGGTGCCGGTGAGGGCTAAAAGCGCCAGCGGCCAGAACAAAATCCCCAACTCTCCCAGGCCGAAAGTGGCGGTGCCGTGGCCGCTCAGGCCATGAAAAAGGCAAAAAGCCACCCCGGCGCCAATCAGCAGCAGCATCTTCTGGCGGGGGGTAATGCCGTTATTCGACTGCCGGCGGATGATCTGAAAATCGTCGATCCAGCCTACCAACCCGTAGGAGGTGGCCAGGGCGACGGCGGCGATCAGTTCCGGATTCCAGCCGGCAAAGGCAAAGGGCACCACCAGCGCCCAGGGAATAAAAAAGATCCCCCCCATCGTCGGGGTGCCCGCTTTTTTGAGGTGCGACCGGGGGCCGTCCTCGCGGATGAATTGCCGCGCCTTCCAGCGTCGCAGTAAAGGCACGGCCGCGAAGCCGGTGAGGGCCACCAGCAGCAGCGTGAGGCCGAATACAACCAGTTGGGCAGGAGCGAGCCAGGCGATGGCGGCGCTGACGATAGCGCCCGCCGCGAGGGCGGAGAGCCAGCCTGTAGGAGGGCGTGAAACCAGTTCCATGGTGTGGATTGGGGTTGGCGCTAGGCTAGAAGGCAGCGCCTTACATCATATTTATGATTTCCGTCGAAGAAGCACAAGCGCTCATCCTCGAAGCGGTGGAGGTCGGCGCCCCCGAGCGGGTCGATCTGCTGGCTGCCTGCAGCCGGGTGCTCGCCGAGACCATCCTGGCGCGCACAGATTTTCCGCCCTACGACAACTCGGCGATGGACGGTTACGCGGTGCGCTCCGCCGATACCGGTTTTGGGAAGCTGCAAGTGGTTGAAACGATCGCGGCGGGCCGGATGCCCACCCATCCCCTCGCCGAGGGGCAGGCCGCCCGGATCATGACCGGGGCGGTGCTCCCTGAGGGCTCCGACGCGGTTCTCATTCAAGAAGAAGCCCGCCTGGAGGGAGACACCCTCACGTTTGAAAAGCTCCCTGCCCCCGGAGCGAACGTGCGCTACCGCGGCGCCTTTCACAAAGCGGGCTCACCCCTGATGCCGCCGGGTACAGTCCTGCAGCCGGGCGAAATTGCCCTTTTGGCGGCGGCCCAGCGCGCCTTCGTACTCACCCACCGCCCGCCCGCAGTGGCGATCGTCTCGACGGGGGACGAACTGGTGGGTATCGACGGGGTGCTCGCAGGGGCGCGCATCGTTGATTCCAACCAGTACGGCCTCGTCGCCCAGGTGCGCGAGGCGGGGGGCGATCCCCGGGCGTTGGGCATCGCCCCCGACGATCCCGAGGCAATCCGCATGCGCTTGCTGGCTGCCCTGGATGCCGATTTTGTGCTGCTCTCGGGCGGGGCGAGCGTCGGGCAATTTGACTACACCCCACAGGTGCTCGAAGCGTTGGGTGCGCAGGTGGTGCTCTACAAGATCAACATGAAGCCGGGCAAACCGCTGATGTTCGCCCGGCTGGGCAGCCGACTCATCTGGGGCCTGCCCGGCAACCCGGTCTCGTCGCTGTTTTGCTTCTGGCAGTTTGTGCGGCCCGCCATCCGCAAATTCATGGGCTACCCGCCCGAGCGCTGGCGTTACCCGGTGGTAACGGCGCAACTGAAAGCGCCGGTGCGCTCGAAGGGCGACCGGCGCGCCTACCTGCGCGGCCAATTGGCCCTCGAAGCCGGTGTCTGGCGCTTTGCTCCGTACCGCACCGACAACTCCGGCGACCTGGTGAGCCTGCTTGGCATCAACGCCTTTGCCTGGCTGGAAGCCGGGGTGACGGGTGCCTGCGAAGGGGAGACGGTGCCGGTTTTGGTGGTAGGCGAACTGGTGAACCGCTGAAAGCTCTAGCCCAGGTGGCTGCTCAAAAATGTGAGGGTACGGCCGTTGGCCAGCTCGGCGGCTTCCTTTTGATAGGTGGTGCCGTCCACGCGGGCAAAGGCGTGGCCCAGACCTGGATAGAGATAGGTGGTGATGAGCGGATTTTGCGCCACGGCATCCAGAATGCGCCCCCGGGCGGCCGGGGCGACCAGTTCGTCCTCCCCGGCGATATGCAACAGCAGTGGCCGGGAAATGTTGCCCACTTCCTCCAGGTTGCGTTCGATACCGACGCCGTAGTAGCTGACGTTGGCATCGGCGTCGGAGCGGGTGGCCATCAGATACGCGAGTTTGCCTCCCAGGCAGTAGCCCACCGTGCCCACCTTGCCGGTGCAGCCTTCCAGTTGGCGGACGGCACCGAGGGCGGCAATCAGATCCGTGACGCCCAGATCTTCGTCGTAGGCGTTGTAGAGTCCAAAGGCTTTTTCGAGATCGCTGCCCTGGTCAATCAGTTCAACTCCCGGCTCCAGCCGCCAGAACAAATCCGGCACCACGGCGATGTAGCCCGCCCGGGCAAAGGCGTCGGCGATGGCCCGCATCGTGGCGTTGATGCCAAATATTTCCTGGATGACCACCAGGCCGGGGCCGAAGCCCGCACCCGGTCTGGCCACGTAGGCGCCGAAGCTGCCGTCCTTCGAGTCGATGGTGATGCGCTCCGCCATGCTGTTGGTCTCCCCCACTTCCTAACCAATCTTCCGGGTGGCCGCTAGCCGATCCGCCGATGGTATCCGTCTCCACGGTACGACAAGCTTGAAGTACAGGACAGCCACCAGCCTGTCTCACTCGCATTGCGGAGCCCACCATGACTTCACCGACAGGTGCTTTGCTAGCTTTTTCCAACGCCCTGGCTGATACCGTCGAAGCGGCCGGCCGGGCGGTGGTCGCCGTCGACACCCACGCGCGCAGCACGCCCAGCGGCGTGCTCTGGCGCGAAGGGGTTGTCGTCACCGCCGACCACCTGCTCAAGCGCGACGACGAAATAACGGTCACTTTGCACGATGGGCGCACGGTGGCAGCAACGCTGGCCGGGCGCGATCCCGGCACCGATCTGGCGGTGTTGCGCTTGGCGGACGCCCCCGCCCCCGAGGTGCCCTTTGGCGATGCCCAACTGCTCAAAGTCGGGCATCTGGCTCTCGCCCTCGCCCGCCCGGGCGAGCACGGCCTGAGTGCCAGCCTCGGCACCGTCTGCAACGTGGGCGGTCCCTGGCGCACCTGGCGCGGCGGACAGATCGACCGGCTCATCCGCCTGGATCTGAGCTTGTTTCCGGGATTTTCCGGCGGCGCCCTGGTGGACACCGAAGGCCGCATCGTCGGGATCAACACCGCCGCGCTCTCGCGCAGCACCGGGATCGCCATTCCGGCCGCCACCGTCGATCGGGTGGTGGACCAGCTGCTGGCCACCGGGCGGGTCGCCCGCGGCTATCTGGGCATCGGCATGCAGCCGGTGCGCCTGCCCGACAGCCTGCGCGCCACCCTCAATTTGCCCGGTACGGGTGCGGTGATCGTCGTCAACCTCGAAGCGGACGCCCCCGCCGAGCGCGCCGGTGTGCTGCTGGGCGATGTATTCATCGGGATCGACGGCCACACCGTCGGGGACACCGAGGAGGTGCTGGCCCTGTTGACCCCCGAGCGGGTCGGCAAGAGCGTACCGGTGCAGATCGTCCGGGGCGGTCAGCTGGTCGAGGTGTCCGTCACTGTCGGCGAACGGCTGCGGAGAGGGACGTGAATACCCGGCACCCAGAGCAAGCAGAAAGTCTGGAGGCGGCAGGATTTTGGATCGCCTGCGGGCGGAGTGCGGCATGATTCGGGTGGCGGTGGCGGCCGATGCTGCTGTCGTGCGCGCCGGGCTGGCCGCCCTGGTTGCGGCCAGCCCGGATCTGACTGTTGTCGGTCACCCCGTTTCCCTCGCCGAGCTGCCGCAACTCTTGGAGGAACTGCAGCCCGAGGTCGTGCTGGTCGACCTCGAAGATGACGCCGACGATGCAGTGCTCGACTGGCTTCCCGGTCTTGTCCCATCTCCAATCGAAGGAGAGGGCGTCCCGGCTGTCTCTTTGGTCATCCTCACCGAGGAAACCGCAGGAAGCTGGATGGCCGAGGTGCTGCGCTCCGGCGTGCGTGCCCTGCTGCCGCGCACCGCCACCGCCGGTGAGATCACCGCCGCAATCACAGCGGCAGCGGGTGCGCTGGTGGCGATTCATCCCGACTTGCTGGGTGCGATGCTTTGCGCTCTACCCGGCCAGCCGCGCCCACCCACCGAAGCGCCCGAACAGCCCCTCACACCGCGCGAAGTGGAGGTGCTCTCGATGCTCGCCGAGGGCCTCGGCAACAAAACCATCGCCCGCCGCCTGCAAATTTCCGAACACACCGTCAAATTTCACATCGGCTCGATTTTCGGCAAGCTCGAGGCCACAAGCCGCACCGAAGCTGTCACCCTGGGCGTCAGGCGGGGACTGATTATGCTCTAGCGGGTCGGTTGGGTCGTTCCCTGGGCGTTGGTCGGCGCGAGCGTACCGCCGCTGGTGGCGGTGAAGTTGAAGTTTGGTGTCGGGGCGGGCAGGCCCGAGTAGACGCCGTTACTGAGAGCATTGGTGCCGGGAACGATCGTGCCATTGGAGTTGTAGACGCCGCTGGAGCTCAGACCGTTGTAGGTCGGCCCCGGCTGCACCGGACCGGCGTAGACGGGAGGAGCGGTCGAGACGGTCGAATTGATAAAAAGCGCGGCCGTCGTGCTGGTCGTGGTACCGGTCGTGGTGGTCGTGCCGGCGGCGTTCGTTGCACCCGGCGTGGTGGTGATCTGGGCCGAGGCGGTGACAGGCACCAGCAGCGCCCCTGCCAGGACAAACACCAGAGTGTACACCGTTCGCATCTTCGTCGCTCCCTGCGCACGTGGGTAGAGACATTCTTGCACACCCCGCGGCAAGCGAACAAAGCCAGGCACTGCTGTTCCCCAGCAGAATCACTGCACAATTTTGCCTGCTCCTGTCGAAGCTCAATCTTGATCGGCCTGACCGGCGGCGCGCAGGTATTCCGCGCCGATGAGGGCGCACAGCATCCACCAGACCACCTGCACCGACGGGCGGAACCAGACGGTATCGGTCAGACCGTTGACCAACAGCCCGACCACCGCACAGGTGGCGGCAGCACACCAGAGCGCCCCGACCGGTTCCGCACGCCGCACCCAGACAGTGAAGCCCTGCACCAACATGGCGCTTGCCAGCCACAGAAAAGCCAGAAGCCCGACGATCCCCAATTCGACCGTAAGTTCGAGCACGATCGAATAGGCGCTCAGCGCATCGAATTTGGGGCGCTGGAAAAACGGATAAATCGCTTCGAAAGTCAGGTTGCCGGGGCCGATACCGGTGAGCGGGTAGGCGCGGATCATCTCGAAGACCGCACCCCAAACGGTGATCCGAAAGTTGTTGCTCGAATCGTCGCGGCCGTCGAAGATGCTCAAAGCCCGCTCGCCCACCGCCGGTACCGCCACCACCGCCACCACCAGGGCGGCTGCCACCGTCCCCAGGATCACCACCGGCACCCAGAGCCGCCACTCGGGCTTCAGCCGCTCGGCCAACCACGGCCACAGCAGAACCGCCAGCACCAGAACGGTTGCCGTCAGAGCGATCCAGCCGCCGCGCGAGTAGGTGAGCACCAGACAAAGCGCCCCCGCCCCGGCGGCAAGGGCGGCCATCGCCTTGGCTGCCCAGTTTTTCCAAACCAGCGCCCCCACCACCCCGAGCGGGATCGCGGCGATCAGATAGGCCGCAAGCAGATTCGGGTTGCCCAGAAAACTGTAAACGCGCGTAGTGTCCGCGAGGGGGGACTCGGGATCCACCCAGGTGGCCAGGGGCGGGGCACCGTTCACGTACTGCAATAACCCATAGATCGATACCGGCAGGGTGGCTGCCAGGTAAGTGCCCACCGCCAGGGTACGATAAAGCGGCTTTTGCAGCAGGTGCGCTCCCAGAGCAAAGCCCGCCGCGTACAGAGTCATCTTCAACCAGCCATCCAGGCTCGACAGCAATCGCGGCGAGCCGATCAGCGCCACCCAGCCGCTCAGCCAAAAGGCCGATACCGGCAAAGCGAGCGGCGAGAGCGGCCGGGCGCGCACGCAGAAAAGCAGGACCACCAAAGCAAGACCCACGGCCAGCACCGCACCCACCGCCGCCGTGGGCACAAAAGGCGAAATCAACAGCAGCAGGCAGAACACTCCCATGGCCACCGGCTCCGCCACCCGCGCCGCCATGCCGCTTGCGGCCCAGTGCAGCAGCCATTGCTGCACCCGGCCCGGCAAGCTCGCCCGCCACCAGCGCTGAAGCGGCGCATCCGCAAATGCCAGAGATTCAAGAAATCCCCAGACAAAACTGCCGGTGGTCCAATGCTGCACTACGGCCATGCCCCTTCCGAATGATTCTAAACAAAGGTACTGCAAGGAAGTGGACTTGCGCAGGGGGCATGGCGGCAAAATTGCTGCCCCAACCCCAGGGATCACTAAGAAATAAGAACTTATTCAAACCGATTTCAAATTTCTTCAAATTACGTTGGGAAGCCGGTCGCTTCGGGGCGATGTTCTCGATACTGGGGGCATCGGTTGCGCTGGTTCCTACGGTGTCGAGAGCTGTGCCCAAACCTATACCCGCCGATCCCTGGCAGGGCTTCCGACCAGGCAACTGGCAGGTGCGCACCGATGTCGAAAATTTTATTGCCGCCAACTGCGACCCCTACCT
Source organism: Gloeobacter violaceus PCC 7421 (assembly GCF_000011385.1). Taxonomy (NCBI): domain Bacteria; kingdom Bacillati; phylum Cyanobacteriota; class Cyanophyceae; order Gloeobacterales; family Gloeobacteraceae; genus Gloeobacter; species Gloeobacter violaceus. The sequence goes on from NC_005125.1 coordinate 3,956,484, forward strand.
GGGCGACGACAGCGATTTGACCGGTCCGACCGAGCGCACCCAGGCGCTCTGGGTGCAGGCGCAGATGCTTCAGCAGGCGGCGCGGGCCACCGCCCGGCGCAGTGCCGGTCCAGGCGGAACCCCGGCAGGCGCGTTCGGCGCCGACTACCTCGATCGGCGCGAAGAACTGATCTATGGCCTGATCGATCCGCTCGATGTCGAGCAGCTGCCGGTGGGGAGCGATTGTCGGCAGTTGGCCCTGTACGGGTCGGAGCGATTGCGCCGATTGGGCATGCAGTTGGGGGCCGTCGAGACGGTCGAAGCGCTCGCCGGTTGCTACGGCCTCGATATCGGCAGACCGGCGGCCACCGCCCAGCAGGCTATCCAGTGGACGTATCTGGCGCTGTTGGCCACCCGCGATCCGCTTTTTGGCCGGCGCCGTAGCGTCACTGGTCTCGACACGTTTTTTGATGTTTACTTCCAGCGCGACCTCGCTCGCGGTTTGTTGGTCGAAGAAGAAGCCCAGGAACTGGTAGACGACCTGATGATCAAGTTGCGGTTGCCCCAGCCGACGCTGAGCGAACTGTACCTGCCCCTGGCTGCGGGCGTAGACCCAGAAGGCAGGCCGCTGGTCACCCGCACCGACTTTCGATTCGTCAACACCTGTTACAACCTGGGACCGGCCGCCGAACCGCACCTGCTGGTGCTCTGGTCGGCGGCCTTGAGCGGGGCGTTCCGGCGCTTCTGCGGCGAGGTGACCATCGACACCAGTTCGCTGCGCTACGCCAGAGCACTACCGCTGCCGCAGACGGGTCTGGCCCACACTTTCAGTCCCGACGCTTTGGGCGCCACCCGCACCGAGCAAGTCGAGAACCTGGGCCTTTGGCTCGACGGGCAACCGGAAGGCGATCACCTGGGAATCAACGTCTTTGGCCGTGAAGCATTGCTTTCGACCCTTACCCGTCCCAACAAGTTTGCCCATCTGACCGTGCAACTTGCCGAAGGGGCGGTAGATCTGCACAGCCTCAGCCCGCTCGGACGGCGCCAGGTACTTCTACAATTGCTGGGAAGCTTCGAAAGGTAAGGCGCGTGGATCCAACGCTGGCGGTCGGGCTGATCAGCGGCACTTCGCTAGACGGCATGGACGGGGCACTGGTAGAAATTGCAGGCAGCGCGCAGCAGCCGGCGGTAACAACCCTTGCCACGCTCGCCTTACCTTACCCGGCAGGGCTGCGCGGGCGGCTGTTGCATCTGGCGGAGGGCAAACCCGTTCCAGTGGCCGAGGTGAGTGCGCTGCACCGCGATGTCGCCCTCGCCTTTGCGGACTGCGCCCTGCAACTTATCGAGCAGGCGGGCTTTCGCTGCGGGCAGATCGCCTGCATCGGCTCCCATGGCCAGACCGTTCATCACCAGCCCCCGGCCGACAACGCAGCGGGACACACGTTGCAGTTGGGCGACGGCGCCTGGATCGCCGAGCGCACCGGGGTGACGACCGTGGGCAACTTTCGCACCCGCGACATGGCGGCGGGTGGCCAGGGTGCCCCACTGGTGCCGATCCTCGACTATTTGCTGTTGCGCGACGCCCGGCGCGACCGCTGCATCCAGAATCTGGGCGGTATTGCCAATGTCACCTACTTGCGCGCCGGGGGCGGCCCTGAGGAAGTGATCGCCTTCGACACCGGCCCGGCCAATCTGCTCATCGACGGCACCGTGCAGATTGCCCTGGGCGAACCCTTCGACCGGGGCGGCAGCCTGGCGCTGCAAGGCACGGTCGACCGGGACTGCCTGGAGCGGTGGCTGGCCGATCCGTACTTTCGCCGGCCGCCCCCCAAATCGACCGGCCGCGAGTACTTCGGCTACGCGCGCGCCCGGCGGCTGGCCGAGGAGAGCGCTCATCTGCCGGTGGCCGACCGGGTGGCGACGGTGAGCGAACTGACCGTGCGCTCGATCGAACGGGCCTACCGCGATTTTTTGCCCCGGCTTCCCGATGAGGTGTTCCTGTGCGGGGGCGGGGCACGCAACGGCTATATCCGCGCGCGCCTCGGGCGATTGCTCGCCCCGGCGCGCGTCGCCGTCAGCGACGAAGCCGGCATCGATCCGGACTTCAAAGAGGCGATGGCCTTTGCGCTGCTCGCCTGGTTACGCTGTACCGGGGCGCCGGGGAATTTGCCCGCGGTGACCGGGGCCGGGCGGGCGGTTCCCCTGGGCGACGTGCATCCCGCCGGGTAAAGTATCAAGTAAAGGATTGTGGTCTATGGGTCGCCACCAGGTTCCCTATGTTCTAGTTACCGAAACGGCCCAGCTGTCGGAACTGGTCGATCGCTGGCAGACCCGCAAAGTCCTCGCCGTCGACACCGAAACGGCCCACTGGCACCAGGTGAGTACCGGCAAGAACCGCGTATCGCTGCTGCAGGTCTGGGACGGGACGAGCGAGGCGGTCTCGGTGATCGATTGCTTCGCGGTGGACCTCACAGCCTTTGTCGAGAAGACCATGCGCAACTGGGAAATTGTCAAGCTCATCCACAACGCTCCCTACGACCTGGCCTACCTGGGAGGAGCCGCCCAAGCGCGCTCGGTGGTCTGCACGCTGCAGATGGCGCGGTCGATCCCCACATCCAGACGCGGTGCCCTCGAGCGCAATTCCCTCAAAGCCCTGAGCGCACACTTTTTGGGCATCGAACTGGACAAGCGCTACCAGGCGAGCAACTGGGCCCTCAGGCCGCTCACGGCCGAACAGCTCGATTACGCCGCCCTCGACCCGTGGGTGACCTTTCACATCTGGGAGCACATGCGGGCGCTGGTGGAGCCTGAGAACGAAGGCTTCGAGGGGTTGCTGGTGTGACCGCCGAGGGACACCTGAAGGTGCTGCGCACCAATATTGCCGCCGTGCGGGCGATCGTCGAGACCGTGGCGGGCACCCTGGGGCCGAAGGGCCTCGACGTGTTGCTGGTGGACGATGCGGGCCGCATGACCCTCACCAACGACGGCGTCGAAATCCTCGGGCAGCTCGACGCCCAGCATCCGGCCGCCCGCCTGGTCATCCAGGTGGCCGAGGCCCAGGACCGCAGCGTCGGCGACGGCACCACCACCGCCACGGTCCTGGCTGGGGCGCTGCTCGATGCTTGCCTGGAGCGCGTCGAGCAGGGCATCGCCATCAATGCGCTGATCGCGGGTCTGCGCGCCGGGGTGCAAGCGGCCCTCGACGCTCTGCGCAGCGCCGCTGTGCCTGTCACGGACCTGGCCGATCCGCGGGTGCCGGCTGTCACCCGCATCGCCGCGCGCGGCGACGAGGCCATTGCCCGGATCGTCTGGGAGGCGGCGAACCACATCGGCTTCGAGCGCCTGCGCGCCGGGCGCGTGCGCCTCGGCGAACTGGTCAGCTCCCGCGTGGGCGAATCCCACCGCTGGATCGAAGGCCTGGTCCTTGCCAAGCAGCCGCTGCAGTTGCCGCCGGAGGGTTTTTCCCGGACTGGGGGCGTGCTGGTACTTTCTGACCCCTTCGAATCCGAGAGCTTCGATGCCCAGGTGCTCGCCACCGAGGGGGGGTTTGCCCGCTACCTCGAAGCCCAGGAGCAGTTGCGCCGCCGGGTGCAGGTCCTCGTCGAGGCTGGGGTGGTGCTGTTGGTGTGCGAAAAGAGCATTTCCCCAACGGCCGAACCGCTCTTGGCCGAGGCGGGGATCGTGGCCCTGCAGCGAATCCTGCGCCGCGACAGCGAGCGGACGGCCGGCTTCAGCGGCGCGGTGCCGGTGCGCCAGGGCCAGCTGGCCCGGGGGGCGACCGCCCTGGCCCCGGTATTGGGCAAGGCGACGGTGCGCTACGAACGCCCTTCCCAGAAGCTCGTCCTCAGCGCCGGGGGTGGGGAGCCCCTGGCGGCGATGATCGTCGGTGCGGTGAGCGCCGAGGTGGCCGCCGAACTGGAGCGCGTCGCCGTCGACGCCTGCAGCGCGCTGCAGGCCGCCCTCACCTCGGGGGTGGTGACGGGCGGCGGGGTGGCGGAACTGGCGAGCCGCCGGGCGGTGAGCGCCCTGGCTGCGCGCACCGAGGGGGTGGTGCGCTACGGCATCGAGGCGGTGGCCGCCGCCCTGCGCAGGCCCCTGGAGCAGATCGTGAGCAACAGTGGCTATTCGGCCCTCGAAAAAGTTGCCCAGTTGGAGGCGATGCACCAGCGCACCGCCAACCCGCACCTGGGCATCGACTGCGAGAACGGCGAGGTGGTCGATCTGTGGCAAGCCGGGGTGATCGACCCGCTGGCGGTCAAGACCTGCGCCCTCGAAGCGGCGGCCGAAATCGCCGAACGCATCCTGCGCATCCAGACCGTCGTGCGCCGCCGCGAAACTCCTCCCGGGGGCGCTTGAATTGCCCAAAAAATAGGCGAAGATCGACTCTACCAGGCGTCAAAGGATCCTAGCGCGCTATGTCGCGGCTCAACCCGGTGCAAGTGGCGGCACTTGTCACCCTTCCAGTGCTGCTCGGCTGTGGAATGGCTCTCGCCCAACCCAAAGCGATCCGCAACGGCGAAGTGCGCGTCGGCAACAAGACCCCCTACCCGGTGCGAGTGGTCGTGACCAAGGCGGACGGCTCGCTCGAAGGCGCTTTTTGGGATTTTGCCCCCGGCGAAGGGGGTACCGAGGGGATCCGTCTGGCCCTGGCCGACCGGCCGATTGTGCTGGGCGAAGGGGACGTGATCACCATCTTTACGGTGGACGGTTCGCGCCGCTACTGGGGGCCGAGCATCATCGGCCGCACCAACGCCCCGTTCTGGGACGCCAAGCGCCGATTGTGGACCACGGTGCTCAGGCCCTAGCTATCGCCAGCGCAGCGAGTGGGCGAAGGTCTCAGCCCACAGCTGCGCCTCCGCATAGTCGATCATCCCCCAGTACAAAGATGAGGAGACGGTGCGCGCATAGCGCTCGGGGTGCACTTTGAGGCCGTGGCGCGCCAGTTCGTACATCTCGCGCTCGTAGCCCATCCGCTCGATGCGCCAGCGAAAGCGCACATCGAAGGTATAGAGCCAGCAGAAGCGCACCAGCCCGAGGGCGCGTTGCTGGCGGTGGTGGACGCGCTCGTGGGCGAGGATCGCCTCCCGGTAGATGGGGTGCCAGCGGTCAAAGTCTGGAGGCACAAAGACAACGGGCGTCAGCGCCAGACAAAACCCGAACGGCCAGCGCACCAGGTGCATCGTCAGAACCAGTCTTCCTGGGAAGCGTCGGAGTTGCGGTAGACAGGGCGGCTGGTGTGGATAAGCCGGGTGCGCTCAAAGAGTGCTTCCTCGGTGAGCTGCCAGGTCTTCAGCATTCCCTGCAGGTCGCGCTGAATGTCCTCGGCCCCCGGAAAGCCCCGATAGCGAATCAACAGCCGCGCCAGTTCGGCCAGAGGGTAATCGCCAGGTGCGTCCTGCATCAGCTGGTTCACAGCCTGGCGGTCTTTGTGGTACTGCGGATGGGTCTGGTGCATGGTGCTCAACCCCACAAGCGTTTGCGTTCGCCCTGGTGCAGCATCTGGTGGGTTTGCCCCAGCAGGGCGGGAATATCGAGGCCGACCGGACAGCGCGGCAGGCAATCGCCGCACTCGGTGCAGCCGTTGGCCTTGGTGCCGGGAAACCAGTGGCCGGCATTGCCGAACATGTTATAGCGGTAGCGGGCAAAGTCGTCCATCTCGAAGCCCACCGCCAGATTGCGCAACCGCAGCACCTCGGGAATATGGATGGCTTCGGGACAGGGAAGGCACTGGTAGCACTGCTCGCAGGCCGAAGGGATCTCGCGGAACTGCCGGTCGAGGCGGGCAATAATCGCCGCTTCCGCTTCGCTGAGGGGGCCGCCCATGTCGGCCACCACCAGGTGCGGCGCAAATTCGGCCGGATTTGCCGCCCCTAGACTCAACGTGTGTACCCGCGGATCACAGAGCAAAAAGCGGTGGTTGACGGCGATGGGCGTGTAGGGAGCACACAGCTCAACCAAGCGGGCCGGCGGTTTGAACAGCTGCCCGCCTTTGTCGGTGGGCGAGATGATAAACACGCCCATGTCGAGGCGGTGGGCCAGCTCGATGGCCGGGGCGTTGCGCTGGTTGAAGTAGTAATAGTGCAAATTGACCGATTCGAATTCGCCCGTGGCGATCGTGTCGAGAATCAGTGGGAGCGGGCCGTGGGTGGAAAAGCCCAAATGGCCGATGAGCCCCTCGGCCACGGCCCGGCGGATGGCCTCCAGGCAGCCGTTCTTGCGCACCGACAGCTCCAGATGTTCGCGGGTGTTGATCCCGTGCAGGTCGAAGATGTCGATGCGGTCGATCCCCATGCGGCTGAGAGATTCTTCGATCTGCCGGCGCATCGTCTCGCCGTCCGGGGTGGGCGGGATCTTGGTGGTGACGTAGACTTTGTCGCGAGGCACACCGGCTCGAAAGGCCGCCCCCAAAAATTTTTCGCTCTCGCCGTAGCCCCGGGCCGTCTCCAGGTGGTTGATCCCCAATCGCACCGCTTCTTTGACGGTATTCACGGCGTTTTCTTTGGAGTCGAGGTAGCGCATCGCCCCGAAGGTGAACACCGACAGGCGCAGATCGGTTTTGCCGAAGCGACGGTAAAGCACGCGGAGCGATCCCGATGGTTCTTACCTAATGTATGCGACCCTCGGCCGTTCGGGAATTTAGGGGCTGCCGACCACCATGGCCCGCGCCAGCGCTTGGGCTTTGGATTCGCCCTCCCAAAGCGCCACCAGCTTCAGCGCAAAATCGAGCGCGGTTCCGACACCCCGGCTGGTGACGATCCGCCCGTCTACGACCACGCTGGTCTCCAGGTACTCGCCGACGGTCAGTTCGGGGCGTACCGAGGGGTAACTGGTAGCACGCGCCCCGGCGAGCAGACCTGCGTCCGAGAGCACCGTCGGGGCGGCACAGATGGCCGCGGTCCACCGCTCGGCGGCGCGCATCTCCAAAAGCAATTTGCGGACGCGCTCGTCGGCGCGCAGCCTGGCCACCCCCGGTCCGCCCGGCAGCACCACTGCGTCAAAGGTAAGGGGATTGATCTCATCCAGTCGCGTATCAGCCACCAAGGTGATCCCGTGGGAACCCTGCACCGCGAGGTCCGCCAGGGCGGCCACCGTCACCTCGATGTCCGCGCGCCTGAGCACGTCGATAATCGTCACCGCTTCGATTTCTTCGAAGCCCTCCGCCAAAGGCACGAGCACCTTGATCATCAGGGTCTCCCAAGCGCTGCGGCTCGATCCTAGCGCCCGCTGCCTTCAAAAGCACCGGCGATATAGGCCACCAACCGCACGCCACCGCCCGGGTCGCGCCCCACCAGCGCCACGTCGAAGCGGCACACGGAGCGCGCCAATTCGGGGTGCGCAGCCAGGAAGAGCGCCGCGGCCAGAAGCAGCCGCCGCTGTTTGACCGCCCCCACCGCCTCCCATCCGGCGCTGTCCCAACTGTTGCCCCCGCGGGCTTTGACCTCGACGAAGCAGAGCACCCCACCCAGCCGAACTACCAAGTCGATCTCGCCCCCCCGGCAGCGCCAGCGCCGAGCGAGCACCAGCCCTCCCTGCGCCGCCAGGTGGTCGGCCACCCATATTTCTGCCTGTAAAGCGAAGCGGTGCCGCCGATCCATCGCATACCCGGGGAGGGGATGCGGTACAGTATCCCTGCGGCCCCGGTCCAGCGGCGCTTTTTAGATGACGCCGGACACTATCCCGCCGCCGGACAACAGATTCGATGCGCTGGAACGTGAGACCAATGTTAAGCTTGGTTACGAAAGACCCCAACCTGTAAAGCCCGTGCTCCTACTCGACCGCCTCGTCGCCGCTCCGCTCGCTTTGCAGCCTTCCCGCTGGCAGGTGTTTGCCGTATCGGTCTTTTTGGTGTCGGTGCCGGTGTTCTTCCAGGCGCCCCTGGTGCGGGTCGCCCCGGCGGTGAGTTTGCTTGCGACTTTGGGTTGGTTGGGATTCAGCCTGTGGCTGTGGGCGCGCACGCGCTTTCAGGTCTGGGGCGACTTGTTGTTCGGCTTTACGCTCAGCTGGTGGGCGGGCAGCCTGTACTGGGGCTGGCTGCGCACCGACCCGATGCTGCATCTGCCGGTGGAGGCGATTCCGGTGCCCATTGCCCTGGCGGCCCTGGCCTTCGGTTACTTCCGGGTGGGCAGTTTGTTTTTTCTCGGTTCGTTCTTGGGCACCTGCATCACAGATTTTTACTGCATGGCGGTGGGCTTGATGCCCTGGTGGGAGCGAATGATGGTGGCCGAGGACAGCGGCGTCGATCTGGTGCGGGTGCTGCCCGCCGCTCTTGCGCAGATGCACACCCCTCTGGGTGCTGTGACGGCCGCCGGGACATGCCTGGTGCTGATGGCCATTACCACGTGGGCAACGCGTTCGCGGGAGTTGCACTGGTGGGCTTTTGGCGGTGCGGTCTTCAGCACGCTGCTGGTGGATGGCTTGTTCTGGGCCTCGGTGAATCTTTTCCTGCTAGGATCCTGAAGGTTTTTTGCTGAAGGTTCCTATGCGGTTGGGGTATCTGGTGGCGCCGCTGGTGCTGGCGCTGGTGGTGGGTTGTTCCGATGGCAGCGTGCAAGTGCGCACCCCGCTGCAGGGGCAGATCACCGTTACCTCCGAGCGCGACGCCCAAAAAGCCTCGCGGGCGTTGCTCTACAAAATCGACGAGTCGGTGGCCGAAATCGAGAACACCAACCTCAAGTTGAAGCGCGCCGTCGGCTCCACCAAGCAGGCCGAGCGCGGCGCCCTGTTGGAGCAAAAGAAAACCCTCGATGAAGAGGTACGCAAGGAACTGCAGGAGTTTCTCGCCTACTACCAGAGGGTGCAGCAGGCAGGTTGGAATTTGCAGCCTTTTGACGACGCCCGCTATTTTTACTACAGCTACCGCTACCCCGACTTGCTGCTCAAAGCAGGGCAAAAAGCCGCGTCCTGATTCAACAACAGCTAGGCGCGGGTGCTCGTTTGCTCTCTGAGGGTGCGCTGCAGATCTTTGATTTCCTGAATAGTCTTGCCTGGGACCTGCACCCGCGCACTTTTTTCAAGCACGTTCGTGTAGGGATGGCGCACCAGAAAAAGTTCGCCGGCCGTCCAGGATCTCGTCTGTATCTCGCCCGAATAGACAATCGGGGCAGGTTCAGCAAAACTGGCAGCGGCGGATAGAGCCAGCCATGCCACTGCCGGGGCAACCGTCAGCAATGCGCGTTTCATCAGCTTCTCAACTCCTGAAGTGCTGGTGGGTGTAGCCCGAACCCGGACACGCGCTCGGGGTGCGCCGCGGGCCACAGGCTTCGGTCGGCAAAGTCCGAACTCTCGACTTCGCTGTTTTTTCCAGCTAAGCATTCGATTGTGAAGAACCTGGAAAGAGCAGCAATCTCCGTTGCCCCGTGTTGGATTGACAGATTGCACCTTGATAATAAGAATCCGTATAAATGGAGTTGACGTCGTTGTACAGCTATCCCAGTGATTAAGCGGATTGTCCTGGTCACCTACGGTTCGCTGGGGGATCTGCACCCGTTCCTGGCGGTCGCCCTCGGTCTGCAGGGGCGTGGTCATGACGTCGTGCTCGCCACTTCGCAGAACTACCGCGCCAGGGTGGAGGAGGAGGGGATCGCCTTTCAGCCGGTGCCCCCGGATCTGGGTCTGCTCGAAGACGATCCGCAGGCTATCCGCAGATCGATGGATCTGCGCACGGGTACCGAATTTGTGGTGCGCTCGCTGTTTTTGCCTTATCTGGAGCAAAGTTACGAGAGCCTGCTCGCGGTTTGCGACGGAACGGATCTGATTGTCGGTCACCCTCTGGCCTTCGCGGTGCCGATTGTGGCGCAGAAGCTGGGCATCCGGTGGCTGTCGGTGGGCCTGCAGCCGATGGGCTTTTTGTCGTGCTACGACCCGCCGGTGCTGCCGATCGCACCCTGGCTTGCGCAGTTAAGGTTTCTCGGACCGCTTCCCTACGCCGTTTTATTTCGGCTGTTGGAGGGGGTGGCCGACGGCTGGCTTGCTCCGATCGAGAACCTGCGCCGCCGGGCCGGCCTGCCCAAAAGCGAGCGGCACCCGCTGATGCACCCCTTTTCGCCCCACGGCACACTGGCCTGGTTTTCGCGGGTGCTGGCCGAGCCGCAACCGGACTGGCCGCCCAGAACGCAGGTGACGGGGTTTCCTTTTTATGACCGCGCCGAACCGGGGCAGAGCGGCCTGGACGCGGGGCTTGCGCAGTTTCTCGATGCCGGGGAGCCGCCCGTCGTATTCACCCTGGGGTCGGCCGCTGTTTGGGTTGCGGGGAACTTCTACCAAGAAAGCGCGGCGGCAGCGGAGGCGCTGCAGTTGCGGGCAGTGCTGCTGGTGGGCCGCAATCCGAAAATCGATTTTCCCGACCTCGCCTCTTCGCGCATCCATGTGGGCGAGTACGCGCCCTATTCGGAGCTGTTCGGGCGTTCCCTCGCCGTTGTGCACCAGGGGGGCATCGGCACCACCGCCCAAGTCCTGCGCGCCGGTCGACCGATGGTGGTTGTACCCTTCAGCCACGATCAGCCCGACAACGCCGAACGCGCCCGTCGCCTTGGGGTGGCCCGCGTTATTGCCCGTCGGTCCTACGAAGGGAAGCGCGTTGCCCGCACCCTCGGAGAGTTGGTGCAGGACCAGTCGGCTTTTAAAAAAGCGACAGCGGTGGCGAGCCGCATCCAGAGCGAAGACGGCGTCGCGGGAGCGTGCAACGCCATCGAAGCGTTGCTATGACCATTCGGTGCTTGGCAAGACAGTCTGTGGACCCCCTTCGGGTTCCCCGCCTCCCCGCCTCGCGGGTGTACCCCTCCCGACACCCCACCGGACTCGACGGCCCGGTGGGCGGGAGGGTTCGGTGGGTGGGATGGGCGGACGTTTCCGGTGCGTGCACGCTTTGCGTGGCAACTGCGCCGAGAAGCTTGGCTGGGGACGATACGGCAAGCTTGCCGATGGCCGGGGCGGTGGCGGTCAAGGCCGGGAGCAACCCGGTAAGCCGGAGGGTCGGCAGTTCTCTTGCCGAGCCTTTGCGCGCCTGTCTCTGCGGATTCGACATCATTCAAGCCTTGGCTGCAGTTCCGCGAGGTACTGTTTCAAAAAGTCGACTACAACCCGCACCTTGTAGGGCAGAAAGGTCCAGCTCGGATAAATCAGCCAGGCGGCAGTCTCAAAATCCGTCGCACTCGCCCGATACGCCGGAAACAAGTCCACCAGCCGCCCCTGGGCGATATCTTCGTCGATGAGCCAGTGGGCCAACAGCGCCGGTCCCATGCCCGCCAGGGTACATTCACGCAGCGCGAGCGCGTTGGAGATGACGATATCGCCGTCGACGGGCACTTCGCTCACGATTCCCTCGGCATCCCGGAAGCGCCACTGCGAGCGAAATTCCGGCAGGGCAAAAAGTAGACACCTGTGGGCAGGTAATTCGGCGGGATCGCGCAGGGAGTGTGCCCGCTGCAGATAAGCCGGACTCGCACACACTCGGTAGTGCGTGTCGAACCATTTGACGCGGACCCCGTCGCCCGGGACCGCAGGTCCCAGGCGGATCGCCAGGTCGATGCGCTCGCCTACCAGATCGAGCTTCGCATCCGTGAGCAGCAGTTCGAGCCTGAGTTGCGGGAATGACGAGCGCAATTGCGGCAGCAGCGGCACCAGGCATCTTTGACCAAAAGCCACCGAGGCAGTGAGGCGCAATGTGCCGATAGGACCGGTACTGAGGACCAGGACTGCTTCGCGCGCGCGGTCCAGTTCGTCCACCAGAGGCTCGATGCGGCCCAGGTAGCGCTCCCCGGCTTCGGTCAGGGCGAGCCGCCGGGTGGTGCGTTGCAACAGACGCACACCCAGATCGTGCTCCAGCGAAGCCACCGCCCGCGACACCAGCGACGGATCGATACGGCGGTCTCTGGCGACGGCGGCAAAGCTGCCGCGACGGGTCACCTCGACAAACAGACGCAACGCTTCGGTTTCCATTGCTGCATTAGCTGCACGAATACAATGCTTGGATCCTAGTTTATTTGTCTGCATGCACAGGATTAGGATGGCTTCGAGAAGCAACGGAGCAAGCACATGTCGAAAGCCGCCGTTTTGGGAATGGGTGCCATGGGCTCGCGTATGGCCGCAGCGCTACTGAAGGCAGGTCATCAAGTGACCGTCTGGAACCGCAATTCGCAGAAAACCGCTCCGCTAGCCGAAATGGGAGCAAAAGCCGCCCAGACTCCTCGGGCGGCCGTGGAGGAAGTCGATTTTGCCGTTTGCATGGTCCGCGACGACGCGGCCTCGCGCTTCGTCTGGCTCGATTTTGAGACCGGGGCGCTTGCAGGTCTTCCGGCAGATGCTGTGGCCATCGAAAGCTCGACGCTGAGTGTCGCCGGGGTGCAGGAGCTTGCTGAACACTTCCAGGCAAGGGGGAAGACTTTGCTGGACGCTCCGGTCTCGGGCTCCCGGCCCCAGGCGGAGGCGGGGCAGCTGATTTTTCTTGTCGGCGGCGACGCCGGTGCGGTTGCGAAGGCGGGACCGATACTAAACGCCATGGGTGGGACAGTCCACCACGCCGGACCGCTTGGCAACGGGGCTGCCGTCAAGCTTGCAATCAACGCCCTGTTAGGAGTACAGGTGGCGGCCATGGGCGAACTGATCGCACTGCTGCGCCACTGTGGGATCGACGAGGTCCGGGCTGTCGAAATCATTGGCTCGACCTCCGTTTGCAGCCCCGCGGCCAGAGGTGCCGCAAGCGCTATGGCAGTGGGCAATTACGCGCCCTTATTTCCAAGCGCCCTGATGGAGAAAGATCTCGGTTACTTGCAGAATATGGCTGCAGCGCACCGGGCGCGCGCTCCGCTGACCCAAGCTGCCCGAAGCGTATTTGGCGAAGCGATGAGCCGGGGGTACGGCGAAGACAACATGACCGGTGTAGCCCAGCTGTACTGGCAAGGACCGTGAGCAGCGGTTGGAGACCAACAAAGAAGATGTTTTAAGGCCGTTTGCCGGCCGAGCTTGTGATCCAATCAGCTACATCATCGACGACAACCTGCACGACGTGACTGCTCGTCAGGTACTCCGAGGGCAAAATCTGGCCCTCGCCCGCCATGAACAGGTGGTTGAGCTGCGAGTAAAGGTTGAACTTGACGTTCGACCGCCCAGCCAGAGCCTGTTTCCAAAGCTCGAAATCGGTGCGGGTCACCTGGTAATCGCGTTCGCCCTGGAGAATGAGCATTGGAGTTTTCAGAGTGCGGGCGGCGGCGAGCGGGTCGTAGGCGCGCAAATCCGGCCAATCGCGCCGCAATCAGCGCGTCGGCAGGCCGCCTGAGGCATGGTTTACTGAATTTTACCCGCCCTCAGACCGAGGGTGTGCTGCAAAAAGTCCCGCACAAGCTCGATTTCGGCCTGGTTGATCTGATGTCCCATGGCAAATTCGTGGTACTGCACCGGGAAACCTTTACCGGCCAGGGCGGCGGCGGCGGCCTGGCCGGCCCGCACCGGGATGATCGGATCCTGACTGCCGTGGGCGATCAGGACAGCCGGCGGGGCGAGATCCCGGGGACGCTTCGCCCAGAGCGCCTCAGGCTCGAATAGATATCCACTGAGGGCGACGATCGCAGCGGGCGGCGGCTCGAAAAGGAGACCGGCACCTAGGGCCATCACCGCCCCCTGCGAAAAGCCCATAAACGCGTAGGGCAACTGTGGACAAGCTTCGCGCTCCCGTTCAACCAGCGCTTTGAGCAACACGGCGCTTTGGGCTACCCCCTCGGCGTGCTTCGGGCCGAAAGCGTACCACTGGCTGCCAGGGCTATAGCCTTCGACGCCGAACGGGGCGTTCGGGAAGCAGTAGCGCACCCCCGGTAGTTCCAAAGCTTCAGCAAGGGGCACCAGGTCGGTGCAATCGGCTCCCCGGCCGTGCAGCATAAACACGGTGGCCTGCGGAGCACCGCAGGAGGCTTCGAGGGTGTCGCATTTGAGCATAAAAAGCAGGGCCGCCCGACGGGACGGCCCTCAATGTAACACCCTGAGCGCAGGGCTTATTCCATCAGCTCCAGATAATCGCGCACCTTGGCGCGCCGGCGCGGCTGGCGCAATTTCTGCAGCGCCTTCGATTCGATCTGGCGCACGCGCTCGCGCGAGAGATCCAGAGCCCGGCCAATCTCAGAGAGCGAGTAGGTGCGGCCGTCCAATAGCCCGTAGCGCATCGTGATCACATCGCGCTCGCGCAGGGTCAGATCGTCGAGCAGCTCTTTGACGTCGCGGCGCAGCGATTCTTGGACGGCGCTCTCTTCGGGGGAGACCTCCTCCGCTTCGAGCAACTCGCCCAGTTCGGTATCCTTGTCCTTACCCACGCGGGTCTCCAGCGAGACCGAGCGGGGCACGCGGCTCATCAACTCGCGCACATGGGCCGGCTCCATTTCCAGTTCTTCGGCAATTTCGGAGATGGTCGGCGTGCGGCCCAGGTTCTGCGAAAGCTTGCGCTGGGTCTTCTTGATGCGGTTGAGCTTTTCGGTGATGTGCACCGGCAGGCGAATGGTGCGCGACTGGGTGGCGATGGCGCGGGTGATCCCCTGGCGAATCCACCAGTAGGCGTAGGTCGAGAAGCGGTAGCCCTTGGTCGGGTCGAATTTCTCGACCGCCCGCTCCAAGCCAAGCGTGCCCTCCTGCACCAGATCCAGCAGCTCCAGACCGCGGTTCTGGTACTTTTTGGCCACCGAGACCACCAGACGCAAGTTGGCCTCGATCATCTTCTTTTTGGCCCGGCTGCCGGCCAGCACCTGTCGTTTGAGTTCGAACAGGCCGACCTTGGCCGCCTCGGCCCACTGCTCGTCGCTGTATTCGCTGCCCAAAGAAGTCTGGAGCGACTCTTTGAGGGCCGTGAGCTTCATGAGCTTCTGGACCTGCTGGGCCAGTTCGACTTCTTCGTCGCGACCCAACAGCGGCACGCGGCCGATCTCCTGCAGGTAAACGCGCACCAGATCCGTGGAGCTACCCGGGCGAGCCGGACGTTCGTCAGTGATGTCCACCTGCACAAAGGCTTCGAGCGTCTGGGGATCAAGCACCGGGTCCGGACCCCCCTCCAGCTCGTCCGGGGTCGCCATTCTATCGATATCGACAATGTGCATTTTTCGTTCAACCTTCGGTAACGTGATTGCCTTGAAAACAAACCGGGGAAACTGGAAACGGTTTGGTGCACACCCGTGGGAGCCATCGCTCTATCTGTCTAGACCATCGAAGCGGCCCGCCGTGTTCCTGCTTTGCATTCCCCGACTGTGGGCCGGGGGAGACCGGCCAAAAATCTCTATCTTGAGTGCATGTGCTTAAGTTCAATTGCTCTCTAACCTCTCAAATTTTATTATACCCCTAATATCAAGTCCAAGAAAAGACTTTGTCTAAACAAGCGGGTGACTGGGCAAAACGGTTTTCCCGGGGCGATAATAGTAGCCATGCAGCAGGTGACCATCCTCTCGACCCTTGTGCTGACGCTGCTGATGCTGGTGGGACTGTTCTTTTTCCTGCGCGCCTCGGTCAAAGATCGTACCGAAGAGGCAGAATTGGACTTCAGTTCCCAGCCGCAGCAACTCGCCCACTCTCTGCGCGCTTACCTCGAAGGTCGGTCCTACCGCTTGGTCGAGGAGCAGGAGCGCCGTCTGGTCTTCTCGGGCGTGGTCGCCCCAAGCCGTTTTCTGGCCGTGTTTTTGACGCTCCTTGCGCTTTTGGGTCTGATCTGCTTGGCGCTGGTGCTTGCCGTTTTGCTGCCTGCAGGGGGATGGGCCTTTGCCCTGTTGCCCCTGCTGAGTCCCCTGGCGGGGCTGTTCTACTGGAGCAGAGCCCGACGTCCCGAACAAGTGGTTGCCCGAATCGTCGCTACCTCCCAGGGCGCAAAGTTGGTCATCCAGGCTCACCGTGACGAAATCCTGGTCTTGAAGGACACTCTGGAAACCGTTAACGGCTGACCTCACCCGTTCTGCACTGCACATCCTGCAATCTTCTAATGTAGCATTATACACTGGCTTCTTCACCTGTTCACTAAGCAGTTAACATCTGGTAATGCGACCCTTGCGGGACTAGGGGAGAGCAGTGGTAGCATAGGAAATGGCCGACCGCGGCGGGCGTAGCCAAGGGGTTAAGGCAGAGGATTGTGGATCCTCTATTCGTGGGTTCAAGTCCCATCGTCCGCCCTACACTAATCTTGTCCCCACAATTTTAGGCTAGCTTGCTTCTGCTAGGGGAGCGTCGCCATTTGGTTAGAGATCTGTGTGGTAAAAATTTTCGCTCGGCAGACTGGCTTCCGGGGACCGTAAAAGATAGGGCCAACTAGATTGAACGGGCAGCCGCGCTGATGCTTGTGAAACTTTGGCTATTTTCTCACCGATGCCCTCTGTGCGACCGGCGCGCCAGCACTTATCTGTGCGCCGGTTGCGGTTCGGCCATCGAGCAGTGCCGCCGTCCGCAGTCGCCGGTAGAAATCTGCGCTTCTGTACGTGTTCATGCTTGGGGAAGCTACACCGGTGCGCTTCGACGCGCCCTCGAAGTGCTCAAGTACGGACAGCGGCCGGAGTTGGGTGATTGGTTAGGAGAGCGCCTTGGGCGCTGGTGGTTGAATCAAGACAAGCCGCCGCACGACTTTCAGGTGGTGGCTGTGCCCCTGCACCCGAGTCGGCAGGCCCAGCGCGGCTACAACCAGGCGGATCGCATTGCCCGCGCCTTTTGCAAGCGCACCGGGTTTATCTATCGGCCCCATGGGCTGCGGCGGATCGTCGCCACCCCCGCTTTACACGGGCTCGACCCCGAGCGGCGGGCCCGAGAACTGGAGCAGGCTTTTGCTGTCGGTGCTGCACCTGCAGCACGACCGGTCTTGCTGGTCGACGACATCTGTACCACCGGCTCGACCTTGGCGCGCTGCGCCGCCGCCTTGGTCAAGGCAGGAAGCGGAGCGGTCCAGGCCGCAGTCGTCGCCCGACCGGCGTTAGACCGCAAGCCCCGGGCCAATGCCTGAGAACTGAATTTTGCCCCCCCCTTCGCGCCGGTAGGAGTGGAGCCAATCGGGCGAGCTGAATGTGCAGGCCGGACAGATGGCAATGCGCTCGGCCCGCAGACCGCTTTGCAACGCCTGCTGGCGGTTGACTTCGCGCACATCGAGGCGCACCTTCCCAAGCTCAGCGTCCGGCAGCAAAGCCAGTTCCGCCTGCTTTACCGTGCCGGTCACCTCGAAAGCGACGGGTTCTGAGACCTGATAAGCCCGGCCGCTGATGGCCGGCCCCATCGCACACAGCAGGTCCGCCGGATCCGCCCCCGCCTGCCGCAGCTGCTCGATCGTGAAGGGCAAGATGGCTTGGGCGGTGCCGCGCCAACCGGCGTGGATGGCCGCGACTGTCCCCGAAACCGGGTCGGCCAGCAAAATCGGCGTGCAATCGGCGCTTCCCACCCAGACCGATTCACCCGCCCGTCCGGTCCAAAGCGCATCCCCCGATGCGTCCGGTTCCACCGGCGTCGGGTGCACCAGGGCGCTGTGGATCTGTTTGAGGCGATAGGCTCTGTGCGGCTCCAAGCCAAGGGCCGAGGCCAGTTCGCCCGGGGGCGCCCCCCGGGCGTGGCGCGTGAAAAAACCGTGGGGCCAATCGCAGAGCAAATTGCACTGCCAGCGGCTCCACGGTCCATCTTCAATCAACTGCCACACAGATTCAGACCGGGCGGTGCTGGACGACCTGATCGATCAGGCCGTACTGCTTGGCATCCTCGGCGGACATGAAAAAGTCGCGATCGGTGTCGCGCTCGATGCGCTCGAGAGGCTGGCCGGTCCGTTCGGAGAGAATCTGGTTGAGGCGATCTTTGGTGTACAGGATCTCTTTGGCCTGGATGCCGATGTCGGTGGCCTGGCCCTGGGCGCCGCCCAGGGGCTGGTGGATCATGATGCGCGAGTGGGGCAGGCTGGTGCGCTTGCCCTTGGCGCCTGCGGTGAGCAAAAAGGAACCCATGCTCGCCGCAAGACCCACGCACATGGTGGCAACGTCGGCGCGCACGTGCTGCATGGTGTCATAGATGGCCAACCCCGCCGACACCGAACCGCCGGGGCTGTTGATGTAGAGGAAGATGTCCTTTTCGGGGTCTTCGGAGTCGAGGTAGAGCATCGAGGCGATGATCGCATTGGCGATTTCGTCGTCGACCTCGCGGCCCAAAAAGATGATCCGATCGAGGGCCAGACGGTTAAAAATGTCAATCCACTGGCTCTGGCCACCCGGCAGGCGGTAGGGAACTTTGGGAATACCGATGGGCATGGCAAATCTCCTTTGAGGTGGCTTCAACTAGACCGGGGCGCCGACCGCTTTGAGCTTGGCGAGCTTGTTCGCACTCGGTTCGAGCACCTTGTCGATCAGGCCGTAGGAAACGGCTTCCTGCGGGGACATGTAAAAAAGGCGCTCAGTGTCCTTGTCGATCTGCTCGACGGTCTTGCCGGTATGGATACTCAGCAGCTGGTTGAGGGTGCGCTTGGTGGTGAGGAGTTCCTGGGCGCGGATGTTGATGTCGGTGGCCTGGCCGCGCGCACCGCCGTAGGGTTGGTAAAGAATGATGCGTGAATTGGGCAGGCTCATGCGCTGACCCTTGGTGCCCGCCGCCATCAGCAGCGCCGAGAAGCCGCCCGCCAGGCCCAAGCAGATGGTCTTGATCGGCATGCGCACGTGGCGCATCGTGTCGTAGACCGCGAAGGCGCTGGTCTCGAAGCCGGCCACGCCGGGGCTGTTGATGTAAATCTCGATCGGTTTGGCGTTGTCCTCCGACTCGAGATAGAGCAGCTGGGCAATCAATAGTTCGGCCACCACGTCGTTAATCGGGGTGCCGAGATAGACGATGCGCTCGTTGAGCAGCAAAGAGGGCAGGTCCGGGGGAGGCGTGCGAAAGCCGTAGTCCCCGGAGTAAGCGGCCCGGATCGCACCAGGCCCGTAGTTGGCAAGTTCGCTCATTGGTGACTCCCCAGCCTTTTTTGCCAATATAACAGCTGGGCTGGACCCCCGCAGGTGCGGAGATCCGCCCTTGACAGTCCCCTGGGACTTACTCCGGATAGATACGCAGCCTTCGGTTGGGCTCCTGGCCGAAGCTCTCGGATTTGAGCCGGTAGTGCTCCACCAGTTCGTGCTGCATCTTGCGGATGTGCGGGGCTCTGGGCAAAAGTTCGACCGGCTGGCCCTTGGGCAGTACGATCTGCTCGACCGCCAGGCGGGCCTCCTCCATCGCCTCCAGTTCGTCCTCCGAATCGAGCGAACCGAATAAACCGGCGTCCAGATCGCCCGGGATGCCGGGTTCGTCGATCTGCAAGATGCGCCGCAGCGCCCGGGTGATGTGGGGGATGGTGTTGGCCTTGACCGTGTGCACGGGGATCTGGCGGTTCTGGGCGACGGCGGCGATTTTGCCCTTGTCGCGCACATGGGAGCGCAAAGCGAGCACCACGTCCGCTTCGTCGATCTCTTTGGTGAGCAGCACCGGGTAGCCCAGGGTGTTGACGATGCGCTCCAGGTGGCTGCGCGAGACCGCATAGGGATAGATGCGCACGCGGCTGCCGTCAAAATCGGCCTCCATCTCCATCGCCCCCAAAGGCACCACCGGCACCGGACTGTGCCAGGAGCCGGTGCGGGTGGTGAGCGGTTCGTCCCACTCCGCCTCGGAGAGTTCGCGCGTGACGCTCACTTTGCCGGCGCCGTTGAGGGCACGGGTCTCGGGCAGGGGCTTGCGGTCGCGCAGCAAGTAGTCGACCGTCTCGGCGACATCCTTGTGGACGATCCACTTGTAGCGCTCCTGCATCTCGACGGCGATCTCGAAGGTGGGCGGCGCCTTGCGCTCGAGCACGCTTTTTTGGGTGCCGCGGCGGCGCGCTTCTTCGTCGCCCAGGGTCACCGTCTGGATGCCGCCAATCAAGTCGCTTAGGGTCGGATTTTTGATCAGGTTATCGAGCTTGTTGCCGTGGGCGGTACCGACCAGTTGCACGCCGCGCTCGGCGATCGTGCGCGCCGCCAGGGCCTCCAGTTCGGTGCCGATTTCGTCGATGACGATCACCTCGGGCATGTGGTTTTCGACCGCCTCGATCATCACCTGGTGCTGGTACTCGGGTCGGGCCACCTGCATGCGCCGCGCCCGGCCGATGGCCGGGTGCGGAATGTCGCCGTCGCCGGCGATTTCGTTGCTGGTGTCGATAATCACGACGCGTTTGTGCAGATCGTCCGCCAGCACGCGGGCGATCTCGCGCAGGGCGGTGGTCTTGCCGACGCCGGGGCGACCCAACAGCAAAATCGAGCGTCCCGATTCGACCAGATCGCGGATCATGCCGATGGTGCCGAAGACCGCCCGGCCCACCCGGCAGGTCAGACCGATGATTTTGCCGTGGCGGTTGCGCATCGCACTGATGCGGTGGAGGGTCCGCTCGATGCCCGCGCGGTTGTCGCCGGAAAATTCGCCCACCCGGGCGGTGCACCCGTCCAGTTCGTCCTGGGTGACCGGGATCTCGGAAAGATAATCGCTGCCTTCGCGAAAGCGCGCCTCCGGCCGCCGTCCCAGATCCAGTACCACCTCGACCAGTTCGTCGAGGCGCTCGTGGGCGTGCAGACGCTCCTGCAGCGGTACCGGCAGGATGGCCAGAAGCTTCTCCAGGTCGTCGGTGACGCGCATTTCGTTGTGATTCATCGAAGTTGCGGTGTCGTCGTAAGCCATGGGGCGGCACCCTCCTGTTGAAGATGGGGTTTGAGTTGGCAGACAAGCGCTCGGGCCTGCTCCACGGCCCGTCGCAAGCGCTCGGGCTCCTCGGCGAGCGGACCCGTTTCGGTCTCAGCCTGGACCAGTTGGCGGGCATAGGAACCGTAGCCGATGCCGCCTATTGCCAGCCCGGCGGCCCGGGCCAGTTCGACGCTCGCGTCGTTGGTGCCCCCCGCCAGCTGCAAATACCCCGGCAGTCGCCAGGTACTCACTTCGCGGGCAAAGCGCACCGAGGCTCTGGCCGTACCGCGGGCCAGATCGCCGCTCATCGGTATGCCGTCTATCTGCCAGACGATGTGCGAACGGGCGGCATCCGAGAGTGGACCGGCGCGCATCACCTCCCAAAGGTCCGCCAAGTGCTCACGCATGCCCGGTTCATCGGGAAAGCTCACCGCCACCAGCTTCAAGCGGGGCAACACGGGCGCAAGCCCCCTCCACAGCCGCTTGAAACCTTCGAGGTTGCCCCGGTGGGTGTGAATCTCGACGGCATCCACCGGACAGTCCGCAAGCAGCGCACCGATGGTGGCCACCTCGGCCTGCCAGGCGCGAAACTCAATCAATCCCAGCGGGCAGACCGGTGCGCAACGCCCGCAACCGTAGCAGCGCAAGGCCTCGATGCCGCCCGCGGCAATGGCGTCCACCGGGCAGATGCGCAGGCAGGGACGCGGACAGTCGCTCGGACAGCGCTCGGCATCGAAATGGGCCTTGCGAAAATGGGGATCGTCTCCATCGCTGAGGCTCACCATCAAAAACGGCCCCGCATCCGGGGAGAAGCCCGCCAAACGGTGACCATGGACCATTGCCTCACCGACTGCCGCGATCACCGCCGGATCGGCGGAGACGTCGATGCAGTCCGCCCCGGCCAGGGTGTACACAAGTGCCAGATTGGACAGGGTCGGAAGATTCTGGAGACTGGCTCCTCCAATGAGCTTGAACCAGCTACCGGCAGCTAAAGAACCATAGGGACGGGCCAGGCATTCCACGTCCGTATTCTAACGCCCCTCCGCCATCTTGGACACCGCCTGTTCCAGCGGCATCCAGCGGATGTTGTAGTCGCTGCCCACCTCGACGATCACTTTCAGTTTCGGGACCGCCGCCGGCAGCCCGACCAGAGACTCCAGCTCAAAAAGCGAGAGCACTTTGCCTTCGATGATCCAGAGCACGAAACCTTTGGCGCTCGCCGGCAGTGTGTCCATGTAGATCGCCAGTTCCGGCGGCAAAGTAAATACGCGCTTGTCCTTTTTGCCCAGATGGGCCGGGCGAACGCCATGGCTCTCGAGCAAAAAACGCGAAATATCCCCCAATCCCTTGGCGGTAATGATCTGCGTGCGGTAGCCGATTCCCCGCAACCGGCGCTGGTAGTTGCCTTCGATGCCACCCTCGGGGGGCGCCCAGAGGGCGATGGAACTATGTTTCTCGACATCCGCCACAAAGCGGCTGCCGTTGTCGAGCACCAGGTTGAGCAGAGGCATACCGGCGGGCAATGAATTGTTAATTTGAGTGTAGCACCGCTCGCGCGGCCACCCCGCGCCGCCCCCGGCGGCGCGAAAAGAACTCGTCGGCATAGGTGAAGCCGTTGAGGAGCGTGTAGCGGTCGAGTCCCTTGAAAAAGCTCGGGATCAAGTAGCACCAGACTGTGCAGCCTTCGCAGACTTTGAGCTTGCCCTGGGAAGCCCGGTACTCCTGGACTTTTTCGCCTTCGGTGTAGAGATCGTAAAGCCGACCGCCGATGGGAGCCGCGTGCTGGGCGAAGTGGTAACAAGGCAGCAGTAACTTGTCGTCCGGGGAAATGACGATCACCGCATCGACCGCTTTGCAGCGGGGTTTGGCGGTGTCGTTGCCCCCGGCTTCGATCAAGGCGAGGGCGGCGCGGTTGTAGCCCACCGTCCCCCGGTAGCCCTCGGCCGCGCCGCGGATGGCCGCCACGATCTCGGGTGTCGGATTTTTGGCGCTGTTGTAATGTTCGTGGGCGGTAAAAGCCGGGTTGAGCCAGACGCGCACCTCCAGGCCGCGGGCCAGTTCGGCCGCCTCGCCGATGCGGGCGAAATTTTGGGCGGTGACGGTGAAGTTGAGCGTCGGGTACTCGCCCAGAGCGCGCGCCAGATGCACCGATTCGATCAGCCGCTCAAAGATGTCCACCCCCCGCGACTGGTTGTGGGAAGCGGCGTCGGGACCGTCCAAAGAAAAATTCAAAAAGTCGACCAACCCCCGCAGCGCCTCGGCTTTTTTGGGGTAGAGGATCGTGTTGGTGGTTAGGGTGGTCATCAGGCCCAGGCGCTTGGCTTCGGCGTAAAGTTCGACGATATCGGGCCGCAGGAGCGGCTCGCCGCCGGTAAAGTCGACGTACTTGACTCCAAGGCGCTTGAGATCGCGCAGGTTGGCGCAAATGGTCTGGTAGCTCGACTCCGGCGGCGGCGTCAGCGCCCAGATATCGCAAAAGTGGCAACGGGCGTTGCACTTGTAGGTGACGTAGTAGTTGCAGACCAGCGGAGCCATCCGAGCACCTGGCGGGTTACTTTACGCAGTCTACCCCGCCCCCGGCGTCGGAGGAACCGAAAAGGGCGTAGGGGTGCTGGTACTTGCGCACCAGTTCGACGCGCGCCAGGGCTTCGGGGTTGTGCCGCCGCGTCCACATCACCCACCGCCAGCCCGCGTAGGCGGCGGCGTAGCTGAAGCGCTCGCGCCAGCGGCACCAGGGACTCGTCCGGTGCGACCGGGCTGCCGGGCACAAAAAATCCGCTGCCCCAAATTGCGGAAAATAGCCATCGAGCCAGCGGTTGCAACCCAGCACACTGCGGTAGTAATCGTCCCCCCACAGCGGTCGGCTCAAAAACAGCTCCAACGCCATCGCCCCGTCCTGGCGCACAAACGGACGCACTTCACCGTCGGCCCAGATGACGTTGATGCTCATGAGCTTGGGCAAAAACGGCCGACGGGTGTGGGCGTCGGTGGGCCGCCTGCGGTGGCGGGCGCTAAAACCCAGGGCGATCACGTTTGCCTGCAGGTAGGTGGTGTAGCGGGTGTCGTCCTCGACAAACAAATTGAAATCGACATCGTCGGTCTCGACGAAGCCGCCCGCGGCCATCGAGCCTGCCAGCGCCACGCAGCGGATCTGTGGGCAGTGCGACACCAACTGTTCGACGTACGCTTCGACTGTGGACCACCAGCGACGGGCGGCCTCCGGGTGGGCCTGCTGGCGCTCCAGGGCGCGGCGCACCGCAGTCGGATCGAGCCGGTCGGTGTGCACCAGGTCGCCACTGATGTGCAGGCCCTCGGTGCGCTCGACGGCGGCGCGCAGTTCGCCCGCCGCCACCGCTCCGCCCACCAGCCACCCCGCCAGGCAGCCCAACTCGACGCAGAAGCCCCGGCGCTCGATCAGCGCCAGCGTGGCAAAGATGCGCTCCGCCAGGCTCAAATGCTCAAAGGCCGGGGGCACCGGTTCACGCATGCTGCATCAGCCGGGCGCGAAAATCCGCCGCTGTGCGCGCGAGCCCCTCGCCCAGGGCCACCGTCGGCTGCCAGCCCAAAATCCGCCGCGCCCGGCCGATGTCGGGGCAGCGCTGGCGCGGGTCGTCCGACGGTAGCGGGTTGAAGAGCACCGGCAGTTGCGGGTCGACCAGGGAGCGCACCTGATTGGCCAGTTCCAGAATCGTAAATTCGTCCGGATTGCCGACGTTCATCGGGCCGATATAGTTGCTGTCCATCAGGCGGATCATCCCCTCCACCAGATCGTCGATGTAGCAAAAGCTGCGGGTCTGTTTGCCTTCGCCATAGATAGTAAGCGCCTCGCCGCGCAGCGCCTGGAACAAAAAGTTGCTGACCACCCGCCCGTCCCCCTCGTTCATGCGGGGGCCGTAGGTGTTGAAGATGCGGATAATCCGGATGTCGACGTGGTTCTGGCGGTGATAATCCATCATCAGGGTCTCCGCGAGGCGCTTCGACTCGTCGTAGCAGCTGCGGATGCCCACGGGGTTGACATTTCCCCAATAATCTTCGTTCTGCGGGTGCACCAGCGGGTCGCCGTAAACTTCGGAGGTCGAAGCGAGCAAAATGCGCGCCTTGACCCGCTTGGCGAGGCCCAGCATGTTAAGGGTTCCCAGCACGCTGGTCTTGACCGTCTTGACCGGGTTGTACTGGTAGTGGATCGGAGAAGCCGGACAGGCCAGATGGTACACCCGGTCCACCTCCAGGCGAATCGGTTCGGTAACGTCGTGGCGGATAAATTCGAAATTGGCGCAATCGCGCAGGTGGGCGATGTTGGTGCGCGCCCCGGTAAAATAATTGTCCAGACAAATTACTTCGTCTCCGGCTTTGACCAACCGATCGCACAGGTGCGATCCGATAAACCCTGCCCCCCCTGTAATCAGAACACGCATTGGCATCTTCCCTGGCATCGCACGTCATGCTAGCTCATCGGTAGCGGCCTTCTGCCGATTTTTCCCCACCGGTGAACCTGGTGGGTGTGGGCGGCGTCTGCACTGCCGTCTGGAGCTTGAGAGCCTGTAGCCTCGCTCCTGGCCCGGGAGGCTTTGCACCTCGGCGAGCGGGCCAAATCACGCCAATACAGTGATGCTGTTTGCGCAAAATCTGTAACAATGCTTGTGGATGGGCTCCGGGATGGTCAGGTTTTCCTGACATGAAAGTCAAAAAGCTCTCCCGGCGTCTGCGGTCGCTCCCCTTCTCTCCCCACGGCTTGAGAGTGTTTCACCTCGCCTGGCGGACATTGAGATCCAGGATTACTCTACGCGGGTATTTTCCTGGTCGAATCGGGCTACAGCGGCGGCAGGCTGCCTTGATCGTCTTCAACTAAATGCCGCTTTTTGTTCGGAAAAGCCCATGTTGGTGAGTGTCATTGTCCGCACCTTCAACGAAGAGCGCTATCTGCCGCAGTTGCTCGGAGCCGTCGCCTCCCAGCGCACCGATGGATTTGCCTGTGAGGTGATTGTCGTCGATTCAGGCTCGACCGACGACACCGTCGCTATCGCCCGCGCCCACGGCTGCCGGTTGGAGTTTATTCCTAAAGCCGAGTTTTCCTTTGGCCGCTCGCTCAATATCGGCTGCGCGGCAGCCCATGGCCGGGTGTTGGTGTTTGTGAGCGGGCACTGTATCCCCGTGCACGAATGTTGGCTTGCCAACCTAGTGGCCCCGGTGAGTGAGCAGATGCCCCTGTGCTACGGTCGCCAGGTCGGAGGCGAAGCGACCCGCTTCAGCGAGCACCAACTGTTTGCCAAGTTCTTTGCGTCCACCAGCTGCCTTCCCCAGGAGGGGTTTTTCTGCAACAACGCCAATGCCGCCCTGCTTGCTTCTGTCTGGGAGCGCTACCGCTTCGACGAAGCGCTCACCGGTCTGGAGGACATGGACCTGGCCAAGCGCCTGTATACGGCCGGATTGCGCGTCGGTTACGTGGCGGAGGCGCCGGTGATCCACCACCACCACGAATCATGGGCGCAGGTGCGCAGACGCTACGAGCGCGAGGCGATTGCCCTACAGCACATCCTGCCGGAGGTACACATCAGTTTGTTTGATTTTGGCCGGTATCTATTGAGCGCTCTGTGGCTCGACGGCACCCGCGCCCTGGTTCAGGGGCGGCTGGGGGATCTGGCCGGCGAGATTTTCATGTTCCGCCTGATGCAGTTCTGGGGCTCCTACCGTGGCAACCACGAACACCAGAAACTCTCCAAGGCCAAAAAAGAACGCTATTTTTACCCGGGCAAGCCCGCCGGTCCGACCCCCGCGGCTGTCCCTCCAGGAGAGAACCATGCCGCCATCGCCACCCGCGTCGATCGTCGCTCTGCTACCCATGAAAGCCCATAGCGCCCGGGTGACGGGCAAAAACTTCCGGGCTTTCAACGGCAAACCGTTGTTTCGCTGGATCCTCGATACGCTCCTGTCTATGCCGGAAGTGGACCAGGTCGTCATCAACACCGACGCGCGGGCGATCCTGGCCGAACACGGTCTGGTGAACTCCCAGCGAGTCCTGATTCGCGATCGCAAAGCCAAGATCTGCGGCGATTTTGTGAGCATGAACCTGGTACTCGAAGACGATGTCGCGAATGTGCCCGCCGATATTTATCTCATGACCCACACGACCAATCCGCTACTGAGCGCCCAGACCATTCGCGGGGCACTTGCCGCCTACCAGCAAGCCAAAGCCGCCGGTCGCGCCGATTCGCTCTTTGCAGTCAACCGCTTCCAGACGCGCTTCTACCGGGCTGATGGCAGCCCCGTCAATCACGATCCGGACAAACTTCTGCGCACCCAGGATCTAGAAGCCTGGTTCGAGGAAAATTCCAATCTTTATATCTTTAGTGCCGAGAGTTTTGCCGCCACCCGGGCGCGCATCGGTACGCGGCCGACAATGTTCGAGACGCCCCGGCGCGAGTCCGCCGACATCGACGATCAAGAAGGCTGGGACATTGCCGAGATGATCGCCCGCACCCTGTACCCTGCCGTTGTCTAAAATGCGCGTCCTGGTCACCTGCCCGCCGATGCTGCGGCGCATCGAGCACTTTAAAGACCACTTCGAAGCGCGAGGGGCCGAGGTGTATTGCCCGCCGGTAGTACAGACACTCTCGGTTGCTGAACTGGTCGATCTATTGCCCGGCTTCGACGGCTGGATCATCGGCGACGACCCGGCGACGCGGGCAGTCTTCGCAGCCGGAGTGCGCGGGCGGCTCAAGGCGGCGGTCAAGTGGGGCGTGGGTGTCGACAACGTCGATTTTGCCGCCGCCCGCGCTCTGGGCATTCCGATTGCCAACACCCCGGCGATGTTCGGGGCCGAAGTGGCGGATGTGGCCGTCTCCTACGTGACGGCCCTGGCGCGCGAGACGTTTTCTGTCGACCGGGAGGTGCGCGCCGGTGGCTGGCCGAAGCCCTGCGGCGTCTCACTGGCGGGCAAAACCGTCGCTCTGGTCGGGTTTGGGGATATCGGCAAAGCCACTGCCCGGCGTCTTGTCGCAGCCGAGATGCGCGTCATCGCCTACGACCCGCGCTATGTCCCGGAGGCGGGTTCTGAGGCGGTCGAGCCGGCCCTGTGGCCCGAGCGCCTCGGCGAGGCCGATTTTATCGTCTTCACCTGCGCCCTCACCCCCGAAAACCGTCACATGCTCGGGGTCGCAGCGTTTGGGCTGACCAAGCCCGGTGTGCGCGTCGTCAATGTCGCCCGCGGACCGCTCATCGACGAGCAGGCGCTGATTGTGGCCCTGGCAAGCGGCCGGGTGCATTCGGCCGCTCTCGATGTCTTCGAAGTGGAACCGCTCGCGGCCGATTCGCCCCTGCGCGCTCACGAGCGCTGCATTTTCGGCTCCCACAACGCCTCGAACACCGCCGATGCCGTCGAGCGCGCAAGCTTCAAGGCGATGGCGCTGCTGTTCGGTTTTTTGGGGATCGACTGAGTGCCGACGACCGCAGTGATCACCGGCGCCAACGGCGGTATCGGACGGGCGCTCTGCTCGGTCTTCAAGGCCGCCGGCCACCGGGTGGTGGCTCTCGATGTGCAGGAGGGTGAGTGCGAGTGCGATCACTTCGTGCCGGTGGATTTGCAAAAACTATGTCTGGAGGAGAGCTACCGGGATGACTTTCTGGACCGATTGCGCGCCGAGTTGCCCCCTGAGGGGCTCCACGCCCTGATCAACAACGCCGCTGTCCAACGGCTCGGTGCAACCGGGCAAATCACCCTGGCCGATTGGCGTGAGACCCTCGATGTCAATCTGACGGCACCGTTTTTGCTCATCCAGGGATTGCTTGGCGAGTTGGAGCGGGCGGGCGGCTCGGTGGTCAATATCGCCAGCGTGCACGCCAAAGCGACCAAACCCGGCTTCGTCAGCTACGCCACCAGCAAAGCCGCCCTAGTGGGGCTCACCCACAGCCTCGCAGTCGATCTTGGTGCGCGCGTGCGCGTCAACGCCGTCTGCCCGGCAGCAGTGGCTACACCGATGCTCAAAGCCGGCTTCGAGGGCAAAGACCAGCAGTGGCGGGATTTGGCCCGCATGCACCCGCTGGGCCGCATTGCCGAACCCGAAGAAGTAGCCCGTGCGGCGTTGTTTTTAGCCTCGCCGCAGGCAGCATTTGTGAGCGGAACAGCCCTCGACCTCGACGGCGGCATCAGCCACCGCCTGCACGACCCGGTTTAAAGCGATGCATGCTACTCCTAAAATCAACCTTATCGATATCGGTGCAGTGGGCGGCCTTGGTCTGCCCTGGCAAGGTCACCAGGACAAGTTGGACTGGGTGTTGAGCTTCGAGCTCAACGAACCGCCGCAACTGACCGGCAAGCGGTTGCGCTATGACTGCGCGGTGTGGAACTTCGATGGCGAGGCGACATTTCATGTCTCGGGCATCCACGGCACGGGTTCCTCGCTGCTCAAACAAAATATTGACTGGGTGCGGCAAAATTATTAGCGCATCGCCAAAGAGGGCGATCCTCAGCTCAACCGCAGTTGGTTCGAACGTTCGGAGGTGACTTGCCAGATTCCCTGTCAGGTCAAAAAACTCGACACCATACTGCAGGAACTCTACCGCTCGCTCGAGCGAAAAATCGACTTCGCCTTTCTAAAAAGTGACACCCAAAGTGGCGAAGGCTTTGTTCTGCAGGGAGCCGAGCAGTATCTGCGCGAGGATTGCCTAGCTTTGGAGCTGGAACTTAACCGCTATCCCCTTTGCAAGGGGATGTTTCTAGAGAACGAAATCAAAACCTTTCTGGCCGAGCGTGGTTTTCGTGTTGCCGGTTGGACCGGCTATCAAAATTCCTTTGCCTCCCAGGCAGACTATCTGTTTGTGCGCGAAACGCCGTGCTCGCCCCGCGAGCGTGCCACGATTGCGCTCATCGAATCGATTTACAACCCTTCCCGTCCACAGCGCAAGATCAAACAGCCCTCATTGAAGGCCAGACTTGCCGCCCGGGTACGCAGGGCAACGGGAAGCCTTTCTGCCCACCTCGGTCGCCAGTAGTTACGATGACACCCATGATCGAACAGATTGCCCTGGCCATTCGCGATGCCCAGTCGGAAGGCCCACTGCTGCAAGCGGGCAAGGATGTGTTGACCGGTTTTTCCGGCGACAAACTTGTCGGCGCTCTCCAGCGGCTGGCCCTGCTTTTCGAGCGCGACAGCGCCGGGTGCTACCTGGAAGTGGGCGTCTTTCAGGGATTGACCCTGCTGTCGGTGGCAAGCGCCTGCCGCTCACTGCAATGCTACGGAATCGACAATTTTGCCTTTTTTGACCCTGAGGGGCAGAACCTGCGCATCGTCAGGGAGCGGGCGGCAAAACTCGCCGTCGGGAATGCTACGGTCATCAACAAAGATTATGAAGATGCTTTGGAGAGCCTTGCCCAGACTACTGGCGGGCGCAAGGTCGGAGTGTACTTTGTGGACGGCCCCCACGACTACCGCAGCCAGCTGATGTGCCTGGAACTGGTGCTACCCCATTTGCATCGCGACGCCGTGATCGTGGTGGACGACAGCAACTACCGCCACGTCCGCCAGGCCAACCGCGATTTTTTGATGACCCATCCGGAGTTTAAGCTGGTCTTTGATGCCTACACCGCCTGTCATCCGGCCAACGCGACGCCAGCGCAACGCCGCGCGGCGCAGGAGGGCTGGTGGAATGGGGTCAACATTCTGGTGCGTGATCCCGAGGGCCTGCTGCCGCCGGCGTACCCACCAACCGAACGTAGCCGCCAGTTATACGAGAACGAGCACATTGTGCACGCAGGGGCTGTTGCAGAACTGGCTCCCCAGGCTACCGAACTGTTGCAACTGCTGCTGCGCAATCCTCTGCGATTTGTAGCTTCCTCTCTAAGGCTTTATCAGCGCCTGCACGCAAACCGCACAGCCCTTGCAAGCCGCTATCCCCAAATGAATACCTACAGCGCAGATCTTCCTGCTTCCCGTTTCAACACCGCTGTGTTGGCCCCCGAATCCAGGACACGTCCAAACAAATGATTTACCCATTGGCTCACAAAGCCTATAGGCACCTGAAGCGGATTGTCTCTACATGTGAGACCGTCGATTTTGGCAAATTCAAGCTCACCATCGATCCACGCGATCCGGGCGGGCTTGCCTACCATCAAAAACATTACTTCGGCGACCTGCTCTGTCCCCTCGAAAATGAAATTGTTGCGCGCTTCCGCCCGTCTGTCTATTTGGATGTGGGGGCCAACTATGGATTTACGGCCCTGGCTCATGCCGCCCGTAACCCCGGTTGCTTAATTATCGCCGTCGAGCCGTCGCCCACTCTGTTGCCCTATTTAAAGCAAAATCTTGAAGCTGCAGGTTGCAACTTTCGACTGGTTGATGCTGTGTGCTCCGATCGGCCTGGCCGGATGCCGTTTTCCCTCAATTTGGCGGGTAGCCAGGACAACCGGGTCTTTGAAGACCACCAGTCAACCCCGGCCCGGGCCTGGAAAACTGTCGCGGCGGCGGCCACCACCGTCACCGAGCTGCTGCAATCGGTGGCTGTCGATGCCTTTGCGTATATTAAAGTTGACACCCAGGGCTTTGAAGAAAGAGTGTTCCAGGGTGCCGACGCATTTTTGCGCTCGCACAATCGCTGGCTGGTGCGCACCGAATTTGCCCCCAAATGGTTGGCTTCTCAGGGTACAGATCCATTGATGCACCTCAAAAACCTGGTAGAGCGCTACGTCGTTGCGGAGTTGCCCAAACGCACCCGCTTTCGGGGAGATTCGCTTTCTACAGTGCTGGACGATGCGCTGGACCCGGAACACTGTCAGGCTTTTGTCCAGTACCTCCGTGGCCTTGCAGACGGAGACGGATGGTGCGATTTGCTCGTCGTTCCGCCTACCAGTCCCCTACTCAGACACTAAAACCACAGTGCGACCGACAGCCCGCCTTTCCCTTGCTGGTTTGCCGCTCAGGCTATGGCACTCACCGACGATCACGACTTGGGGCAGTTTTGCGGCGCGCACATTGAGTCTGGTCGCTGTTTTTCCACTGGTGCTGGCCCGCTTCAGCGCTGAACAGGTGGTCGTCTGGTCGTTGCTCAACAGCATTATTGGATTGCAGATGCTCGCCGATCTGGGATTCGCCTCCACCTTCTCGCGGGTAATTGCTTTTGCTATGGGCGGCGCCAAAGACCTTGTGGATTTTCGCAACCCCAAGCGCGTTCACGGCAGTGGTGAGCCTGATTGGGAGGTGATCGGCCGCATCAGCTCCACCATGGGTACTGTCTATGGGCGGCTTACGGTTGTATCCGTGATCGCCCTTGCCTCCTTCGGTACTTGGTCGCTTAACAAGCCGATCGAAGCTCTGCCGGATCGCACCGAGGCCTGGCTTGCGTGGGCGGTGGTGCTCGCCACCACTGCGATCACTTTCCGCGGCAATGCCTACAGCGCCTATTTGCAGGGCATCAACCAGATCGCTCTACTGCGCCGCTGGGAAATCGCGACCTCTGTGGGTGCGGTGATAACCAGCACTGCAGTGATGCTCGTAGATGGGAGTTTGCTAGCGCTAGTGGTTGCCAACCAGATCTGGCTAGTCATTGCAACGTTGCGCAACCGCTGGCTGTGCAGTGTCGTCAAGCAAGGACGTTTTTTCTACGGCAGCGACCAGGGCCTGGATGGGCCGATCTTCCAGGCGGTATGGCCGAGTGCCTGGCGCAGCGGGGTGGGCATCGCCCTCACCGGCGGTCTGGTTCAGGTGAGCAATTTGCTGTACGCCCAGTGGGGACCGGTACAGCAGGTAGCTTCCTACCTCATCGCCCTTCGCCTTATCCAGGCGGTCAGTCAATTTTCTCAGGCGCCTTTTTACAGCAAGACCCCTCTGCTTGCCCGCCTGCGCAGCGAGGGCAAACTCGATGAACAGGTGTATGTCGCTCGCCGCGGCATGTTGCTTTCATACTGGGCATATAGTATTGGATTTGTGGCCATCGGAACTTCTGCTGGGCCGCTGCTCAAGTTACTCGATAGCCAGACCAGCTTCGTGGAACCGCAACTTTGGGCTTTGATGGGCCTGGTTTTCTTTTGCGAGCGCTACGGCGCTATGCACCTGCAGCTGTATACAACCACAAATCACATCATCTGGCACACAGTGGCTCTTGTTCACAGTGCCATTTTTATGGCGGTCAGCCTTGCAACGTTTAACTTTGTTGGCGCATATGCTATTCCCGGAGGCTTGCTGGCTGGCTACTTAGGCTTTTACTCCTGGTATTCTGCTGCCCATTCCTACAAAGCTTTCCACCTGCAGCTGTGGTCTTTCGAGAAGTCTACATCCCTGGTTCCCCTTTCGGTCACACTGGTCTACTCACTGGGGTCATTTTTATTTCCGATGTTGAGCAAAACATGGAACGGATGAGCACGCAGAAGGTCGAAAATGTGAGACAAAGCAGTCCTGATAGTGATGGTTTTTCTCAGAGTGCAACCCTCAATCCTTACCGGTTCGCAGCCTTTGAATTACTCAATCGCTTGCGTTGGGATTTCAACCCAGAATCCTGGCGTTCGCGGGCTAAGCTTCGCGCCTGGAAAAACAAGTATGCCGACAAAAAAGCTGTCATTTTGTGCAACGGACCTAGCTTGTTAAAGTCGGATCTGTCCATGCTTGATGGTTATTTCACCTTCGGGCTCAATAAGATTAATCTTTTGTTCGATAAAACTACATTTCGTCCTTCCTGTATTGTATCTGTCAATCCTTTCGTCATTGAGCAAAACGCCGACTTTTTCAACCAGACGGACATTCCTTTGTTCTTGGACCGAGTAGCCCTTAAGGACGTGCGGGCAAGGGACAATGTGACGATGTTGCACTCAGCGGGCCAGAGCAAGTTCGCCAGAGATTGTTCAATCAGTATTTACCAGGGCTCCACCGTGACGTTTGTGGCCATGCAACTCGCATTTCATATAGGTTTCCGGCAAGTCGCTTTGATCGGCTGCGATCACAATTTCACTACCACAGGCCCAGCCAATCAGACTGTCATAGCAGGTAAAAGGGACGACAACCATTTCGATCCCAACTACTTCGCCGGCGGTGTCAAATGGCAACTGCCGGACTTGCCCAATAGCGAAGCTGCTTACTCCCTTGCTCTGGTGGTTTACGAGACGGCGGGCAGAAAGCTCGTAAACTGTACAGAAGGAGGTCGTTTGGAACTGCTGCCCCGAATTTCGTTGGACAATTTTGTCCGCAGTTAACTCTTGTGAGCGGTAAAGGGCTGCCGCAAGAAGATGAGGGTGTACCCTGTAGTGAGTTGTAAATCTGTCGATTGGTTTTTGATGACAACCTTGCAAAGGCTTACCAACCCATGAAGTGTGCTTTCGTTTCTGACTTGCATCGCACTCTAACCTGGCTGCTTGTATTTACAAGCTGGCCTTGCCTGCCGGTGTTCGCGCAGCCGACGCCGTCCTTCGGGGTACCGAACTTTGCAGCCCAACTCACCGAAACGACTTACAGTCTAGGGCCGGGAGACGGCCTTCAAGTAACTTTCTACGACGTTCCCGAAATATCCGGTGCCAGGACTGTGCTGCCGGACGGCACCCTTTCGCTGCCGCTGATTGGCAGCATAGCGGCCGAGGGCCTTACAGCGGAGCAACTCTCGCAAAGGCTGGTGGAACTTTACCGTCCCTATCTGGCGCGCCCGCGGGTAGATGTGACCGTCGAGCGCCCGCGACCCATCACCCTTGTCGTCAGTGGGGAGGTCAACCGGCCGGGTCCCTATACCTTTCAACCGGTACAGAGTGTCACCTTCTCTGGAGGCACCAGCCCTGCGACACTGTATAACCGGATCACGGTCAGCACCGCCCTTATTCAGGCTGCTGGTTTAACCGAGCGTGCCAATGTCCGGCAGGTGACCCTTGTGCGGCGACTGCCAGGGGGAGCGACCGTCCGGCGCAATCTTGATCTGTGGGCACTGTTGCAAAACGGGGATGTCTCACAAAACCCCAATCTCCAAGATGGAGACGCGATTTTGGTCCCGCGCTCCGAAGAAGGCAAGCCGGACTACGACTACGATGTGGTTGCCCAATCGAGTCTTTCCCCCGAGCAGATTGAAGTGCAGGTCATTGGCGAGGTCGCAAAACCCGGTTCGGTTAAAATTCGCAGCGGCGCCCCTTTAACCAGTGCCCTGATAGGTGCCGGAGGACTTACGAATTTGTCCGATCCGACCCAGGTTGAACTCGTCCGTGCCAACCGCGACGGTACGGTGACACGCCGCGTAGTCAACGCCCGTCTTGAGCAGCCTACGGACATCAAGCTCAACCCTCCCCTCAGGCAATCCGACATGATTGTCGTGCGACGCTCCTTTGGTGGCGATGTAATTAATGGGGTGAGCACGGTTCTCGGGCCTTTTACCCAGCTTGCCAACGTCGTCGTCCTATTTAGAGCACTGCGCTAATGACAAAACAGCCGTTTGCAGACCCCGTCGACAAGCCCGCACAAGTCGTTGAGGAGTCGAGCTTCGATTGGCAAACGTACGCCAGGACCATATGGCGCCGACGCTACGCATTTATTGGGGTCTTCGTTGCCACCTTCTCTCTGGCGGCGGCTTATACATTTTTGAGCAATCCCGTCTACGAAGGCGAGATGCTTCTGCTGCTTGAGGACAGAAACTCCCAACCGAAGGTGCTGGCGGATGAAGCCAGCCCTATGAGCTATTTTGCCAGCAACTCGGCCGATATCAACACCCAGATTGAGGTGTTGCTGCGTCGACCCTTGATCGAGAAAGCTCTGCGGGTGCTACGTCCAAAATTTCCAGAACTTCTCGATCAGGATGCAGAGGATATCACCAAGCGTCTCGAGATTATCCGAGAAGAGCGAACGCAAGTCGCCGTCGTCAGCTTCGAAGACACAGATCCACAAGTGGTCAAAGCCATCCTCGACGAACTATCGCGCACTTACATTGATTACAGCCTTGAGATACAAAAATCGAAGCTCGATGGAGCTATTGCCTTTATTGAAAACGAATTGCCCCCTGTCCGCAAAGAGGTTGAACGCGCAGAGGAACAACTACGCACCTTCCGCCGCCAGTACAGCATTCTGGATCCGCAAGTGCAGGGAACGGAACTAGCTGCGACCTTGAATACCCTCAACCGTGACTACGAACAATCCAAAGCGGAACTGGAGGCTAGCAAGGAGCATTATTGGGCATTGAGTGAGAGACTAGGCATCTCTCCAGGTCAGGCGCTGGCGTCGGCAACATTAAGCAAGGACGGCCCATACCAGGAAAACCTGACCCAGCTGCAAAAAGTAGAAACCCAACTAGCTCTTGAGCAGGCGCGTTTCCGCGACGACTATCCGGCAGTCCAGAGCCTGAAATCGAAACGCGACCGGCTGCGCCAAGTTCTGGCCAGCCAAGCCCAGCAAATTCTGGGTGATCGCACAGTCCCAGCCATCGTCTCCGGCGGTGCCTCCTTGCAGGACAGCATTGCTGACAGCGTGAACAACACAGGTTCGCCAAAAGGGATTACAGATCGCCTCGGTGATCTACAAGTCAATCTCGCGGCGGAGCTCATAAAAGCAGAAAATGCTTATCGAGTTCAAACTGCTAGAGTTGCAGGTCTGGAAAATGTCAAAAACCGCATGATCGGTCAATTTAAAGTTGTACCGAGCCTAGCGAAGCGGTATCAAGAATTGGTGCGAGATAGTAATCTTGCCTCAAACAGTCTCAACCGGCTACTCGAAAGGTTACAGGAATTACGAATTCAAGCTGCACAGGAGTTGTCACCATGGCGGGTGATCGAACCGGCTGCAATTCCCGAAAAACCGATCTGGCCGAAACCGCTATTGACCCTCGGAGGCGGTGCACTGCTTGGCCTTGTCTTCGGTTTAGGGATAGCAAGTCTGCTGGAATCGGTCGATGACCGAGTCAAGTCAATCAGCCAGGCTAAAGAATTACTCAACTTGCCGTTGCTTGGAGCAATTCCATTTACAGAAGAAGAGGATTTGCAGGCGAGCAGCCAACCCCAATTTTCCAAGGAAAGGCAAAAGCCGGACCTACCAAAGTCGTCTTTAGAAAAATCGATGCTGCGGGAAGCTTTCCGATCGCTGCTGACCAATCTGCGCTTCTTGAGTTCCGATCGGAAGCTCAAAGTTTTTGTCGTTTCTTCGTCAATGCCTGGGGAAGGTAAAAGTACCGTTGCAACCAACTTGGCCAAGGTAGTAGGCGGTCTCAACCGTAAAGCTTTACTCGTAGATGCCGATTTAAGACGGCCCACGGTTTCCAACAAACTCGAATTGTCAAATGGCCCCGGCCTTTCGACAGTGCTCGCAGGGGAGATGCACTGGAGCAATTGTGTCAACCAGATTGACGAAAATGTCCATGTCCTGACATCCGGTCCCCTGCCGCCCGATCCTGT